>CAJUER010000002.1 GCA_910585705.1 uncultured Christensenella sp.
CTTCTCTTTCTATCTTTCTCTTTCTCTCTCTTTCTTCCTATGCAGTTGTCAGACTACGCATCTCCAACGACAGTCGAAGTTGTTTTTCTACACGAAAAACATTGCTGTCAAACTGACAGCCTATTTATATTATCAAAATACTATTATATTGTCAAGCAATTTTATAAAAAATATTTGCTGATTTACAATAGGTTTGTTAAAAAACAAGCCTATTTTTGTTTTATACGGGTTTTTAACCTTTCAAAAGTGGGTTTGTTGCAACAAACCCACTTTTATTTTATGGAGGTACACCATGACGGAAACGGCAAAAAAAGACGCATGCACAAAAAAGAACGTGCAAATAACGGCGCAAATCCCCGCCGATATTGACAAGACGTTGAGAGCGATTGCGGAAGATCGCGGCGATAGATATACCGTCGTTATCCGCGCCGCATGCAAAGAATACGCCGACAAGCACGGCAACAATTAAAATCGGAGGCGCAAAATGAACAACCAAACCACGGAAACATTAAAAAAAATTATGGCAAAAAAAACGCTCGGACTTCCCCTCACTCCTCACGAAATCGCATTTTTGACACTTTACGGAAACACCACAACGGAGGCGACAAAATGATTACTTACTATGTCAACGGCGAAACGCGCTATCTTTTGGCAAACGGCGAAAGCATTACGCCCGCGCAATACGAGGCAATCAAAGCGGAAACCGCAAAGAAAGACGAGGCGGCGGGATACCGCGACCGCAAGGCGGGATATTATGACAAATGGTATCGTTACAACCGCGCGGATAATGGAGCGGCATACGATCGAGGTTGCGTCCGTGCCGTAAACGAGGGCAAGTGTGCAGACGACTTCCACATTATCGAATGTATGGAGGCGGCGGTATGATTGAAAAGGCTTTTGATAAATCGTACGACGCGGGCGTAAAAAACGGAATTATGACCCGCGTCGCAAATCGCCTCATTAAAGAATATACCGAGGCAATCGGGAGAGAATACGGTATCCCCGACGAAATAAAAGCGGCGGCGGAAAAAATCAAGCAAATGCAAGAGGTCGAAAGTTACGAGGACGAATTTAGACAAGTCGTGTCGTGTACTTTTCGCGACGATCGACCGTACGATACCGTTACGTATGAGTATCAAGTAAACATTTCCGCATATTGGGAAAAGGACGAATACGGCGACGACGTTTTCGCTATCCATTGGTATTTTTTCAATTCGCAATATTACGAAAAACGTATCGGAAATCAAAAGATAACGGCAAAAGATTTTGAAACGATTTTACGAAAAGGGTACGCCGCCCGTGGAAAATATCGGTACTTTTGTACACACCGCCCGCCCGCGCCCTACTGTATCCCGAAAAATTACGTATCATACGAAACGTACTATCAAGGATCAAAAAATATTGGCGAGGTTACGTATAACGAGCAACCGCCCGCCGACGAGTTGCGAAATTGGGGACTCGTGATTGATAAAGAATACGAACGCATGCGCGCGGCGTACTTGGAGGAAAACAAATGAAACGTCAAATATTATTCCGTGGCAAACTCGCGCCTCAATGCAGTTGGATATACGGCGAATATGTAACAACCGACGAAATCCCGAAAATATACGAGCGACGCAACGGGGAAACCCGCGCGTGTTGGGATTACGAAGTCGATCCCGATACCGTCGGCGAATTTACGGGCATGTTTGACACCGTCGGACAACGCATTTTTGAGGACGATATAGCGCGCGTCCGATATGAGGGGAAAGATTATATCGGACTTATACAATACGACGCTTTCGGTGTGTTTATCTTTGTTGCCCGCGGTTTTGGTTGGATACCTCTCTATAAACTACAAACCGAACAAGATACGGAAAAAGTCGCGCGCGGCGAAAAAACGACACTCAAAAATATTCGCGTTATCGGGAATATACACGAAAACGCTGATATTTTGACGGAGGGCGTTTTATGATAATTCCTCCCCCGAAAGACGGGTATATCCATACCCGCGCCGAAAGCGCGAAATTGACCGCACTTTGCGGGAAATCCGTTTTTATAGAGTTTATCGACGGATCGGACGCGGCGGGTTTTCTACATATCGCAACCCTCGCAACGCGTACCGAGTGCCTCGCTTTCGATAATCGACGCATTATCGGTTATTATCTCGAAACCCCGACGTGCCGCGTTTTCTTTAAGAAATCCCACGTCAAACATATCAAGGAGTATTGAACTATGGACGACAAAAAGAAATGTTGTATATGCAAAAAAGAATACAGCGGATACGGGAATAATCCCGCGCCCGTTAAAGATCGCGGGTTGTGTTGCGACGCTTGCAATTATGGCGTTGTGATACCGATACGGGCGGCGGAATTGGTAAAACAAAAGAAAGCGGAGGCGGCAAATGCGGATCGTAAATTGTAAAAGTTGCGGCGCGCCGATTGTGTGGATAAAAACGCAAAACGGAAAAAATATGCCGTGCGACGCGGACGCGGTCGAATATCAAGAAAATTACAAAGGCAAATCGACGGTCGTTACCGAGGACGGGCGCGTCCTCAAAGCAACTATAATCGACCGAACGGGCGGCGGCTTACTTTCCCCCGTTATCGACGGGAAAGGTTATATCCCGCATTGGGCGACTTGCCCGCATGCGGCGCAACATAGGAGGCGCGACAATGATTAACTCGGCAATGTTTACAAGCAATACGAACGAGTGGGCGACGCCGCAAGCGTTTTTCGACGAATTAAACAAAGAATTTGCGTTTACGCTCGACCCGTGCGCCACACCGCAAAATGCAAAATGCGCCCGCTATTTCACAAAGGAAATTGACGGACTCGCGCAAAGTTGGCGCGGCGAAACCGTCTTTTGCAATCCGCCGTACGGACGCGACCTCGCGAAATGGGTTGCGAAAGCGCATGCGGAGGTTATTGCGGGGGGGGGGTACAACGGTTGTCATGCTTATTCCCGCCCGAACGGATACGGCGTATTTTCACGATTACATATACAAAAAACATGCGGTACGGTTTATACGCGGACGGTTGCATTTCAACGAAAGCAAATCCGCCGCGCCCTTTCCGTCAATGGTTGTCGTCATGCGTCCGTCGGATACGGGAGGCGCGATAATGGATAAACAAGCGGGAAAAATATATTACGTTTGCGATCGGAAAAAGTGCGCGCCTTGCGACCCCGATTGCAAACACACGAGCGATATTACCCACGCAAAGAACTTTACGCCCGCGGATATAAACGGGAAATATCCCGTCAAGGCGGGCGGCGCGGAAATATTTATCGAGCGTATCGACGCAATACCTCTCTTGCCCGAAAACGAAAAGATAACAATAATCGGCGTCGATCCCGCTATTGAAACGGATAAAACAGCAATCGCAAAATGCAAACGAGGCAAAAAATGAAAATCGGACTTTATGACGTGGACTCGCACAATTTCCCGAATTTGGCTTTAATGAAAATATCCGCGTACCATAAAGCACTCGGCGACGACGTGGAATTTGTACTCCCTTTATGCCGATACGATCGGATATATGCAAGTAAAGTTTTCGGCGACGAATATACAACCGCGGAGGCGGCGGCTTATTTGCAAAGCGACGATATACGTTTCGGTGGTACGGGTTTCGCGATCAAAATAAAGGACGGAAAAGAAGTTTACGAGAAAAGCGCGGACGCGGATTTGCCGCCCGAAATCGAGCATATTTACCCCGATTATTCGTTATACCCGAATTTAACGAAAAACACGGCTTACGGCTTTTTGACGCGGGGTTGCCCGAATAATTGCGGGTTTTGCATTGTCAGTAAAAAAGAGGGCATGCAATCCCGCAAGGTGGCGGATTTATCGGAGTTTTGGCGCGGGCAAAAGCGCGTTAAACTTTTAGACGCAAATATCCTCGCATGCCGCGATCGCGTCGAATTATTGCGACAGTTACGCGACAGCGGCGCGACGGTGGATTTTACGCAAGGACTTGACGCGCGGTTTGTTACCGAAGAAATCGCCGTCATGCTAAACGATATAAAAACCGAACGGTTGCATTTTGCTTTCGATTTTATGAAAAACGAAAAAGCAATCGTCCGCGGACTCCAAACGTTTAGAAAAATATGCACAAAACACAAAAGTAAATTGGTTGTGTACATGCTTACAAATTACGATACGACGATCGAGGAGGATTTATACCGCGTCAAAATGATAGACGAAAGCGGATTTATTCCCGACGTTCGGATATACCGCAAACCCACCGCCCCGCGGGTCGTCAAAGACTTGCAACGTTGGTGTAACAATCGGATTATACACGGGTCATGCGATTTTATGGACTACATACCACGCGCGGACGGTCGAACAATCCGACAACTATATTTCGGAGGAAAATAATGACGATCGAAAGAAACCACGTTTACAACATGGATTGCCTCGACGGTTTACGCGATATGTTGCGGGGGGGGGGTACACGTTGATTGCGTCATAACCGACCCGCCGTATCTTATCAACTACAAGACGAACAACCGCGCGGACAAATCACATAAATTTTGCAAGCCTATTCAAAACGACGACAACCCGCAACTCATAATCGACGTGATCCCGTTACTGTACGACGTTTTGAAAGACAACTCCCCTCTTTATATGTTTTGCGGTAGTGATAAAGTCGATTTTTTCAAAGCGGAAATCGAGAAATACTTTACCGTAAAAAATATTATCGTGTGGGATAAAGGCGCGCCGACAATGGGCGACCTCGGCGCACAATACGGAAAAAATTACGAGTTTATCATATACGCAAACAAAGGTCGCGCCCCGTTTATGGACGGCATGCCGCGATACGGCGATATATGGAAATTCAACCGCCTATCCGAAAAAGAGCGGATACACCAAAACCAAAAGCCGACCGACCTACTATCGCGCATAATTCGGCAACATACCCGCGAGGGCGACTTGATACTCGATCCGTTCGGCGGCAGTTGCGCGACAGCGGTTGCGGCGTATCGGTTGCAACGCGATTATATCTTATTTGAAATTGATCCCGACGAATACGCGACGGGTACACAATGGCTCGATACGGTACGATCGCAAATATCAATATTCGATTTAATTTAAGGAGGTGCAAAATGCACGACAGCAACAACCAAACCAAACAACCCGAAACCCCGACGTATGGCGAAATCATAAAAGGCGATTTCCTCTTACGTCAACACGTCGGAAACGCCACCGCGCCCGACGGGAAAGAATTTGAAATCGCTACAACGTTGAACGGCGCGCCGCTTATCGTTTACCACAACAAGGCGTATTCCTTGCCGTGGGAGCATATTTGCAACATGGCGGCGGACGCGGGTTTATTCGAGGAGGATTGATAATGCCGAAAATCAAATACAAAGATATAAATTTTCGCGATCGTTCGCTCGATCTTATAAATTGGGTAAACGAAATCGTCGAAACATACTCCGAGCAAGGATACAATTTGACGTTACGACAGTTGTATTATCAATTCGTCGCCCGCGATATTATACCGAACAATCAAAAGCAATACGACAACCTCGGCGAACTCGTCAACAACGCCCGCCTTGCGGGTTTGGTTGATTGGTACGCAATCGAGGATCGTACCCGCAACGTTCGCAATACCTTTCATTGGCAAGACCCCTCCCGCCTTTTACAATCGGCGGCGGAACAATTCAGCCTCAACAAATGGGAGGGTCAACCCGATTACGTCGAGGTATGGGTCGAAAAAGACGCCCTCGTCGAAGTTATCGGAAAACCCGCCGAGGCGTACGACGTACCGTATTTTTCATGTCGCGGCTATGTATCACAATCGGAAATGTGGGCGGCGGCACGACGTATCGAAAGCAAGTTGAACGAACACGAACGGGCGGTCATTATCCACCTCGGCGACCACGATCCGAGCGGTAAAGATATGACCCGCGATATTGAGGAGCGCATAAGGACGTTTATTGCAAACGACGGGTATTATGACGAGTGTTTTTCGATAAACCGTATCGCCCTCAATATGGAACAAATCGAACGGTACAACCCGCCACCTAACCCCGCAAAATTAACCGACAGCCGTTGCGGGAAGTACATACGCGAATACGGTTATGAAAGTTGGGAACTTGACGCGTTAGAGCCGTCAGTCCTCGACAATCTCATATCGTCCGCGATATTGTGTTACCTCGACAAAGAATTATTCGACGTCATGACGCGCAAGGAAGATAAAATCAAAGCCGAATTATCGGCGTATGCCCGCGCTTTTCGCGCGGAATAACGGAGGCGGCGGATATGGCGCGTAAAAAGAAACCGAAACCCGCGGCAAAACCGCAACCCGATTATTGCTTGACGTGCCGAGTACCCGTCAACAAATGTAAAGGAAATTGCACGAAACAACAACAAAAAATAAACGGAGGCAAATAAACATGAAAAACAATCCCCTCAACGGGTATCAACCCGATTACGACGTCGTAACGACGGCGGACGCGCAAGAACACGAAATCGAACACGCAAAAAAGACCGTCGCAAATGCGGCGGAAACACCCGAAACGGACGCGGCGACCATTAACCCCGACACGGGCGAAATTATCGGCACGACGGACGCGACGGCGGCACATGACGGCGACGCCGACGACGTCGCCCCCACTATCCATTATCCGACGTGCCGTTTTTGCGGCAAACAAACAATCCCCGTCGCCCCGTATAAATCCGACGCGGACGCGGACGAGGCGGCAACCCTCAAATGCGATTGTTTCGACGCGAGGCAATATCAAGACGAAGTCGAACGCAAAAGACAGCGCGACGAGAACATTAAAAAATTACGTCAACGCCTTTGTGATTTTTCCGACTACACCGCGGCGCGCAATATGGAACTCGCGGGCGATTTGTACGACTTTTTATTAAACGTCGGTATAAACGTCCTCGACGCGAATATCGCGGGCGCGACAATCAAAGTCGGACGCTTTACGGTAAAATTTTCCGTCGGTAACAAATCCGCGCTTTCGATCGCCTTTACCTATTCGGACGGCGCAAAATTGGAGGTGTAACATGGCGCGAGAATTAAAAGAAATATCGGAATTTGTGAACGCGATAAATAAAATCGATCTCGCGCAAGTCGAAGTCGAAATCGCCGAGGGTAACGCATGCGGAATTACAGCGACCGCAACAATCAAAGTAAAGATTACGCCGCCCACCCACGAATTAAACGAAATCCCGACCGATAAAAAAGCGGAGGCGTGATATGGCAAGCATAACAAATCGCGTCAATGTCGCTTTTACAATTCCCGTCGAGCAAACCACCACTCCGACGGGCGGCGGGCAAATTCGATTGAACATGCGGGCGGATATTACAAAGACAAAACGGTTTTTCCGCCGCTTACAAAAACTTTGTAAAAAATACGGTTACACAGTCGGCGAAATTCAAACCACGGAGGCGGCGAAATGAAAAATCCATACAAGAAAATTGTTGCCGTCGATTTCGACGGTACGTTGTGCAAAGACGCATACCCCGCGATCGGCGATCCGCTCCCCTATTCTATACATTATATAAAGGAACTTGCAAAAGACGGCGCAATCCTCATTTTGCACACATGCCGAAACGGCGAACTTTTGGACGCGGCGGTCAAATGGTGCAATGACCGCGGGATCGTATTTGACTACATAAACGAAAACGTACCCGAAAACGTCGAACGATACGGCGGCGATACCCGAAAAATTTACGCGGATATATACGTCGATACAAACGCCGTCAATCCGCGCCGCACTTATGGGATCGGCGAATTTGACGAGAATATCGGAATATTTGCCACCGCCGACGAAATAACGCGCCTCGAACTATGTCAAACGAAATGTCTTTGCCCCGAATATCGGGCGGCGGGCAAATGCCACGATTGCGACGTATTCTTTACGTTACGTCAATATCACGCCTTGCGGATTGCGGAGGCATGCGCGGCGGAAAACGGAAAGCCGAACGATACGGCGGCGGGAGGTGCATAATGTCGAAATACAAAGGACTCATGTTAAAACGCGGCGTCATGCAAAAAGACGTCGCCGAAAGCGTCCGTCGGGTTGATCCCCGCGTCGATACCGCTTTAATGAGTAAATTCGTCAATGACGTATGTTTACCGACGCCGCCCGTCCTCAACGCTATTTGCAAAACGCTATCGTGCGCCCCGCTCGATATTTACGACCCGCGCGAAATAGCACTCGCGCCACAATCCACCACGGCGGCGGAAACGCCCGCCACGGGCGGCGGACGAGCCGTGCCGACGGATACGCAACGGTCGCGCGATCGTCGCGCAAAAAACGATTTTTACAATCTTACCGTGGAAATCCCGCGCAACGTTGCCGAGCGCGTATTCGCTCCCGACGCGTTGCGAAAATTGGGATATTTAAGCGTGTCGGATTGTGTGCGTCATGCGGTGGCGGCACTCGACGAAAGGTTATCCACAATCACGGCAAAAGAAAAAGCCGCCGACGCGGGAACGTCGGACGGCAAAGCCGATTGATCGCCGCCGAACGGCGACAACACTATTAAAGACAAAGGATCGGGCGGTCGAAATTGGCACTTCCAACCGCCTGCAAAGTTTGACGCAAAATGCAGTCAACCCAAACCGATATTATTATACCATGTCGGAGGTGCATTGTCAACACTTTGCAACGGTCGCACGGTGCTTTTGGCGTCCTCGTAATGAAGTATTATCATTTCAACGAGAATACGAGCGGATATTTAGTTTTGTGTTTTATTCCTCGTCGCCTTGACCCGTTAAAATCACACCGACAAATAGAGTCAAACGCCGCGAATTTTTCGCAAGAAAAATTTTTGCGTTAGCAAACGTTTGACTCGTATATTTGGCGCGTGTGATAGGGTCAAACAAGGCGAACGAGGATAAACACAAAACGTCATTGACGCAAAGAGAAAAGCAACGTCCACCGCCCCGCTCGGCTATTTAGTGAACGCAATCACAAGGGCGCGCCCCGTGTTGTATTCCTTTGAGCCTTGCGGGGGTGCGGGGGCAAGACCCCCGCGTCAATCCTTTGTCTTTGTTTTCCTACTATCAAAAACGGAGGTCAACAATGGCAAAACGATTTTATACACTCGATCCGTCCGATTTCGACTTTGACGATATTTTCAACGAGGACGAAATCACGGACGAAGAACGCGACGCCCGCTTGCAATCTTTGAGTGATCCGCATATCGTACGTTACCGTACAAAAACAATCAAGAGCGGCGATATTCTCGAAGTTGAAATTTATCCGATTTGGGATACCCACGCGTCAACAACGCGGGCAAGGAGGGAAAAGACAAGCCGAGAGGCGCAAAAACGATTAAACCACAAAAACGCAACAAAAAACCTCGTTCGTCTTATCAATGCGAATTTTACGGACGCCGACTTTTGGGGAACGTTTACATACGAAACCCGCCGACTCCCGAAATCGCTTGCGGACGCACAAAAGGAAATGCAAAAGTTTATCCGTCGGTTGAAATACTACGCGGAACGCCACCACTTCCCGCCCCTCAAATACGTTTACGTTACCGAATACGAAAACGACGAAAAGAAAGGCAAAATCCGCGTACACCACCATATCGTTACAAATTTTCCAAACCGCGACGTCATGGAGGATTTGTGGCGAAACGGCGGACGAAATCAAACGCGCCGATTGCGCGCCGACGATAGCGCGTACGAGGGTTTGTCGCGGTATATCATGAAAGACCCGAAAGGAGCAAAACGATATGTCGCGTCAAAGAATTTGCAAAAGCCGCAAATCACGATCGCGGATCACAAATTCACGCGTCGCAAGGTCAATCGCCTTTACAGCGGCGAAACGGACGCCCGCGCGACGTTCGAGAAAATGTACAAAGGATACCGCATGACGGATATTTACGGCAAAACAAGCGATTATGTATCGGGAGCGTACCTATACGTGAAAATGCACAAAAAACGGAGGGAATAAATCGAAATGAAACAAACCACTACCACCACCGCGGCGGCAATCGCCCCGATATTGCAAAGTTACATAAACGTTTGCGGAATAACGCAATACGTCGAGCCGACCGCCCGCGATTTTAGCGTCGTCGAAAAAATCAAATGCGATTTGCGTATTTGCAATTTGCTTTCGGGCGCAAAACGGCACGGATACGACGGTCGCGGATATATCGTTTCCGACGCGAAATATTACGACTTGCGTTTTCCAGAACGGGAGCGGGTTTTGATATTTTGCGATATGCAAAACGCCGCAAGAAAAATATTTGACGTCGAGTGTGTTTGGGGTTGGTGCGAACACCTCGCGGCGGCGGGTCATATCGTCGCAATCAGGTATTTTGCCGCGCCCTCGCGGTTTATCGAGGTTTGGCACAATGCGGACGGTACGGAAAAATTATTTATTTTTGGAGGTGGCAAATATGCCGAGAATACACGAAGTTAAAATTTTACCCGAATATTTCGACGCGGTCGAAAAAGGCGTCAAAACGTGGGAATATCGTTTTAACGACCGAAATTATGCCGTGGGCGACGTTTTAATCCTCCACGAGTGGAAAGACGGCAGTTATACGCCGCGGCGGCTTACGGTCAAAATAACGTACATTTTGAGCGATTTTCCGCAGTTGCCCGACGGTTGGGTCATTATGTCAATCAAAAAATTGCAAGGAGGCAAAATCAAATGTTGAAAAAAATACTTTCCGCGATTTACATAATCGGAATACTCGTTTTTGCGTTTTGCGTACCGATTTCGGCGATATTCGTTATTTGTAAACTTTGCGCGGCGACTTCCCTTTCGTGGATCGCATGTTGCGCCCCGTTTTTGGTGGCGTTGTCATATTCGCCGTTGTGGATAATCGCAAAAATCACGCTCGACGCGGGCGAACGATAAAACGGGCAAAAAAGGAGGTTAAAAAATGCCGAAACAACCCCGAAACGCCGCAAATACGGACGCGGCAAAAAAGACCACCAAAAAAACCGCGAAAAAACCACCCACAAAAAAGACCGTCAAAAAGACGGACGCGGCGGCGGAAACAGCCGAAAAGACCAAAAGAGGCGCAAAATCGCAATACGCAAATAAGGTTTTACCTTATTTGGCGGAAATCGAGCGGTATATCCATTACGGAGTTACCGAGGGCGATATATGCGACTTTTACGGCGTCGGTAAAACTCAATGGGCGGAATACAAAAAAAAATATCCCGAATTAACCGAAACACTATCGCGCGCGCGGGCGGCGCAAAAAAAAGACCTACTCGACAACGCTTTTCGCGTCGCTATCGGATACGAATACGAGGAAGAATATACCGAGGAAATCAAAGACAAAAACGGCGCGGTCATAGGCAGTAAAACCCGAAAACAAAAGAAATATGCGAAACCCGACGCGGGTATGTTGCAATTCCTTTTGATAAACCGTTTTACGGCGGAATACGCCCGCGATCCGCACATGGTAGAACTCCGCAAAAAGGCGTTGGAACTTGCCGAACAAGGCAAAATCCCGCCCGACGGTTGGGAGGGCGCGTGATATGGCAATCGACCCGATACATGCGTTTTATTGCCGTCAAGATTACTTGCAACTCGCGCAAGCATGCAAGATCGCAAGCGGCGGTGTATGCGCTCGGTGTGGCGGCGTATTCGATATTGCCGAATTGCGCCCACACCATAAAACCGAATTAACGCTCGATAATATCGACGACGTTACAATCACATTAAACCCCGACAATATCGAGGTTTTGTGCCACTCTTGCCACAATGCAGTACACGCGCGTTTCGGTAACGCAATCGGGCAAAAGCACGTGTACGTCGTGCATGGGTCGCCATGTGCGGGCAAAACAACGTACGTCCGAAACGTCGCCACGCGAAACGATATTGTCGTCGATTTAGACCGTATCCACGCCGCAATATGTACATGCGAACAATACGACAAACCCGACGCGACAAAGCGCGTTGCGTTCGGTATCCGTGATTATATGCTCGAAGAAATACGCACGGCAACGCCGCGCCGCAAATGGCAAGACGCATATATTATCGGCACGTATCCGTCGCGTTTCGATCGCGACGATATGGTGCAACGATACGGGGCGGAACTCATACACATTGACACACCGAAAGACGAGTGTATCAAACGGGCATACGAAAGCGTTACGCGGGCGGCGGCGCGCGACGCTGTTATCGGTTGGATCGAGGCGTATTGGAAAAGGTATTCGGAATAAAAAATATTTTATATCCCCCCACCCCTCGCCGATTTTTTGAAACGCCGAAAGACTCCAAGCCGCGGGCATTTAGAACACACACCGAAAATTTGACTTTTTTTGCGAAAAGTTTTGCATTTTTGGAGGAGGTATCATGGCAAAAGGAAAACAAACGGGCAAAAAAGACAAAGCGACAATCGCAAATGCGGAATACGACCGCCTCGTCAAATTATTTACGGACGCGGGCGTCGATAAAATCAAACTTGATATTTTCGACGAATTGATCCGCAAGGTTGCGGAGGTTTTTGCGTGTTTGGAAGTCATAAAGGACTTGCCGACGATCCTATACGACCCCGCAAACCCCGCCGTGCAAAAAGAAACGGCGGCGGGCAAAGTGCGCGTCAAATACATGGCGCAATATGCGTCGTGCATGCAAAAACTCAACAAAGAATTACTCGGCGCGTTGGACGGCGACGACGGCGACGGTTTGGAGGATTATGTATAATACAGCGGACGCGGCAACATGGGAACTCGTAAACCCCGATATTACACCGCTTGCGGGGTGGCAAGCATTAAACGAGGACGTCGGCGGGCGGCATAGTTGGTTGATCGAATATTACAAACGTTGCCGCGCGGGCGAAATCATTATCGGACGCGAATTAAAAACCACGCTCGAAAGTTTGATACAAGATATTTTTTGCCGTTCGGACGTGTACCGTTTCGATTTGACGGAGGCGCATAAACGGATAAAATTTATCGAAACGGAAATCAAGCATTTTGAAAGTCCGTTTGCGGGGAAACCGTTTATTTTAGCAATCAACCAAAAAGCGATTGCGGAGGCGATTTTCGGGTTTTATGTTTACGATCCCGAAACGTCCGACGGCGGACGGTGGGCGCGACGGTTTCAAGAAATATTCCTACTCGTCGCCCGAAAAAACGGCAAGACGCCTTTTGTTGCGGCGTTAGTTTTGGCGGAGTGGTTTTGTGGCGACGCGGGGCAAAAAGTCATGTGCGCGTCGAACGACTACGATCAAGCGGGTTTGATATTCGATTGTATCAATGCGTTTCGCGAGGAGTCGCGGGCGGTATCGAAAGTTACGCACAAAAATATCAAGGGTATATTTTTCGGCAATCCAAAACAACGCAAAAAAACGGGCAAATTTTCCGCACAAAACAAAGGCGCAATCAAAAAAATGTCGGCAAAATCGGGCGCAAAAGAGGGGCGAAATTTGAAACTCGTTATCGTGGACGAAGTACACGAAATGAAAGACTCGTCAACCGTCCTCCCCTTGCAAACGTCGGTATCCACGCAAGACGAGCCGTTGTATTTCGAGATCACAACCGAGGGTATCGTCCGCGACGGATACCTCGACGACCGTTTATCAAAGGCGCGCAAAGCGTTAAAAGGCGAGTCGGATACGGACGCGTCGCGTTGGTTGATTTGGCTTTATACGCAAGACTCGGAGGCGGAAATATGGAACGATCCGAGCAGTTGGACGAAGTCAAACCCGCTTTTGGGTATTGCAAAAAAACGCTCGTATTTACAAGCGAAAGTCGAAACCGCGCGGCATAGCGGCACGGATCGCGCCTTTATTCTCGCGAAAGATTTTAATATTAAACAACTTTCGTCAAACGCATGGTTGGAGGAAAAATATATCGTATGCGACGCAACTTTCGACCTTGCCGATTTTACGGGTTGTTGGTGTATTTGCGGCGTCGATTTGGCGGAAACAAACGATCTTTGCGCGTGTACGTTTTTGTTTATGAAACCAAACGACCCCGTCAAATATTTGCACACAATGTATTTTGTAACGGAAGTAAAAGCGGGCGACGGACAATCGACCGACTCCCCCACTAACCCCGAAAAAAAAGATTATCGACAATGGGAGGCGGAGGGTTTATGCCGTATCGTCAAAGATAACGTTATCGACGACGCAATCGTCGCCGAGTATATTTGGGAAATATACGAAAAATTCGGTATCCGTCCGTACGTTGTCGGTTATGACGAGTGGCATGCCCGCGAATTTGCAAAACGAATTGTAAAACGTTTCGGTCAAAACGTACCCGTAAAAATCCGCATGACACCCGAAACGTTGAACGTGCCGACGCGCAATATCGAGGAAGATTTACGCGCGCGGTTGATAAACTACCAAAACAACGCAATTTGTCGGTGGAATTTCCGCAATACGGCGATACGATATGACCGAAACGGATTTGTCATGCCGACAAAAATTGTCGGATATATCGGAAATAAAATTGACGGTACAATGTCGAAAACGATTGCGTATGCCGCATTGCGCGGTTGCAAATCCGCTTTTATGGCGAAAATCGGAGGTTGATACATGCACGAACAAAACAAGCCGCAAAAACCGCATAACAACCCGTACGGGCGCGAAATCCGTTGCCCGATACATAAACGATTGATCGGGCGTTACGACGCCCGCCACGGCGTAACAAATACGACGTTTTTTTGCCCGCAATGCGGAAAAGAATACACGTTTACGATACCCGCCGAAAAATTTTGACGAAAACGGTTGACATTGTACCTCATTTTGAGTACAATAAAAGCAAATTTAATATTCGTATCGCCACCGCGTCGCGGTGTGTGCGTCGCAATTTTCGATAATTGCCGCCCGTTTGGGCGTGTACGCCGTCGGTATTAGTGATTGTATCCACCGCGTCGCGGTGTGTGCGCCACTTTTGAAACAACAAAAGCAAGTGCGCCGATATTAACGAGTATTATTCTCGTTTCTATCGGCGCACTTTTTATTTTTCCGAAAAGGAGGTCAGCGTCGATTTGAACACTATCAAAACCGCAATACATAATTTGCTCGGTTGGGATCGCGCGGGAAACTACAATCGAATAGTAAGCGCAAACAAAGTCGTATTTTCCTCGTTCGGAAAGGATTACACGGCGTCGGATATTGTCAAAACGGCAATCCACCGCGTCGCCGACGAAATATCGAAATGCTCGTTGAAATCGGTTATCGAAACGCACAATCCCCACCGCGTAAAGGTTGCCGACGACAGCATAAACGACGTATTCGCGGGGCGCGTAAACAATCTTTGCGGGTTGAAAGATTTTTTATATAAAATCGTGTACTTGTTACTCGTCAATCGAAATTGCTTTATTTATTGGGCGTACGACGAAGTACCGATCAAAGGAACGGACAGCGTCCGACGCATAACGCGGGGATTTTACCCGATCCAAAACGCAAACGTGCGCCTCTACTACCTCGACGGCGAAATGCGCGCGGAATTATCAACGACCGCGGGCGGCGGCGTTGTACTCGATTTGCCGTACTCGGATTTGATACACATACGAAACGGATACGGCGAAAACGAATACCTCGGCGGCGACGCAAACGGACGCGGCGATTTTCGACAAATTCTCGGCAATTTGCAAACGCTACACGTTATCAAAGAGTCGATACCGAAATCGTTAGAGGCGTCGTTATCTTTGAAAGGCGTTTTGTCTTTGAAAACCGTTGCGGACGCGGACAAACGCGAAGTCAAACGCGACACGTTCGAGGAGCATTTATTCAAAAGCGAATACGGGATCGTCGCGACGGATTACGAGTCGGAATTTCAGCCGATAAACATACAAACGCAAGATATACCGTCGAACGTTTTATCGTTTATACGCGACGAGATTTTGTCGCCTTTCGGCGTTTCCGTGCCGATATACCTCGGCAAATACACCGACGAAGATTATACCGCTTTTTGGCAAACCGCATGCGAGGGCATAACGCTTGCAATTACGGACGCTTTCCGTATCGTGCTATTTACGCCCCGCGAAATAAAATACGGACACACGATAAAGTGTTACGACAAGATCGCACAATCGCTTTCGTTCGCCCGTCGTCAAGAAATCGCCGAAATGACAAAAGAGGACGCGTTATTGTCGCGCGCCGAGCGGCGCGAATTGTTGGGATATGATCCCGACGATCAGCCGACGCGGGTATCGCTAAATTATATCGACGTTTCTATCGCAAATCAATATCAATTAACCGCCCTTTCGCAAGGGAAAAAACCGACGGCGAAACCCGCCGACAACAAGGAGGAAACCGAATAATGCCCGATATTATCAAACGGACAATCGACGCGCCGCAACTTATACGGCGATCGTCGCCCGACGAACAAACCGCACAAATCGAGCCGATAAAAGGCATAATCGAGGGTCGCCCGATCGTTTACGAAAAGCGTACGGCAATCGGCGATTACTTTTACGAGGAAATCGCCCGCGGCGCACTCGACGGGGCGGATTTATCCGATATAAAATTCATGATTAACCATAACGACAGCATGATCCCGCTTGCGCGCCATAGACGCGGGAAACGCTCGTCAATGGATACGATAATCGACGCCGAGGGCATGGGAATTAAAACAAACCTCGACGTTGAAAATAACACGACCGCCCGCGAATTATGCTCGGCGGTTACGCGCGGCGATATTGACGGTATGTCTTTCGCGTTCGGTATCATGGTATCGGGCGAGGAGTGGTACGACCTCGATAAACCTATGCCGATACGCCGCATTACAAAAATATCAAAGGTTTGCGAAATATCCGCGGTAAACGACGCCGCATATCCGCAAACCTCGATATATGCCCGCTCCTCTTCCCCGTTGGATAACGACAAAATCGCGTTGGATAACGCGAGGGCGGCGGCGTTGGAAAACGAAAAGCGCGGACAAAACGACGACTCGCAAGCGTCGTTAAAACTTGCGAAAGAAAAATTTTTATTTGTGGAGGCACAAAAACATTATGGGAATTAAAGAACTTATCGAGAAACGCGCCGCCCTTTTGGCGGAGGCGCAAAAACCCGAAACCACCGCGGAACGTTTCGCGGAAATCCGCTCCGAAGTCGAACGCTTGAACTTCACGATCGAAGAAATGCAAAAGGCGGCGGAAAGCGAACAGCGCGAAGAAGAACTCCGCGCGGCACGTAAGCCGAACGGCAAACCCGCCGACGGTACGGTATTCGATCAGAACAAGACGGACGCGGAAACGCGCAAGGCGGCGGAAATCGAGGCAATCGAAACCCGCGCAAAAGACCTCAAAGCGGGCAAGCATGCGTCGGTTGAACACCGCGCCGTATCGTCCACGCAAACGCCTTTGTCGGTACTTGCAAGCGGCGAAATCAACCCCGCTTTTGAACAAGTCGGAACGCTCGACCGCCTCGTCAAAAACGTACACCTCGAAAACGCAAACGCCGAAAGTTACAAAGCACCTTTCGCAAAGACTATCGGCGAGGGCGGTATCACGTCCGAGGGGGCGGCGGCAACGTCCGCCGAGCCGACATTCGGTTACGCAACGATCAACAAAATCAAAATCACGGCTTACGCCGAGGTAAACGAAGAAGTCGAGAAGTTGCCCGCGGCGGATTATGTTTCCGCGGTTGAGGACGCCGTCGTCGGGGCATGGCGCAAAAAGGTTGTCGGGCAAATCGTGAACGGTAGCGGCACGGACGAACTCGTCGGAATTGCGAACGCGCCGACGAGCATTATTACCGCGGCGCAAAGAAAGACGATTGCCACAATCGACGAAAACACGCTCGACGAAATCGTATTCGATTACGGCGGCGACGAGGACGTCGAGGGCGACGCGTACTTGATCCTCAACAAATTGACCCTCAAAGAATTTGCAAAGGTCAAAGGAACGGACAAAAGACGCGTGTACGAAATCGTCGTCCGCGGAAACACGGGAACGATCAACGGTATTCCGTTTGTATGCACGTCGAAAGTTTCGGCGTTCGGCAACGTTGCGGACGGCGCGGCGTACTTGTATTACGGCAAATTGCACGGATACGAACTCGCCCTCTTTTCTACGCTCGACGTTACCAAATCGACCGATTACAAATTCAAAGAGGGCGTTACGGCGTATAAGGTCGTTGGTTTCGTCGGTGGATCGCCCGCCATGTACAACGGCTTTATGTCGGTACAGAAAAAGGCGAAAACCACCTAATAACAACGGTTTTGATTGCGGGTTGCGGTCGATAACCGACGCGCAACGGCGAACGTTAAAGGAGGTCAACCGTGCAAAACGAAGTTGATAAAATTCTCTATAAAATGGGTTATTACGGTTGCAACCCGCAAAAAAAACAAGAAGTACAAGACTCTATCGACGCGGCAACCGAATTTATGCGCGAGGGCGGCGTACCCGAAGAAAAATTGAAATGCGCCCGCGCGTATTCGGTTAAAGCACTTTGGGCGGACGGTATCGACAAAGGATTAACCGTTGACGAAATCGTAAAACCCGACGGTATGGTTTGCGCGCTTATCGCGCAAATGCGGGATTGATTATGTCGGAGCAAAGGATCACAACAAAACGTACGCTCGTCAAATTCGGCGTACAAACAACAACGCAAATCGCGGGGAAAGGCGCGTCCACGACGTGGGAAATTATCAAAGTACCGATCGGAACGGACAACGACGGAAACCCGATAATGTCGGATTGCTTTTTTTGCGAGTGGGTCGGCAGTTACGGGGCGGCGGCTATTCAACAGCAAGCCGAGGGCGTAAAACGATCCGCGCGCGTACGCTTGCCGTACGTTAAAGCGGTTTACGACGCGTTGACGACAAAACAAACCCGCATTTACCTTTACGGCGAAACGGACGAGGCGCATACTTTCGTACTCGCGTCGGACGCGGACGATTACCTCGAACGGCATAAATTTATCGAGTTTCAAGTCAAGCATTACGGAGGCAAATAATGGACGTAAACGCGATTGTACAAGAAATACTCGACCGTGTATTGTTGCCGTTCGGCGTCGTATCGCACGACACCCGACACGTCAAGGTTGACAAGATAGACGGTAGCGACGTAAAAGTCAATAACGACGAATACGTCGTTTACCGCGTTTTGTCAAATCGCCCGCGCGCTTACGGCGACGGCGCGCAAATCCTTTTCCGTGCGTATGTGGACGTCAATTATTACTACACATACGAAAAGACGGACGGGCGCGTCGAGGGCGTAAAAAGCCGCTTGCAAGCCGTCAAACGCGAAATTTTACGCGACGAACATTTCCGCGTTGCAAACGATATTACCGATACGCCCGACGTTGATAATCCGTACCGCGGATTGAACGTCGAATTTGCATATATCGGGAGCGTCGGCAATGGGTAAAGGCATTACGACAAGTCGTTTACCGCTCGACGAACTCCCCTCCGCCCTTTCCGAAATATTGACGGACGCCGTGCGGGCGAATTTCGACGATCGGCAAGCCGCAATACAAGCGGGCGCGGAGGTATTCAAATCGGCGGTCGAACAAGCAACGCCGAAAGATACGGGCGGCATGGCGGAGTCGTGGGAAATCAAAACAAAATACAAAGATCGCCGATACGTCGGCAACACAAAAACCGTCAGCGGCGGCGGGAAAGAAAATATCCCGCTTTCAAACGTGTTGGAGTATTCCGACAATCCGCATAACGGATTTATACGTCAATGTTTCGACGCCACGGAGTCGCGAATATTCGACGCAATCAAAAAAACACTTCAAAATCGGAGGTAAAAAATCATGGCACAAGCAAAGGCGGCAACAACGCCCGAAAAGAATTTGATCCGTTTCAATATCAAAAACGTAAAATACGCTTTCCCCACCGCGGACGGCGGTTTTACGGATTTTGCGCCTATGGGAACGGCAAGCAAACTCGCGATCGAAACGGACGCGTCGGAAAAAAGCATTTACGGCGACGGGAAACGAATTATCCACTACAACAACGAAAAGGGCAAAACGGGAACGGTCAGCCTCAACACGATTTGCAACGAATACGAAATCGCATGCGGGCGCAAAAAGCGGTTGGACGTCGGACTCGCGGATATTAAGCCGACGAAAAACGTACCGCATGTTTTGTATTACGAGATTTGCGAAATGAACGGCGAAAACGAAATCAGCGTCGCAAAAGGCATGTTGTACGGCGTAACGTCCACGCGCCCCGCGGAAAGTTACGACCAAACGACCGACGATATTAACGAGTCGTCGTTCGACTTGCCTCTCGTTATCGGCGGCACTCCCCTTTTAGCGGCGGACGGTAGCGTTTACAAAGACACAAAGGGAAACGAGGTTTCCGTTTGGGGCGTGATCGTTACGCCCGATATGGACGGTTACGCCGATTTCGGGAAAGAGGTTGTACTCCCGAAAAACGGAACGTCGGCGGAAACGCCCGCGGTTTAATCGGAGGGATCGGAAATGATTACGACAAAATTACCCACTATCAAAAAGCACATTGACGACGCAACAAATCAACTCGTCGTCGAAAAGGGCGAAATTACCGTCGGCATTGACACGTCGTTATTTGCCGAGGAACGTTGGGAGCGGTTTTTCCCGCACAACGCAAAAAACGAAACCCTTTTTGCGTACGTCGAACGTATCCAAAACGCGGGCGTCGTCGGGGGCGCAAATATCGTTTCCGACCTCAAAGCGTTGTACTGTTTTATGGAAAGCGACGAAATCCCCGATTTCAAATCGTTTTTGCAAATGTTTGACCTCGCCGATACCGAGTATTTGAAAGCGTTGTCGAATAAAATCAAATTCGTTTTTGAAATCGCGTTGAAAACGGCGACGGCGAACGCAAAAAACTAATCGCGCACGGTCAAGAATTTGAGCGGTTGTTGGCAATCTATAAACGACTCGACCCCGCTCCCACCGACCCCGCGGCGGAAAACTTGACCGTGCCGCGATATATCGCGATCGCGCAAAAGTGCGTCGAACTCAAAATCCCCGACGTATTTATCGCGAGGTCGCATTTCAACGACCTTTACGTGCTTATCATGTCGATTGATATTGCGAACTTGAAACACGCAATACGACAAATACGCAAAATGCGGTCGAAACAACGAAATCAAAACGTCCGCGACGTTTCGGCGGCGGACGCGGTCAAAATTCTAAAAGGAGGCTAAACACATGGCGGAAAGCATACGCGGATTAACCGTCGAAATAAGCGCGGACGCGTCGAGTTTCAATAAAGAAATGTCGCAAATGCGGAAAGCGGCGCAATCGTCGCAATCCGAATTAAACGCCTTGCAAAAAAGCCTCGATTTAGAATTTGACGCAAGCAAACTCGCGCGGGCGCAAAAGGTCGCGCAAGACGCTATCGACCAAACGGCGGCAAATGCGGACGCGTTGCGTCGCCGTTTGTTATATTTAGAGGATAGCGGAAACATAAACACCGATCAATACCGCAAGTTGCAAACAGAACTCGCGCAAACCGAATTAAAAGGACAGCAGTTGCAAAAGCAACTCGAAAAATTAAACACATTAAAGTTTGATAATCTATCCTCGCAAATTTCGGGAGTCGGCGACAAGATTACGGGCGCGGGGCGCGCCCTTGCGCCGTTTTCCGCGGCGGCGGGTGCGGCAATCACGGCGGCGGGTACACTCGGCGTTAAAGCCGCAAGCGCGGGCGCGGAAATCGACGATTTATCTTTGCGCCTCGGCATTTCCGCCGAAAAGGTACAAGAATATCAATACGTTACGGCGCAAGCGGGCGTCGAGTGGGCGGTTTTTGAAAAAGCACTCATAAAAGCGCGCGCCGCTATCGTTGACCTTTCCGCGGGTACGATAAACAACGCGTCAAAAGCCTTGCAATCGCTCGGTTTGCGTATCGAAGATTTCGACAGCAAAGAGGCAATGTTTGACGGGATTATCGACGCACTCGCGGGCATGGAAGATAAAACGTTACAAACGGCGTACGCAAACGAAATTTTCGGCGACAAGATCGCAAATCAAATGTTGCCGTTTTTGAACGCGGGCGCGGACGCAATCAATCAATTTAAGTCGGAATTTGCGACAATCGCGCCACTTACGAACGAGCAAGTATCCGCCCTCGCGTCGCTTGACGACACGTTGTATTTGGTTAAAGAGTCCGTCAAAAATGCCGCGTTGCAACTCGGCGCGTCGTTCGCCCCGCTTATCAAGTCGATTGCCGACTCTATACAAAATAACCTCGTGCCGAAATTGCAAAAGTTGGCGGAGTGGTTTAATTCGTTGTCGCTTTCGGAGCAAAAATTCGCATTAAAAGCGTTGATCGTGGTTGCCGCCCTTGCCCCGTTGACAATCGGTATCGGTAAACTCGTCGGCGCAATCGGAAATATCGTAAAAATCATACCGTCGTTACAAGCGGGATTGTCGGCACTTGCGGCAAACCCGATTGTGCTTATAATCGCCGCGGTCGCCGCGATTTTGATAATCCTTTACACGCAATGCGAGGCGTTTCGGGAGTCGATCAACAATTTAATATCTATGATCGGCGGCGCGTTGCAACCCGTCCTCGACGTTGTCATGGGGCTTTTACAATCCATTATGGATTTGCTATCCCCTATCCTCGAAATTATCGGAGGAATATTGGCAACGGTTATCAACCTCGTTATATCGGCGTTGCAACCATTTTTCGATATGTTGACAATGATTTTTAATCTATTGACGCCCCTTTTGCAAGTGGCGTTGATCCCGTTAAAAGTCGTATTGACGGCGTTACAAGTGCCGTTGCAAATCCTCGGACAGTTGCTCGGTTGGCTTGCCCCGCTTTTTCAAATTTTCGGAAATATCGTATCAAAGATATTCGGCGGTGTGGTAAAGATTATCAATATCGTTTTGGGCGTGATCGAGGACGCCGTAAATTTCGTTATCGGAATTATAAACGGATTGATCGACGGCGTAAACGCCGCCCTCGGTTGGTTGGGCGTACATATCGACCGTATCGCGGACGTAAAGTTGCGGATTGATACGTCGGAAATCGAAAGTATGGACGACGTCAACGCGATTATTGACTCCACCCCTCCCGATACGTCGGGCGCGGGAACGTCGGGCGGTGGCACAGTGTACGACGGCGGCGGCACGACGGGGTCGTACGGCGATACGTACAATTACGATAATTCCACGACGAACAAAACGCAAAATATAACCGTCAAAATAGAGAATTATGCGGCGGAAGTTGACACCGACGAACTCGTGCGGCAAATCAACGTAAAACTTGCGGAGGCTATGTGATTATGCGTCGTTTTATTTTGCATACATACGACAAATCGAAATCGTTTGATTTGAACGGCGAAAACGCACTCGCGACCGAGCCGTCGGGTTTGGGTAACACTTTTTCGTTAAACTACAAGGAAAGCGAAAAGGGAAAACATTTAACGAACGTTACGCCCGAATTTGAGCCGATTAAACTTTCGATTTATTTCAACATGGACGGGTCGAACGGATACGGCAATTACAAAAGTTTACTTTTGTTTTTGGCGGCATGCGGTACGTCGCAGTTTCTTTTCGAGTACAACGACGGCGTAACGGATAAATATTGCGACGTCGTTTTGCAATCCGCGCCGAAATCGGAAATCAACGAGGACGGTTTGTTTGTCGAAGATTTCACGTTTGAACGTCAAACGTTTTGGTACGAGCGCGTCGAGGAGTCTTTCGCATTAAAGACGACCCGCGCCGAGGAAACGAAATTTCCCCTCCGCTTTCCGTTCGGGTTTGCGGGGTTTGTATTCAAATCGAAATACAAGGTATCGAACACGTTTTTTATGGACGCGCCGATTACGGTTAAAATTTCGGGCGATATTGCGGCAAATATCCGTCTTTTCATTATGACGCTCGACGACAAAATCGTATCGGAAATTGCCCTCTCGACAAATAATGCCGAGGGTACGGAAATTTTGATCGAGCCGACGAACAAAAAAATAATCGTTTCGGACGCGGCGGGCGAACATAACGGATACGGATTGACCGATAAAACAAAGCAATCATTTTTGTACTTGCCGCAAGGCGAGTATTATATCGGGTCGAACATGACAGCCGACGACGACGGCGCGATCGAAATGTCAATCAAGCGGTATCTATTCGATTAAGGAGGCGGCGGGCGTGTATATCGCACTTTACGACGAAAACAAAACGCATATTACAAACGTTGACAACGCGACGTACGATTTAACGACCCGCGTTTACGACAACGACTCATTTACCGCCGAGGGCGTTTGCGACGTCGATATAAACGACGCAAAAATCGCCGTACTATGCGACGACGCGGGCAATTACGAGTACGCGTGTTTTGCGGACGAAATCAAACCCGAATACAACAAACGGAACGTCAAGGGTTTGGATTTCAAAACGCTATGGGATACCGAAATTTTACTCGACTATACGCCCGACGGCAGTTTTGACGGGCGGTTGTCGAAAATCTTTGACAAGGTGGCGGCGTTGGTATTTGATCGCACGGACGCGGCAATCCGTAAAATCCCCGTCGAAGTGATTATCCCGACCGACAACACCGATACAACCGAAACGTACGGCAGTTACGCGGGAACGTATCAAATCGTCAACGCGTACAAGTTTTTGAAATGTTACCTCAAATATTACGAGTACAACATATCGACGCGGTACGACGTGGCGGCGGGTAAAATCGTTTTTACGTTCGTCAAGTGCAACGACGCCGTGGCAATCAATTTAAGCGACTTTATACACGAGTTGACTACAACTTCGACGGCGACAAATAAAGCGGTTGCAACCGTCAAATACAACGTCGAAACGCCCGAAACGGACGCGGACGGAAATATCATTTACACCGACACGCAAAAGACGGACGACGACGGAAACCCCGTTTGCAACGACGACGGATCGCCCGCATACATACCGAAATACAAGCCTCGCCCGCCCACCCTTGCGACCGTCTATTATTACCGCGACAAAGATAATAATATCGTGCAGTCGGACGCGGCGGGCAATATCGCGGGGCGATTGTATCCCGTAAAGGCAAAAATATTCGAGTCGGAGTATTTAGCCGACGCGCAATTTTCCGCCGTAAACGAACTCGCAAACGCTCGATACGTTGACAATATTATCATTGACAACAATATCACGATTGACCCGCTCGATTTCGCGGCATACCGCCTTTATACGAAAGTCGCCCTCTATTACGACGGCAAGTTATACAAGACGTTACCCATTAGCGAAAAAATAACAACGCTCGATCGCGGCGGCAAAAATACAAAAATAAAACTCGGTTTCAAAAAAATTCTTTTGACCGAAATAATCAAAGGTTAGGAGGCAATTTATGATAAAACCCGTAACGTTTCAAGGGCAATTCAATTTCAACGCGAATTTATACGCATTAGAGATAAAATCGCGTTTTATCGACCAAAACAACGCACACGGTTATTATACGGGTTACGGCGACGAACTCGCCGCAACAATCGTCGGCGGCAACAAAATTCAAATCGGCACGGGTGCGTTTGTGGTATGCGGGCGCATGTCGGAGGTTACGGCGGCGGAAATCGTACAACCGCAAATCTTTGACGGTTTCAAAGGTTACGTCCTCGCCCGTATTGAAACTTTCCACCCCGCCGACGAGGGCAACACGTCAATTATTGCAAAGGTGCAAACGTCGTGGGAGGCATTAAACCGCGAACTCGAACAAAACGACGTTTACGCGTCCACCGCCGACAATGTCAACACGGCGTACGAACTCCCGATTTATTCGTTTGAAATAAACGGTACGCAAATTACAAACCTCGTCAAACTTATAAAACCCGTATGTGATTACGCGACGATTAAAACGATCGTCGATAACGCCCTCGCGACGGCACAATCGGCGGTATCCACCGCAAACGGCGCGGTATCCACCGCAAACGCGGCAAATGCGAAATCCGACAACGCCGTATCGACGGCGAACACCGCAAACGGAAAATCGGACGCGGCGGTCGCAACGGCAAATCAAGCCGCAACGGACGCGGCGGAGGCTCTTTCCACCGCAAACGGATTAAACGCGCAAATCGTATCCGCAAATCAAACGGCGGCGGGTGCAGTATCAACGGCGAACACGGCAAAAGCGGCGGCGGATAAAGCAACCGCGGACGTTGCCGACCTCGCCGAACAAATCGCCGAGGGGCAAGGTACGTCCGTTACGTTGAACGGCGTACCGCAAGCAACTTTCCCCGCCGACGATTTAATGCACGACGGCGACAAGGCGGCGGACGCCGACCATGCGGACGTTGCCGACACCGCCGACGAGGCGGATACGGCGCAAATGACGACGTATGCTTTTATGTCGCAAGAGGCGGAAAAAGCCGTCGGATATACCCGCGGCGGCGAAATAGACAAAACTTTCAAAAAAATATTTGCGGAATTATCCGCACTCAAAGGAGGCAATTAAAATGTTGCAATTTGAAAAAGCGAAAATTTACGGCGTCGATAAAGTCGGATCGTCCTCCCCCTCCGCCCTCGTTCGGACGGACGCGGCGGTCGGATTAAACGTAACGGTCGGCGCAAGTGAAATCACGAGCGATTTTGACCGTTGTTATCCGTGGTCGGATATGCAAGAGGTAACGGACGAACACGGCAACGTGTTTATTAAAATTCCGAAGTTTTACGCGAAGATCACGAAGAACACGGACGGCACTTTCAAACACCAAATTTCGGGCGTTCGGTACGAGGGTTTTTCGACGTTGTTTATCGACGGTGCGGGCAATGAACTTGATTATATCCTCGTGGGTAAATATGAGGGTAGCGGCACGGCGTCGCGCATTTACTCGAAATCGGGCGCAACCGTCCTCGTCAATATCACGCTCGGAAATTTCCGTACGGGTTGCAAGGCAAACGGCGCGGGGTATCAACAGTACGATTTTTTGATCGACTTGATTATCAAAGAATTGTGGCTCATTGAAATGAAAACGACGGACTCGCAATCCGTCATGAAAGGATTTACCGCGTCGAGCAATTCGGCGGCAATCACAACGGGGCATACCGACACCGTGAAAACCCCGTCGGGATCAGAGGTCAGCAATACCGACGGTCAACATGCTTGTAAATATCGCGGTATCGAGAATTTGTGGGGCAACGTGTATAAATGGTGCGACGGCATATCGTTTTCGTCCGAAAAGGTTTACGTTTGTTACGACCCGACGCAATACGCCGACGGTAAAACAACGTCGCCGTACGTTTATCAAGGAAACCGCACAACGTCGAGCGGCAATATAACCAAAATCGAGCCTCTCGGTCGCCACCCGCTTATACAGTACGCAACCGCGGGGAGCGGCTACACGTTTACGACGTACTATTGCGACCCCTCGTATTCGGGGGGATCGGCTTTGTTCGTCGGCGGGGCTTGGAACGGCGACGCGTACGCGGGTTTGTGGTATTGGTACGGGGGCAATTCGCCGTCGAACGCGTACCCGTACCTCGGCGGTCGTCTTTGTTACAAACCTCTTTGAGGGGGTTTACGGGGGAAACTTCCCCCGTTATAATGCGCGCATAGCGTAACGAGCAAAATTTAATAATCAATCGAGGGGTATGCAATCCGAAACGGTCGAGGCTTTGAACGTCGGCGGGAATTGGAACAACGACGCGAACGCGGGTTTGTGGAATTGGAACGGGAACAATTCGCCGTCGAACGCGAACCCGAACCTCGGCGGTCGTATTGGTTGCATAGTAAGTCTTTTAAGGGATTGCATATCGCCGCGACCACTCGGTCAAAAATTGCCGATAAAGAGTGCGGTTTAGTAGGGCGCAAGCATTGAAACACCGTAAGGCGCAACAAAGACTCTTTGAAAGGAAACAATGAAACGTATCGGATATTTATACGAAAAAATTATTTCGATTGATAATTTAATTTTGGCGGTACACAACGCGACGAAAAACAAGAAACACCGACGCGGGATCGTCAAAGACGCCCACGACAACCCCGAAGAATACGCGCGCCGCGTACAACGGATACTCGAACGCGGGATCACGTTTTCCCCGCCCCGTATGAAACAGCGGCGAGAACACAACAAAATACGCAATATCAAAGTACCCCGATTTTTCCCCGATCAAATCGTGCATTGGGCGTTAATGCAAGTCATAAACCCGATAATCAACCGCGGCATGTATCGGTATTGTTGCGGGTCGGTCGAGGGGCGAGGAACAAAAGCGGCGCGGAAAGCGATTGACAAATTTATCAAAAACGATCCGCGTATCAAGTACGTTTACAAAGCGGATATACACCATTTTTTCGAGTCGGTCGATATTGAGTTATTAAAACAAAAATTCCGCCGCGTCATAAAAGACGCAAAGGTTTTGAAACTCATTGACGATATACTCGATAACGGCGGGTCGGGATTGCCGATTGGTTATTATACGTCGCAAGGTTTTTCAAATTTTTACTTGCAAACGTTCGACCACACCGTCAAAGAAAAATTGCATATCAAACATTATGTGCGGTACGCGGACGATATAGTTTTCCTCGACCGCAACAAAAGAAAATTGCACAAAGCGCACGTCGCCATCGGACGCGTGTTGCGGCGCGGCAATTTACGAATTAAAGACGATTGGCAAATATGGCGGTACGGATCGCGCCCGATTGATTTTGTCGGGTATCGGTTTTATAAAGGGTTTACCCTACTCCGCAAACACATATTTTACAGTTTGACGCGCGCCGTTCGGAAAATACAACGTTTTGGATTGCGGTTGCGTCAATGCGTCCGTTTTATTTCGTATATCGCCCGCGCAAAAGTTATCAATTTTAAGAAATATTATACCGAGCGCATAAAACCGATTGTATCGAAAGGACGCGCCCAAAAAATCGTATCACTACACGCCCGCACGATTGCCGCCGCGGTGTGTTGATAAAAAAAATATTCGGAGGTAAAATTCTATGGCAAACAAAAAAAAGGTTTTCAGCAAAGCGGAGTGGTTAAAATCCGCAAACGCCGACCTCGCCGCGGGTGTGTTGACGGAACGCGAAATCGCCGACGCATGCGCGATTTGGGTTGACGCCCTCGACGGCAAGACGGCGGACGAAATCGCCGCGGGTGGCGGCATGACGCTCCGCGACGATTGGTTTATCGAAGTTGGCGACGACGGAGGAGGCGACGCATGACAAGTGTTGAAATTATCGCCCTCGTGATTAGCATTATCGGCGCGGTATCGGCGATATGTGCGATCGTTGCGTTTTTTATCAATCGCGGCAAGGATAAATACGAACGCGGCGACGCCGACGGCAGTATGCGCGGCGATATAAAGTACATGCGAAACAGCGTTGACGATATGCGCCTCGACGTTAAAGAGGTTGCCCGCAAACAAGACGCCCTCGGCGAACGTTTAATCCGCGTCGAGGAAAGCACGAAATCGGCGCACAAACGAATTGACACGATCGAAAAAGAAATACACCGCAAGGAGGATAATTAAAAAATGGAAACTTTGCTCGAATTTTTCAAAAATTACGGCTTGCCGATAACGATAATCGCCGTTGTCGGGATCGTGATACTCGGCATATTAAAGTATTGCAATCTATTTAAGAAAATCGCCGAAAACAAACGGCATTACATATATTTTGCAATATCGGTCGGGTTGTCGGTGCTTGCAACGATTATTTATTTACTTATCGTCAAGCAGTTTACGGCGGGATATGTCGTCGCGATTGCCCTTGCGATTTACGCACTAAATCAAACGTTTTACA
The DNA here is from genome assembly GCA_910585705.1 of uncultured Christensenella sp. GTDB lineage: Bacteria > Bacillota > Clostridia > Christensenellales > Borkfalkiaceae > Coproplasma. Next base: position 29,549 of record CAJUER010000002.1, read on the forward strand.
ACATTTTCAAAATCACGCCGATAAATGAACTCGGTCGAAAATTGCTCGACTTTATCGTTTCGATTTTTAAGCGCAAAAACGGCACGAAAACGCCCGAAAACACCGCGCCCGACAAACAACCCGACGACGGCACGATCCACGCGGACAGCGCGCAAACACCGCCCGAAACGGACGCGAAAAACAAATAACGGAGGTTGTATCGTGGAAGTTATAATCGTATGCGGTGCGCCCGCAAGCGGCAAAACAACATACGTAAAAAACAATATGACAATCGGCGACCTCGTTATCGACCTCGACGCGATACGTTGCGCGATCGGATTTGTTGAGGGCAAAACACCCGTTAACAATTTGTTGCCCGTGGTAAAATCAATCCGAAATCATTTATACGAATTGATAAAAACGGGCAAAATCGACGCGCCGCGTTGTTGGGTTATTGCGGGATTGCCGAAACAATCCGACCGCGTAAACCTCGCCGCCGAACTTCACGCAAAAATTGTTTACATGGACGTTACGGAGGAAGAATGTATCGAACGCGCCGCAAATGACGAAAACCGCGCCGATAAAATGTTGCAAGCCGAGATCATTACAAACTACTTTTCGACCATGTACGAAGATTGCGGAAGAAAACCACAACAAAAACGCGGCGTCGCCGCCGCGCGAAATATCGCAACATTATTCAAAAATATAGAAGATTAAAAGCGGGGCGATTGCCCCGCTTTTTTACTCCGCTCGTTTGGTTAAAATCATTATATCGACACCGAAATTTTTACCCACACCCCCGCCGTAAATCGAAGTTATTACGCCGTCGAACGCGCAACCGTCTTTATATTTTTTGAGTATTTTTTCGGCAACGTCGCTCGGAACGACGCCGATACAACCGTTTAACGCATTATTATAAACCGCAATCGTATTCGGGTATTCCGCCGTCGGTGCATGCTTTACGGTAAGCATATCCCCCACCACGGACGCGGCGATTATGGATTGTCGATTGTCGAACGTAACGCCGTTGATTTTGGTTTGTATCGGCAATTTTTTATCGGGAATAAAAGGCATATCAATTTCGACGCGTATATCGTGTTTTCCGTCGATAATGTCGCAAGACGCAATACGGCAATTATAATCCGCCTTGCCGTAAACGGCGCGCAACTGTTTACAATACGGAAATAACCCGATTTTTATTTCGCCGATATAACAATTTGCGTCAATGATCGGATTTCCGTTGCTTGAACGCATTATCGCGTCGCTTTCAAATTTGATAATGCAAGGATCGCCCGCGTTTATCGGAACTCCCGCGACGCGATTTTCAAATACCGAAAGTTTTACAATATTTTTATATGTCGGCAACGGCGCGGGCATACGGGCGGCGGCTTGACGGGCGTTATTTGCCTCGGGTGCAGTATTTACCGACGGGCGTTGCGTTGCCGTTTCCGACGGCGTACGGGCGGCGGATTTTGCGTCGCGCTCCGCTTTCGTTTCGTGGCGGCGGGCAATTACCGCAAACACCGTAAAGACGACACCGACGGCAAGCAATAAAAGCACGACGACGGCTTGCCACGCTTGCATATTTTCGCCGTTTTCCCCGATTGATCCGCTTATCACGCCCGCAAAGATTACGAGCGGCAACCACGCCACAACCGCGATAATGATACGGATTGACCGTTTAAGATTGTAAAACCATTTCATGATTAAAAGCCTCCTCCGCTTTTGATTTCTTTTTCGATTTGATACGCAAAATGTAAAACCTCGGTTTTTTCCCGAATACCAAAACCCGATACCACTTTCAACAATTCAATATCGAGCGCGGATAAATCGTCGCACATGTCGCCCGCGATTGCGGTATTATGCGAGTTATTGTTTCCGATAATTTGTTGTAACGGCGCGGTGGCGGGTGCGCCGCGCGGCTCGTTGCCCGTTATAAGATAATCGAGCGACACGCCGAAATATTCCGCAAGTTTAGGATAATACGACGCCGATATGTCATGTTTACCCTTTCGCCACTCCGAAACCGTCGTCGCCCGTACGCCCAAAAATCGGGCAATATCGCTTTGACGTTTCTTTTGTTGTTTGGCAAGATCGAATATGCGCTCCGCAATCGTCATAAATAAAAAATCCTCCTTGAAACGATTTTTTCGGAAACCGCAACAAGAAAGATTGACATTATCGACGCGTCGGTATATAATAGACGTACGGGTATCGAAGTACCGAGATAAAACGGGGTCGGTATCCATTAGCCGCGTGATATTGGCAAATTCCTTGCCGTGGTATAGTGATTGTCGCAAATCTATTATACTAAACGATCGGGAAAAAGTCAACGAGCGCGGCTATAAATTTATGTCGAACTTATCGGCATGACGAAAAACGCCCCCACCGCGGGAGCGTTTTTTGTTGCAAAAAAAGTTAAAATTTTTTCGGAAAATCGCGTAAAAAGTGTTGACATATCATAGTAACTATGATATAATATAAGTACAAGGTTGAGGGAAACGGAAACCTTGAAAATCAAAAGGAGGTGCGCAATATGGATAACATAACAAAAGCCTTGCAAGACTTGGCAAACGCGATCGAAAATCAAACAGCCGTCCAAAGCGTAAAGATTACGATAACGTTAAAAGCACAAGCAAGCAAGGCAACCAAACCCGACGATAAATAATCGTCGATAGGCAGAGCGGGCGGGAAACCGCCCCTCGTAAGTCCTATTATAGCACAATGCGGCAAGGGTTGTCAACCCACACAAAACGAAAATAGGAGGTAAAAAATGAAAACTTGCAAAATTCTATCTATGGAACAATCAAAAAATTGCCCCGAAATGCGGTATTATAAAATTTTGTATCGCGGACGCGAATATTACGTAACAACCGATCTTTTTGACGCGCCCGTGTACGAAGTCGGCGCGACCTATAATTGCGAAACATACAAAGACAAACACGGCGGTTTGCATGTCGCCGTTTATGGCAAAAAAAATTAACGGAGGTATATTATGATTATCGAAAAAAACGGGAAAATTTACACGGCGAAAGAAAATAAATCGTCGTGGACGGTATCCGCGGCGGTGGATCGCGTTACGGTTTCGGTTAAAGTGCCGAAAGACGATTGCCCCACTTTCGACGCATTAAAAGCGTATGTCGCCGCAAGCAATTTATTTTAAGGAGGTACGGCATGGAACGGAGCGAGGCACAAAAAGCCGCCGACAAAAAATATGCGGCAAAAATCAACGGAAAATATAAACCGTTTATCGTAAACTTGACGCCCGACGAACTCGCCGAAATCGACGCGATAATCGCCTCGTCGGGTATGAAAAAAGCCGAGTTTTTGCGTTGGGCGGTCGGCGAATTGAAAAAGCAAAACGAAAACAAATAATCGAACGGCGGGCAATCGAAAAATTTATCGGTTGCCCGTTTTTCTATTCTACGGAGGCAAAACATGAAAGGAATAAAATACACGGCACACGAAAAAGAAAAGGCAATCAAATTGTGGATTGCCGACGGTGTGGACGTTTTCAAAGTGGCAAAAAAATTCAAATGCACGATACAAAGCCTTTATCGGTGGCGGCGGCAATACGACGGCACGACGGACAGTTTGAAAAACAAATCAAGCCGCCCGCACACACCCCACCCGAACGCGCACACGGACGCGGAGGCGGCGCAAATCGCCGAGGTTTTGCAATCATGCGACGGAATAAGTTACGCCGAGGTTTTGGGCGTCATGCGCGCAAAATACGGGTATTCCCGAACGTACGGCGGTATGTACCGTTTTATTATGAAACACAAACTCCGCCCCGCGCGAGAAAATAAAAACTATATCGCGCAACCGTACGACACCCCGCAAATGCTCGGCGTCAAATGGCAAATGGACGTCAAATATATTCCGTTTGAGTGCGGACGCGGAATTTACCGAACGGAAAGACTCTATCAATATACAATGATCGACGAGGCAACGCGGGAGCGGTTTTTGTATCCGTATAAAGAAAAATCGGGATTTTCGACCGTTGATTTTATAAAGCGCGCGATCGTTTATTTCGGGTATTTGCCGCATATTATCCAAACGGACAACGGCACGGAATTTACAAACCCGCGCGGCACGGGCGACGGCAAGATACACGCCGTCGATAAATTATTAAACAGACTCGGCATTTATCATAAATTGATACGCGTTTACACGCCGCGCCACAACGGCAAAGTGGAACGATCCCACCGCTCCGATCAAGAGGGATTTTATAATTATTTATCGTTTAAGACGTTCGACGAATTACTCGAAAAAATGCAAGCGTGGAACGTGCGTTATAATAATCGCCCGCACTCGTCTTTACGCGACAAGTACGGGCGGCGGTCGTGGATTACCCCACTCGATAAACGCGCCGAATATTTGGAAGAATTGAAAACAAATGCGGGCGGCGGGTATAAAATCCGATTTTTGAAATCCCGCGCGTCGTAGCGCGACCGACAATCGACACCGAAAGCAACGCGCCCACCGTTCGGACGCGGGTTTTTGCATGTCGTTTTTGTGCGATCAAGCATTTTCGGGCGTCCTTTTACCCCTCTTTCGCTTGATTTTTCGGGCGTTTTTTGGTATGATAAATAAAAATAAATTATTTTCATTGAAAATCATTAAAAAACGCTTGACAAAATAACATTTTATAAAAAATATTTTAATTTTTTTTATACGGGCATTGGCCGAAAATTGCTTGCGGTGCGACAAGCAATTTTATAAAAATATTTTAATTTTTTTTATACGGGCATTGGTCGAAAACTGCTTGCGGTGCGACAAGCAATTTTATAAAAATATTTTACGCGCTTGACCCCTACGAAAAATCACGCTTTGTCTGCAATCGTCTTTAAAAATTCGACCGAGTTCTTCAATTCGTCAATATCGCGAAAATTCGGGGTGTCTATAAGTACCGCGCCGTCGAACCCCGCGCCTTTGAGTCTTTTGAAAATTTCCGAAAAATCATAGACGCCCAAACCCGGCAAACAGGCTCTGCCGCTTTCGTCAACGTCGGAAACAAATACGTGGGAAATCGAACCCGACATATTTTCGATAAACATCTGGCAGGGATAGCACAATTCAGCCGCCCGTCCGATATTGAGCGCCGCCGCTATCTGCGGACAGCGCGATTTCAGCCCGCTAAAAATTTCGGGTCGGTCGCATACCGAACGGCGCGCGTTTTCAAGACAAATCGTCACGCCGTAACCCGCGCAGAAATCGGCGATTTCGCGCAGACGTTCGGCTGTCCTATCGAAATTCACGCTTTCGCCCGAATATATAAGTCCGCCGTTAAAAGTATAATTTTTTGCACCGAAAAGCTGTGCCGAGCGCATAACCTGGTCAAGCCAGTAAAAGCCGTCGCCGCGCACGCGGCGCGATTCGTCGAACAGTTGAAGTTCAAAATTGTTCGGCGCAACGCGGACCGAGCAAACCTCCAACCCGTTAGTGCGGACGGAAAACTTTTCCGAAAACTCGGGGCGGTATTCGTAAAAGGTGCGCAAAGCGACCTCGCAGCAGTCCGCGCCCGTCTGTTTAATAATATCGAAAGAATTTTCGGTTTCCGCACGCAATGAAAGGCTTGCGGTTGTAATGCCTGTTTTCATACTGACATTGTAACACAGAGGGCGTTAAAAATCAATATTAAACTTTCAGACGGCTCAGTTTGCGCTTATGTATTGCGAGAGTGAATATGTAATGTCCCTGTCGGCTATGTTTGCAACGGGCGCAAGGGGGAAGTTGATTGCAGGCTGCTCGGCAACGAAATCACCTTCCGACGCAGGCTGAGCCGCAAAACCCGCCTTTGCGGCAGAAGCAGGCTGCATTGCCGCCGTTATGCCCTGAACAGCGGAAATGACTTCCGAAATTTCTTCCGCACTTTTCAACGCGCTTTTCATTTGGTCGCCGCCGATGGTTTCCAGAACGGGCTTTACCTCGTTCAAAATGTTTTGCGCGTTAGCTTTTCCGCCGTACAGCAAAAGCGCGAGGATTATAAAAAGTTGCATAAATTAAACTCCTTGCATAAATTGTTATTATCATTATATGCGGAGTTGTTATGAAAGATTTTAAAAGTTATACGCCGCCCGAACAGCCTGCCGACGGACATAAAGCCGAAAGCACGGTAAATGCGGGCGACGTAAATTCCACCGTAGAGCTTGCAAAAGTTTTATCGAAAGCAATGAACGGCAAAAGCGAAGGTCAATTATTACATACCATTATAGCCGAAGCGGAACGCGGCAAGCGCGACGGCACGCTTTCCAACGCCGACCTCGACAATTTTTACAACGCGCTTTCCCCTCTTCTGGACGGTTTCAAGCGCAAAAAGCTGAAAGAAGTTATTATAAAACTTAAAAATATTTAACCGAACAAATCTGACGAGAGATATCTTTCGCCGCCGTCGGGCAGAACGGTAACAACGTTCTTCCCGAAGTTTTCCGCACGGGAAGCGATTTTTGCCGCCGCGCATAACGCCGCCCCCGAAGAAAACCCGACCAGCAAGCCTTCGCAACGGGCAAATCCGCGCGCGAAGGCTTTTGCTTCGCCGTCGGAAACACGCATATCCTCGTCGATTATTTTTTTATCGAGAATTTCGGGTTCGAACCCCGCGCCTATACCTTGTATTGCGTGAGGCGTGCTTTCGGGACCGACCGCCACCACTTTAATATTCGGATTTTTTTCTTTGAGAAATTTTCCTACGCCGGTAAGCGTTCCGCCCGTTCCGACGCCCGCAACAAAAATATCGACGCCGCCGCGCAAGTCTTCCCAGATTTCGGGCGCGGTGCTCTTTGCGTGAGCGAGGGGATTTGCCGCGTTTGTGAACTGACCGAGCGTTACCCCGCCGCGCGCGGCGCGTATCGCTTCCGCACGTTCCACCGCGCATTTCATCCCCTTTTCCGCAGGTGTCAGTATGACTTCCGCCCCGTACGCTTTTAAAATGCGCACCCTCTCCGCGCTCATATTTTCGGGCATAACCAGCACGGCGTTACAGCCGCGAGCCGCCGCAAGCGAAGCAATCGCAATACCCGTATTGCCGGAAGTCGGCTCCACAATAACCGTCTTTACGCTTTCGGCGGAAAAACACCCGTCGAGCATTGCTTTTGCCGCCCTGTCCTTAACCGAGCCTGCGGGATTGAAAAATTCGAGTTTGGCATAAACGGCGGCGGCAAGGTTGTGCTTTTTTTCGAATTTGCTAAGTCTTAAAAGCGGTGTGCCGCCTATAAGCTCATCTATAGAATTATATAACGCCATCTTTAACGCCTTGCAAGCTCCGTGACCGCAGTAAGGAATTTTTCGCATTCGTTCTGTGAATTGAAAGCGGAAAGCGAAGCGCGGACAAGTCCGTCCGAGCCGAGCGCCTTGTGCATAAGCGGCGCGCAGTGCAAACCGCCGCGCACGCATATAGAATACTCTTCAGAAAGGCGGTATGCCGCCTCTTCCGACTGCATATTGTTTAAACCGAGCGTTACTATACCGTAAGGGTTGGGCTTGGAATAGAGCTTTACTTCCTCTATTTTTTCAAGTTCTCCGCACAGGAAGCGTGTGAAGGAAAGAAGCTTTTCCTCTTCCTCTTTCATATGAGAATTGAGATACAGCACGCCCTCGCCGAGCGAAACTATCGCAGGGTACGATATAGTGCCGCTTTCGAGCCTGTCGGGATAGAACTCGGGCATATTCAGATTATGGCTTTCACTGCCCGTACCGCCGAAAAGCACGGGGTCGGGGTTTAGCCGTTCGGAAAAGAGAAGCGCGCCGCTGCCCTGTATGCCGAGCATACCTTTATGCCCCGCAACCGTGAGCGCGTCTATCCCGCACTTTGCCATATCTATCCGCGTGTGCCCGCACGCCTGCGCACCGTCGCAAATTAACAATGTGCTTTCGGGAATACCTTGACGGATTTTGAGGATATCGGGCGAAGCTCCCGTAACGTTGGAGGCAAGCGTAACTATTACGGCGCGCGTATCCTTTTCGCAGAGGTCTATTACCGACTGCGCGTCTATGCCGCCGTCTTCGGACAGCGGCGCGTAATCAACCTGCACGCCGCCCGAATTTAAAAATTCCAAAGGGCGCAGAACCGAGTTGTGCTCGGCGACGGTCGTCACGACCTTGTCGCCCGATTTAATGCTTCCGAATATCGCGATATTCAGCGCTTCGGTACAGTTTTTTGTGAACGCCACCCTGTCGTAACTGTAACCGCCGAAAAATCCGCACAACAGCTTGCGGCAGGTGTAAACCCTTTCGAGACAAGCAAGCGAAAGCTTGTGTCCGCTCCGTCCGGGATTCGCACACATTTTCATTGCGGCGGTTGCGGCGGAAATTATGCCGTCGGGCTTAAACCCGCCCGTTGCCGCATTGTCGAAATATATCATAAATTACCTCGTCTTCATAAAATGGACTATGGGGGAAAAGGGTTCGGCTTACAAACCCCGCCCTGACTATTATACTATGGAAGGAAAAATTTATGACAGAAGTACTTGCGGTATTCCGCTCCCGCTCGCAGGCGATTGACTGCAATGCAAGGTTGAAGGCGGCAGGCATTTGCGCAAGCATTGTAAACACGCCGAAGGAAGCGAATATCGGCTGCGGACTTTCAATAAAACTGCCGCAGAATACTTACGGTACGGCAAAGAAAATAATTGCCGCAGGCGGATATTCCGCATTTTACGGATTTTTAAAGGTACAGTCGCTGTACGGCAAAATTTACACGGGCAGAATAGGCTGAGCGTAAAGCGGCGTAAAATATGCGGCGCGGGCATTATGCCCGCGCCGCCTCTGTTTAATAAAAGCCGATTAATCTTCTTTAAAGTTGATTTTGTTTAAAAGCTGTGATAAAATTTAACTATGAATACGAACAACGGAAAAATTCTTAAAGAGCTTGAAAGACTGTACCCCGACGCACAGCCCGCCCTCGAATTCCGCTCCCCTTACGAGCTGCTTGTCGCCGTCATACTTTCGGCGCAGTGCACGGACGAGAGGGTGAACAAGGTTACGAAAGTGCTTTTTGCCGAGTATAATACCCCCGAAAAAATGCTTACGCTTTCGCAGGCGGAGCTTGAAAAATACATTTTTTCGTGCGGGTTTTACCGCAATAAGGCGGCGCACATACTCTCCGCCTCGCACGATATTCTCGAAAAATACGGCGGCGAGGTTCCGCCTACGCTCGAACAGCTGAAAACGCTTGCGGGCGTGGGGCAGAAAACGGCGAACGTGGTTTACGCCGTTGCTTTCGGCGGAGACGCAATTGCCGTAGACACGCACGTTTTCAGGGTTTCCAACAGGCTGGGGCTTGCACACGGCAACACCCCCGCAAAGGTGGAAGCAGCGCTGAACGAAGCCATACCAAAAGAATTATGGTCTAAGGCGCACCACTATCTTATTTATCACGGGCGCAGAGTGTGTCATTCGCAGAAGCCCGACTGCCCCGCCTGCACTTTGAAAGAGCTTTGCGAATACTTTAACGGCAATAAATAATTTTAATTACATACCGGCAGATTGATTGTTATAATCAGTCTGCCGTCTCTATATTCCGCCGCAATGCTTCCGCCCGCACGCTCCGCTAAAATTTTGGAAATAGACAGCCCCAGCCCCGTAGATTTTCTTGCGCTGTCCACCGTATAAAATCTGTCGAACAGCTTTTTGACCAGCGTAGCCGAAAGATTGGGCGCGGCGTTGGAAAAGACGATTTCGCCGTTTTCCGAAAGCACTATACATAAGTCTCCGCCGCTGTATTTTACGGCGTTGCCGATTAGGTTTGAAAAAATCCTAAGCAATGCCATTCGGTTGGCGTTGCAGTAAATGTAGTTTTCGGGCAAGTCGATTTCGGGAGTGATTTGCGCCTCGTTTAACGCGGCGTAACTGCTTACAAGACATTCTTCCAAAACGGCGTTCACGCAAACTCTTTCCGCAGGCGACTCGTATTCGGGCGAAGTTATCACCGAATAGCGGAACAGCTCTTCCGAAAGCTGCTTTAAAACCTGAGTACGGTTTTTTATCACTGCGGTATAACGCTCCGCGTCCGCGCTCTTTTCCTCTTTTTCAAGCAAATCGAGATAGCCGTCTATCGCCGTAAGCGGCGTGCGCAAATCGTGCGAGATATCCGCAACCGCGCTTTTAAGCTCGCAATCGCCCTGCTCGTAGCGCAGGCGCAGCTTGCGCAAAACCTTTAACTGTTCGTTGATTTCCGCCGCAAGACGGCGCACCGTTTTGTCGCTTCCCGAAACGGTTAAAAGCGTGTTCGTGTCGCCGTTCAGCTTTTCGGAAAAGTCCTTAATAACCACGTCAATATCCCTTTTCATCAGCACTATTTTGACGGCGAGAACAATTATTATTACAGACAGCACGGCACATATAAACCAAAGCCAGACCACGACAAATTCACCTCGTTTATTTTACGTCTTCTTTGCCGAACACTACCATTCCGACGGCGGTACACACCGCGCCAAATCCCGCCGAGTACAAAGGAAGCGACCACAAAGCAGTTGTTATGCCCATAATAAACTTGACCGCCTGCCCCGCAGGGATTACATTTAATATAACGTGCAGAACTATTTTTTCCGCAGCGGACGGATAATTTTTGTTGGGGAAATACTCAAACGTGCCGTCCTCTCCGTATCCCGGAATAAACTCGGGCTGTTCGAGAATAGAGCAAAGAAAAACAGACGCCAGCAACAACACGAAGGCGAGAACGAGATTGACCGCCGTCGCACCCGTTTTGTTCATGAATATCATACTTACCATAGTATAGAGCGAGCAGAAAGCAATCTGCGCCATTATGCCCGCAAACACAACCGCGACCGTAGTACTCGAAGGCAAGCCGATAATGGGAAAACCTATCAAGAGCACGGGAATCATATAAGCGGCGACAAACCCGAACGACGCGATTATCGAAGTTATAAGATTTGCGGCGTAAACGTGCCGTCTGTCGTGACCTACGATGAGTTTGTTCCTTATTGTACCGTCGCCGTATTCCGTGCCGACGAATAAGCTTGTAAATATCGCCGCCGCTGCTTCAATAAACACGACGTAAGAGCATACCGCGCCGTCAATGCGCCCGACCGGATAGGAAAAATTCCAGACAACCATCAACACGGATAAAATCGCAATAACTCCGCAAAGACACCAGAAAAGTTTGTTTTTTACAAGTCGGGCGAAATTTGAAACAAGAAGCCTGCTCATTGTCTTTCACCCCCTACAAGATCGATGTAGAAAGCCTCTAAGCTTTCGTTGCGTTCGTTTATTTTATGAACGGTGCAACGGTTTTCATAAAGCTTTAACGCAAGTTCGGTCACGTTTACTTCACCGAAAATTTCCGCCTCTGTATCCGAAAGAAGAGAATACTCCGCGTTAAACCCGTCGAGCACGCGGCTGAGCGCTTTAGTATCCGACACGGTTATTTCAACGCGCTTTCTGCAAGCGCTTTCCAGCTCCTTCGCGCTCATTTCTTTTACTATCCTGCCGCCGTCGATAAACCCGAAGTGCGTCGCTATTTTGGAAAGCTCGTCAAGATAATGGCTCGAAACAAGCACGGTAATCCCGTGCCGTCTGTTGAGGTTTAATATCAGCTCTCTTATTTCCACTATTCCCTGAGGATCGAGCCCGTTTATAGGTTCGTCGAGGATGAGAAAATCGGGATTGCCCGTAAGCGCAACCGCAATGCCCAAACGCTGGCGCATACCCAGCGAAAAGTTTTTGGCTTTCTTTTTACCCGTATTTTCAAGCCCGACAAGCCGCAGAATTTCGGGGATGCTTTCAAACGACGGCAAGCCGAGAATACGGCACTGCTCTTTAAGGTTGTCCTCCGCAGTCATATTCAGATACACGGACGGCGTTTCCACAACGGCGCCCATTCTGCGCCGCGCCTTTAAAACAGCTTTGTCCGTATAGCTTACTCCGTAAATTTCCATTTCGCCGTCGGTGGGCTTCTGTAAGCCGCAAGCCAAACGTATGAGCGTTGTCTTGCCCGAACCGTTTTTGCCGACGAAGCCGTAAATGCCGCCTTCGGGCACGTTCATAGTAAGTCCGTTCAACGCTTTATAATTACCGTATTCTTTTTTTACGGCGTTAGTTCGTAAAACATATTCCATAAAATCGCCTCCTGATTTTTTACCCATTCTAACAGACAACCGTTAAGAAATCGGTAAAGAAAGAGGTAAAGAAACGGTAAAGATTTATTCCGTCTTTATTTTATAGCCTATACCCCAAACGGACTCTATATATTCCCTGTCCGTGCAGGCTTTTAGTTTTTTGCGGAGGTTGCCGACATGAATTTTAAGCGAACTTTCCGTACAGTCGGGAGTGTCGCAACAGATACGCTCCAACAGTTCGGACTTGGTGATTACCTGCGTGCGGTTTTGCATAAGAATTTTAAGAATAGCGTATTCCGTTCTGGTCAGCCGCACCTCGCTGCCGCATACGGTTACCTTGCGCGAGTTAGCGTCCATCGTGATTTCACCGAACGAAATCTGCGAACTTCCGCAAGAATTTCCGCCCCGTAGTTGAACGCTTATCCTTGCAAGCAATTCCTTTGTGTCGAACGGCTTGGTTATGTAATCCGCCGCGCCGCCGAGCAACAGGTTCACTTTGTCGTTCACGTCGACCTTAGCGCTGACTACTATTACAGGCAAATCCTTTATGCGCGCCAACACCTCCTCGCCGCTGAGTCCCGGCAGCATTAAATCGAGAAGGACAAGGTCGGGCTTATTGCAGGATAGATATAAAACGGCTTCCGTGCCGGAATACGCGCGCGAAACCTCATACCCCTCCTTAGTTAGCAATTCTTCAAGAAGATTGCCGATATGCACGTCGTCGTCGATAACAAGAATTTTCTTCAAAGCGGTTTTGCTCCTTCGCCTGAGTTTTTTTAAATTTACGTTGCGGGACTATCTTCCGCCGCAGCCCCCGCCTCCGCCACCTCCGCCGGATGAGCCGCCGCCACCTCCACCGCCTCCGCTACCGCCGCTGCTTCCTCCTCCGCCGTGAGAACCGCCGCAGACCGAGCGCATAGAGGAAGAGACGCAACGCCCGAACGAAGAAACGGAATTGCCTTCCAGATATTTCGGACGCTCTACGTTGAGCGCGGCAAATTTTTTCTCCATTTTTTCGGTGATGCCGAAAACGTAACAATACGGCAAAATATCGTAGAAATATTCGGGATTGTCTTCGAGCAGAGCGTTGAGCTTATCGAGCTCGGCAAGAACAAGGAATTTTTTGAAGCCAAGTACCGCGCCGCGCATCTTCTTTTCTTCATCTCCGTACGCGCAGACGAAGATCGTGGAAAATGTACCCAAAACAAATATCACAGCCGTGACAATACCCAAGTACAGAATATCGTAAACGCCGAAAGTTGTGTAAAAAACAGCAAAAAACGGTACGCCGCCGAAAATCGATCCCCAAAGTATTTTAAACCATATCGGCATCGGAACATAAATGAACACGTTTAACGCAAGTAAAGGAAACAGCAAAACAGCTATCATAACGGGAGTTCCGCCCATGAAATCGCTGTGCCATATCAACGACATAATTATGGGTATTATTGAAATAAGCGAAACCGCCAGCCTTTTGAAAATTAATTGACGGGTCTGCTCGGGCTTTAATTTATAAAGCTTCTTTACCGATTCGTAAAGCCGGTCGCTATTTGTCACATTGCGTTTTTTCGTCTTGCTGTCGAAAATGTTGGCAAAACCGAAAAGGCTGTTGAAAAAGTCGCGTTCGTATTTGGAATATTGGGTGACGGTATTGCAGTCAAACCGTTTCAGCCTTCTTAAAATTATATGTTTCTTGCTTTTAAACTCTATCGAAACAAGCCCTCGATTTGCCCATGATATTATAAGAGCGGCAAAGTCCTTGCTTCTTATACGGCCGCGAAAACAGCGCCCGACGTCGAGCGGCGAATAACCTTCGGGCGGGTAAATTTCGGTAGTGACGACAACGTTGCGGACGTGGCGGCTTGTAAAAATTATAACCGCAATCGCAACGACCGCCGCAACCGTGCAGGCAAGCGTTACCCAGTAAAGCGGTGACGGCGTATAGGTATTGTTGAAATAACCCTGCGGCAAAATTAACTGCATTGTCAGCCCGTTGCCTGCTTCCAACCTGCCGAACGAACAGCTTACCGTAAGATTATCCGCGTCGAACCGTGCTTCCACCTCGTTATAAGTGAGAGGCGCCATTTCGTTAGTGCGGAAGGTGAGCACTTCGGAAACGTCTTCACCCGTAAGAAAGGTTTTGGGCAAAGTTACGCTTGCGGAAAACTTTTCAACCGCGCCCCTGAAACCGTAGTCCATAATATCGAACGTGAAATCGTCAAACTTTTTGATGAAGTCGTAAGACATATCGTAACGGTAATGAATTTCGTAAACGTAGGTCCCCGCTTGTTTGTAGTCGCCGTCCGCGCCCGTATTTATGTAAAAGTAATCACCGCGCGTTTCAACAAAACTGTATTCTTCCGCGCCGTTCAGCGTCACCGAATAGAGCTGTAAGTCGTTTTTTGTGGTATTCACATATTTTTTGCCGTCCACAATGCGCGTTATTTTGTTAAGACGGGAAACGTTGCGCGAAAGCCCCAGATTTATATTGCTTTGTTTGAACTGAACTGTAATGATTTCTGTAATGTCGCAGCTCTTGTTCTCGTCGATTTTAATTACTTTTTCGACTGATTTATATTCAACGTTGGTATCTTTGATACCTGCGTTTGCGCTTTGACCGTGTGGAATTACCGAACACACGAAAAGCGCCGCCGCCACTGCCAGCAAAGCGCAAAGCACGGAAATTAAAATATATTTGGTTTTTGCCGAAAAGTTTTTCATAGCGCTATTTTACCACCGAAATTAAAGTTTGTCAAAATCGAAAACGAATATTTATATTTTTTGGACATTCGGCTTCAAGGCAAGCAAAACTTACAGCCCTAAGTACAATGTATTTCAACCGTCTTTGCATTAAATTCCGTAATTTAAAATCAGATAATATGTCCGAAAGTTTTTTCTTTTCGACACAAATTTTACGGATTTTACTAAAAAAATTTTGACGGTATCCGGAGTGTATCTTTTACTACCTGCTCTTATTTTATTGCAATAACCGCCGCAGCTTAAAAAATTTTGAGCAGGATTATTTTATATTAACATATATAAATATATTTAAAATTTTGCCACGCAAATTTGCAAAACAAAAAAAAGCAACCCGCACTGTAAAAGTGCGGGCTTTTTCTTTCGAAATATTTTATATTAAATTAAAGAACTTTAACTACCGTACCGGAGCCGACCGTTCTGCCGCCTTCACGGATAGCGAAACGGAGCTTTTCTTCTACTGCTACGGGTTTGATAAGCTCAACGGAGATTTCTACGTTGTCGCCGGGCATAACCATTTCGGTGCCCTTAGGAAGTTCGATAGAGCCGGTAACGTCCGTCGTTCTGATGAAGAACTGAGGACGGTAGTGGTTGAAGAAAGGAGTGTGACGTCCGCCTTCTTCCGCTTTAAGAACGTAAACCTGAGCGGTAAACTTAGTTGCGGTTTTAACGGTGCCGGGTTTAGCAAGAACCTGTCCTTTTTCGATGCCCTTTCTGTCGATACCGCGAAGGAGTGCGCCGATGTTGAAGCCTGCGATAGCTTCGTCAACGCTCTTGTGGAACATTTCAAGACCCGTAATAACGGTAGCGATGGGCTTGTCGATAAGTCCGACGATTTCCGTAGGATCGCCTACGTGAGCCGTACCTCTTTCTACTCTACCCGTTGCAACGGTGCCGCGTCCGGAAATGGTGAACACGTCTTCGACGGGAAGAAGGAAGGGCTTATCGGTTTCACGCTGGGGCGTGGGGATATATTCGTCGATTTTGTCCATGAGCTGAAGAATGCACTGGCATTCGGGAGCTGCAAGAACGTCTGCATCCGCTGCGCCGGAAGAAGCCTTTTCAAGAGCTTTGAGCGCCGAACCTTTGATGATGGGGCAGCCCTTAAAGCCGTAGCTTTCAAGCGTGTCGGTTATTTCCATTTCAACGAGCTCGAGAAGTTCGGGGTCGTCCATCTGGTCGCACTTGTTGAGGAATACAACGATGTAAGGAACGCCTACCTGACGGGAAAGAAGAATGTGCTCCTTCGTCTGGGGCATGGGACCGTCGGTCGCTGCAACTACGAGGATTGCGCCGTCCATCTGCGCAGCGCCCGTAATCATGTTCTTTACATAGTCTGCGTGTCCCGGACAGTCAACGTGCGCATAGTGGCGCTTGTCGGTCTGATATTCGACGTGAGCGGTGTTTATCGTTATACCGCGCGCCTTCTCTTCGGGCGCTTTGTCGATTTCGTCGTACTTCATTTTTTCTGCCTGACCCTTGCATGCCATAACCATAGTGATAGCTGCGGTCAGAGTGGTCTTGCCGTGGTCAACGTGGCCGATAGTACCAATGTTAACGTGGGGCTTGCTGTTGTCGTATTTTGCCTTTGCCATTTTTGTTTCTCCTTATAAAAGATAAATTATAAAATGATAACTTTCTCCCTTTCGGGAGGCGCAGCTATCTATCATTGACTTTGCTGCTTTAAAGCGCTTTTTACGCGTCGACTATATTATATATTAAATTTATAGAAAACACAATTAAAAAACGCGGTTTTTTTAACTTTTTTAGCCGTTCTTTTTAGCGCGTTCGCCGATAACTTTTTCGGCTACCGACTTGGGAACTTCCGCATAGTGGTCGAACTGCATTGTGAACTGACCTCTGCCCTGAGTTCTCGAACGAAGGTCGGTTGCATAACCGAACATTTCCGAAAGGGGAACCTCCGCGTCTACAACCTTTGCGCCCGCTCTGTCGTCGGTGGAAACAATCGTGCCGCGACGTGCGGTTACGTTGCCCATAATATCGCCGAAGTAGTCGTCGGGAGTGATGACTTCAACCTTCATAATAGGTTCGAGCAGTACGGGGTTAGCCTTAGTCATACCGTCCTTGAAGCCCATAGAGCCGGCAATCTGGAACGCCATTTCAGACGAGTCGACCTCGTGGTAGCTTCCGTCATAAACCTGAATCTTAAAGTCCACAACCTCGTAACCTGCGAGGAAGCCGTTTCTTGCCGCGCCCTGAATACCCTTGTCGATTGCGGGGATATATTCTTTGGGAATAGAACCGCCGACAGTCAGATCTTCGAAGACGTAGCCGGAGCCGGGTTCGCCGGGAATCATATGAAGCTTACAGTGACCGTACTGTCCTTTACCGCCCGACTGACGCTTGTACATACCTTCGCAGTCTACGGCTTTTCTTATCGTTTCGCGGTAAGCAACCTGAGGCGCGCCCACGTTTGCTTCTACCTTGAATTCACGCAGAAGTCTGTCGACTATAATATCGAGATGGAGCTCGCCCATGCCCGCGATAATCGTCTGACCCGTTTCCTGATCGGTATAGGTCTTGAAAGTGGGGTCTTCTTCCGCAAGCTTTATAAGCGCCATCGTCATCTTTTCCTGACCCGCTTTAGTCTTCGGCTCGATAGAGAGCTGAATAACGGGGTCGGAGAAAGTCATCTGTTCGAGGACGATAGGATGAGCTTCGTCGCAGAGCGTGTCGCCCGTCGTTGTATCTTTAAGTCCCACGATTGCGCAGATATCGCCCGAATAGATGCGGGGAATTTCTGTACGCGTGTTTGCATGCATCTGCACCAGACGTCCGACTCTTTCTTTTTTGCCTTTGGTCGAGTTGTAAACGTATGAGCCTGCATCGAGAACGCCCGAGTATGCTCTGAAATAAGCAAGTCTGCCGACGAACGGGTCGGTTGCGATTTTGAACGCAAGACCTGCGAAAGGTTCTTCGTCGGAGGTCTTTCTCTCTTCCTCAACGTTGGTGTCGGGGTTCACGCCCTTGACGTGCGCAACGTCGATAGGCGAGGGCAGGTAGTCGATGACCGCGTCCAGAAGCATCTGAACGCCCTTGTTTTTATAGGATGAACCGCAGAGTACGGGCGTGCACTTCATTGCGATTGTAGCAGCGCGCAGACCTTTGCGGATTTCGTCGGGGGTAAGCTCCATAGTTTCGAGGAACTTTTCCATAAGCTCGTCGTCGCCTTCCGCCGCAACTTCCATAACCGCCATATGTCCTTCTTCGGCCGCAGCGAGCATGTCCGCAGGAATTTCTGCCTTGTGGTACTGCTTGCCGTCTTCCGAGTCATATATTTCGGCGTTCATTTCAACGAGGTCGACTATACCCTTGAAGGTGTCTTCCTTGCCGATGGGAAGCTCGATGGGAATAGGATTGGCATTGAGCCTCTCCTTCATCATCTGTACGGCGCGGGGGAAGTTTGCGCCGTTAATGTCCATTTTGTTGACGTATGCTATACGGGGGACCTTATACTTGTCCGCCTGACGCCAAACCGTTTCCGACTGGGGCTCAACGCCGCCCTTCGCGCAGAAGGTTGCAACCGCTCCGTCAAGTACGCGCAGAGAGCGCTCTACCTCGACGGTGAAGTCAACGTGTCCCGGAGTATCGATGATGTTTATGCGGCACTCGTCCTTTTTGGTCTGGTTGCTTCTCGTCCAATGGCAGGTGGTTGCGGCGGAGGTGATGGTTATACCTCTCTCCTGCTCCTGAACCATCCAGTCCATCGTAGCCGAGCCGTCGTGCGTTTCTCCGATTTTGTGGTTAATACCCGTGTAGTATAAGATACGCTCGGTCGTCGTGGTTTTACCCGCGTCGATATGAGCCATAATTCCTATATTTCTTGTATGGGCTAAATCGTATTCTCTTGCCATATTACTTCCTCACTTATCAGAAACGGAAGTGAGCAAACGCCTTGTTTGCTTCCGCCATTCTGTGCGTGTCTTCCTTCTTCTTGACAGCGCCGCCTGCATTGTTGTAAGCGTCGATAAGTTCCGCCGCGAGCTTTTGAGCCATTTCGCGCTCAGAGCGTTTGCGGGTGGAAATTACCAGCCAGCGGATTGCAAGGGTCTGCCTTCTTTCGGGTCTGATTTCTATGGGAACCTGGTAGTTCGCGCCGCCTACGCGCCTTGCCTTAACTTCCAAAACGGGCATAATGTTGTTCATTGCCTGATTGAAAATTTCCATAGGTTCCTGTCCGAGCTTTTCGCTCATTAATTTAAAAGCATCGTAAACGATGTTCTGTGCCGTACCTCTTTTTCCGTCGTACATAATCTGGTTGATGAGCTTTGTTACAACCTTAGAATTATACACGGGATCGGGTAACACGTCCCTCTTGGGAACGCCGCCTCTTCTGGGCATAATTATCCTCCTTTTCGTGCCGATCCCGCCGCGTTCTGCGTTTTACGGGACCGCCTTTTGATTTTTTGTTTAAGGGTTTACCTTAAATAAGCTATTGCTTGCCGCGCGTCGGCGGTAGCAAATCTTCTCCCCGAATATCGGGAATACTGCCTACTTTTATCGGTAAGGGTTTATATTCCGAAGACAAGTAGGGTGCAACATTTGTTGCGGTTTTGTAATTTACTCGTTATTCGAAGCCGTTGATTACTTAGGCTTCTTTGCGCCGTAAAGGGAACGCGACTGCTTTCTCTTGGAAACGCCTGCCGTATCGAGCGCGCCGCGAATAATGTGGTAACGTACGCCGGGCAGGTCCTTTACTCTTCCGCCGCGAATAAGCACGGACGAGTGTTCCTGTAAGTTGTGACCTTCGCCGGGAATGTAAACGGTACCTTCCTGCTTGTTGGTCAGTCTTACTCTTGCAATCTTTCTTATAGCCGAGTTAGGCTTTTTGGGGGTGGTGGTGGTTACCGAAAGGCACACGCCGCGCTTTTGGGGACAGTTGTCCAGAATGGGCGACTTGCTCTTGTAAACCTGCCTTTCCCTGCCTTTTCTTATAAGCTGATTGATAGTGGGCATTTTAATCCTCCTTGAATTACTCGACCTTTTAGGTCTGTGGAATATATCTTCTTACCGCATACCCTTAAACTGCGGAGGAAAATAGCGATTTTATAACAGACTCTTTAACAGAAAATCCGCCAAAATGCCTTTACATATTATATAAATAATAAAAAAGACCTTTACGATTTGCATAGTATTCCATTCTATACATAATCGCAAAGGCAATTTTAACAAAAATTTACTTATTTGTCAAACAAATTTAAGAATATTTGTCCGCTTTAATTTAAAACTCTTCGATACTTGCTCCGCCGCCTTCTTGCGTTTTCCGCATTGTCCGTCGTTTTACAGCCCGACAGGCTGTGCGCGGCGATAAAAATCAAATTACTTGACTTGCGTTTTTTCTGTGTTATAATACTTTTACCGAATATAAACGGGGAACTTTAAAATGTCAAACAACAGTCAAAACAATCAAAAGAAATATTGTGTCTTAGACGATTTCAGCCATGCATGCAAGTACGTGGACGACGAAGATATAGAAAACGCCGTAAAATCCGGCGAGCCTTTGCGCACGGAAATTATTATGGCAATGGGGCAGACCTACGACGAAAAATATCTGCCGAATTTATATAAGGCGCTTTACGACGAAAATCACGTCCGCAGAGAGGACGCGCGTAGGAGCATAATGATGATTAACGGCAAAAAAGGGCTTGCGGAGCTGAAAAAGAGTTGGCTTAGCATCGACGACCCCGACGGAACTTCCGTCGAAAAAGCCGGATGCGAAGCAATTATTTTAAGAATAGAAAAGGGCGTAGACTATTTATTGGAGTTGCTTTTATCCGACGACGCGCGCGACGCTCTCAAATTCTGCGTAGACTCGTATAACGGTTGGGGTTACAGATTCGATACCGACGACGTCAAGCTTCGGCACGGCGTCATAAGGGCGATTATAGATAAAAGCATAAAATGGCACAAAAAACCCGACCCGCAAGACGTAAAGGATTGGCTGACATTGTGTTATGACGATTTGGGGTATTCGGCAGTAAAATACTCGGACGCGCTTTCGCGGATAAGCGATGAGCTGAGCGACGATATAGTACAGCTGGTAAAGGACACTGTGGAAAGACACAGAGCAACCATAGACTTAAAACAATCGATGATAAAAATGACGACAGGTATGCGCAGGGAATACGCGCTTGAAATTCTGGCATTTTTAAAGGGCAGGGTGACCGGTTGCGCAAAAAGCGAATTCAAGCGCGCGCTGAAATTTTTCAATATTACCGAAGACGCCCTGATTTAAAGCCGAAGCAAACAAAAGTAACCTGTTTTGCCGTACAACGAGATGCCCCTACCACTCGGTTTTTCAACCCTGTTTTTTGAATTTAAGCTTAACTTTTCACGCTTTAATTTAAAATCACGTTTTTCAGGCTCTCGTATTTTTGAGCGGCGATTTGAGAAAGCGTCTTTGTGTCGAACTCGCCCGAAAACGCCTCGTCCGTAATGGCTTTCGCCGTAAAAATTACGCTGACCGAGAATTTCAGATTTTTTATTTCCGATAGTATTCTGCCGCTCTGGCGCGTTCCCATAAAGTCGCCGCCGCCGCGCAGTTTCAAATCCGCTTCGGCAATTTCGAAGCCGTCTGCACTGTTCTTTATGACCGAAAGCCTTGCCGCCGCCTCCTCCGTGTCCGCGCCCGGCAGAAGGAAGCAATAGCTCTTTTTACTGCCCCTTCCCACTCGCCCCCTGAGCTGATGAAGCTGTGAAAGCCCGAAGCGTTCGGCATTGTATATTATCATAATGGTTGCGTCGGGCACGTCCACGCCAACTTCGATTACCGTCGTGGAAACGAGGCAGTCAAACTTTTTGGCTTTGAACGCGGACATAATTTCGTTCTTCTCTTTGTCCTTCATTTTGCCGTGCAGAAGCGCAACACGGACGTGTGGCATTTTTTCGCGCAGTTCCTCGTAAAGCTCCGTCACGGAAGCGACCGCACCCTCGTCGTCGCCCTCGATTTTGGGACAGACGAAATAGGTCTGATTGCCGAGCTTCGCCTGCTCCGCAACGTACGCATACATATCGGCGTACTTTTTGGGAAGCACGATTGAGGTGGTTATTTCCTGTCTGGTTTTGGGCTTGTCCTTTATGGTGGTTACGTCGAGATCGCCGTAGAATATCAACGACAATGTGCGGGGAATGGGCGTAGCCGACATAATGAGAACGTCGCACCCCTCGCCCTTTTCCGTGAGCGAGGAACGCTGCGCAACGCCGAAACGGTGCTGTTCGTCGCACACCACGAAAGCAAGTTTTTTGAATGAAACGTCGCCCTGAATTACGGCGTGCGTTCCGCAGACTATGCTTATTTCACCCGCAGAAAGCGCGCGCTTGATTTGCCTTTTTTCCGCAGTCGGGGTTGACCCCGTAAGCGCGGCGACGGAGTAGTCGGGAAAATATTTTTGTATTAAAGCGGCGTTCTGACGTGCAAGCACCTCAGTGGGCGCAATCATAGCCGCCTGCCAGCCCGACTTTACCGCCATAAAAATGCCTGCAAGCGCTACGGCGGTTTTTCCGCTTCCCACGTCGCCCTGCAAAAGCCTGTTCATTGCGTGCGGCGAGCGTATGTTTTCGAATATATCGTTTACCGCCGCGTTCTGTCCGTCAGTGAACGAAAACGGAAAGCGCGAAATAAACTCGTCCACTTCGGAACGGGTTACCGAATAGTGATTGAGGCGGGCGTCGTCTCTGCCGCCCTTAATTACCTTGAACGCCGAAATGAGAATAAAATATTCTTCCAGCGCGACCCTTGCCGAGCCTTTTATTATATCGTCCCTGTTCTGCGGGTCGTGAACCTTCCTGTACGCTTCTTTCAACGGCATTAGCGAATATTTGCGCTGTAACGACTGCGGAATAACGCTTGCGACTGAAATTTTTGCAAGCGCCTGCCTTATCGCATATCGCACCACGCCCTGAGTAAGCCCTCCCGAAAGCGAGTAAACGGGAATAAGCCCTTTGAGGTTGGCGTTCCTTTCGGCGCGCTCGAACGAGGGGTTGTTCATACTGCAACCCATACCGTACTTGTTCTGCACCCTGCCGTAAAAAAGATATTCTCCCGCGCTCAGCTTCTGCGCGACGTAAAGCTGGTTGAACCAAATCGCCGTAAACGCGTAACCGCCCTGACGGCAAAACGCTTTAACGTAAGGGCGGCGCGCATAGCGGTTGACTTCCACGTTGAGCACTTCGGCTTTGGTTAAAATCAAATCGTTATGATATGCGTCGCGGAGGAGCGAAACGCGCGTCAAATCAAGGTAGTCGCGCGGAAAATGGCGGCACAGCTCTTCCGCAGTATAAATATTGAGTTTATTGAAATCCTTTTCACGCTTTTCGGAAACGAATTTTAACGAAGTCAATTTCATCTTGTTTTCCGCTTCCGCCGAAAACGGCGGAAATAAAGGGAGGTTCGCCGCCTCCCTTCCGTTTTATTTTATTTGCGTTCGCGGTACTTCCGCCGTTATTCCAAAGATACCATATAGTAATATACGGGCTGACCGCCGAAATGGCAGTCCGCTTCGCAGTCGGGGAAGGCTTCGCCTATCTTTTCCACAAGCGCGGCGGCTTGCTCCTCCGTTACGCCTTCGCCGTAGTAAAGCGTTATCATTTCGTGCTCGTCGTTTTTAAGCGCCTTTATAAGTTTGAGCGTGGTTTCCTCCACGTTATCGCCTTTGGCAAGTATGCGCTTGTTGTCAAGTCCGATTATGTCGCCCTCTTTGAGCTTGAAGCCGTTCATCGTGGTGTTGCGCACCGCGTAAGTCACCTGACCCGACGCAACGTTGTCTATCGCGTGAATCATATTCGTCTTGTTTTCCGAAACGGATTCTTCGGGATTGAACGAAAGCGCGGCGGCAAAGCCCTGCGGAACGTTTTTGGTGGGTATAACGTGAATGGTGCGGTTGTTCACGAGCGCCTTAGCCTGTTCCGCCGCAAGAATTACATTCGAGTTGTTGGGGAACACGAATACGTTGGAGGCGTTTATCTTCTGAACGGCGTCCGCAATGTCCTGCGCGGAGGGGTTCATGGTCTGTCCGCCCTCTATAACTCTGTCGCACATAAGGTCCTTGAAAATTTCTTCGAGTCCCTTGCCCGCGCAGATTGCAAGCATTCCCATTTCCTTCTTTTCTGCTTCGAGCTTGGCTTTGAGCGCACGGTTTTCTTCGAGCATGTTTTCGATTTTAAGTCTGTCCAGCTCGCCCAGTTCGAGCGCGTAGGAAAGCGCGATGCCAGGCGTATTCGTGTGAACGTGGACCTTGACAAGTTCCAAATCGCCGATACAAATGACCGAGTCGCCTATACTCATAAGCTTTTCTTTAAGCTTATCAATATCCGCAAGCGTAGTCATCTGCTTTAAGTGTATTATGAAAAATTCCGTACAGTAAGCAAATTCTATATCGCCCAGATCGAGATTGATAATATCCGAGTTGTCGCCGAAAGCCGCCTCGTCGCTCTTGCCCGAATCGCTCGCTTCGGTGGGTATGGAATCGGCGTCGATCTCCTCGCCGGTGATTGCCGCAAGGAAGCCGCGCATTATAGTCATAAGTCCGACTCCGCCCGAGTCTACCACTCCCGCCTTTTTAAGCACGGGAAGAAGTTCGGGAGTCTGAGCGAGAGCTTCGTCGCCGACAGCGATAAGTGCGTTGAAAAAATCGACGAAATCCTTATTTTTGCTTGCAAGCTTGGAAGCCGACTCGCTCATAAGTCTTACTACGGTGAGAATCGTTCCTTCCTTCGGTATGGACACTGCGGAGTAAGCCACCTTTGTGCCCGCTTCCATAGCTTTGGCGAACGTCTTGGTATCGAAGCTGTCCTTCGTGTCCTTTAAAACGGAGCATATACCCCTGAAAATCTGTGAAGATATAACGCCCGAGTTTCCCCTTGCGCCTTTAAGCGCGCCCTTTGCAACGGCGTCGCATATTTCCTGAAAACGGTTTGACGAGCAGGCGTTCATCTCCTTTATCGCCGACTGCATGGTAAGCGACATATTCGTACCCGTGTCTCCGTCGGGTACGGGGAAGACGTTAAGCGAATCGACTTTCGCCCTGTTTATTTCAAGCATTCTGGCACCGCTTGCAACCATTTTGCGGAATTCGGTGCTGTTAATCGTTTTTTGCATATTACTCCTAAAATCCGTAAGTATCTTTTGTGGGATTACGCCGTAAGGCGCAAAGCGCTTTTACGCGCCCTCTGTGTTATATTTTATTATACAAGACAGACGTTTAAGAAACGAATTTTAGCCGCGCTTACATAAAAAGCACGGCTAATTAAAGTTTTACGCCTATAATATTTACGTTGACCGTATCAACGATCATTCCCGTAAATTTTTCAACCTTGTATTTTACGCCCTCTTTCAAGGACTCCGCAACGGCGTTGATGGACACGCCGTACTTTATTATGACGTAAACGTCGATGAAAATTCTGTCGCCCGAAGTCACGACCTTTATGCCGCGTCCGCCGGGTTGTTTTTTCAACAGCTCGGAAAGAGAATCGGTGAAACGGCGCGAAACCGTTTCAACTATGCCGTAACATTCGAGAGCAGCATTTTTAGCCACCTTTGCGATGGCCGCGTCGGATATTGAAATTTTACCGTATACGTTGCTTGTATTTACTGACATAACTCTACCGTCCGATTAGTATTGTATACCATTTTAAGGCTTTTTGCAAGAATATTTGATAAATTTTTGTCCGCTAATAAGGCTTTCTTAAAAATTATTTTGTAAATAATAAAAAAAATTAATCTTTTACGGCGAAATTGATTGATTTTTTACCGGGTGCGTGTTATATTATTTACAGTCGTTTTTCAAACGGCTTTATTATTCGTAAAAATCCCTGCGGAGGTGTGATATATGTCGAGAGTATGCAGCGTTTGCGGAAAAGGACAGACGACGGGCAACAACGTAAGCCATTCCAAAAGAAGAACGAGAAGAACGTTTAAAGCAAACGTTCAGAAAGTTTCGTACGTTAAGGACGGTAAAACCGTTACGGATTACGTTTGCACGAGATGCCTTAAATCCGTTGAAAGAGCGTAAAATTTAAAAATTTGCAACGAAAAAGTGTGCGTGTTTTACCGCACACTTTTTTATTTTACTTATTATATTAACCGCTTACCCTTACTGCGCGTAATGAATCGTTGCGCGGGTCAAAGCCGAATTGTCGTAAGTCGCCATCTGTACGGTTACGCTGTCCATAACCTTTTCGATAGCTTCCCACTGAGCTTTGCCTCCGTCAAAGTAAACGTCTTCCAAAGCTTTGTCGTTATGGAAAGCGTGTCCGCATTCCAGCTTTCCGTCGATAAAATACGCGCCCTCGATCTTTTTAAGACTTGGCGTAAGGCGCACTTCCTTTAACGCGGTACAATATCCGAACACGCCCGAGCGCAGTACCGTTATGCCGCTTCCGACCGACGCTTTCAAAAGTTTTTCGCAGGAGTGAAACGCCGCGTAGCCCAAACCGTACTCGGTTACCGTAACGGGCTTTCCGTCTCCGTCCGTTTCCGTCTTTTCAACGTCACGCACGCCGTCGGGCACGGTAACTTCCGTCAAACCCGACTTGTAAAAAGCCATATTCCCGATTTTTTCGAGCGTTTCGGGAAAGCTTACGCTTTCAAGCGCGGAGCACCCCTCGAAGGCGCAGTCGCCTATCGTTTTAAGGTTTTCGGAAAAATCCAATTCGGCAAGCCTCTGGCAGTTCACAAATGCCAACGCGTCGATATTCGTTACGGTCTCGGGAACGTTTATTTGCGTCAAAGCCGTGCAGTAACCGAACGCGCCGCGAGGGATCACGCCGAGCGTACTGCCTTCCGCGAAGCTCACTTCCTTTAATGAATAATTGTAAGCAAACGCGGCTAAGCCTATGACCTCGACCGTTTTGGGGATTATAAGTTTTGTTATGCCGGTATTCGCAAGACCTTCCTGCGCAATTTCTTTAACGGGTGCGCGGTCGTCGCCCTCGCCGTAGTATTCGGGAATTTCAAACGTGCCTTTGAGCTTATTGGAAAAGCCCGAAACCCTTAAAGTGTAATACTTTTCGCCGTCCTCGCCCGCGTTCAGCGTATAGTCCGTGCTGTACTTGCAGCCGGAAATAAAAGGTATGCACGCCGCCGTTACAGCAAGCGACAAAATAAGTGCCGTAAGTTTTGCTTTCATAAGCACATTGTATCACAGACGAAAAAAAATGGCAAGTGAAAAATTTTTCACCTGCCGTTCTTTAATTTTGCAGTTATCCGCAGACGTCCTTAAAAACGCGTGCGAAATTTTTATAGGCGAGCTTTTCCGCAACCGCACCGCCCACGCCGTGAGAAGACAGAAAATCGAAAAGTTCCGGCATTGCCGTGCAGTCCTTTAAATCGGGATTTTCGGGTATGCCGTCAAAGTCGCTTCCGAGCGCGATTACGTCCTCTCCGCCGACGTTTATAATATGGCGTATATGTTTTAACAGCATTTTTCTTCCGCCGTCGCCGCCGAGAAAATCAACGCAGAAATTTACTCCGACCACTCCGCCGCAGTCGGAAATTTTACGAATAAGTCCGTCCGTCAGGTTGCGGCAAACCCCGCAAACGCCTGCCGCGTTCGAGTGGCTGGCAACTACGGGAACGGTACGCCCCTTTAAAATTTCTTCCGCTCCGCCGTCGGAAAGGTGGGAAATATCCACAATTATTTTAAGAAAGTCCAGCTTTTCGACCGCTTCCGCACCGAGTTTTTTCAGCCCTCTGTTTTCCCTTTCCGCAAACAGAGGAACGCCGTCCTCAAATTTAAGGTTGGGATATGCAAGCTCGTTTTCATAGTTCCAGACAAGCGAAGCCATTCTCACTCCCCCGTCTCTCAGCTTATCGAGGCGGGATATGTCCTTGCCGATAAAAGCGAGGTTTTCCACAGTAAGGATAGCGCCCGTATTTTCGCCGCGAATACAGCTTTCCAAATCGGAATAACCGAGCACGGGTTTTACAAGTCCGTCGTTTATCTGCGTTTGCCCGCAGTAGAAAGCCATATAGTCCCCGAACTTTTCCGCCGCGCCGCCTTCCGTAAACACGGCAAAGCACTGTGCGGCACAGCGTGATTTTTTGAGCTTTGTGAAATCCGTTTGCAAGCCGCAGTCTTTAAGCCGCAAGCCCTTGTCCCTGCAAACCGTAAGCGTATCGCAATGTAAATCTATGTACTTCATTTTTTTCTCATTTGCGGACAAACCGCCTTAAAATAAACCTTACGGGTTTAGGCGGCTTTACGCAGATAATGGTCATACCTCACCTCTGTTTATAATGACGAGGGCGACGCCTTTCACCGAAAGAAACGCCGAGCGGCTTTCAACTATGTTTGAAATTCCGCGACATTCGCCGTAGCTTAATTTTTCGGGATAGGAATATTTCAGCCCTGTACTTTCCATTATATGCAAAGCCGCGCCGAAGGGTAACACGGAGATTGTACTGCCCGCATATTCGCCGAGCGCTATCCTGCCTTCTGCGGCAAAAATAACCGACTTCGCGGTAATCATTTTACACTTCGCGCCGTGTTTGTGTGCACTGTACAAAAGGTGAAGATTGCCGAAAAAGTGGTCGTCGCGCCCGCCGCCTCCGCCGTAAATTTCAATTTCGTCCGCACCCGACTTCAAAAGTTTTTCGAGAGCGATTTCTCCGTCCGTGAAATTTTTTTCCGCAGGGTATATTTCCGCAGGCGGCGGACAAGGAACCTCGTCCAGACTGTCAAAGTCGCCCACGTTCATATCTATGCGCAGTCTGCCCTTCGCCCACTTATACGCCCCGTCGCAGCATACGACCAGCGCGCCGCAGTCGTCTATTTCTTCAAGGAAAGGTTCGCCGTTGAGTAAGAGTATTCCCCTCATTTCCTCAACCCGTCGATTGCCGCCGACATATCGGGCGCGTTGAACACCGCAGAGCCTGCAACCAGAACGTTCGCGCCCGCCACACGGATTTGCGCCGCGTTGTCAAGCGTGACGCCGCCGTCGATTTCTATATCCATTTCGGGTCTGCCGATAAACTTCGCATACTCGCGCGCCTTTTCGATTTTGTCAAGCACTTCGGGTATGAACTTCTGCCCGCCGTAGCCGGGATATACCGACATTAAAAGCACCATATCGCAGAGCGGAAACACGGGAAAAATATTTTCCACAGGCACGTCGGGATTGACCACCGCGCCGCACTTCAAACCGTAGGATTTTATGAGTTTAAGCGTTTCCTCCAAATAGGTGTCGGAAATTTTTTTGCACGCCTTATAATGCACGGTAATTATATCCGCGCCGGCTTCCGCAAAAAATTTTATCTGGGTTTTGGGGTGCTCAATCATAAGATGCGCGTCAAGCGGAAGCTTTGTGAGCGGACGGATATTTTTAATCATCTGCCCCCCGAACGTGATGGGATCGACGAAGCTGCCGTCCATAACGTCGCAGTGGATTAAGTCCGCGCCGCACGCCTCTAATTTTTTAACCGTTTCACCCATAACCGAAAAATCGGCTGAAAGTATGGAAGGCGCAATTTTGGTTTGCATATTGTTCTCCTTTCTCGTAAAAAAGTTTTGTTTGTCTCTCGGCGTTTTAGTCTTCGCCGCGAAGAAATCCCGCGCGAAGCTGTCCGCACGCGCCGGCTATATCGTTGCCCATACTTTTCCGCAAAGTTGCGGAAAGCCCGCCATTTTCAAGATACCCGAGAAAAGTATAAGCCTGTTTTTCGGTAACCGTTTTAAGCCCCCTCTCTTCAACTTCGTTCAGGCGTATCAGGTTGACGTGACAGGGCTTGCCCTTCAAAAGCGCAATCAGTCCGTCGGCGTGTTCCCTGTCGCAGTTCTCGCCCGAAATGAGCGAATACTCGAAAATGTATCTTCTGCCCGTCTTTTCGAAGTAGTGCGCGCAAGCCTTTAAAATTTCGGCAATGGAATATTTTTTGGCTATCGGCATAGTCCGCGCGCGTCTCTCGTCCGTAGTCTGGTGAAGAGATATGGTTAAATTCACGGGCAGCCCCTCTTCGGCAAGTTCGTAAATTTTATTAACCAGTCCGCAGGTTGAAAGGGATATATTGCGCGGCGAAACGTTCAAGCCCCCTTCCGCAGATACATTGCGTAGAAATTTCACAACGTTGCAGTAGTTGTCCAGCGGTTCGCCGCTACCCATTAAGACGATGTTGGTGACCGCCCTTTTTGCGCCCGTACCTCCGCCGTGCAAGGCGTTGACGGCAAGGACTTCGGCAAGAATTTCGCCTGCCGTCAGATTTCGCACAAGTCCGCCGAGCGTGCTTGCACAGAACTTGCAACCCATACGGCAGCCGACCTGAGTGGAAACGCACTGCGTATTGCCGTAGTCGTAGCGCATAAAAACGCTTTCTATTATGTTGCCGTCGGCAAGCCGCATTAAATATTTTTCCGTGCCGTCCGCAGAGGAAAGCGTTTTGATTATTTTCAGAGGCTCGTCCTCGTACTCGTTTAAAAGCGCGGTTCTAAGCGACGGAGAAATATTTATTTCCGAAATGCTTTTGCCGCGCATAAGTCCGTCGTAAAGCTGTTTTGCGCGGAACTTTTTTTCGCCCGACGAAAGTATTAAGTTTTCCAGCTCGGACAAATTAAGGTCCTGTAAAATTTTTTTCATCGTTATTGCTTTTCCAGTACGGAGATAAAGAAGCCCGCGCCGAGAGATATGTGCGGCAGAAACTGCAAGCCGAACTTTGTTTTACGGTGGGGCAAAGGGCTTACGGCTTCGCACAGCTTAAAACCGTTTACCGATTGAAGAAAGTTATAGACCACGCTGTCGTTTTCTTCGGGAAGAACCGAGCAGGTGGAATAGTACAGCCTTCCACCGCTTTTCAGATACCGCGAACAGTTGTTTAAAATTTTAAGCTGAAGCGCGGAAAGCTCGGCAATATCCTCTTCCTTTCTGAAAAGTTTGATGTCGGGATTTTCGTTTATAACGCCCGTACCCGAACAGGGTGCGTCGCATAAAACGGCGTCGAAAGCGCCCTCGTATTCGGGGATAAACTCCGACGAATCGGCAAGGCGCGCCGTTAAGTTTTTTACGCCCATTCTTTGCTTGTAAGCTTCTATCAACGCGAGGCGGTGCTCATGAATTTCGCAAGAGTGCACTTCGCCGCACTTCGAAGATAAAAGCACGGACTTCCCTCCGGGCGCAGCGCACGCGTCAAGCAACTTCGGACAGGGTTTGACCGTAGCGCATATCGCAACCGAGCCGACCGACTGGAAGGTATAGCTTCCGTTTTCGAAATTCATATCGCGAGTAAAATTTTTGAAAATATAAACGTTTTCGAAAGGCGTAATCTCGTGCGGTCTGTCAAGATAATTTTCCGCGCCGTGTACAAAGCGCACGCACACCCCGTGCGAGGGGGCGGACAGTATTTCCGCCGCTTCCGATTTATAGCTTCTTTTAAGTTTTCTTACAAGCCACAGCGGAGAGCTTGTTTCAAACGCGATTTTTTCATCCGCGTTCTTCGGCGCGGGCGGAAGGGAATATGAGCGCAGAAAGGCGTTGACAAAACCCGAAGCTCCGTCTTTGCCGAGCTTTTTTACAAGCGTCACCGCATTGTCCACAACCATATATCCATGCTTATCCATAAATTCCAGCATGTACAGCGCAATTTTAAGAATCAGCCTTATAGCAGACTTCGGAGGCTTTTGCGCGTTGTGTGAAATTATCTCGGAGAGGTACGAATCTTTTTCGAGCACGCCGTAGCAGATTTTAACCGTGCGCGGTTTGTTTAAAAATTCTATCGGCGTTTCCGCAAGCGACTGTTTAAGATATTTGCCGTCCTGATATACTTTGGATAATACGAGATACGGGTCGGTCAAGGGGTTAGTCAAGTTTGTCCCCCGCCTTTATCTTTCTGCCGTTCACATAATCTGCGGCGGACATTTTTTTGCCGCCTGCGGGAATAAGCTCGGTAATTCGCACCGCGCCGTCCTTGCACGCAACTTTAATTCCACGCTTGTCCGCACATATTACCGTGCCGTAATTTTCGCAAACCGTCTCCGTGCAATCGCAGACGTCTGCGCGCAGAACGTTTAAAATATTTCCGTTCTGCATACAGTAAGCTACGGGGTTGGGGTTCATTGCGCGGATAAGGCGGCATATATCCTCCGCCGAATTTGCGAAATTTATTTTCCCGTCCTCTTTGTTTATCTTTTTGCAGTACGTAGCTGCGGCTTCGTCCTGAACCAGAAGCTGCGCGTTTCCGCTTTCTATATAACCGAGCGCTTCCACCGCCGCTTCCGCCGCAAGATACGAAAGACGCTCCTCCAACTCGCCGTAGGTACTGTCGCCTATTTCAAGCCTCTTCACGCAAAGCATATCGCCCGTGTCCAAAGAAAGTTCGGTTTTCATAACAGTTATGCCCGTATGGGTTTTACCGCCGAGTATTGCCGACTGTACGGGCGAAGCGCCGCGAAGCTCGGGAAGAAGGGAAGCGTGCAAATTCCACACGCCTTTTTCAAAACAGTCGAGTATGTCCTGCGTCAGCAACTGCCCGTAAGCGCAGGTTATCATAAGCTCCGCACCGATCTCTTTGACCGTTTGAACGTTGTCGCGCAGTCTTTGAAAGTCGTACACGGGAATGTTTAAAAGGCGCGCGCGCTCCTTTACGGGCGTAGGCGTCAGTATTCTTTTTCTGCCGACAGGCTTGTCCGGCTGGGTTATTACCGCGACTATATCCTCGCCGCTTTCATAAAGAGCGTTCAACGCGGGAATTGCGAACGCCGGCGATCCGGCAAAAATTATTTTCATAAATCCTCCGCAGGCAAGTCGTAGACCTCTTCGGCGATGTCCGTGTAAAGTCTGCCGTCCAGATGGTCGAGTTCGTGACAGACGGCGCGGGCAAAAAATCCCTCAGCCGTCAGCTTGTGTTTTTTGCCGAATCTGTCGCGGTATTCGGCTTTGACCTTCATAGGACGGGTAACCGTGCCCTGCTTGCCCTTGACCGAAAGGCAACCTTCCGCGCCCGTCTGCTTGCCCTTAAAGGAAACTATGACGGGGTTTACCAGCTCGAAAAACCCTTCCTCCACGTCTATTACGACTACGCGTTTTGCAACTCCTATCTGCGGCGCGGCAAGCCCTGCGCCCGACTCCGCGCGCACGGTCTCCTTCATATCCGCAAGCAAGTTCCAAAGCTCCGCGTTGAAAGATTTCACCTCCGTGCAGTTTTCTCTTAAAACGGGGTCGCCCGTCTGGACGACGTATCTTTTTGCCATAACTTTCTCCTTATAACGCAAACCCTCACGAGAGGTTTACGGGGTTTTCCTCAACGTAGACGAGCACGCCGTCCGAAGAGTGCGCCACCGCCGCGTCGTAAATTTTTTCAAGAACCTTACCCGAAGCAAGGCGCATTAAAACCTGATAGCGCATCTTGCCCTGAATTTTTTTTATGGGCGAGTGCATTTTGTTCAAGAATATGAACTCGTCGGGGAACTTTGCGCGCAACTCTTCCACAGCAAAGTAAACGCCTTTAAGCGCTTCGAGCGCCGCCGCGCCGTCCTCAGAAGTTACCATTATTCTGCAAATAAGCGAGTACGGAGGAAAGCCCGTAGCTTTGCGCAGCGCTATTTCGTTTTTGAAAAACCCGTCGTAGTCGTAAGCGACTGCGTATCTCAAAATATAATCTTCGGGCGAGCAGGTCTGCAAAACCACTTTACCTTTATCGCCTGCCCTGCCGCTTCTGCCGGAAACCTGCGTTATGAGCTGAAAAGTCCGCTCTCCGCTTCTGTAATCGGAAAAGTGCAAACTCATATCGGCGTCCATAATTCCGACGAGCGTAACCGAAGGGAAGTCGTGCCCCTTTGCAATCATCTGAGTTCCCACAAGGATATCCGCTTGCTTTGCAGCGAATTTCTTCAAGATATTGTAATGCCCGTCCTTACCCGAAACGGTGTCGTTATCCATTCTCAAAATGCGCGCCGAAGGGAAAAGCGTTTTCAAATCGGAGACTACCTTCTGCGTGCCCGTGCCGCTGTAAAGAACGTGCCTTCCGTCGCATTCGGGACAGGCGGTCAGCATATGATATTTCGCGCCGCAGTAGTGGCATTTCAGGCAGTTTTCTTCGCTGTGGTAAGTGAGCGTAACGTCGCAGTTTTCGCATTTGGCGACGTAGCCGCAGTCGCGGCACATAACCGTGCGCGAATATCCGCGCCTGTTCAAAAATATTATTGCCTGGTTTCCGCATTTAAGCGTCTCGTCCAGCTCGTCGCGCAGGGCTTTAGAAAAAGCCGTATTGTTGCCGCGCTTGACCTCCCTGCGCATATCCGCGATTATTATTTCGGGCAGAGGTCTTTTGTTTATACGTTCGGGCAATTTTATAAGCCCGTACTCACCTTCCGTCGCTTTTACATAAGTTTCCACCGACGGCGTGGCGCTGCCCAGAACGAGCTTCGCGCCGTTATATTCAGCACGCATTTTTGCAATTTCGATAGTGGAGTATCTCGGAGCGGATTCGCTTAAATACGAAGAGTCGTGCTCCTCGTCGATAATAATCGCGCCGATATTTTCAAGCGGAGCGAAAACCGCGCTCCTTGCGCCGATTGCTATTTTCGCCTCGCCCGAGCGCAATCTCCACCATTCGTCGAACCGCTCCCCTGCGGACAGTCCGCTGTGAAGTATTGCCGCCGCGCCGCCGAAACGGCTTCTAAGCTGTGAAAGCATTTGCGGCGTCAGGGATATTTCGGGAACGAGAAAAATTGCCGTTCTGCCCCTTGCGATTTCACGCGCAATTACGTTCAGATATATTTCCGTTTTGCCGCTACCCGTAACGCCGTGAATCAAATGCACGCGCTTGTCCGAGCGTTCTATTTCATCGAGCGCGGCTTGCTGTGCGGGAGTGAGAACCCTCTCCTCCGCACCGGCGGGCAACCCCGAAAACGGACTTCTCACCGCTTTGCGTTTTTCAAGCCTCGCGCCGCCCTTTTCTATGACCGCGTTCACTGCGCCCCGCCCGAACCTTGCGCACAGCGAAGTATAGTCGCACTCGCCCTCGAGTTTAAGCGCTTCCAACGCCTCAGCTTGTTTTTTTGCCGAAGCCGAAAGTTTTACCCCGCCGACGTAAACCGCATAATTTTTAAACGCTTCGCGCACTTTCCCAAGCCGCATTTCGGACGGCACGAAAAGGCGCAAAGCGACGGCTTTCGGCACGCGGTAGCGCGAACATATCGAGTACATAAGCGAGGTGCATTCCGGCACGAGCGCTGGCGCTTCGTCGAACGCCGAACAAATCGGCTTTACTTTTTCCGCAGGGTATGACGAAGTTCGGCTTACGCCTATGACGAAGCCGTCTATCACCCTTCCGCCGAAGGGCACTTTTACTCTGCTGCCGACGCAAAGCGAGTCGGGGCAGGAGTATTCGAATATTTTGTCCACCTGACTGTGGGCTATGTCAACTATAACCTGCGCAAACATAACGGATATTTTTTTCGCTGCGACCCCAAAGAAGCCGCAGCGATTTTTTTCATATGAAATTAGGTAAAATCAGTCTTTGGAATACTTGATTTTGCCGTCGGCAATTTCCTTGCACGCTTCCGAAATTTCTTTCAGATACTCGTCGGGGCTTGCGCCGGAAGCCGCGTGCTTTTCGAGAATTTGTCTTGCGCGCTTTGCCGCCACAACGCAGAGGCAGTAACGCGAAGCAGGCTGTTCGTCCGTACCGAGCCTGTCGATCAAAAGATCCACCGAAGGTTGATTTATCATATTGCTCTCCTTTTTTTATATTATAAACTTTTTTTCTTTTAGCTATTTGCTTTTGCGGAATTTATTATATTCCTTATTTCTTTCACGGCTTCTTCGAGGTCGTCGTTGACCACAGTATAGTCGTAAAGATTTTTCTTCGAAAGTTCGTAATCCATTCTCTTCACGCGCTCGCGGATTTTTTCCTTGCTTTCGCTTCCGCGCTTTTCGAGGCGGGATATAAGCTCTCCCTCGTTCGGCGGGGCGATCATTATAAGCAGTGCTTCGGGGCGGGCGCGTTTTACCTGTAACGCACCGTCCACCTCTATTTCCAAAATCACGTCGCTGTATTTAAGCTTTTCGTAGACGAAGTCCTTAGGCGTTCCGTAGTAATTTCCGAAATGCTCGGAATATTCCAGAAAGCCGCCCTCGCTTATCCGTTTTTCAAAGGTCTGCCTGTCCGTGAAAAAGTAAGAAACGCCTTCGCTTTCCCCCTCGCGCGGGGCGCGGGTAGTGCAGGAAACGCTGAGCGAAAATCCGCCCGAAGACAGAAGCCTGTTTACAATCGTGCCTTTGCCTACGCCCGAAGGTCCCGACAAAACTATAAGTAAATTTTTCATATGTTATTCCACGTTCTGAACTTGTTCGCGCACCTTTTCGATTTCGTTTTTAAGCGCAAGCCCCAGCCTCGTCACCTCTAAGTCGTTCGACTTAGAACAAATCGTGTTCGTTTCGCGGTTAAATTCCTGAACGAGGAAATCGAGCTTTCTGCCGACAAGCGTTTCGCGGCAGATTTCGCCGAACTGCTGTATGTGGGAATGAAGGCGCGTAATCTCTTCGTCGATATTGCTTTTATCTGCAAACAGCGCAACTTCGGTTAAAAGCCTGCCCTCGTCCACTTCCGTATCTCCGAGAATTTTCTTCATCTTCGCTTCGAGTTTCAACCTGTAATTTTCCGTAACGAGCGGTGCGCGTTTTTCAACCTCGCCGACGAGCTTTGCAATGGTGTCCATTCTCGAAAGCATGTCCGCCTGCAATTTTCCGCCTTCGTTGAGGCGCATCGCGTTCAGGTTTTCAAGCGCGGTATTTAACGCGGTTTTAAGCGCCGACACGCATTCGTCGTCCGCCGCGCCAGCCTCTTCCGTCCTTATAACTTCGGGATAGCGCAGAACGGATGTCACCGAAAAATCGTCCGCCGCGTCCGGAAAAAGTTTTTTTATGCGTCGGGCGGCGTCCGCGTAAGCCTTAGCCGTTCCCTCGTCAAGGTATAAAGTGCGCTGTTTTTCACGCTTGTCCGAAAGAGAAATGAAAACGTCCGCATGTCCGCGCGTGAGCTTTTCGCGCACAATGCCGCGTATAACCTCTTCGCAGGCGATAAAAATTCGCGGCGCTTTGACGTTCACGTCGAGATAGCGGTTGTTCACCGTTTTTATTTCCACAATCAGCTCTATGCCGCCGTTCTTATATTCGCCCCTGCCGTAGCCCGTCATACTCAACATAAAGTTTTTCTCCGCCTCCGCCCAAACGTGTTTATACAGCAGATATTATAGCAAAAAGTTTGAAAAATTTCAAGCGTTAAAAGCGGACAATATAAAAATTTAAAAAACGGGGGCGCGGTCTTTCAACCGTCACGCCCCCGTGACGTTGTTTAGACAAGGCTTATTATCAATAGTCCTCTTTAAGCTCTGCGCTCATCCCCTTTATCCGCGTAGTAACCACGCGGTAGCGGTTGCGCAGATTTACGTCGTACAGCGCATAACTTTGCACGGAAGTTGCGATTTCTCCCGAAACTTCCGCATAGCATGCGGTGTTGCCCGCACAGAGAATTATCGGCACGCCGTACAGATAAGAATACGAGCGTATCAAAAGTGGCGGAATATTGTCTTTCAGTTCCTCCGCAAAAGCGACTATCGCGTTACAGCCGCAGAGCGACATAGCCTTGACGCTTTCCGGGAAAAGCAGGTCGTTTTCTATGCACAGCCCTATTTTATATCCGCCGAGCGTGTAAACCCCCAGCCCCGCGCCGCTTTTATAGTCGTCGCCGTCGAACACATAGTTCATATCCGATATACCCAGAAGTTTGCCCTTGTCTGCGGCGGCGACGGACTTCCTGACCATTCCGCGACTGATTGTTTTACAGCCCGTAAGCACTCCGCACTCCGCCGATTTGGAAAGGCGCGCCGCGTCCTCGAACTTGTCGGTCAGACCTTTCAGCTCGTTTTCATAATCCACTTCGCCCAGACCGTTAAAACCGAAAACCGCAATATCGCAGCGCGGCAGGGACTTTATATCTTTTAAACTTTTGTCGGCGGCAACGCATAAGACCATACTTTCATTTTATTGCGCGCGCAAAAAAAATGTGAAAACATATTACGCAAAGGACGGACATACAATATTTTCAGTATATTATAGAGGTGTAACCGTGAAAAAGAGAATTGTATCGCTTTTACTGATTATCTGCGCCGCAGTCGCTGTGTTCAGCTTTGCCGGCTGTAAGAAAAAAAGCGCAAAAGTCAGCGAGTACGAAATTTTCGCAAGCTACGACAGCGAAACCCGCACCCTTACGGGCGCGGTGGATTTTACCTACTACAACTCGACGGACAACGAGTTTACCGAGTTGAAATTCAACCTGTACGGAAACGCATTTAGGGAAAACGCTTTGCACAAGCCCGTATCCTCCTCGTACGAAGCGCGCGCGTTCTACGACGGCAAGAGCTACGGCTCGATGTCGGTCGAAAGCGTGGAAAACTGCGCCAACTGGAACGTAACGGGCGAGGACGAAAACATTTTGAGCGTTACGCTTACCCAGCCCGTATATCCCGAACAGAGCGTGAAGCTTAAAATAAATTATAAGTTGACGCTTGCGAAAATCAATCACCGCACGGGCGTGACCAAAAACGCCGTAAATCTCGGCAATTTCTACCCCATACTTTGTGCGTACACTAAGGAAGGATTCATAGAAGCGCCCTACTACCATTGCGGCGACCCCTTCGTATCCGAGTGCGCAAATTACAATGTTACCATAGAAATGCCCGCGCAATATTCTTCGGCGGCGAGCGGAAAGCTCGTGACCGAATCGACTGCGTCCGAAAGAAAAAAGTGCAGCTACTCGCTTGAAAACGCGCGCGACTTTGCGTTAGTACTTTCGGATAAATTCCAAGTTGTTTCCGGCAGCGTGAACGGCGTTGAAATCAACTATTACTATTATTCGGACGACAACGCGCAAAAATCGCTTGCGGCGGCGTGCGAAAGCGTGGAATACTTTTCCGAAACTTTCGGCGGCTACGTCTACCCGACGCTTTCCGTAGTGCAGACGGGATTCTGCTACGGCGGTATGGAATATCCCGCGCTCACTATGATTTCCGACGATTTGAAGAGCGACGAAGGCATTTACACAATAGTGCACGAGAACGCTCATCAATGGTGGTACGCAATGGTGGGAAGCGACCAGCTTAACTGCGGTTGGCAGGACGAGGGGCTTGCGGAATACAGCAGCGTAATGTTCTTCGAAAGCCATCCTGATTACGCATTTACCCGTCTGGGACTCGTCGGTTCGGCGACCAAAGCATACCGCGCGTTCTATTCCGTATATAACCAGATCTTCGGCGAAACGGACACGAGTATGAACCGCAATTTAAGCCAGTTTTCAAGCGAATACGAATACTCGAACATAGCTTATAACAAGGGTATGATTATGTTCGACCTTCTTCGCCAGTCCATAGGGGACGACAAATTTGTGTCCGGGCTTAAAAAGTATTATAAGAGCAACGTATACAAAATCGCTTCCTGCGACGATTTGTTCGGCTGCTTCATTTCGGGCGGAAACGATCTCGAAGGGTTTTTCGAGGCGTTTATCGAAGGTAAAATCGTCATATAATTTAGCAAACGCTTGATTTTGAAAATATAATAATATATAATTAAATTATGGAATCGGATAGTTATATACAAATTAAATGTTCAATTCTTGAAAAGCGAAATTAATTCCGTACAAAAGCAAAGCGTTAGATTATCGTCAATGTCTGCAATGCACGGAATTTTCCGTGCATTTTTTATACACAATAATCAAAAGGAAAAACGCTTATGGTAAAGTATTTTATGACGGGCGGCGGCGCTATGCGCCAGATAGACGGCTTCGAAAAAAATTGCTGGGTGGATATGATTAACCCGGACGACGTCGAGTGCGACAGGATTTCCGCGCTTACGGGCGTGCCCGAAGATATGATTAAAGCCGCGCTTGACGACAACGAGCGCGCGCGTACCGAATTTGACGACGGTTGCAGCATGTTCGTTGTGGACTGCCCTTTGATAGAGGAAAGCGAAGGCGGCGACAGCTACACCACCCTGCCCCTTGCGCTTATATATAACGAAAGGTGCGTGATTACCGTATGCCTTAAAGGCAATACCGTGCTTAAAGATTTTATTACGGGGCGCGAGACGGTGTTCACCGAAAGACCCCTGCATTTCGTGCTTTCGTTCATGCTCGGCAACGCAAAAAGATTTTTGTACTGCCTTAAACAGATTGACCGCAAGACGAGGCGCATACAGGGCGAAATGAGCAGAACCATGCGCAACAGCGAAATTATACAGCTTCTCGATTTGCAGAATTCGCTGGTGTACTTTTCCACCTCACTGAACTCCAATTCGCGCGTTCACGAAAAGCTTTACAAGGTGGAGGGCGCGGCGGCGCGCGAAGAGTTGCTGGATTTATACGAGGACGTAATAATCGAAGCAAAGCAGGCGATAGAAACCTGTAACATTTACAAAAACATTTTAAGCGTGACTATGGACGCGTACGGCTCGGTTATTTCGAACAACGCGAACGACACAATGCGCAAACTTACGATAATAACCATCATCCTCGCCATACCTACGATGATTGCAGGTTTTTGGGGAATGAATATGACCGTGCCGTTCCAGACGCAAGAGGGCGACACCTCCACTCTGTGGTTCTGGATAGTTATCGCCGCGACTGCCGTGCTTACGATAGCGATTGCGCTTGTTATTTTAAAGTCGAGCGCAATGGGCGCGTCGGCAAGAAAGAAAAAGAAAAAACACAGGGACAAAAAGGAAAAGTAAAATGCCCGTATTACAGTATGTATGCCGAAAATGCGGCAAGCAGTTCGAAGAGCTGGTTAAAAAATTCGACGAGCCGGTAACCTGTCCCGATTGCGGCAAAACGGCCGAACGCAGTTACTGCGGAGAAGTTTATTCCGCAACGGGCAAGCCTGCAAAAAAGTGCAGCGGAAACTGCAAGACCTGC
Source organism: uncultured Christensenella sp. (assembly GCA_910585705.1). Lineage (GTDB taxonomy): Bacteria > Bacillota > Clostridia > Christensenellales > Borkfalkiaceae > Coproplasma. The sequence goes on from CAJUER010000002.1 coordinate 70,274, forward strand.
GGCGGCTGCAAATAAATAGAATAATCTTAAAAGCCGCCGCGCGAAAAAGCAGACTGCCCATACGGATTATAAAAAATCGAAGATATTTAAAATTCTCCGCTTTTTTATAAATGCATGATAAATTACTGTATACCTTACAATCATTATAGAATATCAAATGAAAAGAAAGCAAGTGCGGACGGGATTAACCCGTCCGCACCGTTCATTTATTAAATTTACCAAACTACTATTTCGCCGTCTTTATAGAACCAACCGTGTTCAGGCGTTTCCGTATAAAAGTACACTGTGTATTCAACGGTATCACGGTCAATGATTTTTATTGAATTCCACTCTTCCTCACTACCTTTATACAATATCTTCAAGTTTTTACACTGATAGAATGCACTCATATCTATTTTTCCCACGCCTGAGGGAATTACTACGGTTTCAAGCGCATAACAGTAAGCAAGTACAAAATCTTTAATTTCCTTAATGCCCTCGGGGAATGTGAAAGTTTTAAGGCTATCGCAAAACGAAAACGCTTCGCTTTCAATATTTGTAATTTTGCCGAGGAAGGTAACGCTTTCAAGATTATCGCAATTCTTAAACGTTTGAGTATATATCTCGGTTATGCCTTCCGGTAATGTTATACTTTTAAGCTTTTTACAATCTCTGAACGCGAAATTACCCAGATATTCAAGTTTTTGTGGAAGAACTATATTTTCAAGATAATCACATTCGGAAAAGGCACCTTTGCCTATATAAGTTATATTGTCAGGAATAACGAGATTTGTAAAATATTGTGACTTGCAATCGCGGAAAGCATAATCACCTATTGCAGTTACACTTCCGTCCGAAGGGATAATGCTTGCATCCCAGCCTGCAATAATAGTTTTGGTAGTCCTGTCAATCAGACAGTTATTTTTACAGTAATATACGGGGTTATTCTCCGCAACGATAAACTTTTCAAATGCTCTACTCTTGTTTAACGTTCCATTGAAAGAAGTTACACTTGCAGGAATACTTATAGTTTTAAGATTATAACAGCTGCCGAATGCCCGACCAACCGTAACCACGCCTTCGGGAATTACTAATTCTTCTATACCGCTCCATAAAAACGCATAGTCATAAATTACTTTTGTATCTTTATGTATAGTATAATTTTTCTTATTAACTTTTATTTCCATTAATACTACGTAAGGATTAGTTTCGTTGCCGAGATATAAGCAGTCGTCGTATTCATTATATACCATAACTTCGCTTTCGTCATTAACGAACATAGAACCAAGCTTGGTTAAACTGTCGGGTATATTGATTTCAGCAAGATTATTGCAAAAATAGAATGCTTGTTCCCCAATTTCCTTAACGTTATTGCCAAGCATTACTTTTTTAAGAATTTTACATCCCCTGAATGCGCCGTCACCGATAATTTCTATACTGTCCGGCAAAACGAGTTTTGTAATGTCCGCATAATAGAACGCTCTCCTGCCTATACTGCGACAGACGCTCCCCTCTTCAAACGTCAAATGTTTTACAAAGCTATTGTTTACAGTGCTTGACTGCTCAAAGTTAAATAAGTTTGCAGGTACGTGCTCAACGTCTTTACCTATGATAACAGTAAGCCCTTTTTCTTCACCGCTCTTCATAAAAACGTCCGCACCCCAGTCCGCCAAATCAACGCAGTTTGTAGCATTGTAATATACTTTTTCAAGCGATTTTAAGTAACCGAACGCAAATCTCCCCATAAAAGTTATAGTGCGCGGTATATTAACGCTTACTATACCGTCAACATTAACAAATGCCGAACCTTTTACTTCCTTTACCGGTAACCCGTTATACTCTTCGGGAATTCTTAATTCAGTATCGGTACAAGTCCCTATACCCGTAACTATGTAATAAGTTCCGTCACTATTTAAAGTGTATTCCAATCCTTGACTGAATTCGGCTAACCCGCAATCGCCGCATACGCCGTTTTCAAACCTATGTCCGTTGGCGGGAATAGCTTCCGATTTTACCGTACCGCACTCTATGCACGATAAAAGCTTAACCCCGTCCAAAACGCAGTCGGGCTGTACGATAGTTGCGGTATATACAAAACTGTGACCGGTTGCAGGGGTGAACTTGTAGTCTTTATAACCGCACAGCGAGCAGGTGCGCAAGCTATACCCTATAGAAGTACAGGTTTCTTCAAGCGCAACGCTCCAATCGTCGTATTTATGGGTGCAGTCAGGAATTTTGCCTATATTCTGCTGACTGCCGTCCGAATAGATAAACAATACTTCGCCGTTTGCGTTAAGTTCCGCCTTTATAATACCGACGCCGTCAATGCCGTTTTCGCCATTGATTTTACCCAAATTAAATTGTGTCGAATCGGTAAGTTCTACTATAAGTTCACCGTTTGCGGTTTTGTTTATATTCTTAACGACTACACCATCCGCACCGTCTTTACCGCACAAAAGCGTAATAAACTGCTCCAAGGTGCCGTCGTAGCCCAATTCGGTTGCAACGTTATACGCTTGCGATATATTATTAATTTCCTGCTCGGACCTGTCTGCTTTCGTTTGGTCGCATGCGGCAAGCCCAAACGCGCAGCATACGGTTGCCGTTACAAAAAGTAATGTTATAAGTATCTTTCTTTTCATAATGAATTCCTTCTTAAAAAAATAAGGACGCTCCTAAAAAGAACTCCCGCAAAGCGTATCCTCTAAGTTGCGCTACAAATTCTCACTATAAAGGGAATCAGGGATACAACTATGCCCAATTGTAACCTTTATAGTATCCGTATTATATTGTAGCGCATATATATTATAACACGTATTTAATACTAATGCAATATTTTTTTAAATATTAAAAAATTCTATAACACTACTTGACTTTTTACACGGATCGGTTAACCCGTTTGCGCATTTTTTATTAAGATAAATTATTGTTTATCTTTCCGCTGTTATAAAACAAACAATTTAAATTAAAATAATTAAGCGCACGTGCCTTGCTCGCAAGGTATAGTGCGCTATACTTATATTTTGTTTCTGTTGTAAAATTCCCTATGGGAACTACCGTAATTCGCGCTGCGGCTTTTTTTATTTTATCGGTTATTTCCGTAAAAAATAATTTTCCGAGTTTTACGTTAATTTAGGCAACATTCGGTCCCCGTCCTGCCAACAAGATTTCCGTATCATAATTAACGCAGAAAACCGACAAACCGCATTTAACTACGAGCAATTGTATACGGTTATGCGTATCGTCGTATTTTGCAAACTCAACAAAAGGCATAGTGCCGGTATTTGCGTCAAATATATAATAACGTTGTAAAAAATAAAAGTTTTAAAAATTTTTTTAATTTGCCGTATAAGAAAAATAAAAACCGTCAATAAGTACCCCGTAATATATCGGGAGAGGACGGAAAAATGCGGCTTTTGAAATTGCTGTCGGTTACTTTTCTTGCTGCGGCGGTGCTGGCGGCAATTGCAATTCTTCCCGCGCGGCTTTGCTTTAAGGGGGCGGAAAGCTACGCGTTTTTCACAGGCGACACCTCGAAAGATTTCAGTGAAGTCAAAGCGCAGACGGACGCCGCAGTAAAGCGGCTTACGCTTTCCGCCGTCAACGGCGAATGCGCAGAATATTCCGAAATCGATCTGGACGCGCTTTTGAAAAGCGTCAACGGAAAAGTTATACGCACGGAAAAACTTTCCGACAGCGTGAACTATTACTGCAAAGCCGACCTGCCCTATTCCGTAAAATTATACGGCGAGGAAATAAATCTACACGTTTCCGTACGCGAAAACGGCGTAAAAGTTGCCTCTCCTATAATTTTCGGGGGATACTGAATAAAAATCTTTTCCGATGTCAATATCATTTTTGAAGGAGTTTTTTATGAAAGATAATTCAAACAAGAAAAGCAAAAAGAAAATTCTACTCTACTATCTGATTCTTGCAGCTTGTCTGCTTGTAATCGCGGCTGTAACCGTTACGGTTATTTTTACCGTAAACCGTCATAAGTCCCCCGACTTGTCGCTTGACACGAACAATCCCGCCAATCCCGACGATGACAAGGACCCCGACGAAAAACCCGACGACAAGCCTTCCGGCAGTACGACGGACTTCCTGCTTCCCATCGAATCCCCCACCGCTTCGGTTATCTACGAGTTCTCGTACGACGAAACGCTCGACAGATACTGCGTGCATCAGGGACTTGACTTCGAAGGCGCCGCAGGCACTAAGGTGCGCGCCGTGCTCGACGGAACAGTAACCAAAGTCGTTTACCAGTCCACGCCCGAAGCATGCATGTTCGGCGGACACATCACTATCTCGCACGCGAACGGCGTTTCCACGACCTACAAGTTTATCGACGTCAAAGAAGGACTTAAAGTCGGCGACAAGATAAATCGCGGCGACGAAATCGGCGCAATATCCCAAGCGACCGGCGTCGAGTTCAAGCAGGGCGACCACCTGCACTTCGAAGTTGCGGTAAACGGCAAGCCCGCAAACCCCGAAGACTATCTGGAAATTATAAAGAAATAGCAAAATTCCCCCTCTTACCTTACCGCCCTCAGGCAATTATGCTGCGGGGGCGGTAATTTTTTGCGGGACTGTGCCGCATAGTTATGCGTTTATCCACAATAATGCGCGTTGAAATGTAAAAAATGTTAATTTTTTGTGATAAATGAAAATTTACATTTTTAATCGATAAATTTTTTGTGAATTAACATTAATTATCGGTATTTTCATAGAATAGTGTTAGAAAGTAACAAAAATAAAAATCTGAAAAATTTTCCAAATGTTATTGACTAACATTTTTCAGCATGCTATACTAACTGCGAAATCAAGGTTAAACAGCCTTATTACTTCAACGGGAGGTTCGATATGTTTATTTACGATAATCTTAACGATTTAGACGACAACGGGAACCTTGCGGTTTCCCCCATTGCGTATGTAGTTTTAGACTGCGCAAGATAAGACACGAAAGATATTATAAGAGTAAAAATAAGAGAATAACAAAAATCAAGGAGGTGCTTGATATGTTTGATTACGAGATTTTTGACAACAGCTACGAAGAAGAGAATTTCAAGAAGTACGGAGTAAACCCGCTTCTTTTATCGTATCTCATGGTATCGGTATTAGGCAACAGATAAACAACTTTTAAAAAACTCAGCCGACGGCGTTTGCCGTCGGCTGTTTTATTATTAACTGTCAAGAACTATTTTCAGTCCGTTCACTTCCCCGCACGTTACCCCCGAAAAATTTATGACCGCGTATTTTTCCGCGCCTTCGTACGGCGCTAAGAGATAGTCGGAAAGACATTTCAAATTAATTCCGTTTCTCTCCGCAACGGCTTTAATCTGTTCGTCTGACCGCGCCTTCGGAAACTGAGCCAAAAGATGAAGTCCGCTGCCCGTGTCTCGTACGAGGCATTCCGTATCCAGCGTTTTCAGCTTTTCTATCACCGCGCACCGAACTTCGCGGTAGTGATTTTTAAGCCTGTTTATGTGCCTTTCGAAGTGACCGCCGTCAAGCATTGCGGCAAGAGTTTTCTGCTCGAACACGGGCACGGCGCAAGCCGAAAACCCTAACAGTGCACGGTAGGTTTCGTAAAGCGCGTGAGGAAGCACCATATACCCAATACGCATTGACGGAGCAAGGCTTTTGGAAAAGGTGTTCATATATATGACCCTGTCGGGACAGAGGCTGTATGCGCATTGCAAGGGCTTGCCGAACAGCCTGAACTCGCTGTCGTAATCGTCCTCGATAATATACTTGTCCCCCTCGCGCGCCCAGCTTATAAGAGCGGCACGCGATGAAAGCGGCATAACCGCGCCAGTAGGAAACTGATGCGACGGCGAAATGTGCAGAACGTCCGCCCCGCTTTTCTCTACCGTGTTGCAGTCCGCTCCGTTTTCCCCGACGGGGATATAAACGCATTCGGCGCCGTCGAGATTATAGCAAGCGGAAATTCTGCCGTAACCGGGATTTTCCACAGCAAAAATTTTATCCCTACCCAAAATGCGAACTATAACTTCGTAAAGATACTCCGCGCCCGCGCCGATTACGATATAACGCGGATCGACCTCTATCCCCCTAACGCGGTACAGGTAGCCCGCCACCGCACGTTTAAGCTCGGGATCGCCGTCGCAGGGCACGCGCCGCAAAAGATGCTCTCCGCAATCGGAAAGAACCGTGCGCATAAGCTTCGCCCAAACCGAAAAGGGAAACAGTCCCGCGTCCGCGCCGCCCCTAACAAGGTCGAGCGCGTAGCTTTTTTCTATTTCAGGCTTTATATCTGCCACCTCGCGCCGACCGTAAAAATCAACGTTTACGTCCGCGACAAAGTAGCCGCTCCTCTCTTTCGCCACTATGTAGCCTTCGGCAAGCAACTGCTCGTAAGCGGTCTGCACAGTTATTACGCTGACGCAGAGATTTTCCGCCAGCGTACGCTTCGAGGGGAGCTTTTCACCCTTTTTAAGTTTGCCCGAAAGTATATCGCCGCGTATGCGCGAATACAATGTGAAGTATTTGTTTTTACCGTCAAGTTCGTAAGTGAGCATAATTCCCCGTAAATCTGGTATTATTAAATAATATCAAATTGGATATTTTAATAATACCACAAAAGAGTATAATAGTCAACGTTATGAAAAATAAAAAGGCATTATTTACCACCAAATGGATAGCCTATACGGCTATGCTTACCGCGCTTGTAGTAGCGACTTCCGTCATCCCTCCCGTGCCCATCGGCGCGAATAACGTTTACTGGTGCGACGGAATGATACTTCTGGGCGCTTTCCTTATGGACCCCGTCTCCTCGTTCATCTTCGGCGGACTGGGTTCGGCGCTGTACGATTTTTGCATAGGGCACGTACATATGGCGGCAGCTTCGCTTATAATTCACGGCTTGCAGGCGGCTGTAACTTCCGCACTGTTACATTACGCTTTTGCGAAATTCAAGCACGAACCTTTATGGGCTGTAGTTTCCGCGATTGCGGGCGCGCTGATAGTCATAGGCGGATATTTTTTAACGTACTGGGCTATTTTCCCGCTGACGACGGGCAGCTCGAAATACGGCTGGGCATACGCCTCCGAGCGCGTTTTAAGAAACGTGTTGCAGGAAATTATCGGCATATCCATAGCTACGGTTGTCTGCTATGCGACGACATTTAAAAAACAGCTTGAAAAAAATCACTTATTACCAGACTTCAAGCGTGAAATTTGGGACGAGCGCAAACGCGCCGCCGAGCCCGAACCTCATTTAGAGCAACAGGAAGAATAGAAAAAAACCGCTTCGGCAAACCCGACCGAAGCGGTTTTTTATTGAATAAAAAGATTACTTCCTGCCCAGTTTACAATTGTCGGAAGGCAGGTTGTTGAGTATACCCGTATCGAGCACGCGCTTTTTACCGCAGTTTTTATAGTCCTCCTCAGCCTGAACTATCACCGCCTGCAATACGGGATAAAAGTTTTTGAACCCGCTGGACAAAAGATAGTAGGAAAGCGAACCGGGCACAGTGTTGACTTCGCTTAAAATTATTTCGTCACCGTGAAGTATGTAGTCGAAGCGCACTATACCGCGCATATTCAGCCGCGAATAGACGTACTCCGTAATTTGTTTGACCGCGTCCGCCGTCTGCGTGGGAATATCGGCAGGCAAAACGGACTTTCCGCCGCCCGCATATTTGTCTTCATAGCTTAAAATGTCGTGCGCGGTCACCGCCTCTTCGCACTCGCTTGTTATAATCTTACCTGCGGAATAGTATGCCGCGCAGTTTATTTCGCGGCGGTTTTCAATGTACTTCTCTACGATTACTCCGTCGTCGTATACAAACGCCGCTTCAAGCGCCGCCGCAAGCTCGTCTTCGTTATCGGCGCGGGAAATTCCTATGCTCGAACCCAGCTTTGCCGGCTTGACGATAAGAGGATAGCCAAGCTCTTCCGCCTTGCTTTTTTCCTCCGCAGAGCGCAGGTACGCATAGGGCGCAACGTTTACGCCGAGCGAGCCGAGCACGATCTTCGTAAAATACTTATCGATAAACGCCGCGCTTTCAAACATTCCCGCGCCCGCCAGAGGGATATTGTTGAGCGCGAAAAGCCCGCACACTCCGCCACCCTCGCCCCAGCCGCCGTGACAGCAATTCAGCGCGACGTCAACGGATACGAATTTTTTGAATTTGCCGTTCTTTTTAAGAACGCATATTCCGCCGCAGACGACCGCCGCGCGCGCAAAATTTTTATATCCGCCGTCCTTGAAGTTGTTTATGTCCGCAAGCCCCTCGCCCGTGTACATAATTCCGTTCTGCGCTATGTACAGCGGAACGACGCCGTCGCCTCCGCTTTTGAGTACGTTTGCCGCCATAGTGCCCGTAATAACCGAAATTTCGTTTTCGTTGGATATTCCGCCGAAAACCACCGCAATTGTTCTGTTCATAAAAAAATTCACCTCCGCTTTGTTTTTCGGCTTTGGTGAATTTCTTTTTTTATCATTTGTCCGTTCTGCGACGAATTTATCAAACCACGTCGGGCAGGTCGTTGAGGAACAGCACCGTATCGCCGTCGCGCAATATCTTTTTAAGCTCCTCCTGTGCCGCCGCGAGCGTGGGCTTTATCATTATTCTTTGCTCGTCTCCGCCGCCCTCCGTATATCCGCGTTTGACGGGAAGCACAAGCGTTTCTCCGACAAGGATAACGAAGTCAAGCCCCGCAAGGCTTTTGCCGAGCGTAAAGTTTTCCTCTTCTTCGAGGACGCCCAGCTCTACAAGTCCGGGCGTTACCACGATTTTTCTGCCGCCGAACAACTTCAACGCTTCGATTGCGGCGCGCGCCCCCTTCACGTTGGAATTATAACCGTCGTCGAGAATATTCACTCCGCCCGACTTTATAAGCTGTAACCTATGCTCTATATAACCTATTTCGGGAACGGCTTCGGCAATTTCGTCAAGCCCCATACCTACGGCATACGCCGCCTCCGCCGCAAGCGCGATATTATAAGCCGAATGCGCGCCCAGAAGTTTGGTTTTGACGCGGCGGCTTTGACCGTCGAACATCAGGGTGAACTGCGTGCCGTCCTCAAAACACTCCACGTCGGAAACACAGCCGCAACGCACCTTTTCACAGGCATAGTCCGCAAACAAATCGAAGCAGTCGTCTGCTATCACCGCCCTGTCCTTTGTCGCTTCGAGGATTTCGCCTTTGGCTTTCACCACGTTGGAAAACGTGCCGAACGTTTCCAAATGCTGACCGCATATGCCCGTTATAAGCGATACGTCGGGCGGACAAATTTCGCAAAGCTCTGCAATATCGCCGACGTGCCGCGCGCCCATTTCGGCAATGAAAACGTCGTAATCTTCAAGCTGTGCATTGTTGACCGCAAGCGCGATTCCTATCGGGGTATTGTGCGAGCGCGGCGTCGTAAGGGTGCGGAATTTGCGTGAAAGTATTTCGTTTAAAATAAACTTTGTGCTGGTCTTTCCGTAGCTGCCTGTGACGGCGATTATCTTTATATCGGAATTTTTTAATTTTGCTTTCGCGCGCTTTACGAACTTTGCGTTATGCGGAACCTCGTATATTTTCGCTAAGACGTTGGCAAACGCCATAAGCGGAAAAATAGCGAGCGGCATAAGCGTTACGGGCAGGTATCTCAGATAAGAGAATATAGCGTTGCCCCAGACCTCGTCCGCAAAATTCAAAAACGTTACCGCCAAATAGGAAAAGAGAGCAAAAACCAAAAACAGAACTGCGTAAAGTCTGTTCAGGCGCGGCGTGTGCGTGACCTCGCTTCTGAGCGCGATTTTACCGTCGGAAATGCAGTAGACCGTGAGCAGAATCACGACGAAAATCATTCCGACGATTGCCGCCCATTCGCCCGCAAACGAAAAGCACAGCGACGAAGCCGCGTAGGCAACCGAACAGGCAAGGCACAACAGCAAAAGCCTTTGCATTGCCATATTGCCCTTCTTTTTCACCCATTTGAAAAATTTTGCACCCGAATAGCCTGCGGACTGCAACACTCCCATAGGCTTATACGCGGCAAGAGAAAGCATAACCGCAAGCGTAACCGCTACGGCAATGCACTCTACCGTTTTCGGAACAGAAACGAAAATAAACATAAAATTACCGTTAAATTAAAAAGTCATGTAAAAGTTTGTTGAATGCGTCGGGATGTTCGGAAAAACAGAAGTGTCCTCCGTCCGTAATTTCCAGCCGACTGCCGTCGATGAGCGAATTGAAGATTTTGCCCTCTTCTCCGGCGGGAGTGGTTACATCGTCCCTGCCGTAAATGAGAAGCGTTTCATTCTTTATAGCCGTTGCGTAATCTTTCAAATCTTCGTTGACAATCTTTTTATAGCTTTCGCGCATTACGGGGGACAAAGTTTTGTACTCCCTGCTGCCGAAGTGCTTTTCCGCAAACGCGGGGAAAAGCTTTTTGACCGCGCGGTAAGCCTTTACCCTGCGGATATACTTTTTCGAACGGGGCTTCACTATGCCCGCGCCGCCCGTCAGCACAAGTTTATCCGCCGCGCACGGGTCGCCGCTTAAATACTTTACCGCCACCCTCGCGCCGAACGAATGTGCTATTATGTGAGGTTTTTCAAGCTCTGCCGAGCGTATAAATTCGTCGAGCCATATGCAATAGTCTCCGACGGAATAAGGCGCGTCGAGCCGTGCGCTTGCTCCGAACCCGAAAATATCGGGCGCAGTTACCCTGAAATACTTTGAAAGAAATTTTATCTGATAGTAAAAGCTTTCCTTAGAGGAAAGGTAACCGTGCAGTAAAAGCACGTCTTTACCCTCGCCCTCGCGGATTACGGATATAAATTTACCGTCGATTAAAATTTTACAGCTCCCTGACCATCACAAGACAGTCCTCGCCGTCGGGATAATAACGCGTGCGCGCATATACGCCTTTGAAGCCGTTTTTGAGGTAAATACTCATAGCCGCCGCGTTAGAAACGCGGACTTCGAGAAAGACCTTTTTCACTCCCGACTTTTCCGCCGCATCGCAAAGCGCATTGAGAACGGACGTGCCCACGCCGCTATTCCTGTACGGCTCGGTCACGGCGATATTCGCTATGTCCGCACTGTCTGCGGCAACGGTCATTCCGCCGTAGCCTGCGATTTCGCCGTCGTCTTCGGCAAGCAGCCCCGTGAAATTTTCCGTTTCGAAGCTTGAAGCCAGCATGCGGAAACTCCATGCCTCTGCGGGGAAACATTCCTTTTCTATTTCGGAAATACGGAGAATATCCTCATACTTCCATGCCCGTATCAGCATTTCCTTCCCTCCTCCGCCTGCGACTTCCTGACGTACAGTGCGTGCATCCGACCCGAAGGTTTGCGCGTATTTTTTTTCACCGCGCTTTCAAGGCACTTCCCCGCGTCCAACTTTTTATAGTTTTCAAAGGGCAGGTCCTCGAACCCGTACAGAGGAAGATTTAAAGCGCCGACTTCGCTTTCGCTCATATATGAGGGGGGCAGCGTAACTTCACCGCCGCAAAAACCGCATACATAATAATGCGCGTGCGCCGCGTCAATGACGACGCAAAAATTTTCGTTTGACACATTATATGCAATAAGCTCGAACGAGGTGATTGGAAGCAGTGGCTTGTCCGCGCCGAGCGCAAAACCCTTTGCCGTAGCTATGCCTATTCTTATGCCCGTAAACGAGCCGGGCCCCGTCACGGCCGCGAAAAAATCGCACTCTTCGGGTTTTAAATTTATTTGCTTCATCGCCCTGTCCGCTTCGACCATAATCAACTGCGAGTGCTTCATTGCGCACTCTCCGAGATGAATATAAGCGCGCTCGTCACCCTTTTGCGCAAGCACGGTGAGGTAGCGCGAGGACGTGTCCACCGCAAGGAAATTACTCATAGTAAATCTCTCTCGTATTATCGGAAATTTTTTTGATTTTTACCTTTTTTACTTTTTCGGGCAGAACGGATTTTATATTTTCCGCCCATTCGACAAGACATATGCCGTCCGCGTAAAAATAGTCGCAAAGTCCCAGCGCCTCAGCCTGTTCACCGTTTTTCAAACGGTAACAATCGAAATGATAAAGCCTTCCGCCGTAGTCGTTCATATACGCATAAGTAGGGGATAAAACTTCGTCGTCTATCCCCAACCCCTTAGCGACGCCTTTACAGAACACGGTTTTTCCCGCGCCCATATCGCCGTCCAAAATCACCACGTCGCCGCGCTTCAAGCCTTCGGCATAACTTTTTCCGAAGTCAAAAGTTTCTTTCGCTCCGCAGGAAACAAAAACTGCCATACGTTTCAATTATACTCCGTAAGGCAGTTTTTTGCAATTATTTTTATTTAAGTTAAGAAAAGTTAAGCGTCGCGGTCAGCCGCCAGTTTGAATGCTCGTTCCACCATATTCCTAAAGCACCTTTCCCTTTAGTGATTATTTCATAAACAACTACAACGGAAACATTAGATATTGTTTTGCCGGTGTCCGTCGAGATTTCAATACGAACAAGATCGTTATTCCCTTTTCCGCTTAAAATATTAGTAGCGTTCCTTTCATACTTAGTACCGTCAGTATATGTTATGCAAACATAATAGGCGCCGTAACCTATTTTTTTATTACTTATGTTTGTCCCTGCCACACTTCCCGAATAATCGTCGTCGCTTAAAGCTTTGGTATTTGCATTGCCGTTCAACGGTAAAGAGGCAACGTTTTGCAGAACTTTTAAGGATAACGCAAGCGGATAACCTTTAGGCAATCTGTAACTGCCGTCATTAAGTTTTTCAGCATTTATTATAACCAATTTAACCAAATCAAAATTGTCGTGTCTACCCGCGCGGTCGTCTTTGTCCTGCATAGACGGATTATAACCGTTGTCCTGCTTGCAGTTCTGTCTATTCATAGAAACTTCATATTCTAATTTCGACCACTGGGCAAATAGCACAATATTCTGCGCTTTGTTCCATGAAGAAAGTCCGCTGCCGCTTCGCGAAGTAATTTGCTCGCCTCCCTCCGCAGCAGTAAACCAACCGACAAATAAATATCCGTGACGTACCGGAACCGACAGGGTGTATTCGCTTCCGTATTCGATTGCCTGCGAGGAAGAGTCAATCGTTCCGCCCTGTGCGTTTAGGGTAATATTATAAATATTTGCCTCCCATTTTGCAGTCAGCGTTTTATTTTCGTTCGGCGTAAACGCTTTATTATATAAATTGCCGGAAGTATCATACCAACCCAAAAAAGCATATCCGGTACGGTTAATAACAGGCGGAGTAACAGAATCTCCGATATCTACTATAACACTTCCCCCATTACCGCCGCCGTTTGCATTATAGATCACGGTATAACCGTAACTTAACGCATAGAAGGTCATATCGCTCAAAATTTTGCCGCTGTATTCTGCGCCGCCTATCTTACTCGACCACTTTAAAACTGTTTTATTATTGTAGTAAACACCCTCGCCGATTTCGGAAAAATCTTTGCCCTCTTCAACATTTAAAGTTTTTATAAGAGTCAACCCGTCGTCGGAACGCAATTCGACGGTATGCATTTTTACCTCGAACCCTGCATAAAGATATATTATTTTTTCTTCTGTCGATAAATTAAAATTATTTTCATTCAAAACCGAAACTACGGGAATATTTCCGTATTCATCGGCAACCTGCTTACCTCCGCAATTTTTTTCGGTAAACCATCCGCAAAACTTTTTTCCGCTGATTTCAAGGTTTTTGGGCAGTTCGGGCAATACCGCTCCATAGTCTAATGTAAATTGTCTGTCCCCCGAGACGGTAGCTCCTTGATAGTCAAGTATCACGGTAAATTGTTCTACTGCCTCTTTGCTTTCGCCACAGCCTATAAACACTGTGCAAAACAGAGACGAAATTGCTATAAATAAACTCATTAAAACCGACAATAACTTTTTCATTAAATTCTCCTCTTTGCGTGTTTAGTATCTAATTAGGTATTAAACATTATAAGTTATCTGATTAGGTTTGTCAAGTATCTAAAAAGAAATATATGTTAATATTATAAGCGAGAGGAAATAATGTTTACTGAAATATTCAACGATTTGCTTGACGAAAACAATTTGAACCGCAAACAGTTTGCGGAAAAAAGCGGAATCCCTTACACAACCGTTATCGGCTGGACAAAATTAAATAGACTCCCCGACTATACTGCGCTTATAAAAATCGCGGACTTTTTCGGCTGTTCGGTTGATTTCTTGGTAAACAGGCAAAACGAATATGACCCACGTCCTTCTAATATATCGTTGTCCGAACAGTCTTTATTGAAAAATTTCAGAAAACTTAATTCGGAAAACAGAGAACTTTTGTGCAAGCTATCAAAAAATCTTGTAAAATGCCAAAAGAACGGCAACTGATTTTTACCTGAAACTTTAACAATATTAAAAGGCGCACGGATAAATCCGTGCGCCTGCGTTTTTTATAAAGCAATTACTCTTTGCGTTTTTTGCGTTTTTCAAACTTCTCGCTCGTAAGTTTTATAAGCCTTGACAGCGGCTTGTACAAAATAAGCACGGCGGCGGTAAGCATAACCGTTTTTACGAGATTGAACAAAACCGCCCAATACCATACGTCGAGATAGAACTTCATTCCCGCGCCCCACGACGAACCCGAATACAAGTTGAGATAAAACGGGAAGGTTAAAAGATAATTGACGGGTACCGACCATACCACCTGACATACGCACGCCGTTACAAGCGAAATAAGCACGATTTTAATTCCCTTGTGCTTTTTATAAACAACTGACGGTATAAGAAGGAACGGAAGCATAATAAGTATGTTCGCAAGCTCCCCCACGCCTACCGTCTGCGTAAAACAGAGCGCGTAGATGAGTTCTTTTACGACGCTGACCGTCACACCTGCAACGGGACCGAGCGCAAGCCCCGCAATAAGCGCGAACACGCCCGAAAAGTCGATTTTAAGAAACGGGACTGCGGGTATAATGTAAAATTCGAACCAGGGCAGGCGGAATATAAACGACAGCGCGGTAAAGACCGCTATGTACGAAATGCGCGTCGCGGTAAAATAATTTGCGAAAAATTCTTTCGCGCCGCGCTTTTTTACGCCCTCCGAATCCGTTTGCGCGCCGTTTTCAACGACCGTGTTCAGAATTTCCGCACCGCTTTCCGACTGTGCGTCGGACGGCACGGCAGTTTGATTTTCCTGCATAAAAATACCTCTTAAAATTTTATTTTTAAAGTATTCTTTGCAAAAAAACGCTCCGAAAAATTCGGAGCGAAATAAAACGATTTTTCACCGCTTTGAAATTCTTTTATCATCCGGACTGTAACCGTAGGTACGGGAATTTCACCCGTTCGGGGTCGCATAACGCCGCACAAAAATACGCGTCGGCTTCAAGCAACCTTCGTGGACTTTAACCACCAGTGGGGAATTTCACCCCGCCCCAAAGAATAGCTTTAAATTGTAGTTTCATTATATAGCGTAATTTTGCGTATGTCAAGTATTTGCAAGCTGACGTTTATTAACTTATTTTACGCAATCGGCGTACAGAGGATAAGCCTTGCAGAGCTTGGCGACTTCCGCATTTACTTCGTCGAAAACCTTTTCCTTTCCTTCAGCCGTCTTCGCGATAAGCTGTGCGATTTTGCGTGCCTCCGCTTCTTTCATCCCGCGCGAGGTTATTGCAGGCGCGCCTATCCTTATGCCCGAAGTCACAAAGGGCTTTTGCTTATCAAAAGGAATTGAATTTTTGTTTACGGTTATGTGAACCTCGTCCAAAAGCTCGGTAAGCTGTTTCCCCGTGACGTCAGTGTCGGTCAGATCGAGAAGTATAAGGTGATTATCCGTTCCGCCAGAAACCATTTTCATGCCGAGCTTGCGGAATTCTTCAGCCATTGCCGCCGCATTTTTGACAATTTGCTGTTGATAGGTTTTAAACTCGGGCTGTAACGCTTCCTTAAAGGCGACCGCCTTTGCCGCGATTATATGCATAAGCGGACCGCCCTGAATGCCGGGAAATACCGCTTTGTCTATTGCCTTGCCCCATTCTTCCTTGCACATTATAACTCCGCCGCGAGGACCGCGAAGAGTTTTGTGCGTGGTTGTGGTTACAAAGTCCGCATAGGGTACGGGCGAGGGGTGAAGCCCCGCAGCGACAAGCCCCGCAATGTGCGCAATGTCAACCATCATAAGCGCGCCGCACTTGTCGCAAATTTTTCTTATGCGTTCGAAGTCGATAATGCGCGGATAAGCGCTTGCGCCGGAAATTATAAGTTTGGGCTTACTTTCAAGCGCAATGCGCTCCATTTCGTCGTAATCTATAAGCTCGCTACCCTCGCTTACGCCGTAGGGTACGATATTAAAATATTTGCCCGATATGTTTACGGGCGACCCGTGCGAAAGGTGTCCGCCGTGAGAAAGATTCATTCCCATAACCGTATCGCCCGTTTGGCAGGCGGCGAACAGAACGGCAAGATTTGCGCTTGCCCCCGAGTGGGGCTGTACGTTGCAGTATTCACAGCCGAAAAGTTTTTTAAGCCTTTCGCGCGCCAAATCTTCCGCAATATCCACAAACCGGCAACCGCCGTAATAGCGGTGCGCGGGGTAACCTTCGGCGTATTTGTTCGTAAGGTGACTACCCGCAGCCGCCAGAACCTGCGGCGAAACGAAGTTTTCGCTTGCGATAAGTTCGATATTGTTTTGCTGGCGTTCAAGTTCGAGTCTGAGCGCTTGTGCGATTTCGGGGTCGGTTTGTTCAATCAGGGAAATGTCTATCATAATTACTCCTTTTTATTTATTTTATCACAGCCGACTGCAATTAACAAGTAATTTTTTAAATATAAAACGCTTGTAAAAAAACGCCGCCGCGCGGAATATTCCGCGCGGCGGCGTAAACTTTAATTTAACCTGCCAAATGCCAATCGGGAGTACCCGCAAGGATTTTCGCCACATTTGAATTGTAAGCAAGATATTCATATTGTTTTACAAAATATCCGTTGTCCATTCTTACGTTTCCGTCTGTATTTATTTCAATCATATATTCATAATCGTAGTTTTCCATCAAGAAAACAATTATGAAATCAACTTTTTCGGTAGTTCTCTCATTCGTTGCATAATTAAATACTTCAACTTCCATGTTAAGAGTATAAGTTCCGCCGTTTACAACGGGATTTTCTTTGTCGCCGTCTACATATAAGCCTGTTACATTGCCCTGTGCGTCAACTTGAGGAGTAACGTTCAAACAAACACTGTTACCGTTATACCGGTAATTGTCGTCATCATAATATCCGGGATCAAATCTTAATTCACAACCGTTTTCTCCGTCCACATAGCCATTCCATTCTTCATACTTTACGACCGTGCAACCGCCGATATCCGTAAGCGTTGCCGCCGATTCAACATACGACCAGCTTGTCGAAGTTTCGACCGATTGAGTAATTTCGGTTATTTCATATGTGACTTCTTCATCGCCCACATTAATGTTTGGTCTTATCTTTTTGCTATTGCTGTCATAGCTTACGGAAATAGACTGATCGGTAAGCTTACCGTCCTTTAAAGTATAACCCAACTTAAGTTGATTATAAACGATTTCTTTTCCGTCTGTTTTAATTGTCAGCTTCGAGTCTGAAATTTCAAAAGGCAGTTTATCCAGCATTGCTTTTACGCCGTCTAAATTCATATCGAATAGGGCAAGCAAATCGCCGAGTTTTGTCTGATCGACGGTTGTTACGAACACGTCGGAAGGTGCGCCCTGTGCTTTGAATAAATTATTGAGCAAGACTTTGAATCCGTTTGAATTCACTAATTTTACGATATAATCGTAAGTAGTTGAATCTTTGTCGGGTTTAATTTCTTGAAGAAACGCCAGCATAAGCTGTACCTGTGAATTCTGGCCTTCGACAGCTTCGCAGATAATATCGTACAGCGTCTGCGCGGGAACCAGTTCCGTAATAAGCGAAACGTACTTTTTGACAGTTCCGTTTGCAAGCAAGTCGCCGACGGTCGTGTTTTCATCAAGCGCTGTTACAACCGCCGAAATATCAGACCATATTTTATTCAAAGTTTTAATAAAGTCAACGGTGTAAACGCCGCCGTTCACTTCAAGCGTTCCCGCCGCAACCGCAAGATTCACAGCAAAGGAATTAACGCCCATAAACGCAGGTCCGGTAAGATTGCCTAAATCAATTTCAGACTGTGAAGCGTCCGTTGCAGTCATACCGCCGCCTACGTCACCGCCGATAATGTCTTTTATATAGTCGTTAAGTGTTTCGTTATAATCTCCGCCGTATTCAAGCTCTGCTTTCGAAAAGTCGGTAATTTCCGTAACATTGCCGTCTTCATCGGGCGCCGCCGAACAGCTGAACGAATTCCAGTTGCGCAGAAAATAATATTCGATATATTTTTCGCTTTCATCTCCGCTTGAAAAAGTGACGTTTAATTGCACGTCGGCGTTGCCGCTTTTTAAGTCGGCTTTGCCCGAAAATTCATATTTTTCGGCTGATTGTGCGCTTTCCGCCGTTTCGGGTTTTTGCGCCGTAGGCGAAGACGCCGTATATATTACTTCGGTGCTTTCCGTTTCTGAGTTTGCAGAAATTTCTATGTAAGATGTTGCCGCTTCCACTGCCGACAACAGTAATTCGGCAGGAGTCTTCGTTTCCGTGCCGCCGCCGTTGTTTGTTCCGCCGTTACCCGGATCTGCCGGGTCCTGACTTCCGCTGTCGCAAGCTGCGAATGCTATTACGGCAAAAGCCATAACCGTCGCAATCAGAGCCGCTAAAAATTTTTTAAAAATTTTCATATTTCTCCTTTTCCGCATATCCTTTTTTTTGCGCGGATACTGCGGATAAAAATTTTTTGCCGTTAGATGTTTATTTGCGTTGCGAAGCAACGCAAAAGGGGACGTCCCCTTGTTTTGAGATTTATTTTAAAACAATATATTTAATTGCAGTTACAGTATAAAACTATATTCATTAAATGTCAAGATGATTTTTTGCGTGAGGATATCTTTCGTTTGTGCAAAACCCTGCGTTTTCTTTCATTGCGTTTTTGACGGCTTTCGGGCAGCTTCTGCGGATATACGGGATTTAAATTCAAATCGCGCCGCCGCACGGCAAATGCGAAAAACCTCTGCCCCAAATAATTCAAAAGCGGATACAGCACCATACCCGTAACCATTGCAACGTTTTCCTGCACCCTGCCCGAAGACGACGACAATATGTATTTTATGAGATATTTCGCTCCGCCGTAAGCGACTATGAAGCAGACGACAACCGTCAGAAGATAGCGCAGTATAGTTTTTAAATACTTGCCCTTTATGCGGAAAGTCCAGTACTTATTCAGAAAATAACCTGCCACCGCGCCGACTATATAGTACGCCGCAGTGGATATCCAGTAGCCGACGTGAAGAAGATTGTACAGAAGAAACATCGCCGCCGCGCTCAACAATGTGTTGAACGTGCCTACGGCGACGTACTTCAAAGTCTTTCTGTCTACTACTTTGGTTATGAATTTTCCGAACTTTTTCATAGCCGTTTTTTCCGTGAGTTTATTTTTTTAAAGGTTTTCTTTAAGAAATGTTGCCGCTTCCTCTTCGGTCATATATCCCATAGTTTTCGCGGTGAGCTCGCCGCCCTTGAAAATTGCGACGTAAGGAATGGACATTATTCCGTAGCGCACGGCAAGCGAAGCGCATTCGTCAATATCTACTTTTACGAAAACCGCGTCCGCAAATTTTTCCGCAACCGCGTCCATTACGGGCGCAAGCATTTTGCAAGGTCCGCACCATTTGGCGAAAAAGTCGCACACTACGGGCGTTTCGCCGTTTATAAGCTCGTCAAATTTCGCTTCGTTTATTTGTTCTACCATTATAAATTCTCCTTTTGTACTAAGTATGAGTATACTTCGGAAATATTAACCGTTTCCTGCGTGCCGTCGGACATATTTTTTATGTTGATGGTTTTATTTTTCAATTCGTCTTCACCGACGACGGCAACATATTTTACGCCCGTCTTGTCCGCATATTTGAACTGCGCTTTTACCGACCTGTCCATGTGGTCAAGCTCGGCGCGGATACCTTTAAGCCTTAATTCCGTCACCATTCCGAAAACGTAATCCCTGCTTTTTTCGTCAAGCCCCGCAATATAAATAAGAGGCTTGTCTTCTTCGGGGAAAGGCGCGGAGGTGTTTTCCATAAGCAGAAGAAGCCTTTCTATGCCTGCGGCAAAACCTATCGCGGGGGTGGGCTGTCCGCCCAGCTCCTCCACAAGCCCGTCGTATCTGCCTCCTCCGCAAACCGTGCCCTGAGCGCCGATAGCTTCCGAAACAAATTCGAATACCGTCTTCGAATAGTAGTCCAGCCCGCGCACTATCATTGGATTAACGGTGTAATCCAATCCCTGCGCGGAGAGCAGATTTTTCACTCCTTTAAAGTGCGCGGCGCATTCTCCGCAGAGATAGTCCGTTATTTTGGGCGCGCCCGCAATCACCTTTTTACAGCCCTCTTCCTTGCAGTCTAATATGCGGAGAGGGTTTTTGTCGAAGCGCGAACGGCAGGTTGCGCACATTTTTTCAAGATGCGGCGAGAAGTAGTTTTTAAGCGCCCTGTTGTATTCCGCGCGGCAGCTTTTACAGCCTATGGAATTTATTTCGAGCCGCGCCTTTACGCCCAGCTTTTCAAGAAATGACGAAGCGGCAAAAATTACCTCCGCGTCAGTCGCGTAGGATTTAGAACCGAACACCTCGATACCGAACTGGTGAAATTCGCGCAAACGCCCTGCCTGCGGTCTTTCGTAGCGGAACGCAGGGGTTATATAATAGGTCTTTACGGGCAGAGCGCTGTTGGACAGTCCGTTTTCTATAAACAGCCTTACCGCGCCTGCGGTGCCTTCGGGTTTCAGCGTGACCGAGCGGCCGCCCTTGTCCTCGAAGGTATACATTTCTTTATTGACGACGTCCGTAGTTTCGCCCACTCCGCGCTTGAAAAGTTCGGTATGCTCGAACACGGGCGTGCGGATTTCGGAAAGGTTGAAAACCCTTGCCACGCCGCGCGCGGCGTTTTCGATAAACTGCCATTTGTAAGACTGGTTGGGCAGAACGTCCTTCGTGCCTTTGGGAATATTAATCATAGCTTTCTCTTTTTAAATATTTTTTGTATCTCTGCGGCGGTTAAAACGAATTGCCGCAGGATATTATCCGTTGAAGTAAGTTTCAAGCGCTTTTTTCGCGCGGTCGTCGCCGCCTTCCTCAACTGCGCGCTTGAACATTTTTTCGGCTTTTTGCAAATTCTTTGTAACCCCCACTCCATTGAGGTAACAGAAGCCGAGTTCGCAAATAGCGTCCGCGTTATATTTGCCCGCAGAATATTTCAAGTGTTTTACAGCTTGTTTTTCGTCTTTTTCTACTCCGTCGCCGTTGAGGTAGCGCAAAGCCAAATCGTAGGAAGCCGTGTCGTCGCCGAGCTTTGCTCCCTTTTCGAGCCAGTAAACAGTCTTTGAAATATCCTGTTCCAGAATATTTCCGTCGCGGTAAAACTCGGCAAGCTTTTTAATTGCGTAAACGTTATCGCCTTCGGCAGATTTTTTCAGCCAGTAAACCGCTTTATCTTTATCGTAAAACGATCCGTCGAACAGAAGTATTTCAGCCAATTCGAACTGAGCATAAGTATTGCCGCGCTCGGCGCCCTCTTTATAATTTTTTTGCGCTTTGTATAATTCATTGCGCTTTTTGTAAATTCTCGCGGCGCCGAGATAGCCCTCGCCCTCTCCCTGTTCTGCGGCTTTCGTAAACCATTCCAACGCTTTTTCTTCTTCGTCCAGATGATAATACAACACATGGCCGAGACTGCACTGCGCTTCGGCGTTGCCGCGTCCGGCGGCTATCGAAAGCCACTTTGCAGAATTTACCGCACATTCTTTTTTACTGAGCTTTTCCGACCCTTCGGGGAAATAGCCGTACATACCGTTGGTATTTTGCCTTGCTAATATAAGACACGCTTCGTCAACGCCCTGCTCCGCCGCCTTTTCCAAAAGCTCCCTTCCGAGCTTGCGGTCGGTAAACCGTTTTTCTTTACCGAGTTCGCACATAGCTTGCGGATATCCGCAGTCGGACGCGCGTTGCAGGTATTCTTCAAATCTCTTGTATTCGAAGCTTAAATTGCTGTCGCCCAAATGTTTGTATGAAAAACAATAAAGATTATACCAGTCCTCGCCCGTGCCCGATAAAGCCTTGCGGTAGAGTTTTTCGGCTTCCGCGTCGAGAGGTCCGGTGTTCTTCGCGTATTTTTCTCTTGCGCGTCTGCTTTTGAAATAGGCGATTAAAATCAAGCAAACCGCGCCCGCAATTATTATGACAGGCCCTATCCACGCCGTATTGAAATTTATTTTAAGCATACAGGACGCGATTTCATACAACATACCTTACTCCGTATAACCGTCAATCAGTCGTTGCCGAAGCGTTCGCCGAAGTAGATTTTCAGACATTCGATTGCGTCTTCGTTGCCCTCTTCCGCAGCATTACGCCAGAACTCGCGGGCTTTTTCTTCGTCCCTTTTAACGTGCGTGCCGTTATAGTAAAGCTCGCCCAGTTTGTACGACGCCGCGTCGCTGTCCTCGCTTGCTTCAATCAAATATTTAACGGCTTTGTCCACGTTCTTTTTCACGCCTTCGCCGTTAAGGTAGCACATACCCAGCGCATACTGTGCATCGGAGTCATAGTCCGCAACTTCTTCATACATCTCGATAGCGCGCTTCAAATCCTGTTCCACGCCCGTACCGTCGAAGTAGCATTTACCCAATAGATAGATGCCGTAAGGATAATCGGCGTCCTTCGCTTTTTCAAAGTATTTTACGGCGGCGGACTCGTCCTGCAAAACTCCTTCGCCTTTCAGGTACATTTCACCCAAGTAGCAGGCTGAATAGCTGTCTCCGTGTTCCACCGCTTTTTCCAACCACTTGACGGCTTGCTTGTAATCTTCCTTTATGTCCGCATAGAACATGCCTATCTTACACTCCGCGTCGGCGTGGCCGCGCTCCGCCGCTTTTAACAAAAGGGCCTCCGCCTTTTCTTGTCCGCCGTCTTCTTTTTTGAAGTATAAGTAAATATCCGAAGCCTGACACATTGCATTAACGTCGCCCTGCTCTGCGGCTTTGAGATACCATTCCAGCGCGGTATCATCGTCGTCTACTTCATATTGATAAATTTTCGCAAGCGCTGTCTGTGCTTCAACTCTGCCGTTTTGCGCAAAAGGCAAAACAATTTTCATAGCTTTGTCAACGTCTCTTTCAATAAGTACGGAGTCCTTGCCGCAATAGCCGCGCCTGTAAATTTCGGCAAGCTCAACCGCCGCCTTTTCGTCGCCCGCCTCGATTGCGCGCTCCAAATACTTCACGCATTTCAAAGGGTCGCCGTACTTGGAATCCAGCCCGAGTTCGCGCAGGGCGGGGGCATAACCCTTATCCGCCGCAGCGTTCATATACGCCAGCCACTTGCCGTAATCGCTTTTAAAGCCGTCCTCGTCGGAAAGTCCGCTTGCAATTTCAAACAGTTTATCCGCTTCCAAAACCTTGCAAAGCCGTTTCGTTTCTCCGTCGTAACCGCTGTTTGCCGACGGTTTGATTTCGTTCCGCCGATCCATAAAGTCGGGCTTTCTTTGAACGCTTCCCGTTCCTTTGACAACCTTGACTATCGTGACTATTACGCCGACAAACATTGCAATGCCGACTGCTACGGAAACTATCGTAAATATAATTCCCGGCAAAACCGATGGAATATCCATATTTTCCTCTCTTATAAAACGTACTTTTTAAGATCTCTGTTTTTGATTATATTTTCAAGGTGCTCCTCAACGTACTTTTCGTTGACTTCCACCTTTATCACGGGGTAATCGTTTCCGCCCGCGTTGTAGGAAATATCTTCGAGAAGATGCTCCATAACGGTGTGCAGACGGCGCGCGCCTATATCCTCGCTCGTGGAGTTTATGTCCTCCGAAACTTCGGCTATCTTTTCTATCGCGTCCTTTGTGAAATGCAAATCGATATTATCGACCGAAAGCAGCGCCGAATATTGCGTGGTTATCGCGTTTTGGGGCTGAGTCAAAATGTTTATAAAGTCCTCTTTGGTAAGGCTTGCAAGCTCAACCTGAATGGGGAATCTGCCCTGAAGTTCGGGAATCAAATCCTCGACTTTGGAGACGTGGAACGCGCCCGCCGCAATGAAAAGTATATAGTCGGTTTTTACCGGACCGTACTTCGTCATTACTGTGCAGCCCTCTACGATGGGCAATATGTCGCGCTGAACTCCCTCGCGCGAAACGTCCGCGCCCTGATTTCCCTTGCCCGCGATTTTATCTATCTCGTCGATAAATATAATTCCGTCGTTCTCGGCGCGGCGGATTGCTTCCGCGTTCACCGCGTCGTTATCGATAAGCTTATCCGCTTCTTCGCCGATTATAAGATTTTTCGCTTCGCGTACCGTCATCTTGCGCTTTTTGCGTTTGTTCATTCCCAATCCGCTGAACACCGAACCCAGATCGATAGCCGCGCCGCTTCCCGGCGAAAGCTCCAAAGGCTTGGGAATATCGTCCACCTCTATCTCTATGGTGGTTCCGTCGTATTTGCCCGCATGAATATCGTCCACAATGTTCTGCTCGAAAATTTCTTTCGCAAGCTCGCCGCGCTCGTCCTTCTTCATTTCCGCAAGCACCTTCGCAATGCGGCGTTCCGCAGTTGCCGTAGCCTTATAGCTTACCTCAGCGGTCTTTTCCTCTTTTACAAGGCGGATTGCACATTCGGCGAGATCGCGGACCATTGACTCGACGTCGCGCCCGACGTAGCCTACTTCCGTATACTTGGTCGCCTCAACCTTCAAAAAGGGCGCTTTGACAAGCTTGGCAAGTCTCCTTGCTATTTCCGTTTTACCCACGCCCGTAGGTCCTTTCATAATTATATTTTTGGGCGTGATTTCGTCCTGTAATTCGGGCGAAAGACAGCTGCGGCGGTAACGGTTTCTTAGCGCTATCGCCACCGCCTTTTTAGCCTCGTTCTGGCCTATGATATATTTATTGAGTTCGTGAACTATCTGTTTGGGTGTTAAATCCATTTCGCCCCTCCTTATATATTCTCGCACTTTATATTGTCGTTTGTGAACACGCAGATTTCGCTGGCGATTTTCAAAGCCTTCTTCGCGATTTCCTCCGCCGAAAATTTCGTGTTCTGGTAAAGCGCGCGCGCCGCCGCAAGCGCATAGTTGCCGCCGCTTCCGATAGCCGCAATTCCGTCGTCGGGTTCAATCACTTCGCCCGTGCCGGAAACTATAAGCATTGTATCCTTGTCTGCGACAATCATCAACGCTTCGAGCTTTCTCACCATTTTATCCGAACGCCAAAGCTCTGCAAGCTCCACCGCAGAACGCATTAAGTTGCCCGAAAATTTATTGAGCATACCTTCGAACTTTTCGCTGAGCGAAAAAGCGTCCGATACCGAACCCGCAAAACCGAGAATTACTTTACCGCCGTAAATCCTCCTCACTTTCTGCGCGCTGTTTTTGAAAATTACGCTTTCGCCCATAGTTACCTGTCCGTCGCCGGCGATTGCGGTCTTGCCGTCCTTTTTTACGGCGCATATAGTTGTTGCGTGAAATTCCGTCATATTGTCAACTCCTTACAATCCGAGATTGTTTTTATATTTTTTTATTTCTTCCAGCGAACGTTCCGCAAGATATGCGTACCGCGCTTTTTTGTCGCGTATCGTTTTTTCCGCTTCGCGCAGAATACCGAAGTTTGCGTTCATAGGCTGAAAATTTTTATTCGGCGTAGATATATGCGCCGACAAAGCGCCAAGCACCGTAGTGTTCTCGGGAATTGACGGCTGTCGGCTTTGTAGTTTTTCAAATATATGCAGCGCCGCCAAAAGTCCGCTTGCCGCAGATTCCACATAGCCCTCGACGCCCGTAATCTGCCCCGCAAGAAAAACCGTCGGTCTTGCTTTTAAGGAAAAGTCCGCGTTCAGACACTGCGGCGAATTTACGAAAGTGTTGCGGTGCATAACGCCGTATCTTAAAAACTCCGCGTTCCTCAATGCGGGTATCATGGAAAACACTCGCTTCTGTTCGCCGAACTTTAAATTCGTCTGAAACCCGACAAGGTTGTAAGCCGTACTTTCCGCGTTCTCTTTGCGGAGTTGAAGCACCGCGTAAAACTTATTGCCGTATTTATCCGTAAGTCCTACGGGTTTGAGCATTGCAAAGCGCAGACTGTCCGTCCCGCGCGACGCAAGAACCTCCACAGGCATACAGCCTTCAAAAATTTCGCGCTTTTCGAATTCGTGCAAATCCGCGCGTTCGGCGCGCACAAGTTCGCTTACGAAATGTTCGTACTCTTCTTTATTCATCGGACAATTGAGATAATCGTCGCCGCCTCTGCCGTATCTTCCGCCTTCGAAAGTCTTTTCGATATCTATGCTGTCGCGCGAAACTATTGGAGCGGAAGCGTCGTAAAAGTGCAGTTCGCCGCCGCATATGCCGCGTATATCCTCCGCGAGCGGTCCGCTTGTCAAAGGTCCCGTAGCCACAACAGCCCACTCGTCGGGGACTTTGTCCGCTTCCGCACAGATTACCTCTATGTTCTTATTCGCGCAAACCTCGCGCGTGACGGTATCGGCAAACGCTTCTCTGTCCACCGCGAGCGCGGCGCCTGCGGGTACGCGGCACTTATCCGCCGCAGATATTATATGCGAGCCGAGTATGCGCATTTCCTCTTTTAAAAGTCCGCACGCGTTCGCATATACGTCGTTGCTCTTCAACGAGTTCGAACACACGAGTTCGGAAAACTTTGCGCTCTTGTGCGCGGGTGTGAATTTTTCGGGTTTTATATCGTACAATTCGACGCGGACGCCCCGTTCGGCAAGGCATAATGCCGCCTCGCACCCCGCAAGCCCCGCGCCGATGATTTTAATTTTCATTCTGTTCTTTCTTCTGTTCGGGTAAGTCCTCGCTGTAATTACAGCCCTTATCCGAGCATTTGATTTTGTTTCCTTTTATAACGAGGAACTTTCCGCACTGCGGACATTTTTTGCCTGTCGGAATATCCCAGCTCAAAAATTTACATTCGGGATAGCCCGTACAGCCGAAGTATATTTTGCCCGATTTCGAGCGCATGCGGCGCATGGGTTTTCCGCAGTCGGGACAAGTCCCCGCAGATTCCGCTTCCTCGCCCTGAGCGGCAACGGGGCGGCGCCCCGCGCACTTGACGCATTCGAGATACTGTCCGTATCTGCCTTTTTTCAAAAGCATATCGCCGCCGCATTCGTGACATTTTTCTTCCGTCAGTTTTGCGTCGATGGGCAATATCGCGGAACATTCGGGATAGTTGGGGCAGGCAAGGAACTTGCCGAACTTGCCGCTTTTGACAACCATATTCGCGCCGCACTTGGGGCAGCGCATTTCCGAAATTTCCACTTCGCTTTCGCTGACTATGTTCGAGCAAGCGGGATAATTCGAGCAGGCGAGATATTTGCCGTACTTGCCCTGTCTCCTTATCATCATACTGCCGCACTTTTCGCACTTTATATCAGTAGGCTCGTCGCCGTCGGTCGAAGCGGTTTTAAGCCTTTCCGCAAAGCCGGGATAAAAGTCTGCGATAAGCTTGTGCCAGTCGACGCCGCCTTCCTCTATCTTATCCAGATCGTCCTCCATATGCGCGGTAAAGCCGACGTCCATAATATCGGTAAAGTACTTTACGAGCATATCCGTTATTGTGAACGCAACCTCAGTAGGCACCATATATTTGCCGTCCTTTTGAACGTAACGGCGTTTGGTCAGTACCGAAATTATAGACGCATAAGTCGAGGGTCTGCCTATTCCCTTTTCTTCCATCGCCTTGACTAGCGACGCGTCGGTATACCTTGCGGGGGGACGTGTGAACTTCTGTTCTTTGGAAAACTCGTTCAGGTTCAGCCTGTCACCCTCGTTAAGCGGAGGCAGGAGTTTGACGCTTTCGTCCTCTTCGTCCTTTTCTTTTGAAACGTCCTGATAGGCGGCGGTGTAGCCTGCGAACAGCAGAGCCTTGCCGCTTGCCTTGAAGATATAACCCGCCGCCTCGCACTCTATCTGCATAGAGTTGTACTGCGCTTCCGCCATCTGCGAGGCAATGAATCTGTCGTAAATCAGCTTATAAATATTGTAATGTTTTTTGTCAAGAAATTCTTTAACGCTTGCCGGCGTTACCGCAAGATTAATGGGGCGGATAGCTTCGTGCGCGTCCTGCGCACCCTTTTTTGTTGCGTAAAAATTTGGCTTCTCGGGCACATATTCCGCACCGTAGCTGTTCTTTATAAATTCCAGCGCGTTGTCCTGCGCTTCTTTGGAAATACGCACGGAGTCCGTTCTTATGTAGGTTATAAGCGCAATATGGTTGCCGCCCACGTCCATACCCTCGTAAAGATGCTGGGCGACGAGCATAGTTTCGGGCGAGGACATCGAAAACTTATTAGAAGCGTCCTGCTGTAACGACGAGGTAGTGAACGGCGCAGGCGCGTGCTGTTTGGTTACGCCTTTTTTCACCTTCGAGACGGTGAACTGTGCGCCTTTGACCTTTGCTTCTACTTCTTCGGCAAGCTCTTTGCCTATGCTTTCTCCGTTTTTCTTATACTGGTAAGTCGCCTTGAACGGAGCATACTTCCTCACTTCGTCCTGCAAAAGCGCGGTGAACGTCCAGTATTCTTCGGGCTTGAAGCTCTGAATTTCGCGCTCCCTGTCCACGATTATCCTGAGCGCAACGGACTGAACGCGACCTGCGGAAAGTCCGTTTTGTATACGGTTGTTGAGAAGAGGCGAAAGCTTGTAACCCACAAGCCTGTCGAGGACGCGCCTCGCCTGCTGTGCGTCGACGAGGTTATAATTTATTTTGCGCGGATTCTTTAAAGCGTTCTGCACTGCCGTCGGGGAAATTTCGTTGAACTCTATTCTGTTCTCCCCGTCCTTATCGAGTCCGAGAACGGTCTGCAAGTGCCAGCTTATGGCTTCGCCTTCGCGGTCGGGGTCGGTTGCAAGGTAAACCCTGTCCGCCTTCTTCGCTTCCGCTTCCAGCCTTTTTATAACCTCTTTCTTACTCGCGGTTATTTCGTACTTAGGCTCGAAATTACCCGTAATTTTTACGCCCAGAGTTTTTTCGGGCAAGTCCCTGACGTGTCCGCCCGAAGCATCCACTCTGTACTTGCCTTTTAAATATTTTGAGATTGTTTTTGCCTTCGAAGGCGATTCTACTATGATTAAATCCATAATATATCCTTTTTATTTGACTGCCGAATACCTGTTGCCGCCCAAACGGATTATCAGTTTTTTTATTTCGAGCGAGGAAACGACGGGTATAAGCTGATACGGTTGTTTGCCGAGCTTTTCCGCAATTTCGGGAATGAACGCTTCGTTCGCGGACAGTATCGCTTCGTAAACTTTCCGCTCGTCTTCCGTCATCGGTTTTTTCTGCGGCGTATTAAAGTCTAAACCATAAGCGCCGAAAATGTCAAGTATATTATCCACAAGCGCCGCGCCTTTTTTAATGAGCATATTACAGCCCTCGCCCGCAGTTATTCCGACGGAATACGGGAACGCAAACACGTCCCTGTTGTTTTCGGCCGCTATGTCTGCGGTAATAAGCGCTCCGCTTCTTTTAGCCGCAGACACCACAAGCGTGCCTACGGAAAGACCTGCGATTATCCTATTTCTAACGGGGAAATAATAAGGCTTCGGCTGTGTTTCGGGAGGATACTCCGAAACGAGCAGACCCTCCTTTGCAATTCTTTCGATAAGCCTTGCGTTCATAGGCGGATATGTATAGTCGAAACCGTAGGCAAGCACCGAAATTGCCTTCCCCGTTTCGAGCGCTCCTTCCATAGCGGCGGTATCCGCGCCTTCGGCTATGCCCGAAACCACCGTGAAATGCACCGCAAGACTGCGCGCGATATTTTTACAGTCGGCAAGATTTTTCGTCGGAGTTCTGCGCGAGCCGACGACCGAAAAACAACGCGTGTTCAAAAGCGATACGTCGCCCTTGCAAAACAACACAAGCGGAGGCGAATATATTTCTTTCAACAGTTTGGGATAATCCGCAGAAAAGTAAGTTACGCATTTTACGCCCTTGCGCTCTAAATCCGCAAAAAGTTTTTCGCGGAAGTCCGCGCTGTAAAAGCGGGCTTTCACTTTATTATATACGCCGCAGGGCATTGTTTTAATCAGCGCGCTTTCATATTTCACAAAATCGGGCGTGCTTTTTTCATAATCGCAAAGCAATATCCGCCGCGTATTGTAATTCAACCCGTCTATACAGGCAAGCGTAATTAAATCACGTTCTTCTTTAGTATACATAATTTACACCGTGCTTTCGTAACTCCTGTACGAAGCCGCTTCCAAAATATGTTCGGGCAGAACCGACGGCGAGCCCGCAAGATCGGCGATAGTTCTCGCAACCTTTATTATCCTCGAACGTGCGCGCACGGAAAGATGAAGAGTTTCGAAAGCGTTTTTCAAAACCGCCTCGCACTCTGCCGAAAGCGCGCAGTATTTTTTTATCTGCCTTTCGCCCATATTCGCATTTACGGACATACCTTCGTCCTTAAAACGTTCCCTCTGAATTTCCCTTGCCTTCTCCACCCTCGCTTTCACTGCGGCGCTCGGCTCCTCTTCGCTTGCCGAAGCAAGATCGTCGTACTTCACCCCGTCCACTTCAACTTGAAGGTCTATTCTGTCGAGAAGCGGTCCCGACACCTTGCTTCTGTATTTATGTATCTGCGCGGGAGTGCATGTGCAATTCAGATATGCCGAGCCGTAGTTGCCGCACGGACACGGATTCATGCTCGCGCACAGAATAAAGTCGGCGGGGAACGTTATCGCTCCGCCCGCTCGCGTTACGGTTATTACTCCGTCTTCCAAAGGCTGGCGCAAGGATTCGAGCGCGTGCCGCGTATATTCGGGCAGCTCGTCCAGAAACAGCACGCCCTTGTGCGCTTTTGAAATTTCGCCCGCATGTATTTTATTGTTTCCGCCGCCGCACAGCGACACCGTCGTAGCGGTATGGTGGGGCGTACGGAAAGGTCGAAGCGAAACTATGCCCTCCTCGGAAAGCTCGCCCGAAATAGAATGAATTTTTGTGACCTCCAACGCTTCTTCGAAAGTCATATCCGGCATAATGGTGGGTATGCACCTTGCAAGCAATGTTTTTCCAGTACCGGGAGGACCGGCAAGCAGAATGTTATGTCCGCCCGCAACCGCTATTTCGAGCGCCCGTTTTGCAACTCTTTGACCGCGCACCAGCGACATATCGTAGTTATAGCTTTGCATGCTTTTCGCCGCGCTGAAACTTCTGTGCGCGACGGGCACGAAGTTCTTTTCACCCGTAAGACAGTCTACCGCATCCCTCAGAGAATTAAGCGCGTAGACCTCAGTGCCCTCGATATAGCTCGCCTCGTTTGAGTTTGCCGCAGGAATTATAAAACGAGTATAGCCCTTTGCCTTTGCGGAAATCAAAATGGGCAGAATACCCGTTACGGGACGAAGTCCTCCGTCAAGCGCAAGCTCGCCCAAAAATATTATGCCGTCGGTTTTCGCGGTGAGCTGGTCGCTCGCCTTCAATATGCTTACGGCAAGCGGCAGGTCGTAATGCGAACCTTCCTTTTTTATATCCGCAGGCGCAAGGTTTATAGTTATTTTATTTACGGGGAAACACAGCGCGCTGTTTTTAATTGCCGAGCGCACGCGCTCCTTGCTCTCCTTAACTGCGGCGTCGGGCAGCCCCACCAAATCGTAGGAAACCATGCCCTTGTTTATGTCAGTTTCAACCTCTACGGGCACGCCCTCGAGTCCGCTGAGGGCAAAACTCATTATTTTCGATAACATAATTTTCTTCCGTATTTTATTCCGTTTTCAGTAATTTAAAAGCTCCCGCACGCGGCAGGAGCTTTTTTATTTATTTTACTTCCGCAATCTTTGCAGCCTTGCCAGTAAGTCCGCGCAGGTAGTACAGTTTTGCTCTTCTTACCTTGCCGCGTCTTACGACGGTTATATATGCAATCTTGGGCGAATGCAGGGGGAAAGTTCTTTCAACGCCGACGCCGAACGACAGTCTGCGGACTTTAAAGCTTTCTCTTACGCCGCCGTGCTTTTTAGCGATTACGACGCCTTCGAAATTCTGAACTCTCTCTTTCGTACCTTCGATTACCTTGAAGCCTACTTTTACGGTATCGCCCACGTTGAACGAGGGAACTTCCGTTTTCATGTTTTCCTTTTCGATTGCTTCAACCAAACCTTTCATGACTTTACCTCCAAAAAAATTTCACGATTCGTATTGCGTGAATACGGTATTTAACTTGACATTCTTGCAAATTATGCAGAGGACTGTCCGAAGTCGAATTTTATATTATCAAAACTTTTATAAAAACGCAACTCATTTAAGGGGGTGTGTCGCAATTTTCACAAAAGTATTTTATCGGGCGGCCGCATTTAATTTTTCGATTTGCAGACGAACAGGTTTGCCGTTTTCGGTTTTGCAGGTATATTTAAAAACCTCTGACTGAAATTCAACGTCGCCGTTTTCCTTCACCGTCACCTGATAGTTATTTCTGCATATTTGTTCGGCGTAATGCACGAACTTTTCAAATTTATCCCTGTAAACATAGAAATCGGATGAAAACTGTTTTAAATCGAGTCCGTAAATTCCTTTCGCCTCGTCAATCCACTCCGCGCCGACAAGTCCGAGCTTTTGCTTCTTCCGCTCTAATTCTTCTACGCTTTCAAATTTATTGCCGTTAATAACAAATTCAAAATAACCTATATGGCAGTATGTTTTCAAGGTTCGGCGCTCTAATTCTTCAATCAGTTTTTCAATCCTGCCTTCGCCTTTGACGAACCGTTTAAGCGCCGCTTTGCTGCTCTGATACTTCGGCAAATTATATATCCATTCGTCGGGGTGATCGGGACAACGGAATTCCAGCGTAAGGCGGGTCAAATCGATTTGCGGATATTTTTTCGGAAGAACGAAATCGTTCAGCTTATAGTCCAGGCAGGTGTCCGCTCCACGACAAAAAACTTTGCGAATCTGTTTTTTGCATACGGGACAAACGCCGTATTCCTGCGGAAGACTTGCCGTTATTTTATAATAATCGAAATATTCGGCTTTATCATATTTATCGGTCTTTTTGTTGTAGTAACGAACTTCGCCGTCGTCTTTCACATTGTAAAGATATTCGCCCCAGCCCATATAGTCGCAGAAGCTTTCAAGCGTAATCTCTTCGGGCACGGGCTTCGACAAATGTTTTTCTTTAAAGGCATTTATGTACTTGGGCGGGAAACGGTAATTTTCCAAGCCCGCGATTTTTGCGGCTTCCTCCAGATACCACGCCCAGAAACGCATTTCACGCACCGAACACACGCTATCGTCGTTATCGTCATAGGCGTACATCCACGAGTAGCACGCATCCCAAGCCGCGTCCTTTTCGTAAGCGTCTGTATCCGCGTCGGTCAAACCGCTGTTCCAACCCTCTAAATCCTGTTCGTCATACAACGCTACAACCGTTGCCGACCAGGCTGAAAGAGCGGCGCCGGCACAGTTGTTGTTTGCTTCCATATCACATACAAAGTCGTCAATGATTTCCGTTTTGAGCTCGGCGCGCAAATCTTCGGCGCCGAGCTTTTTGTCGAGATATGCCAGACTTTTTTTAATTAAGTTTTGCGGACGCTTGTCCTCAGGGTAGTCCGCGCACCAAACAAACATTACTTTTTTTGCACAAGCAAGCGCAAGAAGCGCGCGTTTTCTGAGCGGATCCGTAAGCGAGCGCGGTTTTTTCGAATCGCGTTTGCGGGGTTCAAGCTCACCCATTGTCTGCCATATTCTTCTGCGCGACGTCAAAGTAAGTTTGCCGTTTTCGGCTACTTCTTTTTCCGCTTGCTTTATCGCTTCTTCGACGCTCATATTTATTGAACCGTTAAATAATTTTGCTGTAACCATAGGAATTGACCACTGCGTCCACCTTTACGCCCGAACGGCACAAAGGACAGTCGACCGGCGCGTACGAGCTGTATCCGCTAATATCCCCGACGCCCAGAAGTTTCACAACCGGCACGTCGCAGGTGAATTCGCCGCCGAACACCGTTGCCGCACCCACCGCGTTGCCGCCGTAATAGCGTATGCCGCGTATCGCACTGTTCACGGTTTTACCCGTAGTTGCCGAAGCCGTGAGTATGAGCACGTTCTTATCCTTGACGTAGGGAAGAAAGTTGTCGCGTAAAAGCAGCTTGTCCTCAGAAATTTCGGGAGTTATAACCGCAATGTCCTGCCTTAAATTTATGCCCGAGTGCGCAAGATTGTCGGCGAGAAACGCGCCCACCATTTTCATGCGTTCGAGGCTTATTACGGTATCGACGGGCGTTCCCGAAAAGCTGTCCGCAAAAATCTTCGCCGCCGCCTTAGCGGAATTCAAATCGGATTTTACCTTAGTCATATCTATGCAGTGACTGACGTGCGAATGTTTGGTTGCAAAATGTCCCGGCATTACCCTGACGCTGATTTCGCGGTTTATGTGCGAAAAAATTTCATAAGCTCTTGTTTCCATAATTTTCCCCTTTTGTTATATTCTAATATACCCGTCGGAGTTTGTCAATACCGTTATTCAACCGCCCTCGTAAAACGCGTTTTCTATGTGGTTTATCTCGCCGCGAAAAATTTCGATTACGTCGAAGCGCACGGTACAGTCGGGTTCTCGGTTTGCGAAATAATACTTTGCCCCCTGAATATACCTGCGCTTTTTATAATAGTTGACAGCTTCGGAAGGAAGCCCGTACTCGTCGGAAAGCCTGGTCTTTACCTCAATAAAGGCAATTACCCCGCCCTTCCGCGCGATTATATCCACTTCGCCGAAGGGGTTTTTGTAGTTGTGTTCTACAATTTTATAGCCCTGCTTTTTTAAATATGCGCGGGCTTTCGCCTCGCCCTCGCGCCCCAGCTTTTTTTTAGCTTTGTCGCGGCTTTCGTTTACTGCCATTTTTTCGTAAAGCTCCTGCGGTGCACGGGCGTGAGTCCGTATTTTTCTATCGCCGAAATATGCACCGCCGTGCCGTAGCCCTTGTTGCTTTTAAAACCGTATTCGGTATAAGTTTCCGCATAACCGTCCATAAGGTTATCCCTGTAAACCTTTGCGACAATCGAAGCCGCGCCTATGGAATAGCTGAGCGCGTCGCCCTTGATTATGCTTTTCTGCGGAAGCGAAACGTCAAGCTTCATATTCCCGTCCGTAAGCACAAAATCGGGTTTGACCGCAAGACTTTCTACGGCGTTTTTCATACACAGCTTGGTTGCTTCGAGTATATTTATTTCGTCGATTTTTTCGGGTTCGATAAGCGATATGTGCAGGCTTACGGCTTTTTCGGCAATAAGCCTTGCAAGATTTTCACGTTTTTTTGCGGAAAGTTTTTTGCTGTCGTCAACGCCTTCGATAATATCGTCAAGCGGCATAATCACCGCCGCGCAAACGACGGGACCGGCAAGCGGACCCCTGCCCACCTCGTCCACGCCGCAGATATATTTGTAACCTTCCGAAAGAAGCTGTCTTTCGTAAGCGAGTTTGTCCATATTAAAATTCAAGCCCCCTCACGTCGTCCGCAGTATCGAGAGTGATTGCGCCGAGCCGCCCTTTTCTGAAATCGTCCAAAACGGCGCGTTCCGCGCGTTCGTAATCATACTCGCCTCCGCGCAGTACAAGCCCTCTTCTCGCGGCAACTGCTTCGAGCATTTCCAAAGGAGTTCCGCCCGTGATACCGTAACGCTCTTCGAGGCGCGCGGGATATTTTTTATACAGCTCATCCAAGAGCGCTAGCGCAACGTCGTCGAGGTCGAGAATATCGTCGTTTATGCTTCCGACGTACGCAAGGTGAAGGGCAAGGCTTTGATTTTCGAATGACGGCGGCATAGTGCCGGGCGTATCCAGAAGTTCGAAGTTTTCAAGCCTTATCCACTGCTTTCCGCGAGTGACCCCCGCCTTATCGCCCGTTACCGTGCGCTTTGCGCCCGCAAGCAGATTTATCACCGTAGACTTGCCCGTATTCGGCACTCCGACGACCATAAACCTGAAAACCTTGTTATAGCCTTTAAGCGCGTTTTTCGCACGCTTTTCTTCGACGAGCTTATCCAAAGCCTTCAAAATTATTTTGCGCGACGAAGCGTTGGCGGCGTTTATCCTTACGGCGTTACCCCTGCCTCCGCTTATAATATTCGAAAGCCCGTCCGCCTTGCCGTCCGCAAGGTCGCTTTTATTCAGAACGTACAAGACGGGCTTGCCGCCTGAAATTTTCAAAAGTTTTTCGTTGAACGACGCGGCGGGGCAACGCGCGTCAAGCACATAAATAAGCCCGTCGCATGCGGGAATATTTTCCTGCATCATACGCATTGCCTTAGTCATATGGCCGGGAAACCACTGTATGCGCTTCACTTGTTCCCTCCTTTCAGATCGGGGCGGCGCTGTGCGGTAAGCTTCGCGCTCTGCTCCCTTCTCCATTTATCAATGTCCGCGTGATTGCCCGATAAAAGCACTTCGGGCACGGCAACCCCCTCGTATACCGAAGGGCGGGTGTACTGCGGATATTCCAAACCGTTCTCGCCGAACGTTTCTTCCGCGAGCGAGCCGCCCGAAATCACTCCGTCGACGTAACGCGCAACGCAGTCGCACACGACCATTGCGGGAAGCTCGCCGCCGGTCAAAACATAGTCGCCTATGGATATTTCCTCGTCGATATATAAATCGATAACGCGCTGGTCAACACCCTCGTAATGTCCGCACAGCAAAAGAAGGTGTTCGGACTGCAATAACCCGAACGCCTTGTCCTGCGTGAACGTTTTTCCTTTGGGGGATAGATATATGCGGTGCGCCCTGTGCTCGGGGTCGGCCGCCTTGATTGCCGCGCCTATGGGCTGGGGCATCATCACCATTCCCGCGCCGCCGCCGAAGGGATAGTCGTCGCACTTCGCGTGCTTGTTTTCGGCATAGTCGCGTATGTTCACTATTTCGATATTCAGTTTTCCCGCATTCACCGCCCTGCCGATTACGCTGCCGAAAAGCGGCGTAAACATTTCGGGGAACAGGGTCAATATGGTAATCTTCAAAGCGAAACTTCCTTGAAACGTTTGCCGTTCACGGTTATCTTTTTTGCCGCTACGTCGATATCGGTTATAACTCCGTCGGCGGCGGCGAACACGATGTTTTTCACTCCGTCGGACAGAGTGTATACGTCGGTTCTGGCAGGCGTCACTTCCGTGACCACGCCGATTTTTTCGCCGCGCTCGGTTACCGTCTCACAGCCGAGAAGGTCGGCTATATAGTAACGCCCTTCGGGAAGCGCGGGCGCGTCCGCCCTGTCTATGTCGACGTCCTTACCGCGCAAAAGTTCTGCCGCGTCCCTGTCGGCAACGCCCTTTAACATGAGGTAAGCAAACTCACCCTGAGCGCGTACGGAAAGGACGGCGTATTCTACGCCGCCTATTTTCAACTTTGAAATTTCCTTTAAATCTTCCGCACTGTCGAGAAACGCTTTTACTTTGATTTCGCCGCGTATGCCCTGCGGCTTCAAAACGGTCGCAACCGTAAGTGTTTTATCCGTCATTTAAGCGTTAATTCTTCTCTTTGATTTCTACGAGAATTTTCTTGCCGTCGCGGGGAGCGCTTGCTTTGACAAGCGTTCTTAAAGCTTTGGCTATTTTGCCCTGCTTGCCGATAACCTTACCCATATCGCTTTCCGCAAGGTATACCGTGTATTCGATTTCGTTTTCGCGCTCGTCTACGGCGTACTGTATTTCGCTTTTCTTTTCGGCGAACTGTTCTACGACGTATTTGATGAGTTCCTGAATCTTATCCATTTACGCTCTCCCTTTTACGACTTCTTTTTCTTGTCGTTGGTCTTGGGTGCGGAAAGTTTTTTGCTCTGTTCCATTGCACCGACTTTTACGAGATAGCTTTTAACAGTTTCGGTGGGCTGAACGCCTTTCGCAAGCCAAGCCTTTGCTTTTTCCACGTCGATGTTGATTTCAGCAGGGGTTTTGAGGGGATCTACATAACCGATTTTATCGATGTACTCGCCCGACTGCGCCTTGCGTGAATCGATAACAACCACGCGGTAGAAAGGTGATTTTTTGTCGCCCATTCTCGTAAGTCTCATTTTAACTGCCATTTTTTCTTTTCTCCTTTTGTGCCTTACGGCTATATAAATTTTTATTTTAAACTTGATTGATTAAATGATATTCCCCGCCCGAGCCTTAAAAGGGCAATCTCTTTTTGCCGTTTTTAAGTTGCTTCATAAGAAGCTTCGTCTGCTCAAACTGCTTTAAAAGCTGGTTTATTTCCTGAACGCTGGTGCCGCTTCCTGCGGCTATCCTCTTCTTGCGCGACGAGTTGATTATCGCAGGCTCGGCGCGTTCGCGTTTGGTCATGGAAAGTATTATCGCCTTAGTGCGCTCTATCCTGCCCTCGTCTATATCATCGGCTTTTACCTTGTTGCCCATATTCGGCATCATTGCAAGCAACGCTTGCGCGCCGCCCATTTTTTTCATACTTTCGAACTGCGTAAGATAATCTTCGAGAGTGAAGGTGTTTTCAAGCATCTTCTTCTGCATTACCTTAGCCTGCTCTTCCGTGACGGCTTCCTGCGCCTTTTCGATAAGCGTTAAAACGTCGCCCATGCCGAGAATTCTCGACGCCATTCTGTCGGGATAGAACGGTTCCAGATCGGTCAGCTTTTCTCCCACACCGATGAATTTTACGGGCTTGCCCGTCACGGCTTTTATCGAAAGGCATGCGCCGCCGCGCGTGTCGCCGTCGAGCTTGGTCAATATTATGCCCGTTATTTCAAGCCGCTCGTTAAAAGTTTTGGCAACGTTTACCGCAACCTGTCCCATCATGGAATCGACGGTGAGAAGAATCTCCGAAACTTCGACAGCCTTGACTATGTTTTCAAGCTCCTGCATAAGCGCTTCATCTATTTCGAGTCTGCCTGCGGTGTCTATTATCACGGTATCGAAGCCCATAGACTTCGCGTATTCTATCGCCTGCTGTGCCGTCTTGACGGGGTTTTGCGTGCCCTTTTCAAACACTTCCGCGCCCGCGTTTTTCGCAACTACTTTAAGCTGGTTTATGGCGGCGGGGCGGTATATGTCGCCCGCAACGAGCAACGGCTTTTTACCGCTCTTTTTAAGATTAACCGCAAGCTTTCCGCACATGGTGGTTTTACCCGCGCCCTGCAATCCGCACATCATAATAACCGTCGGAGGCTTGGGGGCTACGGTAAGCTTTTGGTTTGCCGAGCCCATTAAAGCAATAAGCTCGTCGTTGACTATTTTAATAACCTGCTGGGCAGGGTTTAGGCTTTTGAGTATTTCCTGCCCGACGGCTTTTTCGGAAACCTCCTGGCAGAACTGCTTTGCAACCTTTACGTTTACGTCCGCTTCCAAAAGTGCAACGCGAACCTCGCGCATAGCCGTTTTAATTTCAAGTTCGGTAAGTCTGCCGCGCTTTGTCAGCTTTGAAAATATGTGGTTTAATCTGTCCGAGAGAGAGGAAAACGCTCCCATATCACACCCCCTTGATTAATTTGACCGGTCGGACCCGTCGCGTATATATTGGCTGCCGAGTATTTTTTCAAGCTCCCAGACGTCCGACTTTAACTCGGGATGAAGGCGCTTGAAATTTTCCGCCCATGCAGCAACCTTTGAATAAAACGCATTTTCGCATATGGAAAAGTTTTGAAGTTTTTCGCAGACGCGCAGTTTTTCTTCATAACTTTCGAGCTGTTTTTTACAGCCTTTGAGACAGTCGGAAACCGCCTGGCGCGAAATACCTTTTTCCGCCGCGATTTCCGAAACCGTAAGATCGAGGTTGAAATACATATCGGTTATTTCGCTTTGGACGTCGGTTAAAAGTCCGCCGTATACGTCCCACAGCGCTATGAATGAAAATTTATCCATACCCCGACATATTAACCCATTTGTATGGTTTTGTCAAGTAATTTTACTTGTCAAAACTGCTTTTTCGTCTTGCTTATTAACATTATTATTTATTTTTTAACATAATAGTAGATAGTACCGCCTAAAATCGTTTTAATTTGACAGCGTTTTTAAGAAGTGCTAAAATTTGATAGCAGTCTTTCATAAGACTATCATTTAACGGGAACGAAAATAGATGAGCAAGGAAATAAACGGCGTAAATTACGATACGAACACGGCAACCGTCGATAAAAAATTTACTTACGGATTCCCCGGCGACCCTTACGGTTACGAGGAAACGCTTTACATAACGGGCGAAGGGAAATATTTTATCTACACCTACGGCGGAGCTTGCTCGAAGTACCCCGTTGAAAATATTACGCCCATAGAACGCGAGGACGTTAAAAGCTGGATACTTTTACACTGATATATTCTTTACGATAAAATCCCCGACGGCGTAAGCCGTCGGGGATTTATATTTATAAATAATTTTATTGGCTGTCGTTTACGGAATTGTCTTCCGTCCGACCTGCGGGTTCGGCCGTAGCTTCGGCGTTCGGTTCGGCTTGCGGCACGGCAGTTTCCGGTGCACCGCCAATAGGCAAACCCTTATTTTTTCCGTACAGAAGTTTTAAGAACACAGGCGTGAGTATGGACGAAACCAAAATCAGCAGCACGGTCATAATCATAAATTCGGACGGAAGCGCGTGCTCGCCGAGCGAGGTATTTGTGACTGCCGCCGTAACAATCAACGCAACCTCACCGCGCGCCATCATTCCTACGCCGCCTATCGCGCTTTCGCGCCAGTTGTATTTGAACGCCTTGCAAACCGAGCCGCATCCGATGATTTTACCTATAAGTCCCACAAGCACCGCGCACACCGCAAACAGCAGTATGTTGGGGTTAAGCCCTTTAAACGTAATACTTGATATTCCTATGTTCGCAAAGAACACGGGCGCAAACATAGTGTATGTATTTACTTCTACCTTTTGGTCGGTGTAGCGGCTTGCGCGAATGTCCGTAGAAAGCACCACGCCCGCAAGGAACGCGCCCGTTATGTCCGCGACGCCGAAAATTTCTTCCGCAACCCAGCTGTATAAAAGGCATACCGCTATGGCGAAGACGGGGATTCTGTGCGTA
The DNA here is from genome assembly GCA_910585705.1 of uncultured Christensenella sp. Lineage (GTDB taxonomy): Bacteria > Bacillota > Clostridia > Christensenellales > Borkfalkiaceae > Coproplasma. The sequence continues at coordinate 111,324 of CAJUER010000002.1, forward strand.
GTGGGCCAGCGGTTATCCATCCATTTGAACAGCTTGGAAATGCCCCAGCCCGCAAGAATCGCAACTACGAAGAACGCGACTATCATTATAGCAGTGCCCCACCACTGCGCTTTAAACCACGCAAAACCCGTGAGGTTTTCGCCCGAACCCGACTTCGCTATTCCCGTCACTATGGACAGAAGCACGATTCCAATAACGTCGTCTATGATTGCCGCAGAAACTATCGTCGTGCCGAGCTTGGTGTTCACTTTGCCGAGCTCTTTTAAAACCGAAACGGTTATGGCAACGCTCGTCGCGGTGAGAATTGTGCCTATGAATATACAGCGGTAAATATTCGCCGTGCCCAGACCTATGTTGCCGAAGGGCAGAGATATGAGCAATCCGAGAACGAGCGGAACCGCAACGCCCGCGCAAGCGATAAGCACGGCGACAAGCCCCGTGCTTTTAAGCTCTTTGAGGTTTGTTTCCAGCCCTGTGGAAAACATAAGAAACAGAACGCCGATTTTCGAAAATATCGACAGCGCGTTTTCCTTAGGCATAACGAGAAACGATTTATAGCTTTCGCCCTCGAAGCCGATAAGCGAAACGCCCGCAAGCCCGAAAATCGCCGGACCTACGAGAAGTCCCGCTATGATATATCCCAAAACCTGCGGCAAGCCCAACTTCCTGAATATCAGTCCCAGAGCTTTAGTGGTAAACAGTATTATCGCCAGCACCATACAGAAGCCGAGCGCGGAGTTTCCTTCAAACATTTCATCACCTTGTTAAAATTTTTTATCTCTAATGTATTATAGTCTTAAAATAAAAAAAAGTTAAGCCTTTTTTGCCGTTATCTTTTTTTCGGCAATATTGATTGACTTAAACAAAATAAGATAAAAAACCAAAAATTTTTTAAAAAGGTATTGACAACCCATATTTTCGTGCTATAATAAAGGTACAAAAAGAAAATAACTTACAAAAAGTGTTAGGTACCGACACAAATACGAGGTAAGCTATATGAAAGGAACGTAGCCGCGAAAGCGGGACACGGTTAATTTTTCCGAAGCAGTTTGATATATCGGCCGCTTCTGTATGATAGGGGAAAAACAAAATTAAATTGTTCGGGAGGTAAACGTATGATTTACTTTGCAAGAACGATTAACAAAAAAGGTAGGTAAACTCCAATGTACAATTTTACTGAGGAGACCTGATTCCGAAGACGGTATTAATTGGCGCAGCTGTGCGTTCTAGGCAGGCATAGTTGCATGGACTGCAACAGTCCGACGGCTTTTAAAAGCACCGTTTGGAGGCGGTCTCGACCGACAATTAAATAAAAATTCAACCCTGCGACGACGTACCGCCGCAGGGTTTGTAAATTTTATAGAAGATTAAACTATTCCGTCCAGCTCGTCAAGCGTCAACTCGTAGCTGGGAATGAACTTTTCGAAGAAGTACTCCACCTCGCGCAGATTGCGCGCGTGCAAATCCTTTTCGATACTCTTCTTCGCTTTCTTGAACTCGTTGTTTCCGCAGCGCAGTTCTTCGAGGCACTTGACGTATGCGGCGAGCCTGTCCGCCGCCTTCATCAGCTTATATTCTATACTCTCCGCGTCGGGCTTGACGTTAGTTTCGAAGTCGTCGCGGATTTCTTCGGGCAAGGTGGAAAGCAATTTGTCGCAAGCCTTGTCCTCTATGTTCTTGTACGCGCCGCGAATAAAATCGTTGAAATACTTTACGGGCGTGGGTAAATCGCCCGTCATAACCTCTCCGCATTCGTGATAAACAGCGTACAGCACAGCCTTTTCGGCGTCCGCGTTGCCGCCGAAAACCTTGTTGTTTATGACCGCCAGCGCGTGCGTGAACATTGCCACCTGCTGCGAGTGCTCCATTATATTTTCTTCGCGGACGGAACGCATAAGCTGCCAGCGCTTGATATATTTCATTCTGTCCATAAAAGCGAAAAAGTTGTACGCCATATTTATCCCTCGTTAAAACTTTTTAACCATTATAATTCATTTTGCGCAAAATTTCAATTGACTTAGCGTATTTTTTAATTTATAATTTAATTACGCTCTTCGGGGCGAATAAAAATTAAATACCGTCGGGGGTGTCCTGAATGATTTCGGGGCTGAGATTATACCCTTTGAATCGGCAACGTAATGGTTGAGCGATAGTACAAAGATGAAAATTTCGGACGTTCCCTTGTGGTGCGTCTTTTTCTTTTCGGCGGTAGAAGGAGTTTAAATGTTTCAATGTTCCTCTTTACTCGCCGTTTCTCAAAAGGCGACCGACGTCGTCAAGTGGATATCGCTCGGCGCGATTGCGCTTTTCGTCGTCATACTCGTGATAACCTGCATTAAAGGCAAAAGGTTTTCCACAACCGATATAGCCTATGCGGGCGTTTGCCTCGCCGCGTCCTTCGCGCTGTCGTTCATAAAGGTTTCACCCGTGCAGTTCGGCGGTTCTATAACGCTTGCAAGCTTCGTCCCCTCTTTAATTTACGCATATAAGGCAGGTCCCGTGAAGGGCACGCTTGCGGGCATTATTCTCGGACTTTTCAACTTTATATCCGACCCTTACATTCTGACGCCCATGACCTTTATTTTAGACTATATCCTCGCGTTCGCAAGCATCGGACTTATGGGCTTTGCGCCGAAGCTCGGCAAGCTTCCCGTGACGGCAAAAGTAGTTATAGGCACGGTTATTGTGTTTGCCGCAAGGTTTATATTCCATCTCTGTTCGGGCTTCATTTTCTTTGCGGAAGATTCCGTGTGGGCGGATTTGCCGCAGACAAATATGTTCGTTTACTCGTTCATATACCAGTGCGTTTACCTGCCTGCGGACTGCGCAATATGCGTAGCCGTGCTCGTTGTGCTTGTGAAGACGAAGGTATTCGATAAGTTGCTCAATGTTATGGGCAGAGGCAGAAAAACCGAAGAAAAGCCCGAAGCCGCGCAAACGGAAAACGGCGCGGACGAAGTAAACGCCGAAGACGAAAACCGAAAATAAACTAACGCAATCCTGTTGATAAGACAGATTGGAAAAACGCCGTGCGCGCCGAAGATTTCGGCGCGCACGGCTTTAAATTTATACGGTTTTTAACCTCATAATCTTTATCAAGTTTTAGATCCGTCAGCATCGGGCGAATTGTAAAATATCCGTCAGGAACGCAAACGCAAGAATTAACACGAAGCCGACCGCATGAATTATCGCCTCGATTTTGCGCGGCACGGGCTTGCGGAAAATACACTCTATCAGGCAGAATATCACCTTGCTTCCGTCAAGCGCGGGAATAGGCAGTAGATTGAATACCGCGAGATTGACACCAATATATGCCGCGATTTCAAAGAAGCTCTGCACGCTTTGCGAGGCAATTTCGCTCGTCATCTTTATCGTGGTTACGGGTCCGCCCATTGCGGACAGTCCGAGATGTCCCGTAAGCAGCTCGCCGAGAACTTTGAAAATAGTACCCGCTATCCTGAACGAATATACAAACGAGCGCCCTATTGTATCGAAGAATCCGAAGCGGCAGCTTTCCACGCCTACCGCCCAGTAGCTTTTGCCGTCCTCGCCCTCGTATGTGCCTATGCCAAGCGCGTTCCAAAGCTTGCTCACTTCTTCGGAATTTTTAAAATCGCAGTCGCCGCGCAGCTTAATTTCCACGTTGCGTTTTTCCCCGCCGCGTATGACCTTCATCTTCACGACGTCGCCCTCGCTTTTGCCTTTAAGCGCCGACATCAAGTCGGAAGTGAGGTATATTCCCCTGCTTTGGATACTGCATATAAGGTCGCCCTCTTCCAGACAGTACTCCGCATAAGCAGGCTCGGGCGGAGTCACCGCTCCCACCTTAAAGGTCATTTGCCCGAACGCGAAGAATGCAATTATTATTAGCAACAGCGCAAGAATATAGTTCATCAACGGTCCGGAAACGAGCACTATTATGCGCTTCCAGGCGGCTTTATTGTTGAAGCTGTTTTCGTTTGCGGCTTCTCCGTCCTCGCCGTCGAACGCACAGAATCCGCCGAGAGGGAAAAGCCTTATCGAGAAAGCTTCACCGTTCCTCTTCGACACGCGCCTGAACAGTTTTGGACCGAAGCCTATTGCAAACTCGTTTATTTTGAATTTGAGAATTTTTCCGGCCGCGTAATGCCCGAACTCGTGAACGGTTATCATAACCAGCAATATGGTAATTGCCAGCACAACCGCAAGTATCGTATTCATTACAGAAGAAACCGAAAGTAAACCCATTATAACCCGTCAATAATTTTTTGCGCGTTTATTCGTGCGGCTTCGTCGGCTTGTTTTAAACAGTCGAGTCCGTCAACCGCACCGCGCCGCGCGGACTGTAAAACGCCGTCCGCCACGCGATAAATATCCGTGAAAGCTATGCGCCCTTTAAGGAAGGCTTTCACCGCTTCCTCGTCCGCCGCGTTCAAAACGCAGGGGCATATACCGCCCTCTTCGCCGCATTTCAACGCAAGGTCGAAGCAGGGATAGTCCGCACGGTTCAGTGGCTGAAAGCCGAGCGAAAACTCTTTTGTAAAGTCCATAGGCGAAACCGAAGTTTCAAGCCGACGGGGATAGCTGAGCGCAAGCTGTACGGGGATTTCCATAGTAGGATAACTCATCTGCGCCAGAATTGCGCCGTCGCAAAACTCCGTCATAGAGTGAATTATGCTCTGCGGTTGAATTACCGTATCTATGCGCGAATAGGGAGTGCCGTACAGAACGTGCGCCTCTATTACCTCGTAACCCTTGTTCATAAGCGTTGCGCTGTCTACGGTGATTTTGGCGCCCATTTTCCAAGTGGGGTGATTAAGCGCCTGCTCCGCAGTTACGCCTTTTAACATTTCCGCAGTGTAGCCGCGAAACGCGCCTCCGCTTGCGGTTATAATAAGCCTTTTCAACGGCGCATGCCTGTCGAAGGAAAGGCACTGCCATATAGCCGAATGCTCGCTGTCTACGGGGATAAATTCCGCGCCGTGCCGTTCCGCCAGCGCAGTGATAAATTCTCCGCCGCAAACCAGCGTTTCTTTGTTGGCAAGCGCAAGCCGCTTGCCCGCGCAAATAGCTTTGACGCTGTATTCCAAACCTGCAAATCCGCTTGCCGCATTGAACACTATGTCCGCACAATCAAGTTCTGCAAGGCTGAGCGCATAGTCGCGGTCAATTGAGGAAGCCGCATAATATTCGGGCTTTAAGGCGGCAACCTGCTTTCTGAAAAGCTCGCTGTCGCAACCGGCGACAAGCGCGCAGATTGCGTACTCGTCGGGGTGGCGGTTTACCACGTCAATAACCTGTCTTCCTATACTGCCCGTGCAGCCGATCAAAACTATTTTTTTCATTTATTATTATACCCGAAATTTTTTAAATAATGACAAAAGCCCCTTACGGAGCTTTTAAAATTTATTATTTTGTTTAAATAATTATAATTCCGAACGCGAACAGCGCTATGACCGAGCTGAACAGCAAGCTGTCGAACCTGTCTAAAATGCCGCCGTGTCCCGGCAGAAGCTTGCCCATATCTTTTATCCCGCACTCGCGTTTTATCGCGCTTTCGAAAAGGTCGCCTATCTGGGCGAGAACTGATATTACCAAGCCTATAAACATAAACGTAACGGCAGGGTGAAGATTGCCCGAATACACTAAGGGAGTGTCGAAAACCTTGCCCAATCCGAAGTCAATGAAATACGCCGCAATCGCTCCGAGCATACCGCCGACGATTCCGCCGACCGCGCCTATCACGGTCTTTTTCGGACTGAGTTTCGGAGCGAGCTTAAAAGGCACTCGGTGTCCCAAAAGGCTGCCTATAATAAACGCGCCTCCGTCGGTGAACATACACGCAAGGAAAAGCGTGATTATCGCCGCAGTGGAATTTTCTTCTATATGGTTTACCGCCGACAGCATACAGCTTAACACGCCGCAGTACAGCATTGCGAAGAAACAGATAGCCGTGCCTTTGACGGTGCTTTCGCCGTGATGGAACACGTTTAACGAAGCAAGCGCAAACGCGTAAATGCACGCACAGCACGCGATTGCGAGGAAACCTTCGGAAGTGGTAAGCTGAACCGAAACGTATAGAGGAACGCTTACCGCGCAGAAGGCTATCGTAAATACCTTCTGAATATAGGACACACCGCCGAACGCCTTTAAAAATTCAAGGCACCCTATAACCGCTATCGCGCAGAAAACCGCGTCGAAGCCGAGCGCACCCCAGCCGCCGGGCACAAGCCATTTCAGTGCGACAAGCGCAATGAACGCCACAACATATACAACTCCTGTTAAAATTCTGCTTTTCATTTTAACTCCATTTTTTTATATTCCTTAAAACTCGCACAAAACGCCGTCAGACTTTCCCGAATCGTCTTTCGCGCGAGCAATAACTTTCAATCGCCTTATCGAATTCTTCGTCCGTAAAATCGGGAAACAGCACGTCGGTAAAATACAGCTCTGAATAAGCCGACTGGTAAGTAAGAAAATTAGAAAGCCGAAGCTCTCCCCCCGTCCTTATTATCAAGTCCGGCTCGGGCAAGCCGCCCGTGTACAAAAGTTTTTCAAAACCCGCCGCGTCAGTCTTTTCGCCGCGCTCTATCGCGCGGTTCACCGCGTTGATTATCTCCGCCCTGCCGCCGTAATTGATTGCGAACACCATTGTAAACTCCGCATTCGCGGGCGAATTTTTTTCACCCTCCTTCAATAGCCGGGCTATATCTTCGGGCAAAGCGTCAACGTCGCCTATGATTCTAACCGCCGAATTTTCGGCATACAGCTTTTTTACGTTTTCGGTAAAATAATTTCTGAACAGGTCGAACAGCCCGTCGAGTTCGTCTTTCGGGCGGGAGAGATTCTCTGTGGACAGCGTATAAGCAGTGAGGTATTTTATACCGCGCTTTTTCGCATGCTCCGCAAGAGCAATCATTCTGTTCATTCCGTGCTTATGTCCCGACGAGCGCGGCATAAGCCGCCTTTTAGCCCATCTTCCGTTGCCGTCCATAATAAGTCCGACGTGCACGGGCAATTTACCTTTCTGCATAGCTTACGGTTAAACCGTCATTATCTCCTTTTCTTTTGCCGCTACAAGCGTATCGATTTGAGCCACTGCGTCGGCAACCGCTTTTTCTACGTCTTTTTCAAAACCTGCGGCTTCGTCTTCGGACAATACTTTGTCGGTTTTGAGTTTTTTCAAACCGTCCATTGCGTCGCGGCGGTTGTTGCGCGCGGCAACCTTTGCGTCCTCGCCCGTCTTTTTAATCTGCTTTGAAAGCTCGCGCCTTCTCTCTTCGGTGAGGTCGGGGAACACAAGACGGATAACCTTGCCGTCGTTGGTGGGGGTTATGCCTATGTTCGAAAGTTGTATAGCCTTTTCGATAGCTTTGAGAATCGAAACGTCCCAAGGAGCGATTACAAGACATCTGCCCTCCTGCACGGAAACGCTTGCCGTCTGCGGCACGGGGGTGGCAACCCCGTAATAGTCCACGTTCACTTTGTCGAGAATGTGCGGATTTGCACGTCCCGCGCGCACCGAAGAATATTCTTCTTTAAGCACGCTGACAGTCTTTGCGAGTTTGTCGTCGAGAATCAAAAGTATCTCTTCCGCCTGTTCTGCTGCCATAATTATTTTACTCCTTATTTTTTCTCATTATCAATAACCGTGCCGATTTTTTCGCCGCACACGGCTTTTATAAGCGAATCTTTTTCATTGAGCCCGAACGCAAGCACGGGCATATTGTTTTCCATACACATAGTAGCCGCCGTCGCGTCCATCGCCTTTATACCGCTCTTTATAACGTCGATATAATTTATGTGCGCAAATTTTTTCGCGTCGGGATTGAGCTTGGGGTCGCTGTCATAAATTCCGTCTATGTTTTTAGCCATCATCAGAACGTCCGCCTGAATTTCGCAAGCACGCTGAGCCGCTGCCGTATCCGTCGAACAGTACGGGTTGCCTGTTCCGCAAGCCATAATCACAACTCTGCCCTTTTCGAAGTGGTGCAAAGCCTTTCTTAAAATGTAGGGTTCGGCAACCGAAGTCATAATAAGCGCGGTCTGCACTCGTGTGGGAATACCGCGCTGTTCCAACGCGTCCATCATGGCAAGCGAATTCATAACCGTCGCCAGCATACCCATATGGTCTGCGGTGGTTCTGTCCATCTGCTTGCCCTGTCTGCCGCGCCAGAAGTTTCCGCCGCCGATAACAAGCGCAATCTGCACGCCCATTTCGTGTATTCTGGCAATCTCGTTGACGACGTTTGCTATAACGTTTTCGTCAAGTCCGTGACCGAGCTCGCCTGCAAGCGCCTCGCCCGAAAGTTTAATAAGTATTCTTTTGTATTTGGGTTTCATTTTCCGCTCCATATGTACTCGCTTGGATTATTATAACACGGCGATAAATAAATTTCAATAATTTTGCCCGACTATTAATCAGATTTTACGCCGCGCAGATTGTCTACTTTTTTCCGCAAAGCCGTGACCGCCTCCTGCGGGGAGGAAATGCTTTGCACCGCCGTCTCCATAGGACACAGCCCGTCGCCCGTTCGGTTGATTATTTTTTCCGTCTTTTCGCCGCAGCAGTAAGCTATGCCGTGCTCCTTGAAAACGCATTCGGCGGAGACAGACATAACTTCGCCGTACACGGCGGAAACCCCCGCATATGCGTACAGCAACGCCGCCGCCTTTCCGACTATTTTATCCGCAACGCAAAAGTCCTTCAACTCCTCGCCGCTTTCGACCAGTTCAAGAAGCGGCGCAATTCCGCGCCCGTCCCTTTTTATTATTTTGCCGCCACAGACAAACACAAGTCCGCAACCGCCTGCCTTTAATATATCTTCGGCTTTAATCAAATCATTCATATTCCGCGACTTTTCGCCTTCCTATACTTCGATAAGCTCGTAATCGGTCGTACCCGCACCGAGCGCTTCCGCCGCTTCCACCGTGAGTATTCCGTTCCTGCTTTCCACCCTTTCGAGGAAGTGCTTTTGACCCGGATCATCCTTTGCCGCATAGACCAAATCGAGGCAGGCTTTGTCAATCGCCACAGGATCGCAGGAGACAAGTATGCCTATATCCATCATACAAGGGTCTTCCGCGACGGCACAGCAATCGCAATCGACCGACATATTCTTCATAACGTTGATATACAGCGCGTTGCCCTTGAAATACCTGACAATAGAAAGCGCCGCGTCCGCCATAGATTTGAGAAAACTGTCGTGGTCGGACGTCCATATCTCTTTGGGGTTGCCCGCGCCGTGTATATATGCCTTGCCGTACGACGAAGCTATGCCGATAGAAAGCTGTTTGAGCGCGCCGCCGTAACCGCCCATAGGGTGACCCTTGAAATGGGACAGCACGAGAAGACTGTCGTAGTTCTTTATATTTTTGCCGACATAGTTTTTGTTTATAACCTTTCCGTCGGGAATATCCAGCACTAAATCGGGACCTTCGGCGTCCAGCAGGTCGACCTCGAAGAGTTCGCTCCAACCGTGAAGTTTAAGCGTTTTGAGATGCTTTGCCGTTGTATCGCGTTTCCCTTTGTATGCGGTGTTACATTCCACAACCGTCCCGCCTACCTCGTCTATTATCGGTTTCCAGAATTCGGGTTTTAAAAAGTTTTGGTTGCCGACCTCGCCCGAATGAAGTTTTACCGCCACTTTGCCGTCAAGCCGTTTGCCTGCAAGTTTATAGAGCGCGGCGACCTTTTCCGGAGTAATCTCCCTCGAAAAATACACCTTAGGTTTCATATATGCCCCTCCGTTTTGCTTTTTAATTTTAAAGCGCATCTCCGCCGAACTCGACTTGCGCGTTTTTATTATACTATTTTACGGAGAGAATGTAAACGATAATTTGAAATTTATTTGCGCAATTTAAAAGGCGCGGCGGACCCGAACTCGGGTCCGCCGCGCCGTCGTGCTTATAAATAATTGCCCGCACGAAAGCATAGTAAAATTTTGTGTTGAAAATTTGTTGTCAGTCGTGACACGCTCCGACAACCTCAAAGCGGCTGACGGTGCATTTATCGGCTTTAACTTTAAGTTCAAGCCCGTCCGCGTCGGTATCGGGATATACGGTTGACGAAAGCGCTTTGCCGTTTACGAATATTTCCACAGAAAATTCGTCAAGCACGACGGTTATTTCGGTTTCCGCACAGCCGTCGGACGGCATACGGCGGATACCCGCAAGGCTGTCCGCATCGCTTTCCTTGCCATCGATTTTTTCACCCGAACGCGAACGATCGAAAATCCACTGCCCGTCTTTGAGATAAAAACCCGTATATGCGTCGCCCTTTTTCCGAAGCCGCAAATCAAACGCTTTTAAGTTCTTTGCGTTTATACGCACAACGCCGATTTTTATATTGTCGGTCAAAGAGCCGCAAACTTCTTTTTCGTAAACTTTGTCAGCGGAAACTATCGGCGACTGCCGCAATTCGCCGTCTCTGACTTCCAGCCTTCTCGGCACGGTAAGCATACCCGCAAAGCCGTATTTTTGCGACGGAACGTTTCTGTCCCACATATTCAGCCATCCGATCATAACAGGTTCGTCTTCGAACATTTGCTCGGCGTAAAAGTCAAAACCGTAATCGATAATGCGGCTTTCGCCGAAAGTGTTTTTATGCCCCTTGCAGTCAAGCGTGCCGAGCCTGTAAAAAGTGCTGTGTATGTTGAGGTGCTCCGAACCGCGAGCAGGCTGGAACTGTTCGCAATATGTAAGCAGTCCCAATTTGCGGTTATAGTCCGGGCACTCTATCATTATGCCGCCGCTGTCGCGCCCAGTTACGTCGCTTTCGAATTTCCAGTTAAACATGTCTTTAGAAGAAAACAGCAATATCCTGCCCGTACCGCCGCGCCTGCGCGCCGCGACAAGGCAGTAAAGCGTTTCGCCTTCCGCAAATATCTTCGGATCGCGAAAATCGCAGGGCGAATACTCGGCAGGCAAATCGTTTTCACCTATGACTATGCCGTGTTTAGTGAAATTAACGCCGTCTTCCGACGAAGCTACAGCTTGCAACTGACGTACATTTTCGCCTCCGCCGTTTTCCTTAAAACTCGTGTACATAAGCCACAGCTTGTTTTGCCAAACGATTGCCGTACCGGAAAAGCAACCGTCGTCCTGCGCGTCCGGCGCAAGCGCAACGGGCAAGCGCTTCCAGTGCGTCAAATCGTTACTGACAACGTGCCCCCAGTGCATAGGCCCCCAGCTTACCCCGTCAGGATAATACTGAAAAAACACATGATATTCGCCCCCGAATTTAATAAGTCCGTTAGGGTCGTTTATCCAGCCGTTACCGCCCGTGATATGAAATTTAGGTCTCAAATTCAAATCTGCCATTTTTTCCTTCGATATATTTTTGCCGCAGTTTTATAAAAACTGCGGCAATCTTTAAATTAGTTTTCTTTTACCGCCAACCGCCATTTCAGAATGACTTCGCCATATACCAGATTATTGTTTTCGTCACGCGATACAGGCGCGGTTACCGTGTCGTAACCGTTAGCGACGTCGGGTACGTCCTTATAATAAGTTACCGCCTCGTCGAAGAATGCTTGCGCCCATGCGCCCGCACCGGTATCGTGCAATTCTATATAAAGTTTTTCGCCTATATGTGCGCTGAGATCGATATAGTACTTGCGCATATCCGCCCAGCTTCCCTTACCTTCACCGTCGCCGACAAAGGGGAAATTCACGTCGGAAAAATGCGTGGATTTATATACGCCTATAAGCTCGCCGTTTGCTTTGTAAACTTTGACCGCCGCAGCGTTTCCGCCCATTCTGACAGAGATGTATCCGCTTCCGCCGAGCGTAAACTCAGACGAGCGCACTGCCCACGCGTTTGCTTCATCGATGCCCGTTTTCCAGCCGTCAAGGTGGAATTTGCCCGTTTTATTGTAAGGTCCGCGTTCACCCCACCAAGTTTCGTCGGCGCATATTCCGTCGTTCATACCGTCGGTGAGTATAGTCCAGCCTGTAAAATCGCCCGTTTCGAAATCTCCGTTTATAATTTCGTTTGCGATATTTTCGGGAGAGCCGAGCGCGACCGCCGCGTTGAATCCTTCGGGCTGTTGCTCGTAATAGGTTACAAAGCTGTCCGCAAAGAACAGACCGTAATCAACGCAAGCATAATCGCTTATTCTTATATACGCCGTTTTGCCGATATGCGCCGAAAGATCAGATTTGTAAGCTAGGAGCGTACAACCGCTCTTGGCGCCGTCCGTTCTTTCCTGCCAGAGAGTATTGCCGAACCTGCCGAGTATTTTGCCGGTAGATTTTTCTATTACGTCAATATAAACGTACGAAACGTTTTTCGCACCGCCGAGCTTGTAGGTGATATAACCCGAACCGCCTATTATGAAATCCGAGCTAATCAAAGTTCCGCTTGCGCCCTCTTCAGCGCCGTCGGCGTAAGCCGAGAACATATATTCCCCGTCAAGTCCGAATACAAAACCGTCCTCGCTTTCCGGGTCGTTTTTCCAGTAATGCGTTTCATTTGAAACCGCGCCTAATTTTTGATTGCTTAACGTCCAACCGGTCAAATCCCCGCTGTCGAATCCGCCGTTTGCAAGACGGTAAGCCCGAGTATCCTTTATGCTTAACGTATAATTATATTCGAGGCTATCCGCCGTTCCGTTAAGATTATATTCGACTTTAACAGCGAACACTTTTTCCGTAGCCGCTTCCGTGTAGCTTCCAAAAGTGTAAGTGTACTTCGTGCCGTCGAGCGCAAGCTCGCCGCCGTCTAAGGTCACCGTATATCCGAGCTCGAGTCCGCCTACGTTTTCAACGTTTGCAGCAAAATCTATCGTGACGTCGGTTTTGTTTTCAGCCGAATACAGATCGATTTCCTTTTTAACGGATTCGGCCTTTAACACGGGTGCCGACTCGCTGGTGACGGTGACTTTAATCGTAACCGTAAGCACCGTATCGCCTTTATATTTTACGGCTATATTCACTTCCGATTCGGCTTCTTCGCTGCCTGCCGTAACGGTAAACGTTTCATCTTCAACGCTTACTGTAACCTTGCCGTCGGGCGCGGTTATCTCGTAAGTCAAGTTGCTTAAATCCTTACCGTCAACGTAATCATGAAGGTTAAGCTCTTTGCTGTTTCCTACAAGCAGACTAAAAGATTTATCGGCTTCCGCAATTTCTTCGGGAACGCGCAACTCAAGCGCGGCGAACGCTTTTTCCACCGCCGTTTTTGCCGCGTCAACCTCTTTTTGATCGGCTGCGATATTTTCAAGAACAGCACGCGCCAAATCAATTTCCTTTACGTACACGTCGTAACTTTCGGCGGTGTAATCGCCCTGTTCGGTCAGCGCGTTTTCCAAAACGGTTTGCAGCGCCGATTTGTCTGCAAGAAGGTTTTCCGCCGCAAAAGCGTTTTGAGGAAGCTCTTCCTCTGCCGCATAGTACGTCGTCAATTCGTCGAAGTTAAAGAAACCGAAGCCTGCCGAAGCGTTGTCGTGAAGCACTATTTTCAGCGTTTCTCCCGCATACTCCGAAAGGTCGGCAACATACGTCGCCAGGTTGCAGGCAAACTGCGTTTTTCCTATCTCGTCCCTGTCCCAGTTTCCGACGTCCTTAAACTTGGTATTGCGCCATAATGCAACAACCGTACCGTCGGTTTTTTCAAGAGTTATATAGCAGTCCCTGTTGCCTGCCGCGCCGAGCATAAACGTAATTTTATTTAAGCCGCCTACCTTGAACGCAGAAGATTCAAGCGTTCCGGTCGCCGCCTCCGTATCGTTGCCAGAAAAATATTTGCCGTTGTTGAATATGGGAAACTTCTGATCCCAGAACGTGGAGTTTTCGCTTATCTCGCCAATCCCGCCGGTCATAGTCCAGCCTTCGAGTCCGTTGTCGAAGCCGCCGTTGATTACCCTGCAAGCCGTAGTGTCGGTAACCGAAAGAGTATAAATATATTCTGCGCTTTTACCTTCGCCGTAGGATACCGTCACGTTAAACACTGCTTTTGCGGCTACGTCGGTATACTCTCCGTTAAGATTATAAACATAGCAATTTTCGCCGTCAAGCGTAACGGCAGTGTTTTCAAGCGAAACCGAATAAACAACGTTTTCAGCACCATTAACGTCGACGTTGTCCGTAAAGTCGATTTTTACTTGGGTTTTGTCTTCGAGCGTGTAAATATCTACCGAACGGGTTACTTCGGGTTTTTTGATAACAACCTCGCCTTCCGGCACTCGCGTAAGATTTTCACGCGCGGCTTTTAGTGCCTTGCAGGCAGCGTCAACCTCTTCCTGCGTGGCGTCGGCTTTTTTGTTTACAGCCTTTGCCGCATTAAGCTTTTCTACATATACGGAATAGCTTTCGTAGGTATAATTGCCCTGTTCTGTTATTTCAAGCGCAAGCTCGGCAATGAGTGCGGTTTTGTCGACCGCGACGGGCGGCGCCTGCGTTTCGTTTACCGTTACGGCAAACTCCGTATGCGCTTCACCAGCGCTTACCGAAACTACTGCGTTTCCCTTTGCAACCGCCGTTACGGTTGCCGTACCCCCGTCAACCGAAACGGTAGCGGTTTCGGGCGAAGAGGATTCAGCCGTAAAGCCGTACTCCGTACCTTCGACGGAAATGTATTCCGTCAAATCTATGCTGCGGCTTTCGCCTTCGGTAAGGACTAAGGCAATGCCGTCCTTCAGTTTTTCGGGTTGCTTTGCCGCTTCCTTTTTGCATGCGCCGAACAGCGCAACCGCAAAGCATACCATTGCGGATAAAACCGCACAAGTTAATTTTTTCATGTTTTTCCCCTTTAAATTTTTATTTTATTAAATTTTCGGCAAGCACTGCGTTTGACGCAACGTCCGCCGCATTTTCATAGTGAGTTATAAAGCTGTCCGCAGTAATAAGTCCCCAATCGTTTACGGCATTGTCGACAATCTGTATTTTAACTTTTTTACCCATAATCGAGCTTAAATCCGCTCTGTACTTTACCAGACTGCCCTCCTGCGAAAGCATATTTTTATTTGCAAAGCGTAACAGCTCCGTGCTTGTTTCCGCATCGATTATCGAAACGTAACACAAATCGGTGTTTTTGCCGCCGCCCAGAAGGAACGTCATCCAGCCGCAACCGCCAACAGTAAATTCAGAGCTTGTTAGCGTACCAGTGTTGCCTTCGATATTCCCGATATTGTGCTCGAATCCGCTGAAAAGATACATCCCCTCTTTATTGTAGGGATAGTCAAGCCACGAGTTTGCGCCCACAACCGCTCCTATCGGCTTTTGTTCGTCGCTCAACGTCCAACCGTACAGATCGCCCGTTTCGAAGTCGCCGTTGAGAACCTGGAACTCGTTGTCCTCGCCCAAGACGTGGCGCGAAAGTAAATCGGTTGCGGTTATCGCGTCTTTGGGCAGAGCTTTTGCTGTTTCGTAATAGGTTTTGAAGCTGTCTGCAACCAGAAGTCCCCAGTTGTCTACGGCGTTATCCGTAAGCACGAGCTTAACCGTTTTGCCGATAAATTCGGAAAGGTCGGCTTTATACAAAATTAACGTGCCGTCGTTGAACGCGCTGTTGCAGTATCGCGTAAGTTCTTTTCCGCTGTCGGCGTCTATTACCGAAAGGTAACACAGCTCGGGTTTCTTGCCGCCGCCCAGAAGATAGGTTATCCAGCCCGAGCCGCCCACTTCGAACGGCGAGCTCGTAAGCGTGCCCTTATTGCTTTCGAGTTTTTGTCCGTCGTGTTCGAAGCCTGTAAACAGGTACCTGCCCTTTTTGTTGTAAGGTCTGTCAAGCCAGAAATCTTCGCTTACAACCCTGCCTATATTGCCGACGCACTCCCAGCCGGTCAGATCGCCCGTTTCGAAACCGCCGTTTGCAACCTGATATTTGCTTTCGGGCATTATGTCGTTATCGGTATCTACTTTTGCAATGAACGCTTCCTCGTCGTACCAAACGGGTTTTTCTTCCCAGTACGTCTTTACGCTGTCAAGCGTTATACAGCCGAGCTCGTCTGTCGACGAGTTTTTATCCACGACTTCGATAAACATCGTGTTGCCGAGATATTCGGAAAAGTCGGCGTAATACTGCACCATATTCAAAAGGCGCATACCGTTTGCAACGTGCGGGAACTGGAAATTCCAATATTTGAAATTTGAAAACCTTGCGACCTCCTGCTCTCCGCTTTCGGCTTCAAGCATAAACCGTAAATAGGTTTTGCCGTTATCGGCACAGCCGCCCAGCTTCCAGCTGATATATCCCGAACCGCCCAGCACGAACTTCGACGAACGCATAACGCCCGTTGCGGCAGGCTTATATTTGCCGTAATGATAATTTCCGTCGCGGGAGTAAGTGATGTTTTCGTTCCACCACACGCTTTCGCTATTTACTCCGTCGTGCGAAAACGCATCGCCTTCGACTATGTCCCAGCCTGCGAGCGAGCCAGTTTCAAAACCGCCGTTTTTGATTTCGTACTGAGACGGAGCTTCGGCGTCTTCAGCATATTCGCGCACTTTCGTGAAATATTCGCCCTCACTCTGAGGCTCGGCGTCTTCGCCTATCCTTATATCGTCCACCGCGAAATAGCCGTAATAGTAGCTGTCGTCGTTATCGGCTATACGGATGTAAACCTTTTCGCCTGCATATGCGGACAGATCGAGCTTATATTCGCTGAAATTATCGGTGTGGTATACTCCGGCCGCGTACTTATCGGGATTGACGTAATCTTCGGTATGCTCCAAAAAATATTCGTTCGTCTGCATTGCGATAAGTTTATCGTCCGAAGAACGGTAAATTCCGACGTAACACAGCTTTTCCCTGCTTTTCAAAGGCGCGTTTTCGCCCTTGCCTACGGTGGGCGCACCGCCTGCCAGTTTCATACTTATAACGCCGTCTTCGGGCAGAATAAACTCCGTCGAACGTATTGCGCCGGTGCGCGCTCCCGAATACATTCCGTGAAAGCCTTTACCGCTGAGGTACCAGTTGCCCGTTGCGTCCACAGGAAGGAGGTTGTGATTCGCGTCGTTTTCATAGGAAAAGGTTTTATCCGATACAACGCAGTCGCTGTCGAACGCGTTGCCGTATTCAACCGTCCAGCCGCTTAAATCCGCGCTTTCGAAACCGCCGTTCACGGGCGCGCAGGGCATCTCTTCACCCTTTTTCGTGCAGGCGGTTGCGGTACCCGCGACGGCCGCTCCGACACATAAAATGCTTAAAATAGAAATTAAAGTTTTCCGCATTTCATATTCCCCCTTATTGTCCCAAATTGCCTACGTTGCCGTAATAGGGCGGCGTTACCGTTTGAGAATAAGCGCTGCCCATACGGTAAACGCTGAACGAGGTGAAGCGAATTCCCGAATTATTGTCGAACACGCGCAGATAATCGGAATCGCCGTATTTGGGATATATCCTTGTAGTAAAGCTCATCACTCCGTTTACATAGACCTCTAACATCGAGCGGTCCAAAAGAATCGTTATTTCATATTCGCGCGAAGTATCCGCCCAAGTATGGCTGGGCGTTTTGGAAACATAGTCCAACAGCGAGGACTTGTTCCTCTCTATATACACGCCCGTGTTCGAGAAGTTTACGTCCGTGCGCTCCGTCTGCAAGTTTACGGTGTTCGGATTATAGCGCACGCTTATTCCGCCCGAGTACTCCGCCGCAGCAGGCGCAAGCGTAAATTTTGCGCGTATTTCCAACAGGTCGCCCCTTATAGACGAAATTTCTGAATTGAGCGCTTGCGCCGTTTTTCCTTCGCCGTCGTAGCTGTAAAGCGTTTCCTGCCGCACGCTCTCCAATTCCTTTATAGGCTCGCGGATAACGCTTTTACCGTCGTCGGAAAGCCTCAGCTCGAGGGGTATGGCAAAGTTATGCGCCCAGCCCGCGCTGTAATTCTGAGCCGTGCCCGCGTCCTTGCCCTGCGCTATTGCATAAATAACCGTTCTGCCCTGCTCGTACGAGGTTTTGCCTGCGGCTTTATCTTCGTCCGTGAGGAAGCAGAAACCGTTCTGCCCCGTATAAACTCCGCGCCCCATATCGAAAAGTTTGGGCTTGTGGTCGTCGGGAATGAAACGGCAGCTGTCCTTGTCAAACGTGCCTATCCAGTAATAGCACTCAACCGTGTAGCCGTCCACAGTGTACTGCGGACAGTCAAACAAAATATACTTTGTCTGCGAGCCGTCCTTCGTCGTTATCGGAAGCATAACCACGCATTCCCAGTGCGCGCCCTGCTCGGGGTAAAGCTCGTAATCACATTCGTATAAATATCCCCTCGACTCCCACTCGCGCATATCCGTTGAGGTATATACGTTTGCCGAACCGCCCTTGCCGGGTATCGACGTAGAAACCATCATGTAATAAGTGCCGTCGTCGTACCATACGAAGGGGTCGCGGAACTGGTCGCGCTCGCCCTCGGAATTGTCACCCGGCTGAGTTATCGTAACCTTGTCTTCGACTATCCAGTCGGCCAAATAAGGATCGTCGGGATCTGCCGCGTGAGCAAAGGCAACGTTCTGCCCGCTCCATGAAGTCGTATTCGTACCTGCGGTTATCGCAAGCCACGGGGTTCCGTCCGGGCCTATGCACGCGCCGCCCGTCCACACGCCTTCCGGGCAAATGCCCGGCGTGGGTACAACCGCGTCTTTAACATATTCCCAGTGAATCATATCGTCGCTGACTATGTGTCCCCAGCGTATCTGCGACCAGTAGGGTCCCGAAGGATTATGCTGATAGAAAACGTGATATCTGCCCTTGTAATAGAACGGCGAATGCGGCTCGTTCATCCATACAGCGGGTGGAATACCATGATATTGAGGGCGGTATCTGTCTCCCTCGTACACCGAACTGTCAAGCGCGACGTCCGCCCATTCGAGCTTAGGCTTGCCGCCTCCTGCGTCCGTATCGGCATATACTTCGCGAATATCCTTAGGGGAAAGCGCAGAACTGTAAATTTTTACCTCGTCCAAAAGCCCGCTTAAAAGCTGTCGGCTTATGCCGAATTCCTGCACCGGGTTTGTGAACCTGCCTATATACAGAGGGTCTTCCGAATCCACTATGCGGGTTTCCGCAAGCTCGGGGATAACCGCCTCGTATGACGGCGCGCCGTTGAAAAACAGCCCTATATATCCCGTTTTACCGTCGTAGCTTACAGCGATATGAGACCACTCGTAAAGCGGCAAAGTGTTGATAGGGTCATAGAACGAGACGACGAAGTCTTCGTCAGTTTCGGTGTTATGAAGCGCAAACTGTATACCCCAAAGTCCCAGCCTGCCGTAGCCGAGCAGGAAGCCTTCGCCCGCCTCCACGTTACCCTTGTTGATAACGGAAGTCAGTCTGGGATTGCCCGCCGCGTCCGAGCCGTCGCCGTAGTTGGGAAGATTTTCAAATACTCTGGGCGCAACCCATGCGGAGAGCGTGACCGCCGAAGACGGAAGCTTGAAATCTCTGTTCGTTATACTGTTTGAAAAGCCGTCCATATACAGGGCTTTACCCTTCACTCCGGTTCGCCGCAACGGGTTGGACGGAGCTTTGAAAATGTTATCCGCGTTGTCCTCCCCGAAAACGTAATTTATTTTATAATCCTTTTGGCTAACTGCTTCCCTTGCGGTGCTTCCGCCCTCTTCGTCAAACGAATACGAAACCGCAAGACTGCCGTTATCTTCCGCCGGTTTACACGCGGTTGCAACACCTGCGGTGCAGAAGCACAAAGCTGCGAGAACCGCAATTGATTTTCTGAATTTCATAATTCACCCCTTACATTTTCAGTCCGGCAGAACCGAAGCCCTGCACGATATATTTTTGCGCCGCAACATATATAACGAAAATCGGAATACTCGTAATAACAAGCGAAGCCATAATTTCACCCGTAGTTATTCCTTCCATACTTTGGATAGTCGTCAATGCCGCCTGTATAGGCATAAGCGGCCATTTGTCCGCACCCGTCTGCGGCAAAATCATAGACGGCCAGAGATAGTCGTTCCACACGCCTATAAAGCAGAACACCGCAACCGTAGCGACTATGGGCTTTGACAGCGGCAGAATGACCTTAAAGAAAATGCCCAGCGTGCTCGACCCGTCCATACGCGCCGCCTCCTCGTACTCTTTGGGAATACTCTGGAAAAACTGCATAAACAGAAACACGTTGAAAATGCTTATTGTCGCAGGCAGAATTATGCCCAGCACGGACGCGGTCTGTTTAAGCCCGAGCATTATTTTAACGATAGAATAAAGCGGAATTATCGAGGTTTCCACCGGCACGATTATCAGAAAGATAATGAGAGCCGAAAACAGCCTTTTGCCCGGAAAACGCATTTTTGACATAACGTAACCCGCCAAGCCGTTCACAAGCACGTTGAGGACTATTACTATCGCCGCATAAAGAAAGCTGTTAAGCGCGTACTTCCATATGCCGTAGTTTGTGAGAACGCTCGAATAGTTGTCGAACATTGTGCCGAGATGCGCAAAATCGGGGAAAAACATTGCAAGAGATCCCGCGCCCTGCGCATATGCGGACTCGCTTTTAGTAGAAGTCGCAAGCATATATATTATGGGGAACAGAAACATGAGCGAAAGAACGGCGCCGCAAAGATAGTAAATAACTTCCTTTGTTATTCTTTTGCCGTTCAAGCGGCTGTTCAATTCAACCGTTTTTCCGTCCACATTCAAAGTTTTTGCTTTCATAATTACTTCTCCCTGAACGCACGGCGCTGTATAAGCGTTATCGTGCCGATAACTAACGTCATAATGAGCGCCACCGCCGACGAATAACCAACCCAGCGGTACTTATAACCCTGCTGGTACATATAGTAGCTCAGTGTTACGGTATGGTCCTGATAACCCGTCATAAGCATGGGCTGAGTCATTATTCTGCACGCGCCTATGAACACCGTGATTATGATATATACGAACGTGGACCTGAGTCCCGGCCAGGTTACGGTTTTGAATTTCTGCCAGGCGTTAGCTCCGTCGAGCGCCGCCGCCTCATAGAGGTCGTTGCGGATATTAGACAGACCCGAAGTGAATATAAGCATCTGATAACCGCAGCCCTGCCATGCGCTTAAAATTATTATGCAAAGCATCGCCGTTTTGGGGTCGCGCAACCAGTCGTGAGGTTTTGCGCCGAAAATTCCCAGAAAGGAATTCAAAAGTCCCGTATCCGAAGGCGAAAGTATTTGCAACCACAGAAACGAGGTTACGCTTAACGATATGACAACGGGAGCGAAAAAGCAGACCTTGAAAATTTTCACGCCGCGCACTTTACGGTTTGTAAACAGAGCAAGCCCCAGCGCCATACCTATTTGCAGGGGCACAACCCCGACGACGAATATAAGCGTGTTAATAATCGCGTGGTACAGCGTACCCTTTTCGCCTATTTCGACAAATACGTTTTTGAAGTTATCGAATCCGATAAAATCTATATCGTTGGGCGTCAGAAGATAATAATCCGTAAACGCATACCCCAACGAATAAAGTATGGGCAGCAATATAAACAGAAAAGCGAGCAGCACTGCGGGCAACAGCATTAAATATGCCGTTACCGTAGAGCGCAAACGAAACTTTTCGTTTTTCTTTTTCGACCTAACTATATCCCATATCGCCAGACCCGCGAAGACGGCGACGAATACAGCTAAAATTATCAACGTTGAGCCTGTCATTTTTTTAATACCCGTTAATTAAAATTATCTAGGAATCCTGTCCATTTCCGACTGTAAAGTCTTGGCCTGTGCATTGAGCACGTCAGACAGGTTGCCGTCTTTCAGGCTGTATATAACCTGGCTGAAACATGTTGAGAACGTAGGATATGCAACCGTCGAAGGACGTGCTTTACCGGTAAGCTGCAATTGCTTTAAAAGCACGCTCTCGGGCGAGCCGTCCGCATAGTTTTTGTTTACCGATTTGCGCGCGGCAATCATTCCCGTAGCGGTAGTTATCGAGTCGGAACTTTCCGTAGAGGTAAGCCACAGCAAAAGCTCCTTTGCAGCCTCTTTATCTTTGTGGTGGTTGTTGGTAATACCGAAGCACCAGCTGCCCGTCGCGCTTGCTTTCGCCGTACCCTGCGGATAGGGTAAAAGTCCCCAGTCGTCGCGGCTTTTAAAGGTTTCCTTGTACTTATTCTCTATTTCGGGAATAGTCCAGCCCGAAGAAAGATACATTCCCGTTTTACCCGTAAAGAAGTCGGTCGCGCCTATGGAATATGAGGTATATCCCTCAGCGACGAGATCCTTTAAGAACTGGAAGCCGCTTTGCGTTGCGGCGGAATTGAAATAGCCGGACGCGGTAAATCCGTCTTCGGAAGTAAACGTGCCGCCCGCCGCATAAATAAACGGATATAAAAGATATGTTGCCGTTTCGTCCTTAGTCGCATCGAGGCGCATATCCACAGCCGTCTTACCCGAAGCCTTGATTTTTGCACAGACGTCCTTGAACTGCGCTAACGTCCACGGATTTTCTACGGTGTACGAAGATACGTCCACATTTGCGGCTTTGAATATGTTTTTGTTATAGAAGAAGCCCGCGCTCGATTCCTGTATGGGAAGTCCGTACAGCTTTCCGTCGTATTTGTTAAGAGAAATGAAGTCGCTTTGAACGTCCTGCGGAACAAGCGAAGAAATATCGTATAATAAAGCCGACTTCGCATATGACGCGCAGTTAGGTGCGTCAAAGGTGATTATGTCGGGCAGAGTGCCCTCTACCTGCTTATTTAACAGCTCGGTTTCGTAACCTGCCGCGCCCGTAGTACGTGCCTGATAGGTTGCAGAAGCCTTGATTTTCTTGTCCTTATAGGCGGTATTGAACGCGTCTATTCTCTTTTTGTAAGCCTGACCTTCGGTAGATTTTTCGTCCACATGGAACATTATTTTTACGATAGTGTTGCCGGCCTCATCCTTTTCTTCGCCGCCTCCGCCGCCTCCGCAAGCCGCAAAACCGCACGCCATAACGGCAGACACTGCAAACAAAGAAACCGCTTTAAATATCTTTTTCATTTTTATTTACTCCTTTTTACGGCTTACGCCGTTATTTGCTATTAATTGTTTTTGTATAGAGGCTTGCCTCTATACAGGGGGCGTTAAAAAAACGCCCGAAAATTTTATTTTGTGGTCGCGCCTATTACGAACTTAGTTTTTAATTCCGTTCTGGCTTCAACCTTTTCGCCTTTGATTTTTTTGATTAAAAGCTTTATTACCTCGCGCGCCATTTCTTCAATGGGCTGCTCCACGCACGTCAACAGTCTGTTGTTGTTCCACTGCCTGAACGCACCGTCATAGGAAACTAACTGAATATCTTCCGGGATACGTTTACCTTTTTGCAAAGCCGTTTCGTAAAGCACCTGCGCGAGTGAATATCCCGAAGCGAACACACCGTCAAGGTCGGGATACTTTTCCAGAAACTCTGATACGAGCGCCGTTTCTTCGCCGTGCAGAATAACCTCGTTTACAGCTTTCACCGGCAAGCCGTACTTTGCCATTGTATCCTTATAAGCCCTTTCCCTTTCCATTACTTCCGAAATGACAAGAGGTTTCGAGCCGACATATCCTATGTTTTTACAGCCCTTTTGCAAAAGATACTCCACCGCTCCGCAGGTTGCGCCGTAATTATCCGAAGTAACGTAAGGAATTTCTTCGCCGAAAGAGCGGTCAATCGAAACTATCGGACAGTCTTTTAATTCCTCACTATCGTGCGCGAAATGCGTCACGAATATTGCACCGTCAACCTCTCTTTTTCGTATACGGTCGATAATGTCCGCCTCCTTATGCACACGCTGCTGTGACGAAACGAGAATTACCGAATACCCGTATTTGTCCGCCTCGTCCTCGACGTAGTATGCGAATTTTGCAAAGAACGGGTGATTGATTACCGGCACGAGCAAGGCTATGTTGCGCGTTTCGTTTTTCCTCAGCTTCGCCGCCATTTTGTTGGGGGAAAACTGCAAAGCCGTCATTGCGGTTTTTACCTTTTCGCGCGTGGCGGGCTTAACCGATTTTTCTTCGTTTATTACCCTTGAAACCGTGCCTATGCCCACGCCCGCAAACTCGGCTACATCTTTAATCGTTGCCGCCATTTTTATTTTTTCTCCTTATAAGTAATACTGCCGTAACAGCCGCCGCTCCTCCGATAACAAGCGCCCCTCCGACAACCGACAGCGAAATAACCAGCGCATAATTCTTACTCTCGTTTATGCTTTGCTTCGGCAGCGGCGTAACCGTTACCGTAATGCTTATGCCGTTAAAATTCACCGTGTTTTCGCCTTCGGAAAGCTTTTCCGCCGCTATAGTAAGCATACCGTCTTTTACGGAATATCCGTCCGCAAGCTCGGCGCCGTTTACCGTTACCGATCCGACTTGTGCTCCGCCGATAAAGATAATCGCGTTGCAACCGCTTTCGATCGTAATGCTTTTAATTTCCGCTGCGGGGATTTGCGCTACGTCTATATTAAAGACGAAAGACGTTTTTGCGCCCTCGAAGTAAAATACATATACTCCCGCAGTTTTCAGCGTTGCAAAGTACGCTTCCGAAATCTCCAACGCCCTGCCGTTTACGGTATAGAACGAAGGATTTAGTTTTACGTTGCCTGCGGTGCGGTTATAAATTGCGTTTACCGCCTGGATAGTATCGCCCTTTACAGTTAAATTGCCCCCTGAATATGAATAGCTTTCCGTAAAAAGCACTATCGATTTGAATGTTGCCCGTCCTGCGCAGACGTTCAATCCGAATAGCCCTTCCTTCGGCTCGCTTTCCGCAAGAGTTGCGTTTATGACCTCTGCGCCGTTCAAATACACGCGGATTTCTTCGCCCTTTGCGGAAACCTTCAAGGTTATATCGGATATATCCGCAACGTTTACTTCCGCTCTGGCAATCTCGCCGCGCGGCGACCATAATTTTACTATTTTGCCGTTATTGTCGTAGTTGGCTATGAGATAGTCCGACATATCTGCGGCCGCGCGGAATACTATTGCCGCCGCCGCGCCAGAAAGGCTGAAATTCGCTGAATAAGTGAAATTCGTCCCGACGTTTTCCGAAATGATAAATCCGTCGCCTGCGGACTGTATTCCCAGAAGTCCGTCCTGCGCCGCAAACCAGTTGCCTGACACCTTACCTTCGGGAGTAAAGCCGATATCGCTGTCGGCTGTTCCGTCATAAACGGTTACCTCTATTTTTTTGACCGCGTTTCCGCACGAAACCGCAACCGTTGCCACGCCTTTATTAAGCGCCGTAAGTTTTGCGCCCTGCTCGGTTTTTTCCACCGACACAACGCCCTCTCCGCTTTCTACCGTCCAGCTTATTTCACCGCCCGAAGTCGCATATGCCATAACCTCTTTGCATTGCGTAAGCGTTTTATCCAACTCTACGTTCTGAGTATCGGTATACAGCACCGTTTCGTTTTCTTCCGCTTCAGCGCCGCGCCAAACGGAGGATATGCCGTTTGCTTTTATCGTAGCGGTTACCTCGCCTTCGGCAAAGAACCTCGCGCCGACCGCATACGGAGAGGAAAAAGTGAGAACGTAGAAGGGGATTGTAAAGTCTTCGCAGAATACTTCCACACCGCCGTTATCCGACAGTATATAGAACGTCTGTCTGCCGGAACCGCACGCGCCCGAAGAATACTTCACGCGGTAGTTGTTCATCGATAATCCCGCGTCCGCCGTATGCGAGCGGTCAACGTAATATCCGTCCTGCGCGTTCCAACCTATCTCCGTATATTCTTCGCCTTTCATGTTAATTCGGAAGTATACCGGTTTGTCTTCGGGGTTGGTAATTTCCGCGTACAGCTCCAAACAGTGGGTGTTTATACCCGAAAGCAAATTGCCGTCGGAGGGGGATATGCTTACGTCAACCCCTGAATATATCTCCGTCTTTTCGAATGCCGACGAGTTTTTTACTATCGGCGTCTGTGTGAGAACATAGCCGTCCGCCGTCTTTTCTAATCCCCATTCCACAGGAACGGTCATTCCTCCGCCGTTCCACACCTTGCGCGCTTCCGCAAGCAAACCGCTTTCTATCGACTCCGCCGCGCCCGGTACGCCGCTGAACCAGCTTACCGAAACGGTTTTGCCGTAATATTCGCTTTCTTCATCGTCTATATAATAGCTCTGCGTTGCGTAGGAGTCGGGACCGTAGTCCATAACCTGCGCGGGAATTTTATCGAGTTCGTTTAAGTCCTTGCCGTTTAAATCGCGGAATATTATTTTCTTTTGCGCATCGTCGTAAGTGACCTCGCCTACAATATAGCTCCGCCCCGTCAACGTAAGCACGTTATGCATGGTATTGTCGTCCGCTTTCAAAGTAACCACGTCGGGACACTCGGCTTTGAGCCCGTTTGCTTCGAAGCCGCCGGCATAAGTCCAGTCGAGCAGATTTTCGGATTGCAAAAACCAAACTTTATAGCTTGCCATACCCGTAAGCGCCATTCCCCACAGCGTCGTTTTACCGTTCGAATCCTTTTTGACGGGAAATACTTTGGGGTCGCGGCAATCGGCTTTCGAGTTAAAGCCGTCCGCCGCCGTTGCCGCCGTCTGCGGAATGAGCTTGCGTTTCGTCCAGGTTAAACCTCCGTCGTCGCTTGACATTATTACCTGGTCCTGCATTGCTCCGTCACGAGTGTAAAAAGCCATAAGTCCCGTGCCGTTTCCGTTGGGGAACCAGTTTAACGCATCAACAGCCGCACTGTCGCCCGCGCGGTAAACCATAGCCGAGCCCGACCACATAAAACCGTCGCCTCCGCGTCCGCCGAAATCCCTGTCAGGGAAAAGGCATATGGGAAGATGCTCCCAGTGCGCCAAGTCTTTACTTCTTGCATGCCCCCAGTACATATCGCTCCAATAGTTACTGTACGGGTGAGTCTGATAATAGAGGTGATACCAGCCATCATAATAAACAAGACCGTTAGGGTCGTTATTCCAGTGGGAATACTGCGAAAAATGATATTGCTGGCGGTACGGTTCGGTATAGTAAGAATAGTCGCTGACACCGGTATATACGTCCAAGAACGTAACTTTTGCGTCAAAGCAATTATAGCCCGTTTTGCCGCCCGAATAGGTGAGCCCCTCTTGCAGCGAGTTGAGATCGATCGTCAGCTCGTTACCCTGTCCGTCAAATGCAAAACGGCGGATATTGTCCGCGTAAAACTCCGCGTATACCTTGTCGTTTTCGGGAGTTATCACAACTTTAAGCTGTACCGCAGGCACGGCGGCGACTTTCGGATTGACGAGCGCCTTTTCCCCGTCGTTCATTTTATCGTTGCCTATAAACCAATCCTCGCGCAAAACCGTTGTTTCGGTTTCCGAAAAATATATCAGTTTTACGCGGTTAGCCGCTCTGTCGATATTGAAAACCCACTTCGAACTTTCGTCCGCGCCGAACACAAGCCCCGCCGCGTTTCCGTTTTCAAAGTTCACTGTCGCGGTATATACGAATTTTTCGGTTTTTTCGTACGACGCTTCGGAAAGAAGGAAGTTATCCCCCGCGCCTTCCAAAACTATGCCGTCAGCCTTTGCCGTGAATTTTACGAATACCAGCGCAAGCGTACAACATATTGCCGCAAGTATTGCAAGAAGGGAAATTTTTAAATATTTTGCTCTCATATATGGTCTCCCTAACGTTTTTGGAAAGGTTTCCGCAAACGTTTGATTTTTTTATTTGCCAAACGTCCTAAGTACCGTTTGCAGATCGGGCAGACAGTCTATTGCACCCCTGCCCAAAGTGTTGAGCGCTCCGCATACATTCGCAAATGCAAATGCCGAATCGAGCGTTTCTTCCGTCCAACGCAACGGCGGAATTTTATCAAGCTTTGAAAGCACTCCGCCGTAAAAAGCGTCGCCCGCGCCCGTCGTATCGACGGGGGTTACTTTGATTGACGGTATCCTGTTCGATTTGCCTTTGTACCGCCACTCACTGCCGTTTCCGCCCAAACTTATACAGACGAGCTTGGCGGCAAGCTCACTTTTTATATAGCTTTCGGTAAATACCTGCATTTCGTCTTCCGAAAATTTGACTATGTCCGCATAGCTTATAATCCTTTTATAAGTTTTGACCGCTCTTTCCGTGTCGCCGAAAATATCGGTACGGAAGTTGACGTCAAAGCTCACGGTCTTACCCCTTGCGCGCGCACGTTTCGCAAGACTTTCCGCATATTCCGCGCCCGCCTTTTCCGAAAGCATAAGCGAGCCTATATGTACGGTATCCGCCGCTTCGAGCTCTTCTTCGGATATGTAAGGCATATTATAGTCGGCGGTGTTTTTACGGTAAAAGCAGAACGAGCGTTCTCCGTTTTCATCAAGTTGTACGAAGGCAAGCGTCGTGTTGCGCTTTTTATCGCGGTTGATAAGCACGCCGTCAAGCTTTTGTTTCTCTGCAAAGTCTTTTAAAAACCCTCCTATGAGATCGTCGCCGACGCTACCGACAAAACTCACTTCCGCGCCCAGCTTTTTCGCCGCACACGCCACGTTAAAGGGCGCGCCGCCCGCCTTGCGCTCGTAAAAAACCGAGCCGTCTTTTACCGTTCCTATCATATCCGCCAATATTTCACCAGCGCACAGTATCATTTCAATTCTCCGTTTCGATATTTTGCGGTTCGGGTTTTACTCTTTTTACGGCCATTACTTCAACCGCCAGAAGAACCGCTGTTCTTATGAGTAAAGTTATAAAAAGTGTAAGTAAGCCTGCGACAATCAACATATTTCTCGGAAGAAAGTAACCGCATACAAAGGTTATTAAAGCCGAGATAAACGAGCCGACAAGCAAGTACGAGCCTATGATTTTCAAACAGCCGCCGAAGGTATTGCACGCTTCCGATCTGCTGATTTTTAAAACGCAGAACGCAAGCAACGCAAGCGCCGCAGGCATGAGAATAACAAACGGCAAAAGTCTGATTAGGTTTATGAAATAGACGTACACGCTAAGCGGTGCGGTAGCTCGAAACGCATTTTTAATGAATGAGTCCGCCATATCCGCCGTCGAAAACGTTTCACCGTCGGCAAAGTTTTTGTAAAAGCCGTAAAATGTAACTTTCAGCCCCGAGTCTGTTTTAAACGAACCGACGCAGGAATCGTCGAAAATAAAGAGATATTTTTCCGCGCCGTCGTACAGATAATTATGGTAATAGTAATTTCTCAAAAGCGGAGCGGAGCCCGTACTTTCATATGCGGACAGGTCGGGATAGTATGCTTTTACATAGAGGTTGTAAACCTGCTTTCTGTATTCTTCGCGCGACAGCTCGCCCTGCTTTTTCAAAAGCTCGGCATAGCTTTCGTTTTTAACGCTTTCAAGATATTCTTCGTGTTCGGAGCAAAGCTCGTCTGTGAGAATAAGTTCGTTCGCAGTATAGCGTATTTTAAAATCGAAGCCGCGTTTGGCTACGTCCGACAAAGACGCATATTCTTCAATGGTGATTGTCTGTTCTTTCCCGTCGTTGGAAAGATAATAAGCTTCGAAGTCGTCAAAGGCATCAGCGGCGCGGGTGTCCGCCACAAAATTATAGCCGTTTACCCGGAAAGCCGCGTCCGCTTCGTTTGAAAAAGAATTGACCGTACGGTCTGCTCGAATTTTCTTGTTTTCGGCAGTGACGTTCAAGCTTTCGTCGCTAAACGCGTTCCGTACAAACGAGGAAAATTCTTCGGCGTTATCGTACTGGGTTGGAAACGGAAGCAAATCTGCGGCAAGCACGCCGCAAAACAAAAATGCGAGAGTAAAAAACAAACCGAAAACAAGGTTCAAATATCCGCGCTTTACCGCTTGTTTTGAAATTTTATCGGAGAAAAAACTCAACCCGATAAATTTTAGCCACTTTACCATTTTCAATCCTTCGGGTTATTTGTTGCCCGTTTGCCTTCCCATTACCGACTGCTCGGTTTCCGCGTCGAACAGATGAATATTTTTCTCGCTAAACGAGATATAAAGCAATCCGCCCTCGCCGAACGTACTGCGTCCGGGCACGCTTATAACATAATCATTCTCTTCGCCGTCAAGCTTGAAGAAAAGCTGAGTCACGTTGCCGAGCACTTCTTTCACCGACAGAGTGACGGGCACGCTGTTTTCAATTTGCTTTTCGGAAACCGAAATGCTTTCGCCGCGCACCCCGAGCGTCAGACGGTGTTCGTTGCCGTCAAGATATTCTTCATTTATTTTGCGAAGTTTGTCAAGATTAAATTCCGCTTTTCCGCCGTTCGTAAACGTAACGGAAAGTTTTTTGCCGTTTCGCACCGCCGTAACGTCGAAAAAGTTCATTTGCGGAGTACCGATAAAGCCGGCGACAAACTTATTTTCGGGATAGTCGTAAAGATTTGTAGGCGTGTCAATCTGCTGGACGACGCCCAGCTTCATAACGACGATTCTCGTACCCATAGTCATCGCCTCTATCTGGTCGTGAGTGACGTAAATAAACGTGGTTTTAAGCTCGTTATGAAGTTTAACTATTTCCGAACGCATAGTCGTTCTCAGCTTTGCGTCGAGGTTGGATAACGGTTCGTCCAAAAGGAAAACCTTAGGGTCGCGCACCATTGCCCTGCCGAGCGCAACGCGCTGGCGCTGTCCTCCCGACATTTCCGCAGGCTTATTATCGAGCAGCTCTTCGATATTCAAAATTTTTGCCGCCCACCGAACCTTTGCGCTGATTTCCTCTTTCGTCATATGCCTGTAAGTATAAGCCTGGACGGGCGTTTCGCTGTAATACTTTAAATCGGCTTCGAGCTGTTGTTTATGCGCAGACAGTTCTTCGGCAGATTGCTGTCCGTCGGCTTTTTGCAGCTGTTTTTCTATCGTCTTGATTTTTTTGGTAAGCTCTTTGATTTTCTTTTTATCGGTTTCGAGTACGGGATTGCCGTCTGTATCCTTTTTTTCTTCGGGAATTTTTCTCAGCTTCAACGCAAACTCGATTATCTGCTGGGCGGTCATCTGCGGATAGAGGGCATAACTTTGGAAAACCATCGCCATATTTCTATCTTTCGGGTCTACGTCGTTCATCAGCTTGCCGTCGACGTACAGTTCGCCGCTGGAAATATCTTCAAGTCCGGCTATCATTCGCAATGTCGTAGACTTGCCGCAGCCCGAAGGTCCGACAAATACTATAAACTCGCCGTCTTCGATTTCCATGTTGAAATCCTTAACCGCAACAAAGTTACCCGAACGCTTTTCAACCGACGGCGTCTGTTGTTCGGACTTTTTGAAAAGCGCTTTTATCGTTTTTATAAGTCCTTTTTTCTGGGTGTTTCTTCCGGCGTATACCTTATATACATTTTTAAGCGACAGCCCCGCCATTTTCTTTTCTCCCTTGCTTGAAAATTTTGTTCTTAAAATGTTAAAAACTAACTTTTATTGCATTATACTACACAAAGTCAATAAATGCAAGGATTTTTGGAAACGTTTCCAAAAAATAATTTAAATTATCATATTAACATATTTTTATCATTTTTTTGTCGCTTTAAATAGAGAAAGCCGAACATAAAAAAACAGACAGCATTCTGCCTGCGGATAGTCCGGTATGGCAAACCAGCCCTGTCTGTATTTACTATGCGGTATGTTGAACAAATTTTGGGTAATCACCCTCTCCACCACTTTCGTACCGTTTTATAAAAAAAATTTCTTTTTTGCGAGTATCCTCAGCCCCCGAACTGTTATGCCGGTTGAAAGGTCGTATTAAAATATTTGAAACCTGTTTTACTGCGAACGCCCGACGGTCTTCGCAATAATTACTAACGGTGAAAACGACCTTTCGTAACCGTCCGAATAATAAAAGTACAAAGAACAAAATACTAATCATAATCGGCTTTGCTAAAAAATTGTTTTCCCACAAGCGAGCGCCGCTTCCGCCGTCGGAAAAAGTTCAGGTAATAAAAGGCTTGACCGCTATTCTACGGTTTGCGTTTAATATATAACGATAGGGCAAGATCAATTTTAGCGTTTTGAAAATTCTGCGCCTTCTAGCCTTTATGCCAATATGTAGTAACGGTAAAATACTGCACGCACGGACTTTCGATATTTGAGCTGTCGATTATGTGCAAGTTATGACGGCATTAATAACAAATTTCAAATTGCCCGTACTGTCCGTTTTAAATCTGAGTTGGGAATACATAACGAAATTTTTTTGCATCTTTTTTAGTTGGATGCGACATAAGCGCGCGTGAATGTTACTTTTAACTTGTTGTTCGTTATTTATCCGAACTTATTTCATCCGCATTATGTTTACACATTTTTTATTCTTTTAGGTTTTTTTATGATATCGCGCTTTTTAACCGCAAATGCCGACAAAGTATATTTTGTTTATGCTTTACGATTGGAAAAAACATAAACCTGTGCTATAATTTTTCTATCGGTTTAAGATAGGAGAATTAAATGAAAGATAACGAGATGACGTTTGAGGCAAAAATACTTTATATCGGCGAAGATTTAGTGAAGCTATATTGCGAGAAAACTAAAAGACCTTTAAGCGAACTTGAACGTCAGGTAATTCTAATTTATATGTTTGGAATGGCAAACTCTATGCGCGAAAAACTATACCCGCATTTAACTCCGCTACAAACAGAAACTGCTATGACCGCTGTTATGGTCAAGTTGTTCGATTATCAGATTGAAAAAGCACAAATGCTTATAAGCGGCTTTATCGCGCAGTTGCAAAGCCCCGAACCGAATACAATCAAACATATAATTTTTTACGGCTTTGACGCCTATGCCGAATGGGAAAACAACCGCAAAGAACAAATAGCGGACGAAATCGTTTATTTATTAAACTTAATTAATCCGCAATAAAACGAATCCGAATTGCACTTATTCAGCAATTCGGATTTTTAATGCAAAGAATAACGCAAGTTAAACGGTTGGTTCAACTTGCGTTAATATGGTGCTTGTGATCGGACTTGAACCGATACGACTGTTACATCGAGGGATTTTAAGTCCCTTGCGTCTGCCTATTCCGCCACACAAGCATTGTTATATATTCCGTCGGCAAAGTATTAATTTTATTAATCTATACACATACGGATAAATTAATGTAAAATAAAAATGCCTTGACTTATGCCAAGGCATTCGTTTGGAGGCGCCACCCGGATTTGAACCGGGGGATGAGGGTTTTGCAGACCCTGGCCTTACCACTTGGCTATAGCGCCGTAACACTTACAAAAATAAAAAACAGTGCGGAGAATATATTGGAGCGGGAGACGAGATTCGAACCCGCGACATTCACCTTGGCAAGGTGACGCTCTACCACTGAGCCACTCCCGCATATTATTCTTCCGCACTGTTCTGGTGGGAGCTACAGGGCTCGAACCTGTGACCCACTGCTTGTAGGGCAGTTGCTCTCCCAACTGAGCTAAGCTCCCGAACGCTTAAATAATATAACAAATCTACCCGTAAAAATCAAGCGTTTTACCGCGCATTTTTAAATTTTTATTAAATTTTTAAATATGCGCGTTTCGGAAACAGAGCGGTCAATATATATTATATGCAGATTGCGCGCCGCGCGCCCCAACCCTGACGGTACTTTCCCCGCAAGAATATTTAAAATTTTTTTTGAATGACTGTATAAATTAATTAATCTCAGGCAATAAGATATGCGTAAGCAAAGCTGAGAGGTAAATCAATGAAAAAGTTTATTGCGGTTATTTTAGTTGCGGCGGCTGTCATAGGCGCGGTTATATTTGCAAGCAACTACAAGACGGAAAGCACGGCGGACAACGACTATCTGCGTATTCACGTCCGCGCAAATTCCAACTCCGATATAGACCAAAATATCAAATACAAGGTTAAAGATGAAGTCGTAAAATACATAACACCCTACGCAGCCCAGTGCACGGATAAGGCGGCGGCAATGGAAGTTATCGGCGGAATACTTTCCGACATTGAAAAGGTTTGCGACAGGGTTTTGCGCGAAAACGGGTTTTCCTATAAATCGAAAGCGGGCGTGCGCGCGGAAGAATTCCCCACCCGCGTTTACGGCGAGCTGACGCTTGAAAACGGGCTGTACGACGCGCTTATAATAGAGCTGGGCAGCGGCGAAGGCGACAACTGGTGGTGCGTGATTTACCCTCCGCTATGCTTCACTTCGGGCACTGCGGACGTAAAATACCGCTCGGCAATATACGATATTATACACAAATTTTTCAAATAAATTCTGCGGCTTTTTAAATTGGTCAAGCCATATGCCCCGCTTATTGCCACTTTTAACGTAATTTTAAAATGCTTGCGCCTGGTCTTGGAACACTTCGCTTACGCCGAATATAAAAATAAGTTTTAATAAAAGAGAAGCCGCCGACGCAAAAATTTGCGTCGGCGGCTTTTTCATAATTTATTATTAAACAATGCTTTACGAATTAACATTGCCGTCAATGCAACGTATGATAAAATCACTCGTGCCTGCCCAAGCGATAGGCTTTTCTATTTCGTTCCACTGTTCAACGGTGCCTTTAAATATAATCTCCGTAAGCGAGCCACACATATCAAACAGATACAGCCCTATCATAGTTAAGCTACTCGGAAAGGTTATAGTTTTGAGCGAACTACACCCGGTAAAAGCATCTCCGCCTATCGACGTCACTCCGTCGGGAATAACTAAGTTTTCAATAGACGAACACCCTTCAAAAGCGCTGTTGCCGATTGACTTTAAAGTTTCGGGCAGCATTATACTTTTAAGTGATTGGCAGGCAGTAAACGTTCCGTCGTCTATCGCCGTTACTCCTTCCGGCACGATAATCTTTTCAAGCGGGGCAAAAGCAAATGCGTAATTGCAAATGGTTACCCCGTTGGGGACAGTATATTCCGTGCGCGTTTTGTCGCCGCCGTAACATATAAGTTCCGTCTTTTGGCTGTTAAACAAAACTCCGTCAACGATTACAAAATTTTTGTTGTTTTCGTCAAGAATAAATTCACAACCTACAAAGGCTCGCCGCCGATCCGTGTGACGCCCGCAGGTATTTTTACACTCATAAGATTTTCACAACCTGAAAACGCAAGAAAATCCACCACCTTAACGGTTTCGGGGATAATTACGTTTTCAAGTGCGGTACCCAAAAAAGCCGCTTGTCCTATTTCAGTTAAATTATTGCCAAGCGAAACGTAATTAAGAGAAGAACAGTCTTCAAACGTATCTGCTTTAATTTCCGTTACGGAATCCGGAATAAATACGCTTTTAAGCGAAGCATTCCCGCAAAAAGCATATTCCCCGATTTCAATAATGCTATCGGGAATATATAGCGCTATAAAATTCCAACGCTCATATTCGAAAGCGTCTTCCCCGACCGCAGTAACCGGCTTACCGTCATACTCGGCGGGAATTGTTAAATAGTCGCCCGACGCCGTTCCTTTACCGCTTAACTTATAGCTTTCGCCGTCATCGTTTAAGGCGAACTCTAACCCTTCGGAATCGGGTGCGGAAGGGTCAACGCAGTAACAAGACGTGCATATATAGTTTGAATATGTATGATTTAATTTAGATATTTCCTCGTAAGTGGTATAGCCGCAACGCGAGCAAGTATCGTATTCATTCCAGCCGAAATTTATGCACGTTGCCGTCTGCGCCGCGTGGTGTTGTAAATCGTGGTTAAGCGCGTTTACATAACCGTCTTTATAGCTATCGTCGCAATCATTACACTTATGCAGAGTATATCCCCGCTCCGTACAAGTAGGGGCAACCACCGTTTGAGTATACTCGTGAGTATGTCCTTTGTCCCCCTCGTTACCGCTTCCGTTGCCGCAAGCGGTAAAACAGAGGGCGCAGGGCACAACTGCGGTTGCCGTTAAAAAGCCGATAAAAGTTTTCTTTTTCATTTTGTCCTCCGAAAAATTTTTCTGCGGCCAAAAAAATAAGGGCGGCGTTAAAAGCCGCCCGCATAACGTACCCTTAACGTCGCCAAACAATTAATTCTTATAGATTACGGTAACAAAACCAATCCATATTTTAAGAATATAGGATACGAATATGCCTATACAAAAATATGGCTTGGCTTACAAAAAAATATTCCCGTAATCTAAATTTAATTGTTTTGCTATCTGAGTATAGCACAACCGCAATAATTTTTCAACCGCTTGGAATAACTTTTTAAGTATTATTCATAATAATTGCAACAGAAACATAAAGCTCGCCTTCGGGGAGCAAGGAGGAAAAATGAAAAAAGCATTCAGAATAGGTCTGGTTGCGCTGGCGGTTGCCGCCGTCGGCTCGGCTACCGCCGTATTCAACACTGCATACACAAACGATGAGTACGCCTCAGCGCCCTTTGTGCAAACTGCGGTTTTAAAGCAGGGTGCAACCGGCGGCGAGGTTAAGGAAGTACAGCGCCGCCTCAAACAATGGGGTTACTACAACGGCGCGGTTGACGGAGTTTACGGACCCGCAACCGTGAAAGCCGTTAAGGCGTTCCAGAAAAAGAACGGTCTTACCGTCGACGGCATTGCCGGTAAATCGACTTATGCCGCACTCGGTATGAACGATTCGGTAAAGGTTCTCGAAAACGACGGCTCGGGCACATCCTCGAACTACACGAGTTCGGATTTGTACCTTTTGGCTAAGTGCATTTACGCGGAGGCAAGGGGCGAAAGCTATACGGGACAAGTTGCCGTAGGCGCGGTTATATTGAACCGCGTAGCTTCTTCGAAGTTCCCCAACACCATTTCGGGCGTTATTTATCAGAAGAATGCGTTCACTGCCGTCAGCGACGGTCAGATAAACCTTTCACCCGATAAGACGGCTATGAACGCCGCGACCGACGCACTCAACGGCTGGGACCCCACTTACGGATGTATTTATTATTACAACCCCGCAGTGGCTACGAGTTCATGGATTTTCAGCAGACAGACTGTTACCACCATAGGTAAACACGTCTTTGCAATATAGGAGGTAGATTGTGAGTAAGAAAGAAATTTCAAGCGGAGCGGAAAAGGCGGAAAACCTTACCCGCAAAAAGAGCAATACCAAAGCCAATAAAGCCAAGAAAAACGCCAAACCCGCCGTAAAGAATACGGCGAACAAAAAGCCCGAGAAAACTGCGGCAAAAGCGGAAAAGAAAGTGAAAGCCGCAAAGCAGGTTTCGGAAAAGAAGCTGAAAAAGCAGAAAGAGCGCGAGCAGAAAAAACTCAAAGCCGCGAAGTTGAAGGTCGAAAGAAGACAGGCTCGTCTTGAAAAGAGACTTCAACACAGACAAAAGCGCCTCGAAGCGATAGCGGCTTTCAAGCAGAAGGCGGCGGAGCGCCGTGAAAAGCGCCGCGAACGCAGAGATATGCTTAAACAGGAAACGAAGGAAGCGCGTATCCAGCGCAAGAAAGAAGAACGTGCCGCTAAGGTTGAGGCGCGCGTTGCAAAGCACAAAGCCGCAGTTGCGGAACGCCAGGCAAAGCGCGAACACGCGCTTAAAGTAAAAGCCGAAAAGCGCGCGGCAAACAAAGAAAAGCAAAAGACTCCCGGCTTCGGCGGCTGGCTTGCGGCAGTTATATCGCTGGGCGTAACGTCGCTCGCTCTCGGCACCATGCTGACGTTCGGCTGGATGAACATGAACGGTATGCAGGCGGATATGGCAAGCGTACACACGCAGTCGCTGTACGAGCTGAACTCGATAGTAGACAACCTTGACACCAATCTTTCCAAAGCGAGAGTTTCCAACTCTTCGAACGATCAGGTAAGAATACTTTCCGATATTGCAGTCGAAAGCGAAATGGCGGAAGTCATTCTCGAAAGACTTCCCGTAGACACGCAGCTTACGCAGAACATGACTTCGTTCGTAAACAAGATGGGCGACAGCGCACAGTCTATGCTCTATGCTGTGGCTAACGGCAAAAAACTGACCGCCAGCCAGAAGGCTTCGCTCGAATATATGTACGACATGAACCTTGAAATGAAGCGCGTTTTAAACGAGCTTACGGCTACGGCTTCCGCAAAGGATATGCTTAAAGCAATGAAGGGCAAAGAGTGCAATATAAGCGCTTCGTTCGGAAATCTTGAAAACAACACGATTGAAACTCCCAAAGAGATTCACGACGGTCCTTTTTCCGACAGCATTAAAAAGGTAAGCGCCAAAAACCTCGAAGCGCTGGAAGAAATAAACGCTACGCGCGCCGAAGAACTTGCCGCAAAGTATTTCGAAGACTACAATCTGACGAACGTACGCTGCACGGGTGAAACGGTTGCGGAACAGCTCGAATGCTATAACCTTATACTCGAAACCAACGACGGCGAAATGATGGCGCAGCTTTCCAAAAAGGGCGGCAAGGTCGTAATGTTCAACAGCTACAAGGATTGCAACAGCAAAAACTTTTCGGTTGAAAGATGTATAGACATCGCTCAGGATTTCCTCGACGATTTGGGCTTCGACGATATGAAACCCGTATGGACGAGCGAAAACGGCACGACGTGCAACCTTAACTTCGCTTACGAAGACGACGACGTTGTTTTCTATCCCGATATGATTAAGGTTAAGGTTTGCGAAGAGCGCGGTATCGTAACCGGTATGGAAGGTATTTCATACGTTCTCAACCACATTGACAGAAACGCCGGAAAAGCTAAGATAAGCGAAAGCCAGGCAAAGAGCGCGGTTTCGCCCCTCGTAGAGATAAAGGCTTCGAGACTTACCGTAATTCCTTTCGAGGATAACGAAGCGCTTGCTTACGAGTTCTACGGCAACTACGGCGACCAGACCTATTACGTTTATATTGACGCAAAGAC
This sequence comes from uncultured Christensenella sp., assembly GCA_910585705.1. GTDB lineage: Bacteria > Bacillota > Clostridia > Christensenellales > Borkfalkiaceae > Coproplasma. Next base: position 149,874 of record CAJUER010000002.1, read on the forward strand.
GGGCGAAGAAATTCAGATTTTCACCGTCATAGGAACGGCGCAGGGCAAGGCCTTGATGTAAGTAAAAAATTAAAACGTATGTTTTGAATAGAAAAGGTCGGAAGCTCCGAAAGAAAAGCTCCCGACCTTTATTTTTTATTTGATTACTGCTGTTTGTCGGCAATGTCCAGAATTTCCGAAATTCTGTCCAAATCGTCGCGCGAATAATAGTCGATGTAAATTCTGCCCTTTTTGTCCGTTCCTATAAGGCTTACCTTAGTACGGAAGGTGAAACGCATTCTCTCGACAAGCTGTTTCAATTCGATAGAAGCGAGCGCGCGTTTCTTCTTCTTTTTCTCGTCAAGCACTTCGGGCGGTATGCTGTACGCGCGGACCTTCTTTTCAAGCTCGCGCACGGAAGTCTGGTTTTTTATGGCGTCGTTTGCAAATTCCAACTGTTGCTGAGGGGGAAGCAGCACGATTGTGCGCGCATGCCCTGCGGACAGTTTGCCTTCGGAAACGAGAGCCATAACTTCGGGACTCAAATTGAGAAGCCTGAGCGTGTTGGCGATTGCCGGACGGGATTTGCCTATTCTTTCGGCAAGCTCGTCCTGAGTAAGCTTGTAGTCGATCATCAACTGCTTCATAGCCATTGCGGCTTCTATCGGGTTTAAATCCTCGCGCTGTAAGTTTTCTATTAAGGAAATTTCCTTGATCTGTCTTTCGGTATATTTCCTAATAACGACGGGGATCGTCCGCATGTTGGCAAGCTGACACGCACGGAAGCGGCGCTCGCCCGCGATAATCATATATGTACCGTCGCCGTTATCGTTTACGACAATCGGCTGAATTACGCCGTGTTCCTTAATCGATTCGGCAAGCTCGTGCAAAGCTTGCGCGTCAAAGTTTTTTCTGGGCTGGTTGGGGTTAGCCGAAATTTTGTCAAGCTCCATTTCGGCGGCGTTCTTTCTTTCTTCCTCCGTGTATTCGAATGCGTTACGGTGTTCGAATGCGTGCTCGTAAGCCGCTTCGGTTTCGCCAAACAGCGCGTCAAGTCCTTTGCCTAATCCTTTTGCCATAAATTTTTACCTCCCTGATTTTCCGGTTTGTTTGTGAACATATGTTTATTTTTTCTGCTTCGACAAAAACTCTTCCGTCAACGCCTTGTAAGCCCTTGCCCCGATACAATTAGGGTCGTGAAGCATAACGGGCAAGCCGTGACTGGGGGCTTCCGCCAGACGGACGTTGCGGGGAATTATAATGTTGTAAAGCTTGTCCTTGAAAAACTTTTTAATTTCGGCAGTAATCTGTTTGGCAATCAATGCCCTGCCGTCGTAAAGGGTAATAACAACGCCTTCGATCTGCAAATTGGGGTTAAGGTGTTGCTTGACAAGAGAAATTGTGTTCATCAGCTGGCTCACGCCTTCGAGGGCGAAGAACTCGCTTTGCAGGGGGATTATGACCGAATCGGCAGCCACCCACGCGTTTACGGTAAGAAGTCCGAGCGATGGCGGACAATCTATTAATATGTAATCGTATTCGCTCCGAACCTTTTCGAGGGCTTCTTTCAAAATCCTCTCGCGGTTACGCTTGTACACGATATCGACTTCCGCCCCCGTCAAATCGACGTTGGCGGGAAGCATATCGAGATACTTAACCTTTGTCGGCATAACATTGTTCAAAACGGGGTCGTCGTCAATCAAAACGTTGTATACCGATTTTTTGAGGGCACTTTTGGAAAAGCCAAGTGCCGTCGTTGCATTTCCCTGCGAGTCGATATCGACAAGCAACGTTTTTTTGCCGAATGAAGCAAGGTATGCCGCCATGTTCACGGCGGTGGTCGTTTTGCCGACACCGCCTTTTTTATTTGTAAATGCTATAATTTTTCCCATATCTCTCTCCGCAGTTTCACGTGAAACTTGAATTTAGCCTTCGTATTTTTTGAAAGGGTTGCTGGCACGTTCGCCGTCGTGTTCGTCCATATATGCAATCACTTCGTCGTACGTTTTGCCCTCGATAAGCAAATCGACTTCTTCGGTGTATATAGTTTCTCTCTCTATGAGCACGCGAGCCATATTGTCGAGAATACTGCGGTTTTCCGTAAGCAGTTTCTTCGCTCTCGCATACTGCTCGGCAACTATTGCACGGACTTCGTTATCGATCATCTTTGCGGTTTCTTCCGAATAAGTGTTATGGGTTGCCATGTCTCTGCCGATGAACATAGGCTGCGAATCGTCGTTGTAGCTTATAAGCCCAAGCTTTTCGCTCATACCCAGCTCCGCGACCATTGCACGGGCAAACTTAGTTGCCTGCTTAATGTCTCCTGCCGCTCCCGAAGAGATGTCTTTTATAACCAGCTCTTCCGCAACACGTCCGCCCAGACACATACAGATGTCGTCAAGCATAAAGTTTTTGGAATAGTAAGCACGGTCGTTTTCGGGACGAGTCATTGTAAATCCGCCCGCATTGCCGCGAGGAATAATAGTTACTTCGTGCACGGGGTCGCAGTTGGGACAGAGCTTTGCCAAAATGCAGTGACCAGATTCATGGAATGCAGTAAGGCGTTTTTCAGATTCGGTTACGACCTTGCTCTTTTTCGCAGGACCCATTGCAACTTTATCGATACTTTCGAACAGCTCTGCATTGGTTATGAATTTTTTGTCGGCACGGGCCGCAAGGATTGCCGCCTCGTTTAAAAGATTGGCAAGGTCCGCACCAGAGAAGCCCGCCGTAAGTCTTGCAACCGTCTTGAAATTGACTTCGGGAGAAAGAGGTTTGTTGCGTGCGTGAACCTTTAAAATCTGTTCCCTGCCCCTGACGTCGGGAAGGTTTACATAAACCTGTCTGTCAAATCTGCCCGGTCTTGTGAGAGCGGGGTCGAGAATGTCCGCACGGTTTGTCGCCGCCATTACGATTACGCCTTCGTTCGCCTCGAAGCCGTCCATCTGGACGAGTATCTGGTTCAAGGTCTGTTCTCTTTCGTCGTTACCGCCGCCGAGACCCGCTCCGCGATGTCTGCCTACGGCATCGATTTCGTCGACGAAGATAATGCAGGGCTGGTTCTTTTTAGCCATATCGAATAAGTCGCGTACACGCGAGGCACCCACGCCGACGTACATTTCTACGAAGTCGGAACCCGAAACCGAGAAGAAAGGCACGCCCGCCTCGCCTGCAACAGCCTTAGCGAAAAGCGTTTTACCCGTTCCGGGAGGCCCGACCAAAAGCACGCCTTTGGGAATCCTTGCCCCGAGATCCGAGAACTTTTTGGGTTGGCGTAAGAACTCGACTATTTCCGCAAGCTCTACTTTTTCCTCTTCCGCACCGGCAACGTCGGTGAAGCGGACTTTGATATTCGTAGAAATTCTTGCCTTGCTCTTGGCGAAGCTCATCACTTTGCCCGCTCCGCCCATTGACGAACGAATGACGAAGAAGAACACCACGCAGATTATAACTATTACTACGAAATAGAAAATCGTCGGCCACCAGCTGCCTGCATTAGGGTTCGCCTGATCGAGAACCACGCCCAGCTCCTGCCAGCTTTTGAAGGTTTCCGAGTCCCAGCTTTCTACGTTGTATGCCGAAGGACCGTAGCAGTAGAAGGTTTTAACGTAGCCGCCTTTCGCGTTTTTGGTGTAACCGGTGTATTCGTAATCGTCGGTGACAACCTTCCAGATTACGGGAAGCACCGACTTTTCGTCGTCGGTTTTGACTATTAAACCGTCTTTCGCTTTGTACCCTTCGAGCACTTTCTTCTCGTCCAGCACGCTTACGATTACGATTTCGCCTTCGCCTTCGTCAACATCTTTGATTTCGTATTTGTCTCCGTCTTCAACTTTGACTCTTACTTTGACATTCGGCTTGCCGTCTTTGAAATACTGTGTGTTTTCAACGTAAGTTTGAAATTCCGTTCTGTCGATTTTCTTTGCTCCGCCGTTCAGCATGCTCGTTGCCAGAATAGCAACAAGAGCGACTGCGAGAGCGGCAAGGATAACCGACATTATGATTTTTCCTTTTTTGCCCAAAACAAAACTCCTTAAAATTATTTAAAAATTTGTCTGCGGCTTTCTATGAAAGCCGTTATGAAAGTATTTTAGCATATGGCGATAATGTTTTCAAGTATTTACTTATACAAATTTACCTTATCACCCAAATTTTACAACCCTTTCACCTTACGGTCTGAGCCGCCCCAGACTTCTGATTTTTTCCGCATTTTGCCGTAAAAACACTTAAAATAGCTTGCGCTACATATGTTTAACCCCCGAAAAATGTTTAACGTGAAACTTTCAGCCAAATTTTTTAAGGTAGTTATTGTTTCACGTGAAACGTAAAGCGCGATAAAATGAACTTTCGGGGAATTGTGGATAAAAATTAATAAATTGTGGAAAATTTTCCGCAAGTTCAAAAAACGGCTGAAAAATAATCCGAAAATTCCTCGCCTTAATTTTTTAGGGTTTTACCGTATATTGATTTTAAAACAGCCGTATTAACTATATTTTGTGTATTTATAAAGATAAAATGCCAAAGTCGGCTTTTTTGTAACTTTACTTTTTCTGTCTAATTGTGGAAACGTTGTGGAATTTATGTTGATAATTTTTTTAAACATTGAAGCAAGTAATATTAATATAGACCGACGCGGCGGTAAAAATTACTTTTAATAAAAGTACGGTTTTTTATTATATTTGAAAACGAATTGGTCAATAAAAGAGTATGCCGCTTTTTTACGGGAGGTCTTTTATGGAATATTCTTTTAATTTGTATAATTCGCTTGCTTCGGGCGGGGTTTGCCTTGCCCTCAAAAAATCGCTTCATTCCTCAGGCGAAACTCCCGTAATTTTATGCATCGGCAGCGATCTTTCCGTCGGCGATAGTTTGGGCCCCGTTACGGGAACAAAATTAAAGGAAAAGCTGTCGGGACTGAACTGCTACGTTTACGGAACTCTTTCCAAACCCATTACCGCACACGAGGTGAAGTACATGAACGAATTTTTAAAGTCTACTCACCCGAACAATCCCGTTATAGCAATCGACGCCGCCGTAGGACTTGCAGGCGACATCGGTTTAATCAAAATCGCAAAGAGGGCGATGAAGCCCGGAAGCGGTGCGAATAAAAAGCTTAACAAGGTTGGCGACGTTTCTATAATGGGAATTATCGCTGAACGCTCGGTGTTCAATTATTCGCTTTTTTCATCGACGCGTCTCAATATTATATATAAAATGTCGGAAATTATTTCAGAAGGTATTGCAACCTTTATTTTGGAACGTTTGCAAAATAAAAACGCCGCACAGACTGATGCGGCAGTTTTCAAAAGCTTTTTATAAGATTTCAAATAGTTCAAAGCTCTATTATTTTTTTGTTGAGTTTTTTTGCATAATTTACGGTATAGTAAGTTCCGCCGCTCTTTTTTCTCAGAAAGCAGACAAGTAAGTCGCAACTTTCTACGAGATATCGGTCGCGGGCATGCATACAACCTTTGTAATATTCCGACGAAACGACGACAATTTCATCGCATTTTTCAAGCACGCTGTTATAACGTGCTTTATTTTTACTTGTAAACGTTTCCGACTGCTCGGGACAGGGAAGGCAGGCAATTAGCTTTACATTGTATTTTTCTTTATACAAAAGCACGCTTTCTGCCGCCGAAAGATCGAATCCCTGAGCCATTCCGCAATAAAATTCATTCACGCCGTTTTTTATTAAGTTTAAAATCACTCTGTCAAGCAGGGCGTTATCGAAATCGTAGCAGGAAAGAACCCTATGCCCCGTGAACGAACATTTTTTACACATATTTGCCTTAAAGAGGGTTTTTTCTTTCTCTACCCTGTCCGCGCGGATACCGTGTCGGAGTTTTTTTAATTTTCTTTATCTCGATTAAAGTACGGCTGCCAAAGTCTTCGGGCAGGGAAAATTCAATTATTCTCCCGAATTCTCCGCCGAGCAGTTTAACCGCATTTTCGGCTTGCTTTATCTCTTCCACAGCTTCGCCCTTGTAAGCAATGAACGAGCCGCCGACCTTGACGTACGGCAGGCAGTACTCGCATAAAACGTTAAGCCTTGCAACCGCTCTCGCACAGGCAACGTCGTACTTTTCACGCATATTTTTTGTTTGCGCCCCGTCTTCGGCACGGATATTTAATACTTGTACACAATTTAACGCAAGCCTGTCCACAACCTCTATTAAAAAGTTGCATTTTTTGCCCGTACTCTCTATCAAAGTAAATTTCAGATCGTCCCTTATAATCTTTAAAGGAATGGAAGGAAAGCCTCCTCCCGATCCTATTTCGATTACTTCGGCGTTTTCGGGAAAAAGACTTTCTCCCGCACAACTGTCAAGAAAATGCTTGTAAAAAACTCCCTTTTCGTCAAGAATGGTCGTAAGATTACACTTTTCGTTGTAATCGCACAGCATCTGTCTGAAAGCTAGAAATTTATCAGAACATATGTTTTTTATATAGTTTGTATATTTTTCCAAATCCATACGCTGAAATTATATCATAAACGCATTTAAAATAAAAGCAAAATCTTCCACAAAAGAATTTTTCCACAATTAACAAAAAACGGTGGATAAGCATTTTTTTTCAAGAATTTACACCTTTCTTAACCGAGCCGTCTTTTGCGGCTTTGAAAAAGCATTAAACTTTCCACATACTGTCAAGAAAATTATCCACTTAAAAAACAAGGTTTTTCCACAGTGCGAAAGGCTGTTTTTTGTTGCTTTTTTAACGTTTTTTTGTTAATATAATATGGTAATAGAAAAAAGGGTTAAGTTTTACACATTTCCACAGCCCTTATTAATACTTATACCATAATAATTTATTAATAAAATAATACATAAAGGAGAAAGTTATGAAAGCTGTTTGTGAAGGTATCGATTTATCGGACGCGGTGTTAAAGGTTGTAAAGGCTTGCGCCTCTAAAACCACCGTTCCCGTTTTGGAGTGTATTAAAATTTCGGCAGTCAACGACACCCTCACCCTTTCTGCAACGGACGGAGAAATTTCCATACAGAAAAATATTAAAGCGGAAATCTATGAGGAAGGCGACGTGTGCGTTCCCGGAAAGTATTTTGCCGACTTTATAAAGAAGCTCGAAGGAGTTCAGATAACTCTTTCTGCGGACAATAAAAAAATGGATATTATCTATGCGGACAGCCAAACGGACATGCAGGTGCTTTCTGCGGAAGAATTCCCCAAAATAGATCTCGACATTAAAGAAAACAGCTTCAAATTAAAGACGGCGGATTTAAAAAAGTTTATATCTTCCACTTCTTTCTGCTGCGCCAGCGACGATTCACGCCCCATTTTAAAGGGTTGTCAGATAGTGATAAACGGCGAAGATATCTGCGTGACCTCGCTTGACGGATTCCGTCTTGCAACCGTAAACGGAAAAGTTATCTCTTCTACGGGCAATCTCGAAATAGTCTGCCCTGCAAGATCTTTAAACGAGATCGAGAAAATGATTCCCGACGACGAGGAAGAAGCTGAGGTTTTCGTACAGCGCGGAATGATTCTCGTTTCGAGCAATAACACGGTTTTAACGTCCCGCCTCTACAACGGTGACTTTATAAAGAAGGAAAATATTATCCCCAAAGACTTCACAACTCTGGTCACGGTAAACAGGGATTTACTTAAAGCAAGTATCGAGCGTGCGGCAATCATTGTAAGAAACGATAAAAACAGTCTCGTAATTTTCGATATCGGCGGTGATAAAATAGAAATTTCCTCAAATTCCGATATAGGAAGCGTTCAGGAATCCGTTAAGGCTGAGGTCAACGGAAAGGACGTGAGAATAGCCATGAACTCGAAATTTATAATCGACGCGGTGAACGCGCTCGGCGGTGAAAAAATAGTGTTGTCATTCAATAACCAGATACAGCCCTTCACCTGCGAAAACGCCGACGGCAAAGACAGACTGTACTTAATTTTGCCTGTCAGAACGGCGAATAACGCTTGACTTTGAGATTTTATAAATAGTATAATTAAAAACGACAAAATTTTAAAAGGAATATAGATATGAAAAGAACTTATCAACCCAAAAAGAGACAAAGAAGCAAAGTTCACGGATTCAGAAAGAGAATGGCTTCTACTGCCGGCAGAAAGGTATTGAAGAGAAGAAGAAACAAAGGCAGAAAGCGCCTTTCCGCTTAACACTTTAAGTGATATATACGAGAATTAAAAAAAACGCGGACTTTCAGAAACTGTTCAAAAAAGGAAACAGGGTTTTTTCTCCCTGTTTTACCGTGCTTTATTTTCCGTCGCGTACACTTTCTATGGGTGTGGCGGTTTCAAAAAAACACGGCAAAGCGGTAAAAAGGAACAGAATTAAAAGGCTTGTCCGCGCGGCTTTTGTTAAGACCGCGTACAAACTTACGGATAACTATAATTTTATAGTAATTCCGAAAGTAAGCGAAACTTATACGTTCGCGGAATTCGAAAAGAGTTTTACTGTCTGTTTTAAGAAGATAAACGTATGCGGAAAAAACTGAAAAAGTTTTACAGAATATTAAGAAAAACTGTGTTCAGACCGTTTATTAAAATATTTTGCATGCGGCTTATAATTTTCTATCAGAAACATTTTTCAAAACACACTTGTATGTACAAGCCTACTTGTTCGGAATACGCATTGCAGGCTATTAACAATCACGGTGTGTTATTAGGGATAATTCTCGGCAGTTGGCGGATTTTAAGATGCAATCCCTTTTCAAAGGGCGGTTACGACCCCGTTCCGGAAAGATATTTCAAATCGAGGTGGGTCAGATAAAGGAAAAATGGGAATTTCAAACTTGCTTGAAAGCGTATCGATAGGATTTCTCGACGGAGTAATCCTCGAAAAAATCGGTATGGCTAACCTGAACTGGATAGGTAAAATTATTCAGTGGCTTATAGAGGGCGTCGGTTTAGTCGGCATAGGCGTGATTGTGTTTACGCTTATCCTTAAAACCGTAGTCCTCCCTTTGGACGTGTTTTCGAGGGTTAAGACAAAAAAGCAGGCGCTTATGATGGAAAAAATGCGCCCTCAGATGGAAAAACTGCAAAAACAGTACGCAAACGACAAACAGATGTATAACCAAAAGGTTATGGAATTGCAGAAACAGAACGGTTTTTCTATGCTCGGCGCGTGCCTTCCCATGATTGTTTCGCTCGTTATCTTTATGGTAGTGTTCAGCGCGTTCTCCACTTATTCGCAGTATGCAAACCTTTCCACTTATAATAATATGGTGGAAGCGTACAATTCAAGCGTGCAGGAATACGTTTACTCGGACGAAAACGACGCTGTCGTTCACGAAAAAGGTTTTTTGGTTGCAGGCAAGGACGAATCCACAGGTAAAGTGGAGTATTATGTAAACTTCGATAAGTTCCTTGCTTATTACGCAGAGGACAAGTCCGAAAACAAGCCCGAACTTCCCGAAAACTTTGCAGAGCTTAACGAAAGCGGAAAGAAAGAAGTAGTCAGCAGTTATGTGCGCGTTGCGGCAAGGCAGGCTTCGGCGGATTATTACCGCGCGAATAAAGACGGCTTTATATGGGTGGGAAACATTTGGTATCCCGACTCTATGATCAATAAAGAAGTTCCCGATTTCTCGAAATTCAGCTCGGCGGTATCGCGTGCAGTCGGAAGCGGAGTAGACGCTTCATATGAATCTTCTTATAACGAAGTAATATCGAATCTCACCAAAGAGAAAAAGACGTTTAACGGTTATTTCGTACTTATAGTGCTTGCAATCGGGCTTATGTTCCTTCAACAGTTCATAACAATGCGTTCGCAGAAAGCTACCAACGATTTGGGAACGGTTGACGGTTCCGGTGCGAAAACAAATAAATGGATGATGATTTTAATGCCGGTAATATACGGCGTGTTCTCGTTCTTTTACAGCGCGGCGTTCTCGTTATATATGATTACGAATACTTGTTTCAGCCTTATAACCACGCTTATAATCAACAAGGTGCTGGACGTAACGTTTAAAAAGAAAGAGCAAACTGCGGAGTTGGAGCGTTCGGTAAGACCCAATCCCAAAAACAGAAAGAGGTTAAAGTAAAATGACAGAAGAAACTAACGTATTTACAGGCAAGACGGTTGACGAGGCAATAGCAAACGGACTTGAAGCATTGAAAATCACTCTCGATGAGGCGGAAATAGAAGTTGTCGAAGAGGGAAAGAAAAAACTTTTCGGCTCGGTAAAGGCAAAAGTAATAGTTAAGAAAAAGAGCTCGGACGCAAAGCGTTCGGCGGATTTCGTCGAAGGGCTTTTAAGCGTACTCGGCATAAACGCAGTGACCGAAGTTCAGGACGGCGAAGAATTTATAAGAATAGAAATAAACACCACGCAGTCTTCAAGGGTTATCGGAAAGCGCGGCGAAGTGCTTGACGCGGTTCAGTGTTTGGCGGGCGCGGTTGCTAATATCGGCAGGGACGAGTATAGAAAGGTCGTTGTGGACTGCGAAAATTACCGCACACAGCGTGAAGACACATTAAAATCGCTTGCCGAAAAGTTGGCGGCGAAAGCGGTCGAAAAGGGCAGAAAAATGATTTTGGAGCCCATGAATCCCTATGAAAGAATGATAATTCACTCCGCTTTATCGGAAAATACCGAAGTCAAAACGGTATCTGAAGGCAAAGAACCTTTCAGATATGTTGCGGTAATTCCCAACAACGCAAAGCCTTACGACAAGGGGTTGAGATTTGACAGAAAGCCCCGTGAAGGCGGCGAAAAACGCTTTGATAAGCGCGGCGGAAACGGTGAAAGACGCCGCGACAGAAACGACAGGCGCGACGGCGAAAGAAGGTCAGGCGGCGGCGCAAAGCGCGGCAAGAAAGAAATCCACTTCGGAACTTTTCTCGGCAACAGCAACGCGCAGAAAACGGAAAACGAAGAAGAATAATTTGACTTAACTGCGGTTTGTAAGATTAACGGCAAATAAACTTTTAACGCGAGTTTGGTTAAACTGCTTAAATTAAAAAATAAACAAACGCAATTTTATTTGATTTGTTTACAGTCAGTTACAAATAAACGTATTATCGATTGATTTGCTTGTAAGATAATCAGGTGTAAACATACTGTCGTTTGATTCTCTAACAAGCTAATCAGGAGAAACATATTATCGATTGATTTGCTTACAGTTAATCAAGTACAAACGTAATTAAGATACAGGATGGTTTTCGGCTCAACACATCCGCATAAAAAAACCGAGGAGAAGCAAATTATAAAGATTGCGGGACGGTTTATATTTTTTAAACCGCCCGCTTTTTTTAAAGCCGGATTTGCTAAAAAACACATGAAAGAATTTTTCACAACCAAACGGCTGTGCCGCGCAGGAGTTATCGCCGCGCTGTACGTCGCACTCACCTACGCTTTCGGCGCGATAGCGTATAACGGAATACTTCAAATCCGTCCTGCCGAAGCACTGACTATTTTACCCCTCTTTTTCCCCGAAGCCGTACCCGCGCTATGGGTCGGCTGTATGCTCGCGAATCTCGGTTCGCCGTTCATTATGTACGACGTTCCTTTGGGCGGACTTGCAACGCTTATAGCCGCGCTATTAACCTACGGCGCAGGGCGGCTCATAAAAAACAACGTTTTAAAGGTTGCGGTCGGCGGCTTCTTTCCCATTATTGTCAATTCGTTTATTATACCGATTATAATCGTTTTTTTCTGCGGCGGAGCGGAAGGCTACAAAAGTGCCGCAATTGCGTACTGGACGTATTTCGGCTCAATGTGTGCGACAGAAAGTCTTTGGATTTACGGGCTCGGCATACCCCTGTTCGTTACGATTTATCATCTAAGAAAAAAAGGAGTTATCGTATTTGTTGACGGTAAAAAAGCACCGTCCGAACCGCAAAAGGAAAGCGTCAAAGACGAGAGTTCTTCCGCGTCTGAGTAATTCGGTGGAAGGGTGTAAAAATCAAAAAATAAGAATAGGCGGCGCATATGCGCCGCCTAAATTCATTTTAAGCTATTATTACTTGGTCTTTTTCGCCGCAGGCTTCTTAGCCGCAGGTTTAGCGGTCGTCTTTGCCGTAGCTTTCGCCGCAGGCTTTTTCGCAGCGGGTTTCTTTGCCGCAGGTTTTGCCGCCGCCTTTTTTGCGGCAGGCTTTGCAGGCTCTACATAGCAGTTTGCTTTAAGCGTGTTAAGGCAATCCAAAAGCTCGGCGGGGATTCTGTCCTTGATTGCGGTGTTGTAGTAATTTTCTATTTCTTCCGCTTCCTTAGACCACTTCTCTTTGTCGACTGTGAGAATTTCTTTAAGCGAGTCTACGGTGAAGGGTTTGCCTTCCGCAATTTCGTAATCGAGCTCGGAAATATCGATGTCTTCGGGCTTGGGTACAAAGCCGATTGCAGTTTCTTCTGCGTCTACGGGGTTGTCGCCGCAACGCTTCAAAATCCATTCGAGCACGCGCATATTGTCGCCGAAGCCGGGCCACATAAAGTTGCCTTCCTCGTCCTGTCTGAACCAGTTTACGTTGAATATCTTAGGCGGATTTTTAACTTTCGCACCCATATCTATCCAGTGCTTGAAATAGTCGCCCATATGATAGCCTGCGAAAGGCTTCATAGCCATAGGGTCGTGGCGAAGAACGCCCGTCGCACCCGTTGCCGCCGCAGTCGTTTCGGAAGACATAGCCGAACCGATGAATACGCCGTGATTCCAATCCCTCGACTGGTATACGAGCGGGGTAGTGGAAGCTCTTCTGCCGCCGAATATAATTGCGGAAAGAGGAACGCCTTCCTTTGAATCGAACGAGGGCGAAACGCAGGGGCAGTTGACCGCAGGCGCGGTAAAGCGCGAGTTGGGGTGCGCCGCACAGGTGGATTTGTCGTGCTTGTCGAACTTCTCGCTGTTCCAGGGCTTGCCCGTCCAGTCTATGCAGTGCTCGGGAAGCTCTTTTGTAAGTCCTTCCCACCACACTGTCATATTGTCGGTGTTAAGCGCAACGTTTGTGAATATCGTGCCGCGCTTTGTAGATTGAAGCGCGTTGTAATTGGAGTGTTCGTTCGTGCCGGGAGCAACGCCGAAGAAGCCGTTTTCGGGGTTGACAGCCCAAAGTCTTCCGTCCTTGCCCACTCTTATCCAGGCGATATCGTCGCCGACGCATTCTATTTTGAAGCCCTTGTCAATGTAGTGTTTGGGAGGTATAAGCATTGCAAGGTTGGTTTTGCCGCACGCCGAAGGGAAAGCCGCCGCAACGTACTTCTTTTCGCCGTCGGGATAGGTTACGCCGAGTATAAGCATATGCTCTGCCATCCAGCCCTCGTTCTTTCCGAGATAGGAAGCGATACGGAGTGCAAAACATTTTTTACCGAGCAGAACGTTTCCGCCGTAAGCCGAGTTTACGGAAACTATAGAGTTCTCTTCGGGGAAGTGCATAATATAGCGTTTGTCTGCGTCGACGTCGCACTTAGCGTGGAAGCCCTTAATAAAATCGCCGTTCTTGCCTATTGCGTCAAGCACCTTCTTGCCGACGCGCGTCATAATTACCATGTTAAGAACAACGTAAATAGAGTCGGTAACTTCGATGCCGTATTTTGCGAAAGGCGAGCCGACAACGCCCATAGAATAAGGAATGACGTACATCGTTCTGCCCTTCATACTGCCGCGCGCGATTTCGTTCGTCAATTCGCGTGCCTCTCTGGGGTCCATCCAGTAGTTTATGGGACCGGCGTCTTCCTTTGCCGAAGTGCAGATGAAAGTTCTGTCTTCCACGCGGGCAACGTCGTTCACCTTCGTGCGGTGAAGATAGCAGTCGGGCAAAAGGTTTTCGTTGAGCTTGATAAGCTCGCCGCTTTTAACCGCTTCCTCTTTAAGCGCCTTAATCTGCGCCGCGCTTCCGTCAATCCACACAATGCTTGCAGGCTGTGCAAGCTGTGCGCTGTTTTCAACAAAATCAAGAACTTTCTTGTTTTTCGTCAATGCCATTTTATATCTCCTTAAAATTGTTTTTGTGCTTATGAACGAGGCGGTCTGCCGCCGCGTTTTTCCTTATACCATTATACCGAATGTAAAAAAGAATTGCAAACGAAATACCGCACTTTTTAACTTAAATATGTACTGCGGAGCGCGGCAAAATAACGCGGTTGAAAAACTTTCAAAATATTTAACTATTCTACATTATTCGCCGTATTTATGCACGGGCGAATGTAATATAATTAATTAAAGCACAAAATCAAGGAACTGACTATGGCATATACTAAAAACATTGCGGTAATACGCGAGCTGAAAAGCGGATTTTCGGCAGACGGCGGCGCGCTTACGGGGCTTGTTAAAGTAGAAAGATACGGCGCAAAACTCAAAGCCGAAGCCTCGCTTATAAACTTTGCTCCGCTTACGGAAGGCAGATATGTAATCGCCGTTTCGGACGGCAAGCACACCCAGATACTGGACGGAAGCCTGTTTGAAGGATTTTCGGAATTAGATCCGTCCGCAGGTTTTGCCGCGCTGGTGTGTTTTGTAAACGGCGAAGTGTCGCCAATCGCTTCGGCGGTATGCGGCGCGTTTTCTTCCGCCGCGCTCGGAATACGCGCGGAAATAGAAAAAGCCGAACGTGTTGCGGTAGTTGCGGAAGCGGACGGGGAAAAGCAAAACACACTGCCGAAGGATACCGCCTACGAGGACGAAGCGCTGGCAGAGGAGAATTATTATGAATTCGAACAGACTGATAAAGACGGTAGAACTGTATGCGAAGATAAAGAAAAAGCGGAGAACGGGCGTAAATCTTCTGAAAATGAGGCGGCTGTTGGCGCTGTCGCGGGCAAAAAATTAAAAGGCGGACTTGCGCACGGAATGTGCTTTTTCGAACGCATGAAAACGGAAATCGAGGGATTGCTGGCACAATATCCTGCGGATAACGCGCTCGAAAACACGGTGGAAAACTCGCGCTGGGTGCGCATTGCCTACGGCGACGGCAAATTTTATGTGTTCGGCGTAATTTACGGCGTTGAAAACGGCGCGCCGCAGTACATATGCTACGGCGTTCCGTCCAAGCAGAGCAAACGCCCGCCCGACAGCCTTGCGGGGCTTGCCAGTTTTATTCCCGCCTCACCCGAAGGCGGCGACGGATACTGGGTAATGTATCAGGACGCGGCTACGGGTGCAAGCGTAAAAATAGAATCGGAATAACGCTTTAAAACAATGCGGCGGCGCAGAAAACGTGCGCCGCCTTTTTAGGGATATAAAGTTATTTCAATCCTTTGAAAGGTTTGAATGCAATCAGGCTGTAAACCGTGAACAGTGCGGAAACTCCGCATACGGCAAGAAAACTGCGGTATGCAAAGTCCATTTTAAAGCACATAAAATATAACAGGTTAAAACCCGTAAAAGCGTAAACGGCGGAGCATATCCCCAGCGTTACGAGCAAAAGCACGCAAGTTATGCAGGTAAGTTTCATAACTTAAGTATGCGCCGCGTTTAAATTTTTATGTTATCCAGCACAAGCTTGTCAAAGTCTACGCTTTCGGCAAAATCGCGCGGAAGAAATCGCACGGTGCCGAACTTCGCATAATTGAAGATATGCGTTTTCATAAGCACGGGCGTCGCAACGTCCAACTCCTCGCATATGTCCGAAAGGTATTTAAAAAACTGCGAATACACAAATTTGTCGTCGCTTTCGTATGTGAGCTGTTTTACTATCTTTTCTTCGCGAATTACTTTCGCCCAAATTCTGAACATATTCCGATTATACGAAATTTCAAGCCGATTGTAAACCGTTTTGAAATTATATTGACAATATTCGTTAAAACGGTTAAAATTAACTAATCAATTCACAGGGGATTTATAAAAATGGAAAAACTCGAAAAGGACGTGCTTTCGCTTATTTCTGAGGATTCGCGATTGACTACCGAGCGCGTTGCGGCAATGCTCGGCACGGACGCGGATACGGTTAAACGCATTATATCCCGCCTCGAACAGGACGGCGTTATAGTTAAGTACACCGCTATTTTAAACACGGACAGCGTCGAGGAAGATTTTGTCGAAGCGCTTATCGAAGTGAAGGTGACGCCCCAGCGCGGTCACGGCTTCGATATGATTGCGGGCGAAATCGCCGCGCACGCTGAAGTAAAAAATCTGTATCTTATGAGCGGCGCTTACGACCTTGCCGTCATAGTTCAGGGCAAAAGCCTGCGCAGTGTATCCCGCTTCGTGTCCGAAAAAATTTCAACCTACGACACGGTGCTTTCCACCGCCACTCACTTTATTTTGAAAAAGTACAAGGTCGAGGGAGCGATGATGCGAAAGGACGGCGACAGCCGTTTGAGCGTTCAGGCGTAAAAGCTATGAGGAAGTTTGTCAACAGTCGGGCGGCGTCGTTACAGCCGAGCGGCATAAGAAAATTTTTCGACATAGTGCAGAAAATGGACGGCGCTATTTCTCTCGGCGTGGGCGAGCCGGATTTCGTAACGCCTTGGAACGTGCGCGAGGAAGCGGTCCGTTCCATACGACGCGGCTGTACCCAGTATACGGGCAATCGCGGGCTTGCGGAGCTGCGCGAATATATCTCGCGGTATTTAAAAGAAAGGTTCGGCGTTTGCTATACCCCCGAGCGCACGATTGTGACCGTCGGGGCGAGCGAAGCAATCGACCTTGCCCTGCGCGCGGTGTGCGACTTCGGGGACGAAATTCTCGTGCCAGAGCCTTCCTACGTTTCGTATGCACCTTGCGTTACGCTTGCGGGCGGCACTCCCGTTGCGGTGAAATGTTCCGCCGAAAACGAGTTTATACTCACGCCCGAATGTATAGAAAAGGCGGTCACGCCGAAAACGAAGGCAATTATCATCGCTTACCCGAACAATCCTACGGGCGCGGTGATGACGCGCGAACAGCTCGAAGCTATCGTGCCCGTAATAGAAAAGCACGACCTACTCGTGATTTCCGACGAAATCTATGCAGAGTTGACTTACACGGGCAGACACGTCTCCATTGCCTCGATAGGCAATATGGCAGAAAGAACCGTGCTTATCAACGGGTTTTCAAAATCGTTTGCGATGACGGGCTGGCGCGTTGGGTTTGTATGCGCGCCTGCGGAAGCGGACGAGGCTATGTTCAGAATACACCAGTATACTATACTTTGCGCCCCGCATATCAGCCAGCGCGCCGCGCTTTGCGCTCTGAAAGAGGGGTTTGCCGACGGCTTTTCGACTGTCGAGGATATGCGCCGCGAATATATGCGCAGGGGCGAGTTTCTTGTCAACGCGTTCAATGCACTCGGGCTTAAATGCTTCCGTCCGAAAGGCGCGTTCTACGTCTTTCCTTCGGTCAAAAATACGGGGATGGACGGTGAACGGTTTGCGAACGAGCTGCTTGCAGAGCAAAAAGTTGCGGTTGTTCCCGGCTCGGCTTTCGGCGAAGCGGGGAAGTATCACGTCCGCTGTTCTTATGCCACTTCCATGCAGCAGCTGACAACGGCGATAGACAGGATAACTTCGTTTATCGAAGGGCGCTGAAAGCGCGCAAAAATTACCGCCGCGATAGGGCGCAAAGGTTGACAAAAGAGTTTTAAAAATATATAATAAATACAGTCGCGCGGCAATATCCGCGCGCCAGTGAATAAATCCGCGTGGTTCCCGATTAAAATTGTGGAATCACGCTTGTTTACACCCGTAAATAACAGAAACGTTAATTTTAAATAAAGAGGTATCAAATGGCAGAATCGTTTATCATGACTCAAAAGAATTACGACGATTTAAAAAAGGAGCTTGACCATCTTGTCAAGGTAAAGCGTCCCGAAATTATCGAACGCATTGCCGAAGCGCGCAGTCACGGCGATCTTTCGGAAAACGCGGAGTATGACGCGGCGCGCGAGGAACAGCGTTCGAACGAGGGCAAAATCGCAGAGCTCGAATATCAGATTAAAAACGCGGACGTCCGCGCCGAAGTCAAGGATAACAGCTACGTTCATCTGAACAGCGTGGTTAAGGTTTTGGACGAGGATATGGAGGAGGAATCGGTTTACACAATAACCTCCGTAACCGACGTAGACGTAATGCACGGCAAAATTTCCGTCGAGTCGCCCGTAGGCTCGGCGCTGTTGAAAAGAAAGGTCGGCGACAAGGTCAACGTGCCCTGTCCCGACGGCTCATACTATACGCTTAAAATAATATCGATAGGTTAAAAATATGGACGAAATTTTAAACGGCGGGCCTTCGGAAGAAGAGCTTGCGGAACAGGCGAGAATACGCCGTGAAAAACTGCAGAAACTAACCGATGAGGGGAAAAACCCCTTCGTCAAAGTCCGCTTCGACGCTACGGAAAATTCCGCGTCGGTAAAAGCGAACTTCGAAAAGCTTGAAGGCAAGACCGTGCGCCTTGCCGGCAGGCTTATGTCCAGAAGAATCATGGGCAAAGCCTCGTTCACGCACATATCCGACAGGGACGGGCTTATCCAGCTTTACGTCCGCCGCGAGGACGTCGGCGAGGACGACTACGCTTCGTTTAAAAAGGATTACGATCTCGGAGACATAATCGGAATCGAGGGTTTCGTTTTCAAAACCCAGACGGGCGAAGTATCCGTGCACTGTACGCACATAGAAATGCTCACAAAATGCCTCCGCCCCCTGCCCGAAAAGCAGCACGGCTTAACCAACGCGGACACGCGTTACCGCCAGAGGGATCTCGATTTAATAGTCAATCCCGAAGTTATGAAGGCATTCGTAACCCGCTCGAAAATCTTCCGCGAAATACGCGCCTTTTTGGACGGACGCGGCTTTTTGGAAGTGGACACCCCCGTTCTTACCACGCTTGAAATAGGCGCGGCGGCAAGACCTTTCAAAACGAAACACAACGCGCTGGACATAGATATGTACCTGCGCATAGAAACCGAACTGTACCTTAAAAGACTCATAGTCGGCGGTATGGAGCGCGTCTACGAGGTGGGAAGAATTTTCCGCAACGAAGGTATGGACGCATTCCATAACCCCGAGTTTACCACCGTAGAAGTTTATCAGGCATACTGCGATTACTTCGAAATGATGGACCTTGTCGAGGATTTGTACCGCACGGTTGCTCAAAACGTCTGCGGAACTACCGATGTAACTTATCGCGGAACTGAAATTCATCTCGGCGGCAAGTGGGCGCGTATGACCATGAAGGAAGCGGTTAAAAAATACTGCGGCGCTGATTACGATTCTTGGAAAACCGACGAGGACGCGCGCGAATGTGCGAAAAAGCTTGGCGCGGAAGTCAAGGAAGGCGGCGCGGCTACTAAGGGGCATGTACTTATCGCCCTGTTCGACGCATTCTGCGAGGACAAGCTTATCCAGCCTACGTTTATATACGACTATCCCGTAGAGAACTCTCCCCTTGCAAAGCGCAAGGAGGACGACCCCGCGTTCACGCAGAGGTTCGAGTACTTCATATGTTCGCACGAATTCGGTAACGCGTTCTCCGAGCTTAACGACCCCATTGACCAGAAACAGAGGTTTGTAAGGCAGGTGGAAGAAAAGCGCGCGCAGGAAAAGGGCTGCAACGCGCAGGTGGACGAGGACTTTATAACCGCGCTCGAATACGGTTTGCCCCCGACGGGCGGACTCGGTTTCGGTGTTGACAGGCTGGTTATGCTTCTGACGGACAGCCCCACGATAAGGGACGTTTTACTTTTCCCCACGATGAAACCAAAAAAATAAAACGGTGAAATATGTACGATTACCTGATATACTCGCGGCTGAAAAAGTTTGCGGGTGCAAAAAAAACTTTTCATATTCCGGGACATAAGAACAAAGGCGAGTTTGCCGCAATGTTCAAGGGCTCGGAGCTGGACGTTACCGAACTGCCTTATTCCGATAATCTTCACGACGCGAAAAACGTCATAGCAAAAGCTCAGTCGGACATTGCGGAAATTTCCGGCGCGTCGAAAAGTTATATAACCACAGACGGCTCGTCAAGCGGAGTGTTAGCCATGCTATACTGCGCTTCCAAGCGCGGCAACAAAATCATTGTTATGCGCAATTCGCACAAAAGCGTGTGGAACGCCTGCCGCCTTTTCGGGCTTGAACCGCTGATAGTTCAGGGCGCGTACACGGACGGTATTCTCACTCCGCCCGACTGCGCCATTATAGAAAAACTCATTGCTAACGACGGCAATATAGCGGGCTTTCTCGTAACTTCGCCCGACTATTACGGAAATATCGCGCCTCTCGGCGGTTATGCGGAAATCACTAAAAAATACTCGCGGTTGCTTCTTGTGGACGAGGCGCACGGAGCGCACCTTGCGTTCGGCGGCAGTGAAAACTACGCGGGCAAACACGCGGATATGTGGGTGGACGGCGCGCACAAAACACTGCCTTCGCTTACGCAGGGCGCGGTGGTAAACATAAACAACGAGGAACTTATACCCGACGCGGAGGACGCGCTTTCGTTTTTCAGAACCACTTCCCCCAGCTATCCCGTAATGGCTTCCGTCGAGTACGGTTATAAATTTCTTGCAAACAACCCCAAATATATACAGCGGGCGACGGCGGCTGTCGATACTTTCATACAGGAATGCAAGGTGTTCGGCAACTTACCCGTACGCCGCACGGACGACTGGACCAAACTTCTCATAGATTTCAAACCTCTCGGCATATCCCCCGACGTGGCGGCGGCAAGGCTGGAAAAGAAGGGCGTCTACGCGGAATTTTCCGACGGCAGATTTCTTCTGTTCTACCTCTCCCCTATGGTCGATTCGGGTGATATGAATTTGTTGAAGAAAAAGCTCCTCTCGGTAATAGCTAACAAAAAAATCAAAAACACGTTTACGGACAAACCCGAAATTCCCGAAGCGGACCGCTCGTACAGCTTCCAGTATGCACTGCGCAAGCCCTGCGAATATGTGCCGCTCGAAAACGCGGAAGGCAAAATGTGCGCAAAGATTGCGGGGCTTAATCCTCCGTGTATTCCCGTAGTGGTCACGGGCGAAATAATTTCCGCCGCCGCAATAAAAACGCTTTCTTCGGCGAAAAACACTTTCGGACTTATAGACGGAAGCATATGCGTGGTTAAAAAATAATGAAAGGCAAGTTTATTACGTTCGAAGGTTGCGAGGGTTCGGGCAAAAGCACGCAGATAAGACTTTTGTGCGAATACCTCGACGAGAGGAATATCCCCTATATATGCACGCGCGAACCGGGCGGAAGCAAGGTTGCGGAGCGCATACGCGAAATTATTTTAGATAAAGACAACGCCGAAATGGGCGACGAGTGTGAGGCGCTGTTGTACGCGGCGGCGCGTGAACAGCACTTAAAAGATATCGTTATTCCCGCTCTTAACGCGGGCAAGCTGGTAATTTGCGACAGGTATATAGATTCGTCGCTTGCATATCAGGGCGTTGCGCGCGGGCTTGGAACCGATTACGTTGAAAAGATAAACCACCACGCGGTCGCGGACTACTCTCCCGACCTTACGGTATTTTTAAACATTGCGCCCGACGAAGCGTTTTTGCGCAAGCACGGCGCGGACAAAAACGACAGAATGGAGTTGCAGGGGCTTGCCTTCCACAGAAAGGTTTACGGGGGTTATCTTTCGCTTTTGAAAAAGTACGCCCGCATACGCCCCGTAGAGTGCGGCGGAACGAAGTTCGAAACGCATGAAAAAATAGTGGCTCTTTTAAAAGACGAAGGCTTGATAAATTAAAGTGGAACAGCTTATAAAAAGCACGGCGGCATATTCCGTGCTTACGGGCGACAAATCGTGCAACAGACTTTCGCACGCATATATGCTTGACTTTTCCGACGCGAAGAACTTAAAAGACGCGCTTCGTATATTCGCGCTCGCGTTTTTCGGGCTGGACAAGAACAGCGTAGACGGCAAAAGGCTTTTGAACGGAAGCCTGCCCGACTGCGTGTTTTACCCCGCAGAAGGCAAGAAGCTTACCGCCGACGCGGTAAACGAAATCATAAACGAAAGCGCTATGCGCCCTGTCGAGAAGCCGTTCAAGCTGTTCGTTGTCTCTTCGTTCGAGCAAGCTTCTCCACTGCTTCAAAATAAGCTTTTAAAAACGTTGGAAGAACCGCCCGCAGGCGTGCATTTTCTGCTGGGGGCAACTACCCTTGCGCCCGTGCTGGACACGGTTAAGTCGCGTGTTAAAACGCTGACGGTCGCGCCCTTTTCAAGAGAAGAAATTTTTGCCGCGCTCGAACGCGGCGGCGCAAACCCGTTAAATACGGAAGCGGCGAAAAGCTGCGGCGGAATATTGGGAGAAGCGCAGAATATGGTCGGCGGCGGTTGGTTCGGTGAAGTTATTTCCGCCGCGCGCGAAATATGCACCGTGACGGAGGTCGGGGATATAGGCGCGGTTGCCGTAAGGTACGGCGACATTAAGTACAAGAGCGAGCTGCTTAAAAGAATACAACAGAATTATTATGAAGCGCTGTGCGCGAAAGTGAACGGCGAAGAAAACGAAATATCCGCAAAGTGGACCGAACCCGCGCTGATATACGCGCTGGAAAGTGCGGACAAGGCAGGGTCGGATTTAAAGTTCAACGCCTTTTTTCAAGGGCTTTTGTACGACTATATGTTGCGGGTAATCGAGGAGAACGTTAAATGGTTAAAATTACAGGCGTAACGTTTAAGGCCGGCGGCAAAGTTTATTACTTTGCTCCCAACAAGGACATGAACGAATATAAACGCGGCACGGGCGTTATCGTGGAAACGGCGAACGGTGCGGAATATGCCGAAGTCGTCTTGCCGCTCGGCGAAATCGACGAAAGCAAGATAATCCCCCCGCTCCGCCCCATAATAAGAATTGCGACGGACAAGGACAAGGAAAACGTGCGCCGCAACAAAGAGCGCAAGCCCGAAGCAATGCGTATAACTCAGGAAAAGATAGAAAAGCACAAGCTGGAAATGAAGCTGATAGACTGCGAGTTTGCGTTCGACGGAAGCAAGGTTGTGTTCTTCTACTCCGCGCCCTCGCGCGTGGATTTCCGCGAACTTGTAAAGGAGCTTTCCTCTACCTTTAAAACGAGGATAGAGCTGAGGCAGATAGGCATACGCGACGAGATAAAAATGCTCGGCGGAATAGCTCCGTGCGGCAGGGAGTGCTGCTGTTCGAGCTGTATGCCCGACTTGAAAAAGGTTACCATAAAGATGGCGAAAACGCAGGGGCTTTCCCTCAACCCCGGTAAAATTTCCGGTCTTTGCGGCAGGCTTATGTGCTGTCTTTCCTATGAAAACGGCTACTATGCGGAAGCGGGCAAACAGGTTCCAAAAATCGGCTCGGAGGTCGGCACGCCCGACGGCAAGGGCACGGTTGTCAATGTGAATATGCTCAAAATGCAGGCGCGGGTTAAAATCGAAGACAAGCAGAGAGATATAGTGACTTACCACGACTACCCCGTCGAACAGCTCAAATTCAAACGCGCGGCAAAGCCCGACAGGGATGAGAAGGACGAGGACTTGGGCGAAGAGATAAAAGAAATACTCGACTGACGAAAAAAATTTTGCGCTTCCCGCTTTACAGAACGCAAAACCTGTGATATAATAATTTCGTGATTTTGCACGGGCTTGTGTATCGCTTGTTCGCGCAGATTAAAACCATATAAATTTGGAGGAAGAGAAATGGCACATCATATCACCGCCGAATGCGTAAGCTGCGGCGCATGTGCGGGCACTTGCCCCGTTGAGGCTATCTCGGAGGGCGCGGAAACTTACGTTGTCGACCCCGACGTGTGCATCGATTGCGGCGCTTGTGAGGACGTTTGCCCCACCGGTGCAATCCACGCGGAAGAATAATTCCGAACCATAAAAGGCGGAGGTTGCACTCCGCTTTTTTGCTATATAAAAGATTTTGTTATGCTTAAAGACGGCGAAGTTACCGAAGAGTTTTTCGGGGATAAAAAAATAATACAGAACGTAAACTTGTACCGCTTCACTTCCGACAGTATTCTGCTGTCGCGCTTTGCGCGCGCAAAGTTCAAGGACGACGTTGCCGACTTCTGTTCGGGGAGCGGGGTTATAGGCTTTCACTTCCTCTGCCTCAACCCGCAAATAAAAAGTCTGACGTTATTCGAAATGCAGGCTTCGCTTGCGGATATGTCGCGGCGAAGCGCGGAAATGAACGGATTTGACTGCAAAGTGGTCAACTGCAAGTTGCAGGATATAGGCAGGGAATACGACGACAGATTCTCGCTTATATTGTGCAATCCTCCTTACGAAAGGGCGGGCTTTGAAAACGCAAGTCCCGAAATCGCGGTATGCCGCAAGGAGCTGGCTCTCACCCTTCCCGAAATCGCGGAAGCGGCTTTCAGAAAATTGAAGTTCGGCGGAAGGCTGGCAATACTCAACCGCGCTGACCGCACGGCGGAACTTTTTTACACTTTAAAGCAACGCAGGCTCGAACCTAAGCGTATGCAGTTTGTGTGCGGTGCGGAAGGGGCAAAACCCTATCTCGTGATGGTCGAAGCAGTCAAGGGAGGCAAGCCCGATGTAGAGGTTATGCCCCCGCTTGTGAACGGACGGTGATTTGATTATGGTATATTTCGTGGCTACGCCCATAGGCAATTTAAAGGATATTACTTACCGCGCGGTCGAAACGTTGCGGAATGTTGACGTGATTTTCTGCGAGGACACGCGCCATTCCCTTAAACTGCTTTCGGCTTACGACATAAAAAAACCGCTTTTAAGCTGTCATAAATTCAACGAAAGTTCGGCGGCGGAAAAGATAATAGAAGCCGCTGTCGGCGGCAAAGAGGTCGCCGTGATTTCGGACGCGGGTATGCCCGTCATTTCCGATCCGGGCAACGTTGCGGCGCAGGCGTTGAAAAATGCAAACGTTCCCTTCACCGTAGTTCCTGGCGCAAACGCGTTTTTATCCGCGCTTGTGCTTTCGGCAATGCCGTCCGACAGGTTTGCCTTTATCGGCTTCCTGCCCGGCAAAGCGGGCGAACGTCGTGCGCTTTTGGAAAAGTACAAAACGTTGGACATGACGCTTTGCTTCCACGTTGCGCCGCAGGATGTTGACCGCGATATATCCGCTATGTATTCCGTTTTCGGCGACAGGAACGCCTGCGCCGTGCGCGAAATAACCAAGTTGCACGAAGAGGCTGTACACTTCTTTTTAAAGGACGGCTTTGAAGGCGAAAAACGCGGAGAGTTTGTCGTTTTGGTGGAGGGTGCGAAGGAGTGTGAAAATCCGCTCAACTCGCTTTCCGAGCGCGAGCATATCCTCCACTATATGCGCGGAGGACTCGACAAGAAGGAAGCGGTAAAACGCGCGGCAAAGGACAGGGGTGTTTCCAAATCCGAGCTGTACCCGTTCTCCGTCGATTTATAAACTTTTTGCAATTATTGAAAAAGAGGATATCAAAATGAAAAAGGAAAAGAAAACGCAGCAGCCGGAAGGGAAGCTGACGATTTACGAATACGAACAGAAATATACCAAGCGGCAGAACGTTCGCGGCGCAAAGCTGTTATTACATATCGTCGCCGCCGCGCTCGGCATATTTATATTCTTCTGCCTGTTTTCGCTGACAATGAAGGTTTTCGAAATCAACGTTTACGCAGGCGCGGGCACGGGCGCGGCATGTCTTGTACTTTATGTGTTCGTGTTTATAGTTCCTACGGTTAAAATATTTAAGTCGGACTACTTCATAACTAACGTCAATGCGCATACGGCGCGCGCGGCGAAAGCGCACAACAAAAAGGTGCGCCGCGATATTTCCGAAAAAATAATCGACGTTACCGCCAAAGTCGAGGGTGTGGGCTGGTATGATTCCGCCGTCGTCGGCAAGCTTGCCATAGCGTTGCGGGCTAACGACGAAAAGGGAATAATGTCATCCCTGACCGAACTGTACACGGGCTCGGTCAAAAAATCCGCAAAGGACCTTATTGTCAAAAGCTCGGTAAAAACGGCAATGTATTCCGCGCTTTCCCAGACGAGCAAGACTGATGCGGCGCTTGTGGCGTTTCTCAATTTACAGCTTGTAAAGGATATTGTTTTCCTCTACGGCTTCCGTCCGTCGGACGTAAAGCTTGTCAAAATTTTCGGCAGGGTTTTGCAGAACTCGCTGATAGCTTACGGACTCGGCAGTGTAAAAATAGGCAATAGTATAGTCAAGACTATGGGCGACGCCGTGCGTGGAATACCCCTGCTCGGCTCGGCTATTTCGATACTGGTCGACAGTTCGGTTCAGGGGCTGACCAACGGCGTACTGACGGCGGTTATCGGCTATCAGACAATAAAATATTTAAGCGACGAATACCGCTTGCAGGAAATTCTCGACGGCATAGAAATTGCCGAAAGCGAGGAAGAGCTTGCCGAAACCTGCGGCGCGATAGAACGCGAGTTGAAATTAGGCAAAAAAATTCCTCAGGCAGGTTGAACGCTTTTCGGAGAAATTAATGAAAAAGAAAAAGGGGCTTTTAAAGCGGTTCGCCCGCTACTATAAGCCGCATATCAAACTTTTTATAATTGATATGTGCTGTGCGTTTGCGATTTCCGTGTTCAATCTGGTTTATCCGTTTATAACAAAGGAAATCATAAACAACTATGTGCCGAATAAACTTGTTTACTACCTGCTTTCGGGCGCGGGCTTTCTTCTGGGGCTGTACGCAATTAAGGCGGCGCTCAATTATGTGTTGCAGTACTGGGGGCATATAGTCGGCACGCGAATGCAGGCGGATATGCGGCGCGAGCTTTTCGCACATATCCAAAAACTGCCCTTCTCTTACTTCGACAACAACAAAACGGGCGTTATAATGAGCCGTATGACAAACGACTTGTTTGACGTTTCCGAGCTTGCGCATCACGGTCCGGAAGACGTGTTTTTGTCAATAGTTACAATCTTGGGCGCGTTCGTTATGCTTGCGTTCATCAACGTATATCTTGCGCTTATTGTATTTGCGTGCATTCCGTTTATAGTCGTAATAGCCTTTCTTTTGAGAAAAAGAATGAAGAATACTTTCCGCGCAATGCGCATAGTTCAAGGCGAAATAAACGCCGATATAGAAAGCGCGGTGTCGGGCGTGCGCGTGTCGCGCGCGTACTGTGCGCAATCGCACGAAAGCGAAAAATTCGAAAAGGGCAACGCCGCGTTTGTCCGCGCAAAGAGCAGACAGTACAAGGTTATGGGCGAGTTTCACTCTTCCATGAACTTCTTTATGGACTTTCTGTATTTCGCGGTTTTGCTTGCGGGCGGGCTGTTTTTCTATTATGATAAAATCGACGTCGGAGAGTTTACCGCGTTCGTGCTGTATATAACAACGTTGATTGCGCCCATACGCACGCTCGTTAGCATTTACGAGCAGATTCAGGAAGGCGCTTCGGGCTTCGCGCGCTTTTGCGAAATTATGGACGAGCCGTGCGAAGCGGAGGACGAAAACGCAATTACTCCCGAAGTATTGCGCGGCGAAATCGTGTTTGAAAACGTTACGTTCGGCTACAACAAGGAGGACGGCGCGCACACCGTAATCAGCGGGTTTAATATGTATGTACCCGCCGGCAAGACCATTGCGCTCGTCGGACCGTCTGGCGGAGGAAAGACGACGATATGCCACCTCATCCCGCGCTTTTACGAAATTGACGGAGGCAGAATAACCGTAGACGGCTACGATATAAAAACGCTTAACAGGCAGGCTCTGCGCAAAAATATAGGCGTCGTCCAACAGGATGTTTTCCTGTTCAACGGCACCGTGCGCGAAAATATCGCCTACGGCAACTTTGACGCGACCGACGAAGAGATTTACGAGGCGGCGAAAAAGGCGAACATACACGAATATATCTGCGGCTTGCCCGAAGGCTACGACACGTGCGTAGGCGAGCGCGGCGTAAAACTTTCCGGCGGGCAGAAGCAGAGAATTTCCATAGCCAGAGCGTTTTTAAAAAATCCGCCCGTGCTTATTCTGGACGAAGCGACTTCCGCACTCGACAACGCAACTGAAATGCTTATACAGGACGCGCTTTCGAAACTGAGCGAGGGCAGAACCACGCTTGTGGTTGCGCACCGCCTTTCCACCGTCAAAAACGCGGACGAAATCATCGTAATCAATCCCGAAGGTATCGAGGAGCGCGGCACGCACGAACAACTTATGCAAAAGAACGGCGCATATAAAAAACTTTACGACTATCAGTTTAAAAATCTTTGACTTGAATATAAAACAAAGCGGCGGACGTTTCGTCCGCCGCTTTGTTTGCTAAACAAAAAATTTAAAAATGCACCTCGTCTATAGTTCCTCCGCCGAGACAGTATTTTTCGGAATAAAACACCGCAAACTGCCCCTCAGTCACGGCGCGCTGTTTTTCTTCGAACTCAACCAATGCGCCGCCGTCTTTAAGAGTTACTTTAACGTTTTGCTCGGGCTGTCGGTATCTGAATTTTGCCGTGCAGTAAAAAACGTTTTCAGGCTCGCAACCGATAAAGTTAAGAGCCGAAACGCGGCAGGCACGGGAATATAGCGGAGTTTCGTCGCCGTGCGAAACGTAAAGGATATTGTTTTTCAAATCCTTTTTCACGACGAACCACCTGCCCTCTTCGCCGTGAACGCCGCCTATATCCAAGCCCTTTCTCTGTCCTATTGTGTAGTACATAAGCCCGATATGTTCGCCGACCTCTTTCCCGTCGAGCGTCAGAATTTTTCCGCTTTGCGCAGGCAGATAGTTTTGCAGGAATTTACGGAAATTCCTTTCGCCGATAAAGCATATGCCTGTGGAATCCTTCTTTTTCGCGGTTGCAAGCCCGTTTGCTTCGGCAAGTTTCCGCACCTCGCTTTTGGGCAAATCGCATAGCGGAAACAACACGTTCGCAAGCTGGCTCTCCCGCACCTGATTTAAAAAATAGGTCTGGTCCTTGCCTGCGTCAACCGCCTTTAAAAGCCTGTGCCTGCCGTCCGCGCCGTGCTCAGCCCCGCAGTAATGCCCCGTCGCTATATAGTCCGCGCCCATGCTCAAAGCATATTCGCGGAAAGGTCCGAACTTTATTTCGCGGTTGCACAGAACGTCTGGGTTGGGCGTTCTGCCCGCGCGGTATTCGGAAAGGAAGTAAGAGAACACGCGCTCTTCATACTGCTTTGCAAAGTTCACGCTATAATACGGCATATCCAACGCTGCGCAAACGCGCCTCACGTCGGCATATTCTTCGTCGGCGTTGCACGCCCCGCGATCGTCCGTTTCTTCCCAGTTCAACATGTATAAGCCTATCACATTGCAACCGGCTTGTTTTAACAGCAGCGCGGCAACGGAGGAATCGACCCCTCCGCTCATACCGACGACTACGGTTTTACCTTTCAAAGAATTCATAATTAAAATAATTATAACACAGGCGGATATGAATTTGCAATTAAAAAAATTTGTGTTATAATATCGGTATGAATTTGCCTGCGGACAACTATATTTTACTGTCGGTGTTGAATACCGCTTTGCGCGACGGCGGCGGCACGCTTGAAGAGCTGTGCGCGGAAAAGGGCTGGGATATGGCGGAGATAACCGCGAGAATATCTGCGATAGGCTATGAATATTCAGCCGAATTAAACCGCTTTTGCGGCAAATAAATATTGCACCCGTAGCTCAGCCGGATAGAGCAATAGCCTCCGACGCTATGTGCCGTTGGTTCGAATCCAATCGGGTGCACCATAAAGAACGCAAGCCGAATTTATCGGCTTGCGTTCGTTTTCTATAATAAAAAGGGAGCTTAATGCTTCGTTTTATTTTCAGTTTCGATTTATTGCTTTTTTAATTTGTATATGCTAAAATAAAAGCGCAACAAAACTTTTTGATAATTATATGCCGTAGGCGTATTCTACTTTGTAGGATATGCACGAATGCTTATGGTATTTAATTATTTGAGTTTTGTTGCAGAAATTTCAAATTAAGTGCATTTCCGAGTGTGCTTCTTTTGAGGCACACTTTATTTTTTGTTTTAAACCGCGTTTATTATTTATAGGGCGTTTCGTCGTCCGTTCTGCCAAGCAAATAATCAACCGAAACTTTAAAATAGTCGGCGAGTATAATTAGGTCGTCTATCAGTGGAATGCAGTTTAATTTATTCCATTGCGCTATGTTATTACGATGAATATGGACACGTTGAGAAAGTTCATAAACGGTAGAAATATTTTTGGACTTTTGCAACTCAGTTAAACGTTCTTTAAACGGTATAGTGAGCAATGATTTTTCAAAACGCTCATTGTCCGTATTTCCAATCAGATATTCTATGGAAATGTTAAAATAGTCTGCAATTCTGATTAAAGAAGAAGTTTTTGGAATAATGCCATAGTTATAAGCGTTTGAATAAGTTGTATTACTTATGCCTATTATTTTAGCTCTTTGCGATTTGCTTTTTTCATTTAACTCGTCTGCGAGTTCAACAAATCTATTTTGAAAGTTTAGAGATATAGCCATTTATTAATACCATTTTTAATTTTTTACTTTTTAGACAATAAAATGCGCACATTGTCAATAAAAGTATGGTATTATATTTTTATAGCCAAATAGACAATAAACGGCTTATATTGTCTAACATATTAAAAGGGGGAAGTTATGAAAACAAAAACTTGTTGTTGCACCGGGCACCGTCCGAAAGGGTTTCCGTTTGAATACAGCACGGATAAAAAAAGACGTAAAGCATACTTAAATATGCTTGAAGAAAAATTGAAGTTTGTAATCTCCTTTTACGGTATTACAAACTTTATTTCGGGTATGGCGTTGGGCGCCGATTTGGATTTTGCGGAAATAGTTTTAAAACTGCGGAAGCATTACCCCGTTACGTTGGAGTGCGCTATCCCCTGCCCCGACCAGACTTTGATGTGGAACGGCGCGGACAAATTGCGGTACGAAAGCATTTTAAAAAGCGCGGACAAAATAAATTTGATTTCAGAACGCTATACTCCCGATTGTATGTTAAAGCGTAACCGCTATATGGTGGATAAAAGCGAAGTTTTAATCGCCGTATTCAACGGCGTGGAAAGGGGCGGAACTTGGTACACCATTAACTACGCTAAAAAGAATAATAAACAAATTGAAATTATAGACCTGTGCAAACTGAATTAAATAAGGGCAAACGAATGAAAAAGAAAATAAAATATGTATTTGTCGGGATTATGATACTGCTGTATGTTACTTTAATCGTAACCGAGCTTTGTTGTACTTATAAATCGCAAGGCGGAAACACTTTGAATTATCTTAAAGAGTTTTGGACTTGGTGCGCAACTTTGGTTTTAACATAAGCATTAAAATAAAAAGCATTAAAAAAGCCGAACATACCTTAAAAGGCGTTCGGCTTGGTTTTTAGTTGCAAGCTAAAATTAATTATCTATTTTATACTGTATATTACCGAGCAATTTGTTTTTTGCGGCTATGTTGCGCAACGCTTGTTTTGCCGCGTCGCCGCCTTCCGACCTTTACGCAAAGGTTACTACGTTATACCCTATAACGGCGTTTTGCCTCGCCGCCGAATACACGGAAATTATTTGCAACTCATTGTCTACGGTAAATATATAGTTGTAAAAATTCAAATGGCGCAGTAACGATTTGGGGCAAAACCCCTCAAACCCTGCGGGCGAATTTTGGTTTTGCTTATAAGCGGGTTTCCCCAACGACAAAACACATTGTCCGTTTTCGCAATAATTTATGTCGGGTATAAATACGGCTTCGGTGCTCCTGTCGGAATTGTCAACGTATTTTTCCATATTCAAAACGCATTGAGGGAACATATTCAAATAGGCATAGTATAGCTTTCTTTCGCTTTTTATCGTTTTTATTTTTTTGCCCTTAATTATATAAAGCAAATCTCGGTACAATACCCGCACGCGCTTTTTGCTTACTTCAACCGAATACGGTTCGCCCTCTTTGTCGTATGCGATAAACAAATCGTCTCGGGATTTTACAAAAGCAAATTCTGTTAAGTGGAAGAATAAGAATATTGCCCAAACAATTCCTATTCCGAAAGTCGAAGCGGAATAGGAATAAGCCCGATTCGGTTTTCTGGCGTTGAAGTAACTAAAACGCAAATACTTACGGCTATCATCAACGGGAATATAATCGAGAAAAAGCGCAAGCAGGAAAAGTATCCGATTTGCGAACGGCATACTTTTTTATCGAATGCGGAATTAATAAGTCCGTCGTTTGCGCATGCCCGCGCATATCTTCTGTGACGGACAAAATGCTTAGTCTCTTTATCCGCAAGTATTACCGACGAGATATTTTCGTAATCCTCGCTTTTTTGTATTTCAAAATACGGGCAGCCCATATTTCCAACATATCATAATTACGCGCTTTTTGCAAGCGTATCTTATCGTCGATTTTATAGCGTTACGCCGTTTTTGTTTAGTTTACTTTGCGTTTGTAAAAAGCAATTTGTTGTGATATAATTTTCTTGTGATACTAAAAGATATTCAAATATATTACGGGAATTACAATGAGCGATTTTAAAATAAATTTCAGTTTACAGCCGCCGAAGAAAATTAAGCCGTTCGGCGAAAAGCCCGACTATAGTCTGCATTGGTTCGGCTTGACGGACGGAATTTTGAGCATTGACGTTTGCGGTCGGACGATATATGAGTACAGCGCCGCCGCGCAAAAATATTTTAAACTCCGCCATAGATACAACGATTATTACATATCGCGGTTTATGGAAGATTTTTTCGGTACGTTCGAGGCGGTCGGTCAGGCGGTGCCGAAAGAGCTTTACTGCGCGCTTGACGGCTTCAATGCAATGTGCGAAAAATGGGAGGATATGCACGCCGACGATTCGGACGAAATTTTCGATAAATTTTATTTTGAAGATTTGTGCGGGCTTCGCGGCTGGTATGACGAAAGAACGTTCGATTCGTCGCATCTGACGGGCGGTCCGATGATCGGCTGTTTCAGGCACGGAGATAAGATTAAAATTATTTGGAACGGCGAATATAAGCTCGATAACGGCGCGGATTTGTGGAGCGCGCCGAGCGGTTGCGCGGAAATTCCCTATTCGCATTTTACTTCGGCAGTCAATGACTTTTACCGTGAGTTTTTCGCCGCTATGGATCGGCAATGCGAAATCGCCCCGACCGCGATAAATAAAAAAATCCGCCTCGACGCGCCGCTTCTTTCGCAGGAAAACGATGAAAGAAAACGCGCATTTTCGCGGTGTCTGGATTATCTTTATTCCCCGAGTAAAAATTACGACTGGGACAAAATTATGAGTCTTTACGAAAAAATGAAAAAGCAATTAAAGGGAGGCTTTGATTGATTAACCTGACAATATGCCGCCCCAAACGGGGTTTTAAATTTTCTTTTTATCGGGCTTTCTTTTAATGTTCAACAATTTCATAAAATCGTCAAACAGGGAAGCGTCGGAAGGCTCGGACATTATCCATTTTCCGTCGTGATACGTCTACGGTAGGTATAGGAAGCATATCAGCCCTCCTTTGCGGTTTTATATTCTTCTTTGATAACGTCTATGGTTTTGCCGCCGATACCGAAGTTTTTATCTGGTAATTCCGTAATTGTCGTAACAAAAAATTCTTGCGGAATATTCGTAATTTCCGCAGAAACTTCAGTCAAACGTTTTATAAGTAATGTTTTTTGTTCGTCGGTAAGCTTCCCGCCTTCTATTTTTATATAAGGCATTTTTTAATCTCCTACTGATTTATATTTATCGAATTTGCTTTGTTCATAAACTTTCTTTCCGATTATCGTAATTGCTTGTTTGGGGCAGTTAGAAAAACAACGGTAACACATTGTGCACTTTCCGTTAAACGAGACGGCGCTATCTTTAACCGATATGTTTTTCATGGGGCAAATCTTTGCGCACAAGCCGCATGCGATACATTTTGAAAAATCCGTCTTGATGCCGCAGTAATACCGCTTTGTCATTTTGCGGAAGTACAGCCTTTGTCCTAACAAGCCTATAAGCCTGCTTGCAAAGCTTAAACCATTTTTAGAATATTTTCCCTCTGTTATTTGCTTTGCGGCTTTCTCTATCCTTTCGTCGGATTTTGCGATTATTTTGCGGTTTGCTTCAAGCGGTTTTTTCAGTAATTTAACGTCGCCTATACAGTCTGGCATTTTTAAATGTAATCCGCCCGAAATTTTTGCGCCGTATTTTTTGAAAAGCCTTGCCGCGCAACCCGCGCCGTCGCCGCTGAATAATCCCATAGTTGCAACAATAAAAATCTTTTTGTTTTTCCACACCGTAGAATTGTTTACTATAAAATCATTGACGATTTTGGGCAGATTAGAATAATAAACGGGATATGCAAAAATAATCTCGTCGCTTGATAGTATTGCGGTTTTCGCTTCTTCGTTTTCGATAGAATACGACTGCGCGTTTTCATCAAGCAATTTCAGTAAATATTCCAAGCAATGCTTTGTGTTGCCCGTGCCGCTGAAATAAAGCCCTGTCATTTGTTTTTAAGCCCGTCGCTAAACACTTTCAAATCTGCTTTTGTCGCTTCCGAAAGACGGTTAAAATCCACGTTTTGAATAGCGCCCTCCAACGTGTATAAATGAACCAAACATACTTGGGGATATTTCGTTTTAAGTCTTAAAAACGCCTCTTTTGCGCCGATACCGATAAGCTGTTCGGCGCTTTCTATTCCCACGCTTTCGAGCTTGCTTTCCATTTCCTTGCCGATATTCGGCATAGTCGTCAATTTCGTCATAAAATTATTTCCTTTTCGAATATTTTTCCTTTGCGTATTCGTAAGCTTCTTGAATTAACGGTTTTAATTTTTCAAAGGTTGTAAAACGTAAACTCCGCGTTTGAGTGTGTTGTTCGGGTTATAGAAAATTCCGCTCTCGCCCCAACTGTTTACCAAAACCGTATCGGGTAAATTATCGAGACAATATTCGAGTATGCTGTGTGCAGTCATAAATTTAACCACGTTTGCAATGACAACATTATACCGCAAAAAATAAGGTTTTGCAAGCGTCGCCGCCGTCTTCGAAAAGGCTTGACTTTTTAAAAACCTGTTGATATTATTGTTTGTATGATAACTATTTACGATATATCCGAAAAAAGCGGGTTTGCGCCCGGTACGGTTTCTAAGGCGCTGAATAATTATTACGGTGTCAATGCGGAAACGCGCAGAAAAATTTTGGAGGTTGCCAAGCAAATGGGTTATATGCCCAATGCAAACGCGCGTGCGTTAAAGGCGAAGCATTCGCACAATCTCGGCGTTCTGTTCTATCTGCGCGATAGCCTCGATTTGTGCCAGCATATATTTATTCAGATACTGAACGAGTTTAAGCGGGTGACCGAAGACGCGGGATATGACGTAACGTTGCTGTCAAAGGGCAAGGATTTGGGCGCGCAGGCTTTCGTGAAGCACTGCCGCATACGCCAGCTCGACGGCGTGCTTATCTTCGGCGATTACGGCTCGGATTTGGTCAGGGAGCTTATAACGAGCGATATTCCCTGCGTAGGGTTCGACTATCTCGGCAATCTTATGTCGGGCGTGACGTGCGACAATTACGAAAAGACTAAGGACCTTGTCGGACGGCTGATTGAAATGGGGCACGAAAAAATCCTGTTTATTACGGGCGAAGAAAACTACGTCACGGAAGAACGCAAACGCGGCTTTGCGGATGCATTCCGCCAAAGGGGAAAGGAATGGCTTCCGTGCGTTCGCGCCTGCTATTCAGACCCGGAAGCAAGCTTCGAAGCAACAAAAAAACTGTACCCCGAATTCAAGCCCACTGCGATACTTTACCCCGACGACTATTCTGCGATTGGTGGTATGAACGCATTGCGCGATATGAATTTATCTATCCCGAAGGACGTTTCGGTTGCAACCTTTGACGGCAGTATATATTCACAGCTCACAAGTCCTCAGCTCACCTGCGTGCGGCAGGACGTAAAAAAGATAGGCATAGCGCTCGCGGAAAAATTAATAAGAATAATCGAAGAAGGCGAAGCGAAGAAGGAGCTTTTGACGGTTGAAGCGGAAGTGTGCTTTACCGACAGTTGTGCGCCTTTGAAATAAATTAAATACCGATACATACGCAAGCGCCCCGAACTAACCGTTCGGGGCGCTTGCGTATATTTAAAATATAGGGAGGAAAATGAAAAATCAATGTCCTGTGTAAATGATTGAAATATCGTCGAAGTAACAGTTGCCGCGTTCGGCTGCGTTCATCAGGTAGTAACGTATGCTTTGCGCGCCTTCCTTGTCTACTGTAAACTCAAACGAGAATTCCTTCCATTCTTCGGAAGATCCGAGAGAAAGCGTCTTGTTTCCGCTTGTTCTCGAAGTGGTGGAGTAGCCGAGAACATAGGTGTATCTGAATGCCGCCTCAGCGTTGCCCGTCGTGCGGAACCGCCCTGTAAGTTTATACTTGAAGCCTTCCGAAGCTCCGCGCAGCCACTGTCCCAAAAGTCCGCCGTTCACTATCTCCGCGCAGCGGTTGTTTGCGTCAAGCGCGTCGGTAACTATTCCGGTACTGCTGTTCGGCACAAACGATTCGTTGTCCTCGTCGTCTACGGTGAAATCCTTCCACGGGTTGCCGTAGGAAAAATTCAGGTCAGGCGCGTTATAGTCGCCGTCGCCTCTTTCGAAATTGCCGTTCGCGCACTTGTTAATATCGGGCAGTTCGGTAAGCGTTTTAGGCACATAGCCGTCGGCGTAGTTTCTGTTCTGCACAGGGCGCTGTTCCCAGCCGCCCATCTGGAAGGGGATATAACGCCACCAGGAAATCTCCGCGTAGTCGCTGTCGAACATACGGCTGTCGACTGAAATGTTTCCGCTTTCGGGGTCAGTTGCGCCGCCGCCCGCCCATGACGGGCACCACACGCCGAGATTGAGCGTTGCGTTTGTTGTGGGAACGTTCGCATCTATAGTAAGTATTTTAACACCGTCAATGTAGTAATCGACGTACGGCACTTCGGCGTCCGTCACCCAGTCGAAGGAATAAACGTGCCAGTCGCCGTCGTTTACGAAGTAGTTTACGGGCGTAGGCATATTCGTGTTGTTTGCGGGCGACGTCCACGTTGTGAAGAACACTTGCGAGAAGTCGGGTTTAAGCCCTATCTCTATATCGATTTCATTCTGTTGGAACGAGCCGTCGTTCTGCGTGAACCAGGAATATACCCACATTGAGGTAAGCGCGCCCACGCGCGGACAGGCTTTCATTTTAACGTCGTATCTGCCGGGTCCGAGCGCCTCGATTGTGGATATGCCCGCGCCCGAGTTCATTCCGTAGCCCTGTGCGGAAGTAAACAAATTTTTTCCGTCGCCGAACTGTGCCTTTTCTTCATCGGTGTAGAAACTGTCGTTATCCATATTGTAGTACGAGCCGTTTGCGCGCAGTAAAAGGTGCGTATCGGGATTGTTTTCGTCGTCGACGAGGAAAACGTTCTGGGGACGCACGCCGTTCTGGTCGGTGCTCCACTGGTCCCAAACCGAATCGGAAATTACCCAACGCGATAAATCTATGCCGTTTGTGAAATCGTCGTACAGCATTTCGTCATAGTTAAGGGTAAATCTTTCGGAAACGCTTTTATAGTAGTCGTCGCCGAAGTCGAACATCTGACCCGCAAGCTTATCTTTATCCGAACAGCCCGCAAGCGCAGTTGCGGAAACAGCCGCAATCATACCTGCCGCCAAAACGGAGGCGGCCTTTTTAAACCTCATAATATTTCTCCCTTCTTTGGAAATCGGTTTCTATAATTTTAATTCATTATATCATTAAAACGCAAGTCTGTCAATATTTTACGAAAGAAAAACCCACAATTAATTTAAAATTTGTGTTGACATAACAAATTTTGTGTGGTATAATCATTGGGCTAAGGCGAAAGAAATTTTTTTGCCAATGTTAGAAACCGATTTCCAAAAAATGGTCGGCAAAGGGGATATCCCCTTTTGCAGTGTTATTCAACACTGCAAATAATATTAATGGAGGAAGTTGAAATGAAAAAGAAAATTACGGCAATAGCACTTGCGGCGTCACTTTGCGCGGCTTCTATGGGGCTTGCGGCGTGCGGTCCGAAGAAGGGCGGCGACGAACTCTGGATAACCTATTTCAAAGGCGGATACGGCTC
Source organism: uncultured Christensenella sp. (assembly GCA_910585705.1). GTDB lineage: Bacteria > Bacillota > Clostridia > Christensenellales > Borkfalkiaceae > Coproplasma. The sequence goes on from CAJUER010000002.1 coordinate 187,763, forward strand.
GGAATGGGTTGAAACGCTTGCGCGCAAATTCGAGCAGGAGCACGAGGGGGTTAAGGTTAGGACGGACGGCGATACCCAGCTTATCAACTCGGTTGCCAATATGATGCAGAACGGAACGGATTACGATTTGATTTTCTGCCACGACATTACTTGGGAAGACTTTGTCGCACCCGGCTGGATATATTGCCTTGACGACCTTTACAATACAAAAGTAGACGAAAACGGTACTACGTTCAAGGACCGCATCTGGGACGAAGACGTGCTTGCAAGCACGCGCTACCCCGACAAGAACGGAGAATACCACTATTATAAAGTTCCCTGGACGATAGGCACGGCGGGCATAGCCTACAACTTGACGGTTATGGACAGAGTGGACGGCTGGCTTTCCAAAACCAAAGGACAGGAATACCTTGCTACGACGCAGGGCGGAGGGGACACCTCGCGCAGGTGGAACAAACAGCCCCCTAAGGATTACTATTCGCTGTTCCAGTATTGTTACGACATAGTGGCGGCGCACCTTAACGTGGACGAAGGCGAGTCCACTTCGGGCATTATCGTTCCGTTCACCTGGTCGGGCGTGTCGGAAGAATGGCAGTGGGATTACGTTTTGTTCGACTGGTGGGGACAGCTTGCGGGACCCGAAACTATGAATACGTTCAAAAACTTCGGCAACGTGGATGAAAATTTCAACCTCAAAGTTTCCGAACAGGGCAATCCCCATAAAGAAGTTTACGACCCTTCGCGTTTCGCGGTAGTAAGAAACGAGGACGGCACGGTAAACAGAGAGGCGACGGCGAGCGGAAACAATTACATGGGCTGGGCGGAATATCAGCAGGCTTACCAGCTTTGGTACACGCTTGTTGCCGGCAATAAGGACTGGTCGCTCAACACCAAAAACTATAAAATCGATCATATGAGTAAATTCCAGAACGAGCAGGCTTTCGCAAACGGACTTGCGGCAATGACTCCTGCGGCTTGCTGGATAGAATACGAGGCAAAGGACTATCTCGAAAAGTCGGGGCAGGAGGTTTCCATAATGCCCACGCCCGTAGTTTCCAACGTTAAACTCGACGCAAACGGCAAACTGTTGCCCAAAGACGCAACTTCGTGGGCGACCAAGCTCGACGCGATTCACGCCGAAGAGGGTGTGACCGAAAAGACGGTGGAAGTAAACGGCAACGTTTACAACAGGGTTTCCTTCACCAGCTCGTTCGGCGACAGCGTTATGATACCCGCAAAATCGACGGGCAAGGAGCTTGCGGTAGAATTCCTTCTGTTTATGCAGAAAGAGGAAAACGCAAAGCTCTTCACAAAGCTTTCAGGCGGTACGGTGCTTCCGTACAAATACGAGTACTGGAACTCGTTCGTTGAAGACGGCGAAGACAAGGCGAGCGCATGGCAGAAATCCATTTTCGAAATCGACCGTAACAGCACAAAATTCAACAACTATACACAGCATCCCATGATGCGTAAAACAAGCCTTCGCGGCTCGGCGCGCATGACGACGGTCTGGCCCGAAAACAAGTACTACTATTTGCAGGCGTGGCAGTCGCCAGAAAAGAACGAACCGCAGACGCTTATTGAAGCTCTGTATTCCACAGTCGACAGCAAATGGAACGTATTCATGAAAGAACTTTAATTTAAGGGGAAGCAGTCATGCAGGAAAATATAAAGGCGGAGGAAGAGACGCCGGCAGGGCTTGACGCACTGTTTGAAGAAGACGAGTTCGAGGCTTTGCCCGAGCGTAAAAAGAGAAAAAAGCCGAGCGGAAATTTTTTCAGAAGCAGAAAATTCCGAAAAAACCTTTTCGTAATCTGTATGCTTGCTTATCCCGTTTTTCAGTTCGCTGTAATGTGGGCTTTCGTCAACTTCGATTCGATATTAATGACTTTTCAAAAGTACGACACTCTCGAAGGCTGGAAATTCGTCGGACTCGATAACTACGCAAACTGGTTCGAAAAATTCAAAATAGACCCTGCCTATAAAATAATGTTCGTCAACTCGGCGCTTCATTCGCTTGTGGGCATGTTCGTTATTTTTCCGATTTGTCTTATCGTATCGTACTTTCTGTGCAGAAAAATTCCCGCTTCGGGATTCTTCCGTATAATATTCTATCTGCCCTCTATAATCCCCCTTGTGGTGCTTGTACTCGGCTTTACGAATATGATAAACGTCAACGGTATACTCGGCAAGCTTTACGAAGGTTTTAACAAGGAAGCGCCCGCGCTTCTTGTTCCGCCGAAGGTGCGCTGGACGGTTTACGCATTCACTACTTGGGCGGGCATAGGCGGCAACCTTTTGCTGCTGTCGGGCACGATAAAGCGAGTTCCTTCCGAAGTTCTCGAATCCGCCCGTCTTGACGGAGTGGGAACGCTGGGCGAGCTGTTCAGGATAATAATCCCCATGATATGGCCGACGCTCGTAACTATGTTCATTATGTCGATGATGGGAATTTTCTCCGTCGTGTTCCAGCCGCTGTTCTTAACCGATAAGCTTATGGACGATACGATGACCATAGGACTTTGGATATTCAACAAGGCGACGGATAACTCCGGCAACGTTCAGGCGGCGACGCTGGGCATTATGAGCACCGTAGTGGTTGCGCCCGTGATACTGCTTACCCGCTGGGGCCTCGATAAACTGTTTGCCAACGTCAATTATTAAGGGGATATTATGAACAACAAAAAGATAATCGACGGCGAAAACGAATACGAACTCCGCACCGTCGGAAACAAATCGAAAAGCTGGTTTTACCGAAACACGGTAGGCGCGGTAAAAAGCGCGGGACCTGCAAAAAGCGTACTCTTTACGGTAGTGTTCATTCTGTTCGTAGTGTATGCGCTTATGCTTATCGTTCCCTTTGCCTGGATACTAATGAACTCCTTTAAAGACAAATTCGAGTTCGGCGAAAATCCCTGGAGCCTCAGCTTTTCGGCAGGTTTTTCAAACTATATAGAAGCGTTCGGATACAAGGTTAAGGGCACCACCGTGCTAGGAATGTATCTCAACTCCCTGCTTGTCGTAGGCGGAGGCGTCGTGGTTACGCTTATATCCTGCACGCTTGCCTCCTATACTATGGCGAAATACAAATTTCGCGGACGCGGACTTATCTACAACATAGTTATCATTGCGATGATGGTTCCCATTGTGGGAACGCTTCCCGCGCAGTACCGTTTGATGAAAAATCTTGGTTTGGTGGACAATATCATCGGCGTATGGTTCTTATACTCGGGCGGATTCGGGTTCAACTTCCTGTTCCTGTATGCGTATTTCAAAAGCATAAGCTGGACTTACGCGGAGGCTGCCCAGATAGACGGAGCTTCCGACTTCCGCATATTCATTCAGATTATGGTGCCTATGGCAAAGCCCGCGCTTACCGCCGTAGGGGTGCTAACTTTTATGGGGCTGTGGTGCGACTATCAGACGCCGTACTTCTACCTGAACAGTATGCCGACTATCGCGCTGGGACTTAAAGACATGTCGGACCAGCTCGCTTACAACTCTAACTATCCGCTTGTACTTGCTACGGCGGTTATGGCGACTATACCTATACTCGTATTGTTCTGCGTTTTCCAAAAGACCATTATGAACAATATGACGGTAGGCGGATTAAAGGGGTGAATTTATGAAAAAATTTGCAAAGATTGCGGTTGCCGCCGCGTTGACGGTTTGCGGCGTACTCGGCTTTGCCGGCTGTGATAAAGTGGAAGGCACGCTTACGGACGCGCCGAATAAAGGCGTAGTCGCGGGCGTTTCCAAAAACGTCGGCAAATATTCTGCGATAGCTTATTACGAGCTTGACCGCCCCGACGACGTGAAAATACCTTTCGAGACGGAAAAAATTCAAAAGGTATCTTTTAAATACCGCGTACTCGATTCTAAGGAATACAAGTTCAAGGACGACACCCTCACCGTAAAGAAAAGCGTTTTCAAATCCGAAACGGCGGGAGATAAGCGCCTTAGAATTTTTGTGGACAATCAATACGTGGAGGTTACCGTCCGCGTTGTTACCAAAGTGATATACAACACCGAAGACTTCAATTCGATGCGCAGCAATCTAAACGGCGCGTACGTTTTGGGCGCCGACATAGACTTCGGAAACGAAGAATTCTGGCCGATAGGCAAGTCGATAAGCGATAAAGAAAGCACGGCTACCTTCGAAGGTATTTTCGACGGAATGGGCTATTCGGTTAAAAATATAACGATAAACGCCTACGACAACGGCGAAGGCGAAGACAATCTCGGACAGGGACCCTCGCTCGACGGAAACAAAGGCGAAAACGGGCGCAACTATAACAACGGAATATTTATGTCTACGGGCGGCAGCGCGCAGATTATAAACACAAACTTCGTCAATATTACCGTGAACTGTCAGGGACTCAGCGGTTCGATAGCGGGCTTTAACGGCGGGCTTATTAAAAACTGCAAGGTTACCTGCACGCTGAACACGAACGGAGATTATTCCGAACGCGCCGGCGGCATTGCGGGAATCAACGGCTCGGTAGACGCAAACGGCAGGATAGAAAACTGCATAGTGTTCTATTCCTGGACGGGTAAGGTGCCTTCGCGCGGAATTGCGGACTGGAACAGCGGCGTAATTAAAAACAGCTTTGCGGCGTTAAAGGACGATTACGTTTTCCATATGGGTTACGATTCGGAAACAAAATCTATCCCCGAAGACTTCGATTACGACGAATATATCACATTGGATAACTTTACTACTTACGGACTCGGCTGGTATACCTCGCCTGCTTTTCCCGGCTCGATGGGTTGGGTTGACGGAGAGCTGAAATATTACAAGGGCGGCGATATTGAAAATTCCGACGTCGTCAGAAAAGAGTTTTTCTTAGACCCCGCAAACTTCCCCGAAGAGGAAGGCTGGGATAAGGATATATGGAACTTTACTTACGGAGCATATCCATCGCTTAAAACACAGAACAGATAATTTTTATGAAGCGTAACTATTACTTTGAAAACGGAAAATTCATAATTTCGGATTACGGTACGAAGCCGCCTTTCACCGATTTTCTTCCCGCCGTCGCAGGGCTGGAAGGCTGCCCCTTATGGGCTTTCTATATTAATCGCGGACAGGGAATTGCGGGCTTCGGCGTAAGCGGGAAGGAGCTTCCCATTATGGAATTTTCCCCTGCGGAAATCGCTTATGCGACCGCGCCTTTTGAGGGCTTCCGCACCTTTCTCAAAATAGACGGTAAGCCGTGCGAGCCTTTTAAAATCGGAGGCAAAGCTCACACGCGGATGGAAATTACGCGGAGCGGATTTAAAATTTCCGAAGATACCAAAAAGTACTCGGTAAGCGTCGAATACTTCGGCGTTCCCAACAAGGGATTTGCCGCACTCGGCAGAATAGTTACATACACAAACAAAACCGGCGGCGCGCAAAGCGTGGAATTTTTAGACGGACTTGCCCGCATACTGCCTTACGGAATATCGAACACGGCGTTCAAAGAAACGGGCAATCTGCTTAAAAGCTGGATGTCTTCGGAGGGAATGGGCAAGGGATATTCCTTTGTCAAAATGCGTTCCTCCACAGCCGACTGTGCGGAAGTTAAGAGCATAAGCGGCGGAAACTTCTTTTTGCCCGTCGGTGCATACGGCGTAGTCGCCGACCCTGTGCTCGTGTTCGGCGAGGACAGGACGAAAAGCCACGCGGACGTGTTTAACCGCAACGGTATTGCGGAAGGGCAGCTTTCTTCCCAGAGGGAGGAAAACGAATTGTTCTGTGCGTTCGCGCACGGCAAGCGCGACGTGGGCGCAGGACGATCGTTCACCGTTTGCGAGCTTATCGGCTACGCGCCCGATATTGCGGAAGTGGAAAATTTAAAAAATACTCTTACGAATGAAGTCGTTTTCGGAATGAAGAAAGAGGCTGAGGAAGAGGCGGAAAAAATCGCTTGCAAGGTTGAAACGCACACGGCGTTTCCGCTGTTCGACGAGTATGTAAAGCAAAGCTATTTCGATAACGTTCTTCGCGGCGGAATGCCCGTGACGGTAGGCGGCAAGCCCTATTACGTTTACTCGCGCAAGCACGGTGACCCCGAAAGGGATTACAATGCTTTTCGCATAGAACCCAAACCGTATTCGTGCGGTAACGGCAACTTCCGCGACGTGGCGCAGAACCGCCGCAACGATATACTTATTACGCCCGAATGCGGAGACTTCAACATAAAATATTTCTTCTCGCTGTTGCAGACGGACGGATACAATCCCCTGTCCGTGCTCGGCGTAAGATACACCTGCCCCGACGTGCCGGAAAAGTATGCTGGCAGTGAAAAGCTTTTAAAAGACAGGTTCACGTTGGGCGACGTCGTAACCGAGCTTAAACTCGGCAAAGACGAGCTTGACGCCTTGATAGAAAAGTGCATACCCGTCTCGGAAGCAGGCTTTTCGGAAGGCTACTGGACGGACCACTTCGTTTACTTAATAGACCTCGTCACCGCATATCTTGCGGTCTATCCCGAAAAACGCGAAACGCTTTTATACGATACACCGCTCAAATGGTTCAAATCGGGCGTGCGCATTTTGCCGAGAAACAGGCAGGCGGTAAAAAAAGACGGAAAAATCCGCAGACTTTACAGTATAGAAAAATTCGGCGAGGACGGTTGGCAGCTTTCGGGCGGCGAGGAATATCAAACCTCGCTCGCGGCAAAGTTACTTTTTCTGGTCCTCATTAAAACCGCAACGTTAGACCCGCTCGGGTGCGGCGTGGAGATGGAGGGCGGCAAACCCGGCTGGTGCGACGCAACGAACGGATTACCCGCATTGTTCGGCAGTAACGTTGCCGACGCAACCGAGCTTTTACGCCTTGCGCTAAAACTTTTTGAAATGCTTTCGGAAAGGGATATAGTATGGGCGGAAGAACAGCACAGGCTTTTCGAAGACGTGCTCGGCTTGCTTGAAGAGAATAACTCCCCCGAAGAGTTTTACGGCAAAATCAACGAATACAAAGAAAAGTATCTCGAAAGCGCGTATCTCGGTTTCTGCGGCAAAACGCGGAGCGTGAACGCAAGTCTTGCCAAGAGATTTCTTACGGCGGTTACGGCAAAGCTTAACGACGGACAAACGAGGGCGAAACAGCTCGGCGGAGGCTGGACTCCGACGTATATCGCATACGAGGCGGCGGAATACCGCGAAACGGAAGAAGGCTATGCTCTGCCCGTAAAATTTACGCCGCGCGCCCTTCCCCACTTTGCAGAGGGCGTGGCAAAGAGGCTTGCGGTCGGCGATAAAGAAATTTATTCTCATGCAAAAAGCTCCGCGCTGTACGATAAAGAGCTGAAACTGTTTAAGACAAGCGAACCGCTCGATAAAGAGACGCTTGAAATAGGCCGTATCCGTTCTTTCCCCGCAGGCTGGCTCGAAAGGGAATCGTGCTTCCTGCATATGAGTTATAAGGTTTTGCTCGCCCTGCTGGAAGCGGGTATGTACGACGAATTTTATACCGAGATCAAAACGGGGCTGGTGCCTTTTATGCCCGCCGAGCGTTACGGCAGGAGCAATATAGAAAACAGCTCGTTTATAGTAACTTCGAACCACAGCGACAGGGCAAAGCACGGCAAGGGCTATCAGGCAAGACTTACGGGTGCGAATGCGGAAGTGCTGTCAATGTGGCGCATAATGATGGGAGCGGAAAAGCCATTCACCGTCAAGGACGGACAGCTTGAATTTTCGCTTAACCCCAAATTGCATAAAGATTTTTTCGACGGCGGAAAAGTTTCTTTCCTGCTGTTCGGCAGAACTGAAATAACCTATATAAACCGCAGCGGCAAAAGCACGTGGGACGGCGTAAAGGTTTCTGAGTACCGCTTGAAGCGCGGAGAAACGGTAACCGTGCCCGCCGTTACGGGACGGCTTGCCGAAGAAGTTCGCGCAGGCGGATTTAACGAAATAGAGGTGGAACTAATATGAAGTTGAAATTTCCCGAAAACTTTTTATTCGGAGCGGCGACTGCCGCATATCAGATAGAAGGCGGCAGAAGAGAAGGCGGAAAAGGCGAAAGCATATGGGATACATTTTGCGATATTCCCGGCAATATAGACCGCAACGAGACGGGCGAGGTCGCATGCGACCATTACCACAGATTCCGTGAAGATATTGAAAAGATGAAACAGATTCATCTAGACAGCTACCGTTTTTCGGTTGCGTGGACGCGCATTATTCCCGACGGCGACGGCAAGGTGAACAGAGAGGGCGTGGCGTTTTATTCGGCGCTTATCGACGAGCTTTTAGCCGCAGGTATCCAACCTATGCTCACGCTGTATCACTGGGATTTGCCTCAGGCGTTGCAGGATAAGGGCGGTTGGCTCAACCCCGAAAGCGTGAACTGGTTTACAAACTATGCGCGCGTTATCTTCGAAGAGTTCGGCGGCAGGGTGAAAAAATTCATAACCTTCAACGAACCTTTCGTATTCACCGACTTCGGCTACGTTACGGGTTCTTTCCCGCCGGGTATAAAGGGCAATTACCGCAACAAACTAATAGCGGCGCATAACGTTCTCAAAAGTCACGGCGCGGCGGTCAGGCTGTTCCGTAAAATGAAGGTCGGCGGCGAAATAGGCATAACTTTGGATTACGCCTATAACTGTCCCGCAACAAAAAGCGAAAAGGACGTAAAGGCGGCGGCTCGCGCGAACGAGTTCTGGGCGGGCTGGTACTTCGAGCCGGTCGTGTTAGGGCATTACCCCCGTCAGGCTTCTAAGTGGTTCGATAGCAAGGGTATTCTTCCTAAAATTACCGACGAGGATATGAAGCTGATTGCCGAGCCGATAGACTTTATAGGAATAAACCACTATTTCACCAACTACGTCGCGGCGGACGAAACAAACGACCGCGAGGGAACGCGCCCTGTGTATCCCGAAGTTCATCAGACGGATATGAGCTGGCCCGTGACCGAAGACGGATTCTACGAGCTTTTGAAATATCTCCAATCCGTTCTGAAAGTTCCGCTTTACATAACCGAAAACGGAATATCCCTAAACGATATTGTTTCGGTGGACGGTACGGTCGAGGACTATGACAGAATCGATTATATGAAGCGCTATCTTTCCAAACTTTCGCAGGCAATAAGTGAGGGGCTGGACTGTCGCGGTTACTACTATTGGAGCTTGATGGACAATATGGAGTGGGCGGCGGGCTACAAGCCGCGCTTCGGACTCATTTACGTCGATTACCGCACACAGCGCAGAATCATCAAGCGCAGCGGCGAATGGTACCGCACGGTAATAGACGAAAAAAATAACGGCTATAAGGCGTAAAGCCTTTTAAATAGGAGGAAAAAATGATGAAAAAACTCAGTCTGTTTCTTACGGCTGCGGCGTTGATTGCATGCATATGCTTCGGCGTAGTCGCTTGCAAGAAGAAACCTTCCCAAGAAAAAGCGTCGTTTGACGCGCCGACGGAAGTCAGAGCGGAAGGCGACGAACTGTTGTGGAACGCCGTAGAAGGCGCGGCGGACTACACGGTTAAAATCAACGCGGACGAAACCACGACGACGAGCGAAAACTCGCTTGACCTTACTTCGGTGGTCACCAAGCTCACGCGCGGAGAGAACACTCTTTCGGTCAAAGTAAACGCGACGGAAGCGAAGAACGAAAGCGCGTATTCGCAAACCGTAACCTATGTATATTCGCCCGTGACACAGCTTTCCGCGCCCGTCAACCTCAAAATAGAGGGCGACACCCTGACGTGGGACGCAGTCGAAGGCGCGGTGAACGGCTACACCGTAAAAATCGGAACGCAGACGGTTGCGGCAAGTTCGAACTCGCTCGACCTCGCGGCAGAGGAAGTCAAAGCCGTGCTCGTCAAGGGCGAGAATAAAATTTCCGTAAAAGCCAACAAAGTTTCAGGCTTGGCGGAAAGCGCGTACGGTGAGGAAATCACTTATAACTATGTTATAGCCGCAGACGAAGAAGCGGCGCAGTTCAAACACGCGGTTGAAGCTATCGGCACGGTAACCGCAGATTCGGAAGCCGCTATTTCCAACGCGAAAGCAAAATATAAAGTACTTTCCGAAGAGGCTAAGGCGGTAGAAGGAGTAAGCGAAGCTTCGGCTCTGCTTATCCAAAAAGACGGCGAATATTTCGCTTTACTTGTGAACGCGGTCGATACCCAATCGCTCGATACGGACCTTACGGTTTCCGACAAGCAGGCGTCGGACGCGGCAATAGCAAAAGCAGAAGAGTATTACGCTACGCTTCTCGACAACGCAGGTTCGGCTGAGGCTAAGGCAGCGCTCGACGAAAAGAAAGCCGCATACGACGAGGTTCTCGCTTCCGTTGAAACGCTTTTGACGGAGCTGGAAGAAAGCATTGCGCAGTTGAATCTTGACGGCAATATAACTCAGGATAAATTGACCGTAGACTACTACAAACAGCTTAAACAGCTTAAAGACGGTATAGACGAACTCGGCGAATATGCTGCGGGCATCTGGCAGAACAACAACGCTCCTCTTACTGCGGCGGTAGAAAAAGAAATAGAAAATCTTTTGAAAACGCCTGCGGAAATCATCGACGAGGTTGAAATATTCTTCGACGCGGTCAACGGCAAGGTAACTGTTCTCTGCAAAGCCGTAAATATTCTCGGCGATACCATTGCGGAAAACGCGCCTGCGCTTTCTCTGACAACCTACGCCGCAGACACCATAACCCATCAGGCGGCGTTCACCGGAAAGGACGGAGTTTATCACTACACCACGAACAACATTGTTGTGGAAGAAGCGAAGGGCAGCACCGAAGACGCGGACGACTATCAGCTTAAAATAGTCTACTCTATCGGAGGCGGCAGTGAAAAGACCGTAATTTACAAGAAGATAAACAACGATATATACTTCGACCCTGCCAAAGATTTCAACGCGATAGTGGACGACACCGTTCACTTCTCGGGCGCGCCCGGTTTCGAGGCGTACTTCGATATTTACGAATCGGGCAACATTGCGCTGGGTAAGGGCGAAACTATCCCCGCAATCACGGGCTTCCCTCTCATAAAGCAGGTTCCCGTTAAAAACGATATGACGGTTGAAGCGTTCCGCGCACAGCTTGCGCGCGAATACAGCGACCTTCTGTTGGATAAGGAATACGAAGTAAGGTTCGTGCTGTACCTGACCGAGAAAACCGAAGACGGGGCAATTAAAATAAGCAACGTCAAAAACGACCTTGTCAGCCACGACGTTTACATGCTCGATCTGACGGAAGAAGACAAGAAGGAAAGGCTGTTTATGGGCGGCGGCGGAGAAGGCGTATGGGGCTCGTCAACGAGCGATCCCGGTCTGTATGAGTTCGGCGCGCGCATAAGCATGGCGGATTTGAAAAAGCAACTGTTCGGCACTGCCGACGGCATAGCCGACGCGGACGTGTGCAAGGAGCTTGACTACGTCGTGTCAATAACTCTCGACGGCGTGACTAAGGAATTCACCACCGACTTTACGGGCGGAGGAATTTCAGGCAAGATTATTAAACGTTATGTATACAATCTGTTCAAGCAGGAAGAAGCGACGGCTTACAAAATTTCCGTTCGCTTTGCCCTCAAAGAAGGGTCGTCTTATTCCGACAGGTTCAAGGATTCCAACCCTATCCCCGCACGCGACTGGAACTTTACCGCAACCCTTGCGGACACCCAGCTCAATATTGCGGGCGCGCTTAACGGCGGCAAGTGGAGTCTCGGCGATAAGACTACGAACACAAACCATACTTGGGAAGTTTCAACGCCCAACACGTCGCAGCATCCGAACGCGGATTTGCATGACGGCGTAAATATTTACGCTTATATCGTCGGTGAAAAGGACGTGCAGACTTACGACTTCTTTGCAAACGACGAGCCCCTTGCAACCTACAAACATAACAAGTTTGCTTGGGCGCAGTGGAAGGATATAGACGAGGCAATCGTTCAGTCACTGCTTAAATTCAGCGGCGAAGACAGACCTACGGACGCAACGCTGGTTTTCGTAATGCAGTGGATAGCGAACGACAAGGCGATATCGCTCGGCTATTCGGATTCGGTCGGCATATATGCAACGGATGCCGACGGCAACAGGGATACCAAAACTTACAGCTGGGATTGGAGCGTTCCCAACGAATCGCAGATACGCTTCAACGGCGGCAGAGATTTCTTTGAATTCTTCCGTACTTCCGGCGGCGCAGGCTCTATTTTCAAAAACGGAGTAGTTTGCATCGAGCTTATGTTTACGAACGGCACGGACAGCTATTCGGCTTATATGTTCAAGTCGGAAGACGCAGGTGTAGAACCGAACAGCTTCAACGTATATATGTACACGAACAAAGACAAAGACGTTGAAGAAGGAAAGAATAAACTGGGTTGCGGCTCGCACATCAACGGTTACGTTGCGGTTGCTGATTTTAACGGCTGGGTAACGGCGAATTACGGTTTGGACGGATTTAACGCGTCTTCGGGCGACTGGTCGTTCAGTACCAAAGTTCACCACGACGGCTCGTTCTATATCGGCGAAGGCTCGTATTCGGAAGCTATAAACTGATAAAATATTATAAACATTAAGGGGAATTTTCCGGACGGGTTCGTCCGGAAAATTCCCAAATATTTCTTAAAGATTTTTAAAGTGAAGCGACTATGAAAAGAAAAACCAGAATCGTTTTAATACTGTTTGCCTTAATTGCGGCAATCGTTTGTTTTGCGGCGGCTTGCAAAGTCGGAAACGACAACCCGTCATTACCGCCCGAAACTCCGCCCGAAGAGGTAACGCCTCCCGGCGAGATTGACAAGCCCGAAGAATTCAGGGACGTCGTCATTCGCGGCGCGGACGACGTGGAAATCGTGCAGGGCAGGTATTTTGACTGTTTTGCCGGCGTGACCGCCGAAACTAAGGCGGGCAAGGATTTATCCGCGCACTTAAAGGTTTCGGGCAATCTCAACACCTCGAAGGCGGGCGAATATACTCTCGTTTACAGCGTTTTTGACGGCAGTAAAAACACGGCGGAAAAGCGCAGAAAGGTTACGGTTCTGGCTAATCCCGAAATAGGCAAGGTCAAACCCGTACCCGTTTATTCGTTGTCGGACGGCGCTAATTACAACATTGCAAAGGGGTGCGCTGCAACCGCGACGAATACCTCTAACGGCAGTGCGCAGTATGCGTTCGACGGAGATTTGTCGACGCGCTGGGAAAGCGACTGGCAGGAGGACGTTACGCTGACGGTAAATCTCGGCGTCAGTCTTGCCGTAGATGAAATCATAATCGACTGGGAAGCCGCTTACGCAAAGAGCTTTGAAATTCTTATTTCTCAAAACGGCAACGACTATACGGCTATCAAGCGCGAAGAGGATATTACGATTAACCCCGACGCGCAGAACCGCCGCATATATTCTCTGTCCGCGCAGGACGGAACGGAAGCGCAGTTCGTCCGCCTGCATTGCTTCAAACGCGCAATGCCCGCTTACGGATATTCTGTTTTCGAATTCAAGGTTTTAGGTCCTGCGGGAACGGTCGTACCTAAGGAGCAGTACCCCGATTTGTTCGACGCGCAAAAGGACGGCTCGCCCGACTGGCGCATATCCGACGGACAGTGGCTCGAATACGACTTGGGAAGCGTGCGCGAAATGAACAGAATGCGCATAGCTTTTAGCGACAATCTCACCCCCGCCGCGTACCGCGTACTGCTTGCGGGTGCGGATAAAAATTTTACAGAAACAAAGCTGTATAACCTGCCTTACAGCGCGGATATGTTCAGGTTCGAAGCGAACGCTGATGTGACTAAAAACGTGCGCTATATCAAAATAGAGCTTGATTCGCGCAGATTTTTCGCTTCGTGTTACCGCGTAAACGAAGTCGCCTTTATCAACTATTTTAACGACGGCGGCAGTTTCAGGGAAGAAAAACTGACGGCAAGCGTCACGGCTTCTTCCGCCCAAGACGGACACGGCGCGGCGCTTACCCTTGACGGCAACGACGCGACTTACTGGGAAAACCTGAACTCGAATGAGTATCAGACGGTAGATCTCGGCGCGGTTAAATCCGTCGGGCGCGTGGACCTGTACTGGCGCGGCGACGACGGCGGCAAAGGCAAGTATTACGATTTCCTCATAAGCAGCGACGGACAAAACTGGAAGGTGCTGTTCCGCCAAACTCACGGCGCGACGGCAAAGCAGAGCATATTCGTTTACGAGGAGGCGCGCTATCTGCGAGTGGTTGACTATCAAAGCCCGTCCTCGTATCGCCATATGCTTGAAGGAATGGTAGTTCATTCGCAGTATCCTCAAACGAGCGGCGAAGGAAAGGTCGATTACGACGTGTCTCTCGCGTTCCCGTCGTGGGACGTTGTTCAGACGGCGAACGGCTCGTACGTTACCGGAGGAACGGACTTCCCTTCGGCAAGGCTTATAGCATATCTCGACGAAGCCCTGCGCGGCAAACCCGTACCCAGCAACGACTGGTGGCAGGGACTGCTCATAAAAGATAAAGGCTACAATATGTATATGAACCCGCTGACGGCAACCTTTATGACCGACGGGCTTTGGCTTACCAATCCCGGTGAAGGCTACTTCGACGGTTTTGTTCCCGGCAACGGCTCGCAGACGGTGGACGTGGACGCGCACGATCTGGCTGTGGGATATGCGGGTATGGGCAAGGACGCCGAAGTCCGCGTTAAGGGATATTCCGATTACGGCATTAGCGCTGTTATGACGGACGACAATTCGGTCGATAAACTTACAGTGTTCCTTTCGGAAGGTTCGCTGTACGCATACTGCATATTCGCAGAACCCCAAAAGGCGCTTCTGCTTGCAAACGATCTTATAAAAATTTACGACCTGAACGGCGGTGAAATTTTAAACGGCACGGGCTCGTATTACGTCGGCGACGGCATAGTCGTCAAGGTGCGCACGCACAGCGGATACGAAGGCGGTATAAGAAAGTATAAAGATGCCGACGGACGCGAACACGAAAACGCTCCCCTATACGAGGAAAGATATTACGTTGTTTCCGTCCCCGCAAACACCCGTTTTGTAATGGGCGAAAGCTCGGTATCCGTAATTATGACGGAAGGCAACTATATGTCGGTCGGCGCGGTAGCGCAAAAGAACACCGTAGAAAAGGGCGGCGCAAGCGATATGCCCTTCCCTTTAAAGGAAGTTGATTTGCTGCACGAGCACGGATATGCGTTCGTTATCGACACAAGCTGTCGCTATGCGTTCGACGGTACGCAGAATATAGTATCAACGGAATTCCGTCTGCGCACTATGCTTATGCGCGAAGGCTTTTCTTCCAAAGCGTATTCGGCTTACCTTCCCCATCAGCTGTCTAAGTCGGACTATAAAGAGGGATATGTATATACGAGCGTGCGCGGCGACTGCCGTTCGCACGTCGGAAATTCTTTCGTCACGCGCGATACGTTCTACGGCGTAGTGCCGACTTTTGCCGAACCCGACGACGACTTGTATTCGGTTACCGTTCTGTATAACCAACTTTTGATGGTCTATAAAAACAACGGCGGAGACAAACTGCCCGAAGAAAGCAATCTCATTTCGGGCGACCCCTACTGGCAGGGCAAAAATCTTCACCCTATGGCAATGGCGGCAATCGCTTCGGACCAGATAGGCGCAACCGATTTGCGCGATAAATTTCTCGACAAAATAGAGTATATCCTCGAAGACTGGTTTACCTATGACCCCGTGAAGGACGCGGCTACGGGCGCATACTTTTACTACGACAAGGAATGGGGTACGCTGTACTACAAGAACAGCGAATTCGGCGCGGGCGTGAACCTTGCCGACCATTATTTCACTTACGGGTATTATACGCTTGCATCGGGCGTGCTTTGCGCATACCGCCCCGAGTTTGCTGCTAAGCACGGGGATATGATTGAGCTTTTAATACGCGACTATATGAACCCCGACCGCGACGACGCACTGTTTCCCTATATGCGCAACTTCGATCCGTTCGCAGGTCACGGCTGGGCTGGCGGCTATGCGGACAACAACGGCGGAAACAATCAGGAATCGGCGGGCGAAGCACTGAACAGCTGGGTGGGCGCGTATCTGTACGCGACAGCTGTCGGAAACGAAAAAATACGTCAGGCGGCAATTTACGGCTACACTACAGAGCTTAACGCCATAAAGCATTATTGGTTCAACTATTTCAACGACTTCCCCGAAAGCTATCAGTACGGCGTTGCCGGTCAGGTATACGGCGGAAGCAATTTCTACGGCACGTTCTTTAACGGACAGCCGCTGTTTATGTACGGCATACATCTCATACCGGGCGAGGAATATCTCACCAGCTACGCGCTGAACGAAAGCGAGCGGGTTCTTCTGGAAAAGCTCATCGATAATATGCGCAAGGAGCAGGCGGGCTGGGACGTGCCCGACAATCAGAAAGAAATTTACGCATGGCAGCATATATTCATTCCCATCGTCGCGATTTACGACGCGGACGAAGCGCTCGAATGGTATGACGAAGTGTTGCGCAAGCAGGGCAGCGTGGGCAACGATTCCGAGCAGTTTAACGTCTACTGGCTTATACACGGAATGAAGTCTACGGGCGTAAGGACTACGGATATATGGGCGGAAAACGGCGAGTCGGCAACCGTTTACAGCAAAGACGGCGGATATACCGCGCTGTGCTGGAACCCGACGGCAAACCCCAAAAAATTTATATTCAGAAACGCGGAAGGCGTTGTCGGATATGCGGTTGTTCAGCCGCGCTCGCTCGTTTCCTGCGACCCCGAGAAACAGACGGATACCTTCCAAAGCTATAAAAACTGCGACAGTTTCGGGCTTAACGATTATGCGGAAAGCGAGGGCGTGACGGCGGATAGCGGAAGGCTCCAATTTGCGCAGAACGGCAGAGCGGACTATCTTCTGTCATTCGGAAGCGAAGGAATTTACCGTAGCGTTAAAATAAACGGCACGGGCGATATAAAGCTGTTTATCGACGGCGGCGAGGTTGCGCTATCCAAAACGGATTACGGCTACGAAAGCGCGCCCGTATCCCTTACGTTTAAGCATAAAATCACAATCGGCGGAAGCGGAGCGACGGTTACGGGAATAACGTTTGAAAAACGCGCGCTCGTTCAGTCGGGCGTGGGGATGAAGGCGACCGCCTCGTCTGAAAACAACAATAACGCTTCCGCAGGCAATGCGGTGGACGGCGATATGTCCACGCGCTGGGAAAGCGTTCACGGAAGCGACGGCGAGTGGCTTAAAATAGAGCTTGACGCGCCTACGGAAATTTATCAGATGAAAATTTTCTGGGAGGCGGCTTCGGCAAAACAGTACAAAGTTTACTTCTCCGCGACGGGCAAGGAAAACGAATGGACGGAAGTGTTCTACGGCGAATATTCGCAGGGCGCCCGTACCGACGTTGTCACTCCGTCGGCCGTTATGCCCGTAAAGTATATACTCATACAGGGCATATCCCGCACAACCCCTTACGGCTATTCCGTCTATGAAGTGCAGTTGTTCAATTTCAAAGGCTGATTAATTAACTTGAATTAAATTTACAATTTTTTTTGGAGGAAAAAATTCTATGGCAGGTTTATCTCTCAAACACATATATAAGGTGTATCCGGGCAGAAAAACGTCGCAAAAAAATCCTATAAAACTTCTTATAAATAAAATAAAAAAGAAGGACGCAAAACCCGAAGTCGAAAAAAGGTCGGGCAACTTCGTCGCGGTCAAGGATTTCAGTATGGAAATAGAGGACGGCGAATTTATAGTATTCGTCGGACCTTCGGGCTGCGGCAAATCCACGACAATAAGAATGATTGCCGGGCTTGAAGACATCACCGGCGGCGAGCTGTTGATTGACGGCGTTCTCGTCAACGACGTTGCGCCTAAGGACAGGGATATTGCAATGGTTTTCCAAAATTACGCGCTGTATCCGCACATGTCCGTTCAGAAAAATATAGAGTTTGCTTTAAAACTGCGCAGAATACCCGTAGAGAAAAAGGACAAGGACGGAAACCCCGTTCTTGCTATAGATAAAAAGAAAATCAGGGAGCTGAAAGAAAAAATAAAATCGGCGCAGTGGGAAATTGACGACTACGGCGACAGAGGCTATCTCAATCTCATTTCGAGCCGCAAGGCAACGCTTGAAAACCGCATTAAGGACATACTCGAAGGTATCCCCGCCGAACAGAAGGACGAAGAGGGGAATCCCGTTCTGCCGGAGCATATCGCGGCGGTAAAAGCCGTCCGCGAAAAAATAAACGCGGTTGAGGCGGACGCAAAGGAATATAATGCGGACGCGGCGGCGCACAAGTCCGCGCTTATTAGACGCAAAGAACTGCTGGAAAAGGATCTTAAAAATTACCTCAAAAAAATTCCTGCCGATCAAAAGGACGCAAACGGCAATCCCGTCGGGCAGTCGGACGCGGATACGGTGAAATCAATCCGCGCAAAGATAAAGGCGGTGGACGTCGCTTTGGAGGCTTTCGGCGAGGACGAGTACGGCAGGATTCTCGCGGGCAAAAAGCAGGCGCTCGAAGAGGAGCTGAAATATTACAGCGAAACGCCCGTTCAGGCTTATTCATACAAGCATATACCCAAACGCGAGATAGAGGAAAAGGTTCACTGGGCGGCGAAAATTCTCGGAATAGAGGAGCTGCTCGATAACAAGCCTGCGGAAATGTCGGGAGGACAGCGCCAGCGCGTTGCGCTCGGTAGGGCCATGGTTCGCGGACCTAAGGTTTTCCTTTTGGACGAACCGTTATCCAACCTCGACGCAAAGCTTCGCGCTTCCATGCGTATGGAAATCGTAAAACTGCACGAGGAACTTAAAACCACGTTCATATACGTCACCCACGACCAGGTCGAGGCGATGACTATGGGTACGAGAATCGTCGTTATGAAGCTGGGCGTCGTCCAGCAGATTGACACGCCTACAAATCTTTACGACTTCCCCGATAATAAATTCGTTGCAGGCTTTATCGGCACGCCGCAGATGAACTTCTTCGACGTCGTCATAAAGAAGGTCGGCACGAAGCTGGAAACGAAGTTTGCAAACGGACAGACCGTAAGCTTTCCTTTAAGCGGTTTAAGAAGTATATCGGAAGAATATCTCGACGGAAACGGGCACGAGGTTACTCTCGGTATTCGCGGCGAGCATTTATTGCTTGCGGGCGACGCGGCGGCAAAGGGCAAGCCTACGCTCGAAACCACGCTCAACGTAAAGGAAGTTCTCGGCAATACTACTCAGTTGTTCGTGAAGCTTGACGGCGGCGGGGACTATATCGTTTGCGTTCCCGAACGCAACAACTTTGCTTCGGGCGATAAAATTTCGATAGCGTTCAAGGAGCAGAACATTCACCTTTTCGACAAGGCGACCGAAAAGTCGATTATGGGCAGAGAGTTCGCAAACAAAAAATAATTTCAAGGTTTTTAAATGATAAGTTGGCTTAAATATTTCGGTTTGAGTTTCTTCTCGGACAGAATAGCGAAAGAGTCGGTCAAGCGCAGTATGCTGAATTTTGTTCTCGGCTTTGTGCTTACGCTCGTCTTTACGTTCTGCGGCGTGCTTGCGGCAAACACGTTGCCGTTCGGCGTGCATTACAAAAACGCCTCTCAATACAGGGAGTTTTTGCGCGGCTCGTTCGATAAAGTCAATGTAACCGTGCAAGGCGGCGAAGCCGTCGCAGGCGAGGTTGTCTGTTCTCTGCCTGAGGAGGGCTACAAACTGGTTATAGATACCCGCCCTCCGACCGCCTTAGACGATTTCGAGGCGTATTGCACGGCGATTGACGGCGGCGCGGAAATTACCTACGAAAGCTATCTCTCTTTGTCCGAAGAAGAGCGGGGCAAATACGAGTTTCAAATCAGATATACCCCGAACGAGCTTGTGCTTACGCAAGAGCTGACGGGCAAACACGAAGAATATTTGAAAACGGTAACGGACGAGGACTTGTCCGCACGGTTTAAGGCGCTCGTTGAAAAGAAAGGCGAGACGCCCGCAAAGGAATATGCGGAAGCCGTCTATTTGCTCTATCTTAAAGCGTACTACCCTCAAATCGATAAATTTGTAAGAAACTCCGCGCCATTACTGCGCAATTACTATTATTTGAATTATCTCAATAAAAAGGATTTTTCCGATTATCTTTTCGTGTTCTCAGACGCATTAATCGGCAATTTCCGAACCGACGGCGGCAAGGTAATTTCCTTTTACGGAGTTTACGGCGGAACGGACGGGATTGTGAACGGCGACGGGACGGACGAGTTTGTTAAAAAGTCGTTCGATAACGCCCTGCCGATGATGGCAAACGTCTATGCAATGAATATTTTAAGGCTTCTGCCTTTCATTGCTCTGATTCCCTTAATGCTTGCGCTTGCCATGTGGGGCGTTATGTACGCGATTAAAGCGGACGTCAAACTGCGCCGTATAACCACATGTATAAAAATCGAGGGCTGTTACCTTGCTTTTTCGTCGCTGGTTTCCGCGTTGGCAATGTTTGTGTTCGGTTATCTGGTTTCGGGCAGTGTGCTAAACTTCCTGCCGCTTGTCCTTCTCTCTTTGGTAATGCTTGCAAGGACAACCGTGTACGCGGTAAAAGAAGTTGCTGCGGCGTATAAAAGTAAACGCAAAACTCCGCACGAAACAGAAGAAGTCGAGTAATAACAAATAATTTTAACGGGGCGCGCCGCAGTCGGCGCGCCCCTTATTTCGAGCGTAAATGTATTTGGATAAACAATATTGACCGAATTAAAATATTATGGTATAATGACGGTGATTTAATTTTACTGAGGAGTATATAAAAATGAATTCGTTACTCGTAAGTTTATCAACGGCGATGATAGCCGTCATAATCTGTGCCGTCGTGTTAATTTGCGCAGGCGCCGTCGGCGTTGCGCTCGGCGGAAAAATTTCGGCAAACCGCAAAACGGGGAGCAGGAAAGATGTTGAGAAACCGACGCGGAAAAAGCGCGAATCGGCAAAGGAAGTAAAACCTTCGGCACGCCCTGAAAGCGTTCCGAAAGCCAAACCCGAAGAAAGTCAGGCGGAGCCTGAACAGGGCGAGACTTTGCAAGCGGAAGTAGAGACGGCGGAAGAGCCGCCCGCGCCTATGGAAGAGAAGGAAGAACTTCCCGCGCCGACGAAACAAAAAGAAGAACAGGCTACGGAAGAAAGGCAAGCGGAGCCCGAACAAGGCGAAACTTTGCAGACGGAAGTAAAGACGGCGGAAGAGTTGCCGGCATCTACGGAAGAGAAGGAAGAACTTCCCGCTCCGACGGAGCAGAAAGAACAAACTAATGAAGAAAAGACGGTCACAGAGCAGAAGCCGAAAACTGCCGCAACGTCTTCGAAGTTACCCGAAAAGAAATTCGAAGTAGTCAAGGACAGTGAAGGAGGCGCATTTGTGCGTATACGCTACAACCGCAGTTTTACCGCAAAACTTATCCAGTCGGACGACGCGGTGAAAAATTATTATTCACAGATCAAAAACGAACTTAAAAAATACGGCGTAAAGGAGCGCATAAGCTGGCGGCACGAAACTTACCGCAGCGGCAGGAAGCTTATTGCAAAGCTTGCCCTGCGCGGCAAAACGCTTTGCCTTTACTGCGCAACCGACCCCGCCGTTTACGAGGGCACTAAGTACAAGGTGGAGGACGTTTCCGCAAAGAAAACCAACGCGGAGGTTCCCGCGCTGTTCAGAATTAAAAACGACAGGCGCGCCAGGTATTCGGCAAAGATAATAGAAGACCTTATGCAAAGGCACAACCTCACCGCGCAGGAAAGTATATACACTGATTACTGCGCGCAGTATCCTTACGAGGAATTGCAGCCGCTGATTGAAAGGAAACTGGTCAAACTCCTTGCAATCAAAGAAAAGTCTGCTGAATCGGAAGTCGTCACTCTGCCCATAACGGGTATGCTTCCCGCAGAAGTTCTCGAAGAAGTGAGTGTGACGGAAGCGGAAGAAATTCTGCCCTTCGAAAACGTGGAGGAGCTTATCGGCGAAAGCGAAAAGGTTTCCGACAGAACAAAGCGCGGCATCGTAAACGTCGACGAGCTGGCAAGATATTTCGATAACGGAGAGCGCGTAACGCTTGAAGAAATCAAGCACAGAATACCTTCGGTACATAAAAAAACCACATACATAAAAGTGCTTGCGCGCGGCGTTCTCGATAAACCGCTCGAAGTAGAAGCGGACGACTTTTCGCCTGCGGCGGTAAAAATGATTGTGCTTACGGGCGGCAAAGTTACGCGCAAAAAATAATTTGAAATTCTAAAATCGCGCGTAAATATGCTTAAAATAACGCATATTTTTGACCTTTGCGACATATATTATTTGAATTTACTTGATTTTACTTTTTATTTGTTATAAAATCATTTTATACAACAAAAAAGAGAGGGATACGGAATATGGAAAAATTTCTTGATTTTCTCAAGGAAGTGAAGTGGGTATTGCCCAACTGGGCGTGGATAGCAATTTCGCTTGTAGTGGCGATTGTGCTTATTATCACTATCTGCACCGTAGCGGCAAGTTCCAAACGCAAACGCCGTTCACGCGAAAACACAAATTCGGTTCCCGTCGGCGAAGCCGAAAACTCTGCGGAACAAGGCGAAGAAGTTCACCCTTACGTTCAGCCTTTTTATCCCGAATACGACCGCCGCCCCGACGATAAGAGCGAACCGGTTTACAATGCACAGACGGAACAGCCCGACGGGCAACCCGAAGAACAACCTGTAAAAGAAGTTGAGGAAGTAGAGGTTGTTAAAGTAGTAGAAGAAATCAAGGTCGAAGAACCCGTTGCCAAGAAGAAATCGGCTCCCAAGAAGAGCGCGGCTAAGCCTGCGGCAAAGACGGTTGCAAAACCTGCGGAAAGAAAGAAGCCCGTTAAAGCGGAAGAACCCAAAGCCAAAAAGAACGTTTCCGAAAAGGAAAGCTCGCCCAAAATCAGGGCGACAACAAAGCCTATCGCCAACAAAATAGCGGCGGCGCACAGCGCGGCGGAAGAGCGCGAAAAGGCGGCGGCGGAACGTGAAAGACTGGCAAAGGAAAAGGCGGAAAAAGAAAAGGAAGCAAGAATAGCGGCGGCAAGAAGGGCGGCGCTCGAAACGGAAAAGAAGGCTTCGCAGAAAAAGGCGGCGGCAAAGAAGGCAACGGCGCCGAAGCCTGCGGCTAAACCCGCGCCCAAAGCTCCCGTAGCCAAAACCGTTTTAGACGACGACGATAAGCGCGTTTATCACATTTCCAAGCGCAAGGACGACGGAAAGTGGCAGATTAAAGCGGCAGGCGGAGCAAAGGCTATCAAGCTTTTCAGAACTCAGGCGGAAGCTATAAACTACGCGATAACCGTAGCCGACAATCAGGACGGCAGGGTAGTTGTGCATAAGGCTGACGGCTCGTTCAAAAGTGTTTCGCTTAACAGGAAATAAAAAAACAAATTTAAAAAGCTCCCGAAAATTTCGGGAGCTTTTTTATTTTCCGTATTCCGACGGGGCGACGCCGAAGTATTTTTTGAACACGCGTGAAAAATACAGCGGTTCGGCAAAGCCGCACGCTTCGGCTATCTGCGAAACGGAGTAAGGCGAGTAGCGGTTTGAAATTCCGCCGAGTATAAGTCCGCGCGCAAGCTTCATTCTCTCGTCCAGCAAATATTCGTGCGGGGTTACGCCCAGCTCTTTTTTGAACAGCTTGCGGACGTAATCGTAGTTGAGCGGAAGTTTTTTTATGCTGTCTTCGAGCGAATACATAATATCCGAAACGTGAGCGGCAATGTCCGCGCGCACCGTTTCGGTGGTCGGCGAAACGTTTGCCGCGTCTGTGCGCGTCGCAATAAGCGCAACTGTCAGCTCGCCCAAAGCGGACAAAACCCCGTCGTACTTCCTGCCTCTGCCGAAGTATTGCGCCGCAAGTTCTGCCGCCGAGCAAACGGCTTTGTCTTCGTCGGTAATCGTCGTTACGCTTTTAAAGTGCAGCAGCGCCTGCTCGAATGAAAGCCGTATCCCGTCGCCGAAGTAAGCAAAGTCCGCAAACGGCGGAACCACCGTAACAAGTCTGTCTTTCGTAATTATTATTTCGTAATATTTTGAAGCGCCGCTTATTTTCAGTATGCCGCGTTCGGCTGCGATAATTTTATTCATAGCCGTATTTTACCATAATACGTCCGTTTTGTCCATATAATTTACTTCTTACATTCGCAGTTTTCAAGGCAGGTTTTTTCGAAAATATTGCAGTCCAGCTCCTCGCAATATGCCGCAGTTTTCTTATAGCCGCAAGCGGTGAAAAATGACTCCGCCTTTTCATAGGGCAGACAGTACGCCTTTTCCGCGCCCGATTCCCTCAGCTTCATTTCGGCTGTGTAAAGCAAAAATTTGCCCAACCCGCGACGGCGGAAGGAGGGGGAAACGTAAATTTCGCGCACGTTGCCCCAACCCTCTTTTAAATTCCAGTCGTTGCCCGTTTCGTCAATCTGATATATGGTAAAGCCGACAAGCCCGCCGTCCTCGTAAATCAAATCTATTTTTATAAGTCCCGCAAGGCAGTCTGCGATAATGTACTCGTCAAGCAAATGCTTTACGTCCTCGCCGCAGTCCAGCTCGGTATAATATTGTTCGAACAGCTTTTCAAAATCTGAGCGCGATTCGTCGGATAATGCGCACACTTTAATCATATAGAACTCCTTATTTATCAGTTAATACCGCCGCATAAATTTGCGCGTACGGCAAATAAAAAAACGAGGGCGCAAACCGTCCTCGTTTAATTCATTTTTTATTCGGCAACGGGGTATACGCAAACCTGTTTGCCGTCTTTGCCCACTCTTTCGAACCTTACGGTGCCGTCAACGAGCGCAAAAAGCGTGTCGTCCTTGCCCATGCCAACGCCCGAGCCTGCCTTGAACTTAGAGCCGCGCTGCCTTACGAGAATGTTGCCCGCAAGCACGAACTGACCGTCCGCGCGCTTAACTCCGAGTCTTTTAGCTTCGCTGTCTCTGCCGTTGTGGGAAGAACCGGTACCTTTTTTATGGGCGAATAAACTTATTAAAAACATTGTTTTATCCTCCTGAAAAATTTACTGCGCTGCCTTGTCGGCTGCTTCGGCTTTCTTCTTCGGCGCCGCTTTCTTTGCAGGCGCTTCCGTCTTCTTTGCTTCTTTCGCGCCTATAGCCGTAACCTTAACTTCGGTATAAGGCTGTCTGTGACCCTGCTTCTTTCTTTCGTTCTTCTTGGCTTTGTACTTAAAGACTATAATCTTCTTGTTTTTGCCGTGTGAAACGACTTCGCAGTTCACTTTCAGCGCGCTTACCTCTGCGCCCGTTTTAATTCCGTTTTCGTCAGCCGTAAGAATGACGGGGAACTGAACGGTCTCGCCTACAGCGGCGTTTAATTTTTCAACCTTTATAAGGTCTCCCTCGCAAACCTTGTACTGTTTGCTGCCGTTTTCGAAAATCGCGTACATAAAGTGTTCTTACCTCCTCTAACCAGTCTCGCCGGATTTAGCCCAAAGGGTCAGGCAGTGCAAAAAAGCACGTTTAAAAAAGCCCGTTCCGAGCGGCTCAGCCTATAATCTACCACAATGCGGGTTCAAAGTCAAGCGTTTTTAACGCCGTGAAGGCAGGCATACAGGTATATTTTTTGTGCGGAATGGCAACATTATTAAGTAAAGGAGCAGTATATGGACCAAAAAAAATCAGACAGAGAAATTCTGGCGGAAATTTACCGCAACGCACAGCTTGCCATAACCTCGATTTCGGACATTATGCCCGCAGTAGGAGAAGGCGATATCCGTGAAGAAATAATGCGCGAGCATGAAGAATACGAAAAGATATGCAGTAAGGCGGCTAAGATTGCTTTGAAGTACGACGTGGATTTGAAGGAACCTAATCCCATAAAAAAAGCGATGATGTGGAGCGCGATAAAAATGGGCGCGGCTAACGATAACTCGTCGCAGAACATTGCCCAGATGATGATACGCGGCACTGTTACGGGCATAACTTCGCTTAAAACGTCCTTGACGGACGGCGGCTCGAAGCTCGACCCCGAAGTAAAGAAACTTCTTACCGAACTTATTTCCATTGAGGAAGGATTCGAAAAGAAACTTAAAAAATTCCTTTAATTAAATCGATAAACGAGATAGAATGCGGCGGACGAACGGTCCGCCGCATTCTATCGCTTTTGAAAAGTTCATATTGCAAAATCCGCCCAAGCGTCATATACTTGGTTCGGGGGAAAAACGATATGAATAAAAAATTTATTTTTACCGCGTTAACTGCGCTTTGCGTTTCAGTCTGCGCGGCGGGACTTTCGGCTTGTCGGACAAGCCATAAGCACGATTACACGCAGAGGGTCGTCGCGCCGACCTGCCTTGAAGAGGGTTTCACGCTTTTTATGTGCGAGTGCGGCAACGCCTACAAGCGTGATGTAACGGAGGCAACGGGTCACAGCTACGTTGAAAGCACGGTCAATCCTACCTGCACGGAGAAAGGCTATAATTTACATACTTGTAGCTCCTGCGGGGAAAACTATACAGACGGCGAGGTGAGCGCGACGGGTCACAGCTACGTTGAAAGAACGGTCAACCCTACCTGCACGGAGAAGGGGTATAAGTTACATACCTGCAATTCCTGCGGAGATAGTTATAAGGACGGCGAGGTGAACGCAACGGGTCACGGTATGGTGGTCAGCGTTGTAGAAGCTTCGTGCGAGGAAGGCGGATATACTTTACATAACTGTACTTGCGGTTACAGCTTTAAGGATAACGAAAATTCGCCCAAAGGGCACAACTATGTAAACGGACTGTGCGCAAACTGCTACGGCATAGACCCTGCTTCGTCGTTGACGGAAGGATTGTTGTACGAGCCGACTGCCGACGGTCGCGGATATTGCGTTACCGGTAAGGGAACGGCAACGGATAGAGACATAAACATTCCTTCGGTATATAACGGAAAGCCCGTAACGCAAATAAAAGAAAACGCTTTTAAAGACTGTACTTCGGTCACAAGCGTTTACGTTCCCGAAGGTGTTACGGTTATAGGGGCAAGCGCGTTCGAGGGGTGCAAAGACGTAAAAAATATTACGCTTCCGCACACGGTTGCAAAAATCGGCGATATGGCGTTTTATAGATGCGCAAGTCTTATCGGCATAAGACTGCCCGACGGGCTGACGGAAATAAGTTCGTTTTTATTCTACGGTTGCACTAATCTTGTCGGCATAAATATTCCCGACGGAGTAAAGTCCGTCGGCTACGGCGCGTTTGAGGAATGTAAGGCGCTTAAAACCGCAGTTGTTCCGAAAAGCGTAAAATCTGTGGACAATTCGGCGTTTGCGTGGTGTTCTTCGCTTGAAGAAATATATCTGCCGGACGGAATAATCGCAGTGGAGAGCAGCGTGTTTTCGAATTGCGGTTCGCTTAAAAAAATTGCTCTTCCCGAAAGCGTGAAAGTGATAGAGGAAGACGCTTTCGGCAACTGCACCCGCCTTACCGAATTAAATATTCCCTACGGTATCGAAGAAATAAAAAGCAGAGCTTTATACGGCTGAGAATCGCTGAAACTAACAAAACACGGCAATGCTTACTATCTTGGCGGCGCGCGCAATCCGTACGCAGTCCTATATAAAGCCGCAGATAAAGACGTAACCGAAGCGACGGTAAATGCGGACACCAAAATAATTTACGACGGCGCTTTTAAATCCTGCTTAAATCTTTCAAGCGTGCGACTTAATAATAATTTACTGAGTATAGGCGATTCTGCGTTCTTCGGCTCGGGGTTGAAAATGATAGAAATACCCGACAGTGTAAAAAGGGTAGGGACGGCGGCGTTTTCTCAGTGTGCGAAGCTTGCTTCGGCAATATGCGGTAAGAATATGACTGAAATAAGTATGGAAACTTTTTCGGGTTGCGTGGAATTGACTGAAATTTCTCTGCCCGAAGGTTTGACCTCGATAGGCTACAAGGCTTTCGCGTCCTGCGTCAAACTTACCGAGTTTACGGTTCCCGACGGCGTCACATATCTTGACTCTTCTTTCACGGATTGCAGCGGGCTTAAAAGAATAACTCTGTCCGCAGGTATAAATACGTTGGGCTGGGCAACGTTTGAAAACTGTTCGTCGCTTTGCGAAATTATTTTCAAGGGCACTGTTAAAGAGTGGGGCGAGGTTTACAAAGGCTACGGCTGGGACGTAGGTACGGGCGAATACGTTATAACGTGTTCCGACGGGAATATAGTTAAGTAATTTTTAAAATAAAAGGCGCACGCGCAGTTCTGCGCGTGCGGCTTAAATTGTTTGCTTCAAGCTTAAGTTAACCGCCAGTACTACTGGGGGGGGGATAAAATAGCTTGCTAAAAAATGTTGGATAAAATAAAAACCTCAAGTTAAAATAGAGATGGTTTGGCAACCGCATCACTATAAAAAACAGGAGGTTTTTAACGAAATGAAAAATGAAATAAATAAAACAGCACACTCAACATACAGATGTGAATATCACATAGTATTCGCGCCGAAGTATAGACGGCAAATAGTATAAGGACAGATAAAGAAAGATATAGGAGAAATCTTCCGAAAGCTCTGCAATGAAAAGAAGGTGGAAATAATAGAAGCCGAAGCATGTCCTAACCATATACATATGCTGGTAAGCATACCACCGTATTTAAGTATAGCACAGTTTGTAGGGTTTATCAAGAGTAAAAGCACATTAATGATATTTGACAGACACGCAAACTTAAAATACAAATACGGAAGCAGAAGTTTTTGGTGTAGAGGATATTATGTAGATACGGTAGGGAAGAACGAAAGCATAATACAGGAATACATAAGGAATCAGTTGCAGGAAGATAATATGAACGACCAAATAAGTATGAAAGAGTATATAGACCCGTTTACGGGTGGCAAGAATAAGTAGGCAAAAAAAGGCAGCCACTTTGAGTGGCTGCCAGAGATTGTGATGCGATGCTAAAATTCGAGCCCCCACAGGGGTTAGCGGGTGTTAATCCCTTCTAGGGTCTGTGCAAACCACTAGTTTACTAGTGGTTTTGTTTTTGTTTAAATAACGCAGTGTCACGGTATTTTTACGGCGTTGTCGGGTATGCGGAAATTTTCGGACTGTGGAACGGTGAACTCCGTCTGCGAAAAGCCGTAGCTTTTTCGGGGTACGGCGAACACTTCCGCGCCGCATATGCTTGAAATATCCTCCCAAAATCTCGTCCAGTCTTTGATTTTGGAAAACAGATCGACGCTCAAATCGACGCGTATCTTTTCCGCGCCATTGTCCGCGAGCTCGAGTATTTTCGCGCGCAAGCCGAATGCGGCGAACTCGGCTGTGAACATAAGCCCCGTTCCGTGACAGTGTCTGCACTGCCTTACCATAAGCGGAAGAGGTCCCGAACCCGTGCGCTTTCTCGAAAACTCCACAAGCCCCAGCTTCGACATGGGCGAAACCGTGCATTTGGCTTTGTCCTTTTTAAGCGCGCGTTCAAGCTCTTCGGTGAGCGCTTTTCTGTGCCCCGCAGACTGCATATCGATAAAATCCACAATTACTATGCCGCCGATATTTCTCAGTTTAACCTGCCTTGCGATTTCGCGTGCCGCCGAAATATTCGTGTGGTAAACCGTCTGTTCGAGGTTATAGTCGCCCGTAAATTTGCCCGTGTTTACGTCTATAACGGTCAGGGCTTCGGTCTTTTCTATTATCAGGTATGCGCCGTTTTCAAGATTGACTCGCGGAGAAGTAAGCGCATAAATCTGTTCGGCAAGTCCTGCCGCGTGCAGCATATCCGTGCGCCCTTCGTATAATACTACGGGCTTTTCTCCCGTCGGGGAAAATGTTTTTACAAGATATTCGATACTCTGTTTGAGTTGTTCTGTGCCGACTATTATTTTTTCCACGTCGTAGCTTAACGTATCCCTTAAAATGCGTACCGGCAAATCGAAATCGGCGTATAAAAGACTTCCCGCGTTTGCGGATTGAAAATTCTTTTCTACGTCGGAATAAATCCTGCGCAGGCTGTTCAGTTCGGCTTCGATGTATTCGCGTTTTGCGTAAGGCGCGGCGGTGCGCACGATAAGTCCTTCTTTATCGTTTAAAAGCCGTTCTGCGCTGAACAGTAAATTTCTTCTGAGCTCCCCGTCGCTTATCTTGCGCGAAACGCCGATAAATCGGGTGAGCGGCATATATATCGTGCTTTTGCCGACGAACGAAAGGTTGGTGGTGACGCGCGCGCCCTTTGTCCCGACGGGTAATTTTACTATCTGCACGATGATTTCGTCGCCCTCTTTAAGCTCGGGGAAGGCGGGGGTTTCCGCGTTTCTGCTTTCGTATGCGTTGCCGTCGGGCAGAATATCCTCTGCGGAAATATAGCAGTTGCGTTCGAGTCCGCAGTTGACGAACGCCGCCTGCATGCCCTGTATCACGCTTTCCACCTTGCCCTTGTAAATGTTGCCCACGCGAACGCCGCCGTCCGATTTTTCGAAGTTGAACTCGGTCAGCTTGCCGTTCTCGGTGACTGCGGCTAAAACAAAGCCGCAACGCTTGTCGAAGTAAAGCGTCTTTTTTGACATATTTCCCTCTTATTTAGAAAGTATTTTCTCCGAATGCGCAAAGCTTCAAAACGTTGTGCGCCCTGCCCCCGAACGTCTTTTCGAGGAACGCACAGAAAAAGTCGGGGCGCAGATTTTTTTCGCCGCAGCCTGCGGTAAAGAAAAGTTTACCGTCCTTGAATTCGAGCGCGTATATTCTTTCGCGTATATCCGTTTGCCGTCCGCGCGTATCGGTAAGCACTATGCTTTCGCGGCTTAAAATTTCTTCGGGGTCGAAGGCGGCTATTCCCTCCGCGCAGTATCCGCAGGACTTTATCGTGTAGGCGAAATTGGGGTTATCGGCAACCTCTCTGTAAGCAAGGCATTTTATGCCAGAAGGCGAACTTGCGTTGAACGCTTCGGCAAAATCGCCCGTAAATTCGCAGTCCGCCGCGCAATATTCCGCAACCGATTTGACTCCCAAGCCCAAAGGATTGTTCATAAAAATTCTGGGGTGTGGGTTAAAGCCTTCGCTCGTTTTAACCTTTATCTGCGCGCGCTTTAAAGTGCGGTCTATGTGGCGGAGCAGGTCAAGGTGCGAAAGGTATTCGGCGCCGTCCGTTTTGGTGTATCTGAACGCTATCATTTTTCGCCCCCTTTCGCGGCTTCACAGTCGGGTTGAAGTCCGCAGCCCTTACAGCCCGAAAGACAGCTGCCCGTAACGCTTCCGCAGTATGCTTTTTTTCTTTCAGATAAAAGGAACTTTCTCGTAACTCCCACGTCTATGAAATCCCATGCGAGAATTTCGTCTTCGTCCCTTTCGCGGGTATACTCGCGCATATCCGTGCCCGTATCAGTAAACGCCTTAATCCAGCCGTCTCTGTTAAGCTCTTTATCCCAGCCGTCGAAAATACAGCCGTTCTCGTATGCAAGTTTTATTACATTGCAAAGCCGCCTGTCGCCGCGAGCGAGCACGGCTTCCAACCTTGCCGTAAAGTTGTCGCTCCAACTCAGGTTTACGCCCTTGACGCGCAAGGTCTGCTTCAAAACGTTCTGCTTTCGCTCTATCTCTTCCTCAGTAGCCTGCGCTTCCCACTGGAATGGCGTGAACGGCTTTGGAATAAAGGTGGAGCAGGATACGGAAATTCTCAACTGCTTTGCTCGCGGCTTCTTTCTGTAAGCGCCCTTAATGTACGCGCATATTCTGTTTATCTCTTCCAAATCTTCGTCCGTTTCCGTCGGCAGTCCGAGCATAAAGTACAGCTTTACCGCCGAATATCCGACGTCGAACGCGCTTTCCGCCGCGCGTAAAATCTCTTCGAGCGTAACGTCCTTGTTAATAACGTCGCGCAGGCGCTGGCTTCCCGCTTCGGGCGCGAAGGTCAGTGAAACTCTGCGCGAGTCCTGCGCAAAATCGCCGTCAAAGCTGTCTACTCGCAGGGAGGGCAAAGCCAGCTTCACTCCGTCGGGCAGGCTCTGTTTAAGGCTTTTCAAAAGCTCGCGCAGTTGCGGATAGTCGCCCGTCGAAAGCGAGTTGAGGCTCACTTCGTCGTAGCCTGTGTTTCTTATCAGCGAGCAAGCCTGCGCGGTCAGTGTTTCAACGCCGCGCCGCCGTACGGGGCGGTAAATGAATCCCGCCTGACAGAAGCGGCAGCCGCGATAACAGCCGCGCATAACCTCGATAACCGCCCTGTCGTGCACGCTTTCGCAGTTGGGTACGGCAAACCTTTCGGGGAACACCGCGCCGTCCAGATTTTTTACAAGCGCCTTTTTAACTTTTGCAACGCCTTCGAATTTCTTAATCCGTCCGTCCTCGTAAACGGGTCGGGTAAGCGCGGGGCAGTAAACGCCGTCAAGCGCGGAAATTTCTTTATAGAATTCCTCAGTCGCGCCGCCGTGTTTTACATAAATTTCCGCAACGTCCGCGTCGACGCTTTCGCCGTCGCCTATAAAGACTACGTCGACGAAATCGGCAAGCGGTTCGGGATTGACGGCGCACGGGCCGCCTACGGCAACGAGGGGGAAGTTTCCGCCCTCGCGCTCGCTGCGCAGAAGAGGTATCCCCGCAAGGTCGAGCATATACAGCACGTTGGTATAGCACAGCTCGAATTGCAGAGAGAAGCCGAGCATATTAAATTCCTTTAACGGCTTTTTAAGGGCAAGGGAGTACAGCGGAACGCCGCGCTCTTTTAATCCCTGCCCGAAATCTTTATACGGCGCAAAGCAGAAGTCCGCGCAAAATCCCCGCCGCCTTATGCTTTCCGCAACTATTTTAATGCCGAGATTGCTCATTCCCACTTCGTACAAGTCGGGGAAACACATACAAAAATCGAACGCGCCCTCCTGCATTTCGGGCACGCCGAACTCTCCGCCGGTATAGCGCGACGGCTTTTCTACGCCGAGCAATAAATCTTTAATTGCGTCTAAATCCACTTTCATTATACAAATTATATAATACCCGTGAAATTTAATCAATAAAAATCGCAGGTTTAATTGACTTTAAAAACGTTTACTATTATAATAGAAGTATAAACAGCGTACTTTAAAGTATCTGAACAGGAGTAATCAGTAATGAAAATCGATTTTAAAGGTATAACGGCCGAAGAACTGTCGTTTAAACTTAACAGAGTAAAATTAAATCCTGAGGACAAGCTGGACATCAAACCCCAGTTTTCCCGCCAGGTCAGAAAGGTAAACGGAAACGATAAACTCAACTTTATCGCGCTTTCGGTAAAAATAGAATCCACCGAAGCGGAACCCAAGCCCTTCGACATTTTCGCGACTCTCGTCGGCGTGTTCGAGGTTGAGGACGTCAGAACGGAAAAGGAAGAGCGCACTTTCGTAATCGAAGGCACGAAAATCGTTTATCCCTATCTCCGCGCGGCGGTTACAAACCTTACGGCAGGCGCGTTCATAGCGCCCTTAAACCTGCCCGTAATTTCGGGACCCATCTTCCCCGAAGACAGGGACACCTACGCGTTCTCTGTGGACAATAACGAAAATATGAATTAAAACCGAAATTTAAGTGCGGCGGACGGCTAAAAGTCCGCCGTATTTTTTTGATAAAATATATTCAAACAAAGCAAAAAGTGTTGACAAGCCGCTTTCGGGTGTGGTAAAATTTCCATACATCCGAAAAGGGGTGTAATTTTTTTGTACGGAGTTTTCCACAATGAAAGCATCAACAAGGGCTAAAATAACTTTCGAATGCACCGAATGCAAGCGCAGAAATTACGACAGCTACAAGAATAAGCGTAACGACCCCGACAGGCTTACGGTTTCCAAGTACTGCCCGTTCTGCAAAAAGCACACCGAGCACAAAGAAACAAAATAATTGACGGAGTTATTTTATGGCATCGCAAAACGATAACAAGGCAAAAAATGACAAGCCGAATATTTTCGTAAGAATGGGGAGAAAGCTGAAAGAAACTTTTTCCGAACTTAAACGCGTATCGTGGCCTTCGTTCCCGAAGGTCATCAAGGGTACATGCGTCGTTCTTGTGGTGGTCGTAATTTTTACGATCGTCGTTACGGGAATAAATTACGGCATGCAGGAGCTTTTGAAGGTAATTACCAACATTAAGGGTATTGGAGAATAATAAATGGTAGACGTAACTACTACGCCTTGCTGGTATATCCTTCATACCTACGCCGGCTATGAGTCGATGGTTAAGGACAACCTTGAAAGGCTTATTGAAAACAACAACCTGCAAGAGATGATTTTCGACGTTAAAATCCCTATGGAACAGACCATAGAGGAAAAGAACGGCAAAAGGAAAATAGTCGAGCGTAAGCTTCTCCCTTGCTATGTGTTTATAAAAATGATATATTCCAACCAGCTTTGGTACTGGATAACCAATACGAGGGGCGTTACGGGCTTCGTCGGTCCGCAGGGCAGACCTATTCCTTTAAAGGAAGCGGAAATTCGCAAAATGCGCCTCGAAGAGATTGTGGTGGACGCGGATTTCACCGTCGGAGATATGGTGAACGTGGACTCCGGTCCTCTGGAAGGTTTTCAGGGCAGAATTACCGAGCTGAACGACGCCGCGCAGAAAGCCAAGATAAACATTGAAATGTTCGGCAGGGCTACGGACGTGGAAGTGGAGTATATTCAGATACGCAAAATTGCGGAATAAAAATAGATAAAATCCGTTTTACGGTTTTATATAGGTGGGAGGGTATATTAAATCTTTTCATGGTATATCCGCTATAACCACTTTGGAGGAATTTATAAATGGCGAAGAAAATTACTGCAGTAGTTAAATTGCAGCTTCCCGCAGGTAAAGCAACGCCCGCACCCCCCGTAGGTTCTACGCTGGGTCCGCACGGTATCAACATTCCCGGCTTTACCAAAGAGTTCAACGCGAAGACGGCTGCGCAGGCAGGACTTATCATCCCTTGCGTGGTAACGATTTATCAGGACAGAAGCTTCACGTTCGAGCTTAAAACGCCCCCCACGCCCGTACTTATCAAAAAGGCTCTGGGTCTGGAAACGGCAAGCGCACGCCCCAACAGGGATAAGGTCGGCAAGCTGACCAAAGCGCAGGTAGAAGAAATCGCAAAAACCAAAATGCCCGACCTTAACTGCACCGACATCGAAGCGGCGAAGAGCATGGTCAAGGGTACCGCCCGTTCTATGGGCGTAACGGTGGAGGAGTAAATTATGAAACTTGCAAAGAAATACGCAGAAAGCATAAAATCCTACGACCGTTCCAAATCATACGACGTAGGCGAGGCGGTTAAAATCGTCCTCGATACGGCAAAAGCAAAATTCGACGAAACGGTCGAGCTTCACGTTCGTCTGGGCGTTGACCCCAGACAGGCCGACCAGCAGGTGCGCGGCGTTTTAGTCCTTCCCAACGGCACGGGTAAAACCAAGAGAGTTCTCGTCGTGGCGAAAGGCGACAAGGCTGACGCGGCAACGGCGGCAGGCGCGGATTACGTCGGTGCGGAAGAAATGATTCAGAGAATCCAGAAGGATAACTGGTTCGACTTCGACGTAATGATTACGACCCCCGATATGATGGGCGTCGTCGGTAGAATAGGCCGCGTTCTCGGACCTAAGGGCTTAATGCCCAACCCCAAGTCGGGTACGGTTACGATGGACGTTGCGAAAGCCGTTCAGGAAGTTAAGGCAGGTAAAGTTGAATACCGCCTCGACAAGACGGCGATTATTCACTGCCCTATCGGCAAAAAGTCTTTCGGTTCGGATAAAATCGTTGAAAACTTCAACGCGCTTATGGACGCAATCGCAAAGGCAAAGCCCGCAGCTTCCAAAGGTCAATATATAAAGAGCGTTACGCTTACTTCCACAATGGGACCCGGCGTAAAAGTCGTTTACAACAAAGGTTGAAAACTGCTTGACTTATGTCTGGCAAAAAATTATAATAATAAAGTAAATTGATTTTGCTACCCAAGACGACGGGCGCCGCAAGGCTTAATTTCCCGTTCAGGTGCAGGATAAGGAACTTGAATTTTCACGTTTATTTTTCCCTGCCGTCTTCGGATAGCAGGGAATTCTTTTAAGGAGGTAATAATGTCCGCTAATTTCGAAGCTAAAAAAGTTGTCGTTCAGGAGATAACGGAAAAGATAAAAGCGGCTAAATCGGTTGTACTCGTCGACTATAAGGGACTTACCGTTGCCGAAGTTTCCGCGCTCCGTAACAAGTGCAAGGAAAGCAACTGCGAGTACAAGGTTTACAAAAACACTTTGGTAAGAAAAGCGTTCAACGATTTGGGCTTTAAGGATTTCGACGCAGACCTCAACGGTCCCACCGCCGTAACGTTCGGACCCGACGAAACTTCCGCAGCGAAACTTATGGTGAACGCCGCGAAAGATTACGAAGGTAAAATCGTTTTAAAGAGCGCGTTCGTTGACAGCGCATACGTTGACAAAGCCGGCGCAAAAGCGCTTGCAAGTATGCCGTCGAAGGAAGAACTCGTTGCGAAGATGCTCGGCTCCATGCAGGCGCCTATGTCCAATTTCGTCGGAGTGCTCAACAATCTTGTTGCAGGTATCGTAAGAGTATTGAACGGTATCGCCCAGCAGAAAGGTTAATCGTTAAACTAATAAATATAATCCGAAAGAAAAGGGAGCGCGCCCCGTTGAACGCGTAAAAAAATAAAAAATAAAATTAAAAAATCATTCAGGAGAATAAAAATAAAATGGCAGACGTAAAGAAATTTATCGAAGAAGTAAAATCTATGACCGTGCTCGAACTCAACGAGCTTGTTAAAGCGCTCGAAGAAGAATTCGGCGTATCCGCAGCGGCTCCCGTAGCTGTTGCAGCAGCTCCCGTAGCAGGCGCGGCGGCTCCCGCAGCGGCTGAAGAAAAGAGCGAATTCAACATCGTGCTCAAAGACGCAGGCGCAAAGAAGATCGACGTTATCAAAGTCGTTCGCGCTTTCACCGGTCTCGGACTTGTAGAGGCAAAATCTGCAGTTGAAAAGGGCGGCGTTCTTAAAGAGAACGTAGCTAAAGAAGAAGCTGAAAAGATTCTTGCCGACCTCAAAGCGGCAGGCGCAACCGCAGCTTTGGAGTAATTCTTTAAGCGGAATAAATTAAAATTATCAAACGGCTGCGCCGATAAGGGCGCGGCCGTTTATACTTTTTGAAGCGCAGTGTTATTTTTTGCGTTTTGAACGACTAAAACGCTTGACTGAAAACGGTTTTAAAAGTAAAATAATACTGTACTTTTATAAGTATCATCAAAAGTGTAGGGACAAGCAATGTCAAAGAAATTCAAGCACGTTTTAATATCGTTTGCGCTTGCGGCTGTCGTATCCGTTTCGGCGGCGGCTTCCGCTTGCACAATCAAAACAAAACATCCGCGTGCAAAAATTACAATAGAATTCAACGAGCAGACGTATAATATCGAGTATACGCTTTACAGGAATATGTATCCCCAGACCGTTCAGCACTTTATCGAGCTTGCGGACGAGGGCTTCTATAACGATATGGTAATCCATAACTATTCCTCGACGGACTGGTTCACGGGCGGCTATTCTTACGCCGACGGTTACGAAACCGCTTACACAACGGCGGGCACTCTCCGCGATTACCTCGACGAGTATTCCAAAGAGGAGCAGTACTACTCTCTTGCGGATAAGCTTACGCCCAGCGTATATAAACAGCTTCGTTACGAAGACGACAAGGAAGTGGTTTCGGGCGAGGACGCGCTTCCCACGCTCATCGGCGAGTTTGCGAACAACGACCACAGAATAGAGAAGGGCGCAGTTACCGCAGACTTCGGCGTACTAAAAATGTACTATTACGACAAGGGAACGGACAACCACCAAAAGGTTGCTATCAAAAACAGCTTCGGTCAGATTCTCGAACACGACTACCGCTACAACTGCGCGACGAGCGTGTTTGCAATTCAGACAAGCGACAGCTCGTCCTATTCCGAATCGAACTATGCGATTTTCGCGCGTCTGCGCAACAACAAGGCGGAGGACACGCTCAACGCGCTTTCGGACGCCATTGACGATTATATTTCGGATAATTACAGTTCTACTTCCAAGAACTTTACAACCTCTGTAACCACGCAGGTGGATAAGGAGGACCGTTTTGCGGAAGCGGGCGGCCAGGCAATAGACGTAACGTTTACCCTCACCGCGAAGCCTATCATCATAAAATCCGTCAAGATAACCAAATATTAATTTTAAATTTCAGCCGCCGCACACGTTCGTGTGCGGCGGCTTTTTAATATTCCGCATTATTCTACGGGAAAAACGTTGTCTATTTTTTCGCCGTCGAATTCAACCGCATAATATTTCACCTCGTACAAATTGCTTGCAATCGGATAAACAAGCCCCGCCGCCGCAATTTCGCCGTGCATTAAATAAAACTTTTCGGGCGGCACGGTCACGCTTACAAAATTGCCGAGATAGCTTTTCAAATCGTTGGCGCGCGGCTTCAATGAGTCGGAAAGGAAGTCGGCAAAATTTCCGCAGGTCAGCACGCTTTCGAAAAACGCAAAGTGCGCGATTTCCTTTTCCGGCGGACGAGTTTCAACCGTTCGGCTCGATAAAAGCGAAAGACTTTCTCCGTCGTAGCCGTAAACGCATTCGGCTTTCGCCGCCGTGCAGGTTTCGAAAGGTGCGCGTATTTTGAGAGAGTCGGAAAACTCGGCTTCTTCCGCCGCATTTGAAAATATAATTTTTCCGTTGTCGGAAATTATAATCAGTCTGTTATCGGCGGAAAGCGCAAGCACTTCGCGCCCCGAAAGCTGTTTTACTTCCGCTTTTAAATTTATAAATTGCGTAGGCAGTTGGGTAAGCGAATAGTCCGCGCCTTCGATTGAAAGGTACAGGTTGCCTTGCGTAAACGCCGTTATCAGATTACCCGCGAACCTCGTCTGGAATATCACCGAAATGGAAATATCTTTCGCGGCGTATTCCCGTATGTATACAATCGCGTCGCCGTCGGTTTTGTACACGTCGGCAAACTTCGGCGGCGACTTGAAAAATTTTTCGTTGAGGAAAAAATTAAGCGGCTGTAAATTCCCGTCGGGCACGATTTCCGCAAGCACTCCGTCGTTCGGGTCTAATTCTATGTGCCTCTCGAAGCCGTCTATCGTGCCTAGATAAATTCCGTTAAGTTTAAGCGCCGCCGGCACATAAGATAAAAAATATACTCTCATAAAAAATTTCCTTATCCGTAAACTTGCAAAAGCCTTTTTATTATTTAATGTATACCGTTGCGTAATTATGTCAATATATACTCTGTGAAAAAAATCAGGAGGGTAAATATGAACAAGATTAACGGCTATACCGAAGAGGAAGCGCAAAGCCTCGTTCAGTACATTTGTGAGGGAATGAAGCGCGGCGCAACGCTTTCGGGTATGTTCGAGGGCTACGCAAAGAAAACGGGCAGAGCGAAGGGCAGCGTACGCAATTATTATTACGCGCTGTTGCGTTCCTGCGGGGACGAACGGGTGCGCGGACTTCTGCGCGGCACAGGGCTTAAAGCGGAAAAGATCGTGCAGTTTTCCGAGAGGGAAACGGACGAAATGCTTAAAGCGATTTTAAAGCAGAAAAGCAAGGGAATTTCCGTGCGCCGCGCGGTGCTCAACTTGTCCAACGGCGACGACAAGCTTATGCTCCGCTATCAGAACAAGTACCGCAACGTTCTCACAAAACAGCCCGAAAGGCTTCAACGCCTAATGCGCGAGTGCGGAATAGAGAGCGGAGCGGACGAAGCGAGGAAGAAGCTGGAAGACGAGATAAACGGACTTTACGACAGACTTGCTTCCTCTTTAAAGGAAGAAAACAAAAAGCTGACTTCCATAATAAAAAAACTGACGGACGAGAATTCGCTACTTCGCCTTCAAGTTAAGAATTTGCAGTCGTAGAAAATATTTACATTCATAAACTTTACGCGGCGGCACAAACTGCTTGTAGGGGCATTTTCCCCCTTACAAGGAGAGAAAAGTGGAAAAGTTCATTTTGGGCGCTATCGTCGGTATGGCGGGCGGCGCACTTATCGTCGCTAACAACTGCAAGCTCCGCAATCTCGTAAAAAAGAATCAGGAAGATTTAATGAAGAAGGCGGAACAGTATATAGACGGTAAACTCGACCAGTTGGAAAAGAAAACCGAAGAAGTTTTGCAGTCCAACTAAAAAATATTGCCGCGCGGATAACGCGCGGCAATATTGCTTTTACGCTTGTATTTGAAAAATTTTTATGATATAATCTTTATATGGAAAGATACGTCGCATTCGATATAGGCGATAAACGCATCGGCGTTGCGGTTTCGGACCCGTTCAATACATACGCCCTCCCTTCGGAAACTTATTTCCGCAAGGGTTTTGTTGCGGA
This sequence comes from uncultured Christensenella sp., assembly GCA_910585705.1. Lineage (GTDB taxonomy): Bacteria > Bacillota > Clostridia > Christensenellales > Borkfalkiaceae > Coproplasma. The sequence goes on from CAJUER010000002.1 coordinate 228,016, forward strand.
CGTTGCCGCCGTCGCGGAAATAGCAAAATCAAAGTGCGCAACAACCATAGTGTGCGGTCTGCCCGTCAACTTCGACGGAAGCGAAGCGTTGCAAACGCAAAAAACGCAGAGGTTTATCGACGCGCTTAAAGCGCAGACACAAATTCCCGTAGTGTGCTTCGACGAAAGGTTCACCACGAAAATGGCGCACGAAACGTTGATTTTCGAAGGTATGCGCAGGGAAAAACGCAAAAACTATGTGGACGCGCTTGCCGCCGCAAACATACTCGACGGTTATCTTAATACAATTAAAAAGTAAGAGGTATAAAATGAACGAAGAATTCGAAAACGAAGAGCTTGAAGAAAGCGAACTTATAGAATTGATCGACGAAGAGGGTAAAGTGATAAACTTCAAGCTTCTTGACGTGACGGAATACAAGGGCGTGAAATATACGCTTTTGCTTGCTGCCGAACCCAACGAGGAAATCGCCGAAGACGAGGTCGTAATATTCCGCCTTAACGAAAAGAACGAAACGCTCGAACCCGTAGAAAGCGAGGACTTGTTACAAGAAATTTTCGACTTTTACCAGCAGGAAGCGGAAGGCGCGGACGGCGAAGAAAATTAATAAGACGATTGTATAATAAATTCGCGGATTAAAAGATATATCCGAATATTTTCAGAGAAGAGGTATAAAGTATTGAAAAAATAATTATTGACTTTGACCGCCTTAATAATGGCGGTTGCTATGTGCTTGGGCTTTGCCGCATGCGCAAACGACGAAAAGGACAAGACTGAGGGCGGCATTATAAACGGCGGCAGTGAAAACGACAACGATAAAGACGAAGACTAAAATCAGCAAACGGAAGTCGTTGCGAAGAACATTACTTTAAGCGAAACTGCCGTAACGCTGGCGCTCGACGAGGAGAAAGCACTTACATACACCGTATCTCCCGAAGGGCGGAAGTTAAGGTAGAGGTATCCGACGAAACGGTAGTTAAGTATGAAAATAACAAACTGACCGCAGTTACCGTAGGCACGGCGACCGTAAAGGTATATTTCGAAAAGGATAAAACTGTTTCCGCACAGTGTTCGGTAACGATAAGCGCGCCCGAAGGCTTCAAATCGGTCGAGTCGGTAGGATACAGATTTATTTATCCCAAAAACCGGATAAAGATGAGTATGCAGGGTACCGTCGCATATTACAGGGACCTTTCAAGCAATGCGAATATGAATCTCATTCGCACCGCAAAAGATGATTCGGCGTGGACTTTATCGGAAGAGGGATATGCAGAACTTCTCAAATCGCAGTACGAAAGTTTGGGCTACAAAATAAGCAATATAACGGCGGCAATAAAGGACGATACATATCTGGGATACAAGCGCAGACTCATCACCCTCGATACTCGTTTGAGCGTAAACGGCGTTCCTTTCAGCGTTCATCAGGAGCAGTCGGTTATGTTAAGCGATACCAACTGTTACAGCTTAACCGTATCGTATATGGGTAGTTACGAGCAGTCGGATATGGACTTGATGATTTCGCAGTTTGTAATAAAGTAATTATATTGATTAATCCGAGCGCGGACGCATTTGCGTCCGCGCTCTTATGTTTTAAGTACTGTTAAAAATTACGTTAAAAAGCGTAAAAGCGCTTTACTTTTTATTAAAACTTTGATAGAATTAAAAGGCTGTAAATTCACACCCGAAGGGCGGGCGTTCCGTGGCGGTAAAATCTTTCAATGCCGCAATAAGCGCCGTAAAAGCCGCGTCTTCGGGGAGGTAAACGGAGGAATTGAAATGGCAGTAATCACTATGAAACAACTGCTCGAAGCTGGAGTACACTTCGGGCACCAGACGAGAAAATGGAACCCCAAAATGGGCAAGTACATTTATGCGGCGAGGAACGATATTCATATTATCGACTTGCAGCTTACCGTAGGACTTGTCGAGGATGCGTACAAATACGTTGCGGACGCGGTAAAGGACGGCAAAACCGTGCTTTTCGTAGGCACCAAAAAGCAGGCGCAGGACGCGGTTAAGGAAGAAGCGGAGCGTTGCGGAATGTACTATGTAAATTCGCGCTGGCTCGGCGGTACGCTCACCAACTTCAAAACCATTCGCTCGCGTATCGACAGAATGGTCAAGCTCGAAAAAATGGAGCAGAACGGCGAGTTCGACCTTCTTCCCAAAAAGGAAGTTGCAAAACTCAAAGAGGAAATGGGCAAGTTGCAGACCAACCTTAACGGTATCAGGGATATGAATAAGCTTCCCGGCGTTATGTTCGTCGTAGACCCTCATAACGAGGATATCGCTGTCAAGGAAGCGAGAAAGCTGAACATTCCCATCGTCGCCATCACGGACACCAACTGCGATCCCGACCTTGTGGACTGCGTAATACCCGGCAACGACGACGCTATCCGTGCGGTTAAACTTATATCGTCCGTTATCGCAAACGCGGTAATCGAAGCAAATCAGGGCGAAACTCCCGTGCTTCCCGTAGAGGAGGAAGCAGGCGAACCCACTTCTATCGAAGAAGTAGTTGCCGCAGCGGAAAAAGAGCTTGAAGGCACGGAAGAAACAAAAAAAGAGAAGGCAGAGTAAGGAGGACGGACAGTATGGCATTTACGGCAAAGGACGTTATGACCCTCCGCGAAAAGAGCGGCGCGGGTATGTTGGAATGTAAGAAGGCGCTTACCGACGCGGATGGCGATATGGAAAAAGCTTCCGAGCTTTTGAGGGAGCGCGGAATTGCGAAAGCAGTTAAAAAGGAAGGAAGAATTGCGGCGGAAGGCGTTGTCGGCGCATATGTTTGCGAAAAGTGCGGCGCGGGCGTTCTGCTTGAAATAAACTGCGAAAGCGACTTTGTTTCCCGCGGCGACAAATTCCATGAAATAGTCGACAGCGTTGCAAAGGTAGTTGCGGAAAACAAGCCTGCCGACGTAGACGCGCTGAACGGCTGCAAGCTCGGCAACGGCACGGTCAAGGACTATATCACCAACCAGACGGCTGTAATCGGCGAAAAAATTTCCATTCGCAGATTTGTTATTTTCGAAACCAAAGGCAAGATAGAAACGTATATCCATATGGGCGGTAAGGTCGGCGTTATGGTCGAAGCAACCGACTTTAAGGCGGGTGCGGAAGAAACGTTGCACGACGTTGCGCTTCAAATTGCGGCGGCAAAACCCTCGTATGTAAAGAGCGAAGAAGTGCCTGCGGAAGTGCTTGAAAAAGAAAAGGAAATAATGCTCGTTCAGATGCAGAACGACGAAAAGAACAAGAACAAGCCCAAAGAAATACTCGAAAAAATCGTTTCGGGCAAGCTGGGTAAGTTCTATCAGGAAAACTGCCTTTTGGAGCAGGCATTCGTAAAGGACGACACGCAGAAGGTTTCCGCCGTAATCGGCAGTAAGTTCACGGTTGCAAGATTTGCCCGCTTCGAAATGGGCGAAGGCATCGAGAAGAAGAGCGAAAATCTGCAGGACGAAGTTGCAAAGCAGATTGAGGCAATGAAGAAGTAAAATACAAACGGATTAATCGGCGCGGCGAATTTGCCGCGCCTTAATTTTAAAGAGGGGTAATATGAAAATCGTCCACCTGTCGGACTTGCATTTGGGCAAGCGCGTAAACGAGTTTTCCATGCTGGAAGACCAGACGTACATACTGACGAAAATAATCAACGTTATAGACGAAGAAAAACCCGAAGCCGTAATTATTGCGGGAGACGTTTACGACAAGTCGGTGCCGTCGGCGGAAGCCGTTCAGCTTTTCGACGACTTTCTGGTACGGCTTGCAAAGCGCAGGCTTTCCGTGTTCGTAATTTCGGGTAATCACGACTCGCCCGAGCGAATCGCATTCGGCGGCAGACTTATGAACGCAAGCGGAATTTATATGTCGCCCGTGTACTGCGGAACAGTTGAACCCGTTACGCTTAGGGACAGTCACGGTGAAGTAAATTTTTATTTGTTGCCGTTTATAAAGCCTGCGCATGCGAGGCGGTTTTTCCCCGACGAAGAAATTTCGGGCTATACCGACGCCGTTCGCGTTGCGGTTGAAAATATGCGTATAGACGACGGCGCGCGCAACGTACTTATTACGCACCAGTTCGTAACGGGGGCGCAGCGTTCGGACTCGGAAGAGGTTTCCGTCGGAGGCTCGGACAACGTTGACGTTGCCGCTTTCGGGAATTTCGATTATGTTGCGCTGGGGCATATTCACCGCCCTCAGAACGTAAAGCCCAACGTGCGCTACTGCGGCACTCCGCTCAAATATTCCTTTTCGGAAGCGGGCGACGAAAAATCTCTGACGGTGGCGGAGCTCGGCAAAAAGGGCGATTTGAAAATTAAATGCGTGCCGCTTTCACCGCTCAGGGAAATGGTTGAAATAAAGGGAAGCTATTCCGAACTCACTCTGAAAAGTTTTTACGAAAATACGACCTACGCGACAGACTATATGCATATAACGCTTACCGACGAGGATGATATTCCCGACGCAATAGCAAAGCTTAGGATAATTTATAAAAACCTGATGAAGCTCGATTACGACAATACCCGCACGCGCAGCAGCACGGAGATAGGCTGCGCCTCAGTGGAAAAATCACCGTTCGAGCTGTTTTCGGATTTCTTCGAATTGCAGAATAACCAGCCTATGACGGAAGAACAGTGCGCGTATATCCGTACGGTAATAGAGAAAGCGGAGGAACAGCTATGAGGCCTTTAAAACTTAAAATGTCCGCGTTCGGACCTTACGCTGGCAAGACCCTTCTCGATTTTACTGAGCTGGGCGAAAGCGGGCTGTACCTTATAACGGGCGATACGGGCGCGGGCAAAACCACCATATTCGACGCGATAACTTTCGCGCTGTACGGCAAGGCGAGCGGCAGTAACCGCGTGCCCGATATGTTCCGCTCGAAGTATGCGGACGCGGACACCCCGACAGAGGTGGAACTTACGTTTTCATACGGCGGTAAGCAATACACGGTAAAGCGAAACCCCGAATACGAGCGTCCGAAAAAGAGCGGCGGGGGCTTTACTAACGAAAAGGCGAACGCCGAACTGCATATGCCCGACGGCAGGGTTATAACCAAGCGCACCGAAGTAGACGAGGCGGTTGTGGAGATTATGGGCATAGACTGCAACCAGTTTACGCAGATTGCAATGATAGCGCAGGGCGATTTCCAAAAACTTTTGTTTGCCGCGACGGACGACAGGAAAAAGATTTTCCGCAAAATTTTCCGCACGGGGCTGTACGAGACAATACAGATCAAACTAAAAAACGACGCATCGGCGCTCAAAAACGAGTACGAGCAAGCTATGTACAGCGTAAGGCAGTACGTCGGCGGAATTGCCTGTGCTGAGGACGACGTGCTCGCTTTGGAAGTAAATAAGGCTAAAAACAACGGGCTTCTTATCGGTGAATGCGAACTGCTTTTGGAAAAGCTTATTTCCGCAGATAAAAACATGCAAGACGAAATAGAGAAGAAGGACGCGGAGACGGATAAAAAGAAAGAGGAAGTAACAAAAGTTCTTGCCAAAGCCGAAGAGGCGGAAAAGGCGGTGAAAGAGCTTGAAGCGGCGCGCATACAGGCGGAGGAATTGCGGACAAAACTCAAAGAATATGCAGATAAGCTCGCAGCCGCACGCGCGAAAAAGCCCGAGCAGGAAAAGCTGGGCAGGCTGATTGCGGAAATAGATGCACAGCTTCCCGAATACGGAGAGCTGGAAGAAAATATTAAGACGCTTAAAGCCTGCGCCGAAAAGACGGAGGAGAATAAGGCGCGGATTGAAAAAGGCAAAGAAGTAAAAGCCGAAACCGAAAGGACGATAGAAAGCTTAAAAGCCGAGCAAAAAACTTTGGAGGGCGCGGACGCGCGAAAGGCGCAGGCGGAAGCGGAACGCGCAAAGACGGCGGATATTTTACAGCAGTTGAACGGCTTGCAAGGCGAATTTGCACAGCTCCGCGCACTGACTGAAAGCGTAACCGAAGCGCAGAAAAATTATAAACTTGTAGCGGACAAGGGCGACGAGAAGAAAACCGTATACGAACGCGCAAACCGCGCATATCTTGACGGACAGGCGGGAGTGCTTGCGCAGGAGTTGAAGGCAGGTATGCCCTGCCCCGTGTGCGGTTCTACTACACACCCCGACAAGGCAAAGCCCTTGACTGACGCGCCCACAAAACAGCAGTTGGAGCTTTTGAAAGCCGAAGCGGAAGCCGCGCAGACACAGGCGAACAGAGCCAGCGAGGAAGCGGGCAAAAGAAAAGCCGCCGCAGACGAAAAGCTGGATTCGGTAAAAAAAGCGTATGTACGCCTTGTCGGCGAGTATTCGGACGGAGCGGAAGAGCGGCTGGGTAAAGCGGTTTCACAAGCGAAGGAAGCAATAGATAAAGCAGATAAGGCAATTGACGAAGAGCAGAAAAAAATTGACAGAAAGGCGGTAATCGCAGATATTCTGCCCCAAAAAGAAAAGGAATCGAAGCGTGCGGACGAACGGTTGACGGAGCTTGCGAACGAGTTGGCGGTCGCGGCGACAAAGCATAAAGCGTGCGCGGAACGCGTTGCCGCGCTAAGCAAAAAACTTAAATATGCGGACAAGGCTTCTGCGGAAGCGGAGAAGAAGAAAGCGGAGGATTGCAAAGCCGCGCTTGCCGCCGCGCTTGAAAAAGCGGAAAGCGAGTTTACGCAGGCAGAAAAGCGCGAGGAAGCGTTAAAGGGCAGTATAGCCCAGCTTGAAAAGATTACAGCCTCGTCAGAAACGTACGACGTAAAGTCGCTCACGGAGCAGAAGCAAACGTTCGAAGAATACAAAGCGGAGTTGGGCAGGCAGCTCAAAGAAGTTTACGCGCGTATACGCACGAACGGGACTGCGCTTGAAAATATTCGGGTAAAATCGGCAGAGCTTCAAAAAACAGAAAAGAAGTGGCGGCTTGTGAAATCGCTTTCGGACACGGCGAACGGCACGCTTACGGGCAAGGAAAAAATAATGCTCGAAACCTATGTGCAGACGACTTACTTCGAAAGAATAATCGCGCGCGCAAACACGCGGTTTATGCTTATGTCCGGCGGACAGTACGAGCTGAAAAGAAGAAAGGAAGCCGAAAACAACAGAAGCCAGTCTGGCTTGGAGCTTGACGTTATCGACCACTACAACGGCACGGAACGCAGCGTAAAAACGCTGTCGGGCGGGGAACAGTTCAAAGCCTCGTTGTCGCTTGCGCTCGGGCTTTCGGACGAAATACAGTCATCCGCAGGCGGAATACGGCTCGATACAATGTTTGTGGACGAAGGATTCGGCTCGCTTTCTGCGGGCGACTCGCTCGACTCGGCTATTCACGCGCTTACTTGCATTACGGACGGAAACAGACTCGTCGGCATAATTTCGCACGTCGAGGAATTGAAGCACAGAATAGACAGAAAAATCACCGTGACCAAACAGAAGAGCGGCGGAAGCCGCGCGGAGATATCCGTGTGATACGGTAGGTTGGATTTGCGGAAAATGAAACGGCGCGGACGGTTACCATCCGCGCCGTTTTACGCTTAAAACGTCTATCAATATTTTTCGCGCTTTTTATAAGTCGTATGTAAAAGCTCGTGCGCCTTGTGCGAGTTGGGTTCGCCCAAAAACTCTTTGTAGATAGTTTCTACGGCAGGGTTGTCGTGCGAACAGCGCAGCTTTTGTTCCTTGTCGTAATCGTACAGCGCCTGTGCGCGAACGGTCTTCAAGTCGATTGTGTTGCGGATTTCGTCGTGGACGTAAGGCTGACCGCCGCCGTTGATACAGCCGCCCGGACAAGCCATTATCTCGACGAAAGTATAATCCTTTTTGCCGCTCTTTATATCCTCGATAACCTTTCTCGCGTTGCCTAAACCGCTTGCGACGGCTACCTTTATTTTTGCTTTGCCTACGCTGTATTCGGCTTCTTTAACGCCCTGAGTGCCGCGCACTTCCTTAAATTCGAGGGGTGCACCCGTGCCGCCGAGCTTATAAGCCGCAGTGCGCAAAGCCGCTTCCATAACGCCGCCCGTCGCGCCGAAAATCGCGCCTGCGCCGCTTGCCGTTTCAAAAGGAGTGTCGTATTCGCTCTCTTCGAGGTTGACGAAATCGATGCCCGCTTCCTTAATCATCTTCGCAAGTTCGCGCGTGGTAAGCGCGGCGTCAGTATATCCGCCGAGTTCTTCGCGCGCAACCTCGAACTTTTTCGCCGTGCAGGGTATGACGGATACGACGTAAATGCTTTTCGGGTCTATGCCGTTCTTTTCGCAGTAATAGGTTTTAAGCAGAGCCGAAAACATTTCCTGCGGCGATTTACACGAGGATATGTTGGGCAGAAGTTCGGGATAGTAGTGTTCGGCGAATTTAATCCAGCCGGGACAGCAGCTCGTGAACATTGGCAGTTTGCCGCCGTTTTTAATTCTGTCCAGAAGCTCGGTTGCCTCCTCCATAATCGTGAGATCGGCGGTTACGTCCATATTGAAGCACTTCACGTCGCCCAGCTGTTTTACGGCGGTAACCATTTTGCCTTCGGCGTTTGTTCCTACGGGCAAGCCGAACGCTTCGCCTATAGTCGCCTTAATGGAGGGAGCGGTGAAGAATAGTACCTGCTTGGTAGGGTCTACAATTGCGCCCCAAACGTCGGCGACTGCGCTCTTTTCATAAAGCGCTCCGACAGGGCAAGCAACCACGCACTGTCCGCAGTTTACGCAGGGCGTAAACGCAAGCGAAACGTCGTACGGCGAGCCGATAACTTTGGCGTATCCGCGATTTTTCGGACCTATCGCGCCGATAGTCTGCTGTGCGCAAGCCGCCACACAGCGCGTGCACATAACGCATTTGCTGTTATCGCGGACGACGGAAGCCGAAAAGTCGTCTATGGGTTTTACGTCGTGGTCGGTGCCGAAGCGGTCTTCTTCGGCATTGTATTCCAAAGCCAGCTTTTGCAGTTCGCAGTTCATCGAGCGCGGACAGCTTAAACACTTCTTTTTGTGGGTGGAAAGTATAAGCTCTACCGTAGTCTTTCTCGAACGGCGGACTCTCGGGGTGTTCGTGCGTACCTCCATACCTTCGGCAACGGGGTAAACGCAAGCCGCTACAAGTCCGCGCGCGCCCGTTGCTTCCACAAGGCAAAGCCTGCACGAGCCGACGCACTGCACGTCCTTCAAATAGCAGAGTGTGGGTATCCTCACGTTGGCGAGCTTTGCCGCCTGCAAAATGGTATAGCCTTCCGGCACGCTTACGGGTATTCCGTTAATTTTCATATTTATCATTTTCATACTGGCTTACCTCACTTTTTGACTATCGCACCGAATTTGCAGTGCGCGATGCACTGTCCGCATTTTATGCACTTTTTCAAATCTATGTCGTGCGGATTTCTTACGCTGCCCGAAATAGCGTTGACGGGGCAGTTGCGCATACACAGCGTACAGCCGCGACACTTGTCGGGGTTGATATAGTACGAAAGCAGTGACTTGCACACGCCTGCGGGACATTTCTTGTCGTATATGTGCGCCCTGTATTCGTCGCCGAAATGCTCCATTGCCGAAAGTATGGGGTTGGGCGCCGATTGTCCGAGCGCGCACAGCGACGAACTTTTCATATGCTCGGCAATTTCTTTGATCTTGTCCAGATCTTCGGGTTCGCCATTGCCGTCGGTAATTTTGTTCAGAATTTCAAGCAGGCGCTTCGTACCTATTCGGCAGGGAGTGCATTTTCCGCAGCTTTCGTCCGCCGTGAATTCGAGGTAGAACTTTGCTATGTCCACCATACAGGTGTCTTCGTCCATAACTATAAGTCCGCCGCTTCCCATCATCGAGCCTATTGCCACAAGGTTATCGAAGTCCATAGCTATGTCGAAGTGCTTTGCGGGGATACAGCCGCCGGAAGGTCCGCCCGTCTGCGCGGCTTTGAAAGCCTTACCGTCGGGAATACCGCCGCCTATGTCGTCGATAATCGTTTTAAGCTTGGTGCCCATAGGTACTTCCACAAGTCCCACGTTTTTGATTTTTCCGCCTACTGCGAAAACCTTCGTGCCCTTGCTCTTTTCCGTGCCTATCGAAGCGAACCAGTCCGCTCCGTTTAATATAATGGGCGCAATGTTCGCCCACGTTTCAACATTGTTGAGCACGGTCGGCTTTTTGAAAAGTCCGCACTGCGCCGAGAAGGGAGGGCGGGGTCTGGGTTCGCCGCGATGTCCCTCTATGCTGGACATAAGCGCGGTTTCCTCACCGCAGACAAACGCGCCCGCGCCGAGACGGATATGTATGTCGAAGTTGAATTTACTGCCTAAAATATTTTTGCCGAGAAGCCCTGCTTTTCTCGCCTGAGTGATTGCAATGTTAAGCCTTTCTACGGCAATGGGGTATTCCGCGCGGACGTAAATGTAACCCTCTTCCGCGCCGACCGCATAACCTGCAATCGACATTGCTTCGAGTACGCAATGCGGGTCGCCCTCTAAAACCGACCTGTCCATAAACGCGCCGGGATCGCCCTCGTCCGCGTTACAGCAAACGTATTTTCTGTCGCCGACGGCGTCTTTGGTGAACTGCCATTTCAAGCCCGTCGGGAAGCCCGCGCCGCCCCTGCCGCGCAAGCCTGCGCGTTTGATTTCGTCTATAACCTTTTCGGGCGACATTTCGAACAGCGCTTTTTTAAGCGCCTTGTAGTCGCCTGCCGCAATCGCTTCGTCAATGCTTTCCGCCGCGATAACTCCGCAGTTTCTGAGCGCTATTCGCATCTGGTGCTTGTAGAATGGAATTTCCGCAAAGGGTATAACGCTTCCGTCTTCGCAAACCGTGTCCGCATATAAAAGTTCGGTTACTATTTTGCCTCCCTTTATCAAGTGCTTTTCGGCTACCGTCTTTGCGTGTTCGGGCGTCATCTGCGAATAGAACGCGCCTTCGGGATAAACTATCATTATGGGACCGAGCGCGCACAGACCGAAGCAACCCGTTTTGACGATTAAAACGTCGTCAATTTCAAGCTCCTTGAACGAGGCTTCGAGCTGAGCTATAACGTCCGCAGAGTGGGAGGAAGTACAGCCCGTGCCGCCGCATACAAGCACCTGTTTTCTGTAACCCGTGTTCGCCGCCAGCTTTTCAGCCTGCTCGCGCACGATTTTTCTCACGTTGATTAAATCCGCGTTTTTCGCGGCTATATTTTCAAGCTCTTCGCAAGTCATAACTTTCCTCCTTTAATCCTTTATGTATTTGTCAAGTATTCCGGCAACGTCGTTCGCGCTGAGTTTGCCGTACACTTCGCCGTCGACTATCATAACGGGCGCAAGTCCGCACGCGCCCACGCAACGGCAGCTTTCTATTGAAAACTTTCTGTCGGGAGTGCAGTCGCCGCACTTTATTTTGAGTTCTTTTTCGATAGCTTCCAAAATTTTGTCGCTTCCCTTAACGTAACACGCCGTGCCGAGACAAACGCTTATTTTGTGCTTGCCCTTAGGCGTAAGGGAAAACTGCGAGTAAAAGGTTGCCACGCCGTAAACTTCGGCAAGAGGTATGTTCAGTTCGTCTGCGATAACCGTCTGAACTTCCGCCGGCAAATAGCCGTAAATTCTCTGCGCGTCGTGCAAAACGGGCATAAGCGCGCCTTGCTCTCCGCGATGGGCGGTGATAGAGCTTTTCAGCTCGTTCATCTGTTCCTTTGTTCCTTCGAATGGATTCTGGGACATCATTCACTCCTCTTTATTTTTAATAGGTTTGTAAATAAGTATATAATTACCGATTAATTATATCACACTGCCGACAATATACAAAATGTTTTGACGATATATTGCAAATTTCGCCGTGTAAAATTTTAGCAGCGTACGGACGGCAAATACTTAAAAAGAAAAAAAGGCGCGTTCTTAATGCGCCTATTTTGGGGAAAGACCTTCTTCGATTTTCCATTGTAAAGCAGTTGCATTAAACGGCGCGATACCGAAAGTATCGCGCCGTTTTTTACTGCCCGTATTGATTGTTTTGCGGATATGTGCTATCATATTTTTGCAGGAGAGAAATTACGGAAACGTTCGCAGACAAGTTGAAACAAATGAGAGATGAAAAGTCGCTGTCACAGCAAGAACTGGCGCAAAGAATATTCGTAAGCCGAAGCGCGGTTGCTAAGTGGGAGCAGGGGCGCGGTTTTCCGAGCGTGGCTTCGTTGCGGTATATTGCGGCGGTATTCGGCGTAACCATCGACGAGCTGGTAAGCGATAAAGAAATTGCGATTTTGGAAATAGAAAAAGATAAAAAGCTATCCGTCCGCACCAAGCTTTTAATTGCGATGTCCGCAATTTTAGCGGCGATAATAATTACGGGCGCAATATTTTTGGGAATGTTCTACCCGCGCAGACTTTCGGGGTATATTGATTTGGAATCAAACGACATTGACGAAGTTTTTTTAAAATATGCTACCGAAGACGAAGAGAAAATAGTTTTACTTGCTGTTAATAAGACGGAAATATTTTTTTATAACGTAAAAAATATGAAAATAATTCCGTCGTATAGTGCGTATAAATGCGAAACGACATATAGTTTTGTTTTTATAGGTAAAAACAAAAAATATGAACTGAGCAGAATGGGATTAAGCATAAGAGAAAATGAAAGAAAAGTTAAGTCGGTTGATTTTCAGCTATATTCAGGCGATACTAAATATTTGTTGGTTTTGTTCGGACTTACTTTCGATGAAATGGAAGATATTCACGCATAGTAAAAATCATTTCGGTTAGAACACAAAATTTAAGTGTTTTAATAATTTATTTTCAAAGGAGAAATTATGAGAACTAAAAAATTAATTTTAACTTTTGCAGCTATGGTGGGGATAATTATGTTTTGCATTATCTTCGTCATAAACACCTTTGTTGCTTCGGCAGAAACGGCAGGATAGTGGACTTTAACGATAGGCGCAAAACGTTTGAAAGCGAATTTGCAATAAACGGCGATTCTATAGACTACGAAGAAATTTGCGGCGCGGAAGAGTGTTGATTTATTTGTTAAAAAGGTGCGGATATTTCCGCGCCTTTTATTTTGCAAAAAATCGGGTTAAAGTCTTGAAAAGATAGCGCGGAAGTGTTAAAATGATTTTATACGATTTTTAAACGGAGAAATATTTATGAGATACGAAAACCCCGTAATATCCGCAGATTATTCCGACCCCGACGTGATACGCGTCGGCGAGGATTTTTATATGGTCGCGTCGAGCTTTAATTACTCGCCCGCCGTGCCTGTCCTCCATTCTAAAAATTTGGTCGAGTGGGAGCTTATAAATTACGTTGCGGACGAGTTGCCGTTCGAACGCTTTTCTTCCGTGCGGCACGGCGACGGCGCGTGGGCGCCTTCCATCCGTTTCCATAACGGCAAATATTATTGCCTTGTTCCCTTTCCCGACGAAGGAATATACGTTGCCGAAACGGACGACGTACGCGGCAAATGGTCGCCGCTTCGCCCTCTGCTTCGCGCAAAAGGGGTGATAGACCCCTGCCCTATTTGGGCGGACGGCAGGTGCTACGTCGTGTTTGCGTTCGCTAAAAGCCGCGTCGGATTCAACTCTCAGCTTGCCGTGTTCGAGGCGGACGAGGAACTGACGGGAACTAACGGAAGCTACAAAGTTATATTCGACGGGCGCGATATCGCCCCCGTGATAGAGGGACCCAAATTTTATCGTTGCGGCGGATACTATTATGTGCTTGCGCCGGCAGGCTCGGTCAAGTCGGGCTGGCAGGTTGCGCTCCGCTCGAAAAATATTTACGGTCCTTATGAAAGCAAAGTAATTTTAATGCAGGGCGACACCGATATAAACGGACCTCATCAGGGTGCTCTTGTAGATTTGGACGACGGCGGCGAACGCTGGGCGTTTATGCACTTTCAGGATATGGGCGCGTACGGCAGGGTTGTTCACCTTCAACCCGTCGAGTGGAAGTTGGGCTGGCCGCTATGCGGCAACGTAACAGACGAATATCTCGCCGGAACGCCCGTAAAAGAGGGCGAATATCCCGTAGATATTCAAACGAATTACCGCATAGACGGCAACGACGATTTTAAAGGCGAAAGCCTTTCGCTGAACTGGCAGACTCCGGCAAACAAAGCCGAAGGGCTGTATGAATTAAAGCACGGATTAAAGGTTAAATGCGCATACTACGGCGGAGGCGCTCTCGGCAATCTGCCGCATATGTTTTTGCAAAAACCGCCGCACTTGAATTTTACGGTAACGGCTAAGTGCAGGCTTCACCTTGCGGAGGACGGAGACGAGGCGGGCTTTGCGGTGTTCGGCAAAGAGTATTTCTACACTTGTGTGGTAAGACGCGGCGGCGAAAACTTTTTCGAAATAAGGAAGGGCAGTCTTGACGGCGGGGAGGACGAAACCATTGCAAGAAGCCAGCCCTATGCGGACGACTTCGTTAAATTCCATATTTCCGTCAGGTACGAGGACAGGCATAAAATGACCTTCAAATTCACTTCGGGCGGAAGCGCGTTTACGCACAAATATGAGGCGAGCGCGGGAATATGGACGGGCGCGAGAATCGGAATTTACGCGCGTTCGGATAAACAGAGCAAGGGCTTTGCGACTTTCAAGTATTTCAAGGTAAACTGTACGGATAAGAGATTCGGCGGGAAATAATCACCGTCCTACGCTTTACTTTTCCGTTCGGAAGTGATACGATAGTTAAACTTAATCGAGGCGGAGAAATGCAGAAATTAAAAACACAACAAAAATATTCGCTGTTCACGGCAAAGGCGCTCGCCTTGCTTATCATACCCATTTGTATCGAGTCGGCTCTGTCGATGTCGCTGGGTATGATAGACGGGCTTATGGCTTCCTATGCAAAGAGCGGCGCGGGCGACGACATACTCACCGCCATTACCGACGTAGACCAGATTTCGGGGCTAATTATACAGCTGTTCTCCGCGTTCGGCGTGGGAGGCGCGGTCATAACTTCGCAATATCTTGGTGCGGGCAAAGTCGAGGAAGCGAAAAAATCGGCAAAACAGCTTATCGTGATAATGCTCATTTTGTCTCTGGTGTTAATGGGCGTATCTCTTGCTTTGAACCACCAGATTATCAATCTGCTTTTCGGCTCGTCGGGCGGAAACACCCTCAGCAACGCATATATTTATTTTTATATAATAGCGGCTTCGTTTCCTTTCCTTGCCGTGTTCAATTCCTGCGCGGCGCTTTTGCGCGCACAACGCAAGAGCATGAACACGATGGTTTCGGGCATAATCAGTTTCTTTTTAAATATAGGTTTTAACGCGACGTTTATTTACGGCTTCAAGCTCGGAATTGCGGGCGTCGCGCTCGGAACACTGCTTGCAAGAATTTTCCCCGCGTTCTTCACGCTGTTTCTGCTTACCCGAAAGGGCAATCTCGTAAGAATAAGGATATTCGAAAAATTCCGCTTTGACGGCGCGAAGATTAAAAAAATTCTCAAACTCGGCGTACCCAGCGGCATAGAAAACAGCTTTTTCCAGCTCGGTAAAATTTTCGTAATTGTTTTCATCTCGATTGCGAGCTACAACGTTTTTCTCGACGGCAATCCGCTTAACACCGACCCGAACAATATCACCAACTATCAGACGGCGGCAAACTCCGTCGCGTACAATATAAACACGATAAGTTCAATCGTCGGCAACGGCATTAACACCGCAATACTCACCGTCATAGGTCAGGCTGTGGGTACGGGCGATAAGGGTCAGGTCAAATATTACATAAAGAAAATGCTTTTGATCTCTTACGTCGGCAACGCCTGCTGTGTGGCTGTTACGTTTGCGCTTTCGCCCCTGCTTTTAAACTTCTACAACATTTCGGGCGAGGCGCGTTCTGCGGCGTGGAACTGCCTGCTGCTGTGCCTGCCTTTGCAGTTCGTAACGTATCCGCTTTCGTTCGGACTGCCGGCGGCGCTGAAAGCGAACTCGGATATGAAATTCGTTATGGTTGCGGCGGTGCTTTCCATGCTTTTAATGCGCGTGGGATTGTGCTATATTTTAACGTGCGATTGGGCCGGCGCGCATCTCGGCGCGCTGGGTCTGTGGATAGGAATGGTTTCCGACTGGGGCCTGCGCGGAATACTCTTCGGCGGCAGAATGCTGTCGGGTAAATGGAAAAAATCTTCGGGGCTTTTGAACGGACCCGATTTCGGCGAATCCGAACGGGTTGCGGAGCAAGAGGTCGAAGCGGCGTTCGGGGGTGATAAAAATGTTTAAACAAATGTATGCGGAAAAATTTATGCGCTTTCCTGAGGGCAAGTGCAAGGCGCTTACTTTCAGCTACGACGACGGAGTGGAAGCGGACAAGCGGCTGATAGAAATATTCGACCGATATAATTTAAAGGCGACTTTCAATCTGAACAATCCGTTTTACGGCGTGGGCAAACACGGCACTATGGATGAAGAGCGGGCTTATTCGGTGTATGCGAACTGCGGACACGAGATAGCCTTGCACGGCGACAGACATGTGTTTTTGACAAGAGTTCCGCTTACGGAAGCGGTGTGCGAAATTTTGGACAACCGCAGATATCTGGAAGATAAGTATAAGCGTATCGTGCGCGGTATGGCTTACGCTTACGGCGATTACAACGACGGAGTTGCGGAAATGTTGGGAAAGCTGGGCGTAACGTATGCGCGGACCACGCAAAGCTCGCACTCGTTTTCGCTTCCCGAAAACTGGCTGCGTTTAAAGCCGACTTGCCACCATACCGAATGCGAGCTTTTTACCCTTCTGGATAAATTTGTTTCCGCTTCGCCCGAACAGGAATTCAAAAAGCGCGAGGCATGGCTCTTCTACGTCTGGGGGCACAGCTTTGAATTTGACGACAACAATGACTGGGAAAGAATCGAAGAGTTCGCAAAGCGCGCGTCGGGAAGAAAAGACGTATGGTATGCGACTAACGGACAAATCAGGGAATACGTCCGCGCCTACGAAAACCTTGTGTTTTCCGCAGACGGCGGCATTATTTACAATCCGTTGCATATGCCCGTGTGGATAGAAACGCGCGGAAAAATTTATAAAGTAAACGGCGGCGAAACAGTGAAGTGTTAAATAAATATTTAATATAAGGGGAGAAAAAATGATACTTGACAAATTCAGTCTAAAAGGCAAAACGGCGATAGTTACGGGAAGCAATACCGGACTCGGGCAGGGGATATGCCGCGCTTTCGCGGAAGCGGGGGCAAACGTCGTCGGCGTTTCGCGCCGCCACAGCACGGAAACGGGGGAAATGATAGGTTCGGCTTTTCATAACGTAATTGCGGATTTAAGCTCTGTCGAAGTTATTCCGTCTGTCATAGACCAAACGGTTGCAAAGTTCGGCAGGGTGGATATACTCGTCAACAATGCGGGCATAATCAAAAGGCAGGACTCTCTCGAATTTACGGAAGAAAACTGGGACAGCGTTTTGAACGTGAATTTAAAAACCGTGTTCTTTCTCACTCAGGCGGTTGCAAAAAAATTCGTCGAGCAGAAGTCGGGCGGAAAGATAATAAACATTGCGTCAATGCTTTCATATCAGGGCGGAATAAGAGTTCCATCCTACACAGCTTCGAAATCGGCGATAAGGGGAATAACAATGACGCTTGCAAACGAATGGGCGAAGTACGGCATTAACGTAAACGGTATTGCGCCCGGATATATGGCTACGAACAATACCGAGCAGTTGCGGCAGGACGGCGAGCGCAGCGCAGACATTCTTTCGCGCATACCCGCAGGACGGTGGGGTACGCCCGACGATTTGGAGGGCGCGGCGGTGTTCCTTGCGTCGGCGGCTTCCGACTATGTTAACGGCTTTACCCTTGCGGTCGACGGCGGCTGGCTGGGCAGATAAATTTATTTTAAAAGGAGATCGAAATGACGAAGATAGATATTTTTTCGGGATTTCTCGGCGCGGGCAAAACCACGCTCATTAAAAAACTTATAAAAGAAGCGTACAGCGGCGAAAAGCTCGTTTTAATAGAAAACGAGTTCGGCGAAATAGGCGTGGACGGCGGATTTATGGCGGAGGCGGGCATAAAGGTAAACGAGCTTAACTCGGGCTGTATATGCTGTTCGCTCGTCGGGGATTTTTCCGCCGCGCTCAAAAAAGTTTACGCAGAGTATAAGCCCGACAGAATTTTGATAGAGCCTTCCGGCGTGGGCAAGCTGTCGGACGTTATCCGTGCGGTTGAAAACGCGGATTTGAAGGATTGCAAAATCAACGCATACGCGGCGGTTGTGGACGCGGCAAAGTGCAAGATGTATATGAAGAACTTCGGCGAATTTTTCAACGACCAGATAGAGGCGGCGTCCTGCATAATATTCAGTCATACCGACGTTGCGGGTGCTGAAAAGACGGAAGCGGCGCTAAAACTCGTTAAGCAACGTAACGCGAATGCCACGACGGTAACCACTGCGTGGAGCGAGCTTGACGGCAAGGAAATTTTATCCGCAATGGAACACTCTGTAACGCTTGCGGGTGAATTGCAAAAACTTGTGGAGCATGAGCACGGACATTGCTGTCACGGACACGACCACGAGCACGAACACGAAGACGGACACTGCTGTCACGGACATGACCATAAGCACGAGCATGAAGACGGACACTGCTGTCACGGACATGATCATAAGCACGAGCATGAAGACGGACACTGCTGTCACGGACACGACCACGAGCACAAGCATGGGCACGGACATCATCACGCGGACGACGTGTTTGCGAGCTGGGGCGTTGAAACGGGCAAAAAGTTCAGCAAAGCCGAGCTTGAAAAAATGCTGGCAAGCCTTTCGGATTCCGTGCGCTTCGGCACGGTTCTGCGTGCAAAGGGTATTGTCGCGGGTGAGAACGGTTGGCTTCATTTCGATTATATCCCCAACGAAATAAACGTGCGCGAGGGCGCGGCGGCGTACACGGGCAGGCTGTGCGTTATAGGTAGTAAAATCGACGGCGAAGAATTAAAAGATCTTTTCGGTGTGTAAAATGCAGGAAGTAAGCGTATACCTGTTTCTGGGTTTTCTGGAATCGGGTAAAACAAAATTCATACAGGAAACGCTCGAGGATAAGCGAATGGAGGACGGAAGCAAAACCCTGCTTCTTGTCTGCGAGGAGGGCGTGGAGGAATACGAGCCCGAAAAATTCGCGGTTAAAAACGTAGTCAAGGTAACGCTGGAAAGTGCGGACGAGCTGACGGAAGAAAACCTTACCCTGCTTACTGCCAAGCACAAAGCGGAGCGCGTTATAGTGGAGTATAACGGCACATGGCTTTTACAGCAGTTTTTCGACGCCATGCCGGAAAGCTGGGTAATCAACCAGATGATGACTTTCTTCGACGCGGGAACGTTTTTAAACTACAACGCAAATATGCGCCAGCTTGTTTTCGATAAAATACAGATGACGCAGATGGTAGTGTTCAACAGGTTCAAAGGCGAGTACGACAAAATCGAGTTTCATAAAACCGTGCGCGGTATTTCGCGCCGCGCCGATATAGTTTACGAATATATCGGCGGCAAACCCGAATTCGACGACATAGAGGACCCTCTGCCTTTCGACGTGAACGCGCCGATAATCGAGATAGAGGACAGGGACTTTGCCTGGTTCTACCGCGATATGGCGGAAAACGCCGACAGCTACGTCGGCAAGACGGTTAAGTTCAAGGGTATGGCGGCGGTTTCTAAAAAAGTGCCGCAGGGCTGCATAGTTCTGGGCAGGCATATTATGACCTGCTGCGAGGCGGACATTACCTACGACGGCTTCGCCGTTAAAACCTGCGGGCTATTGGACGATATCGCCACGCGCGACTGGCTGACCGTCACAGCAAAGATAACAATGGAGTACAACGCCGTTTATAAATCCGTCGGGCCGGTGCTCGTTGCCCAAAAGCTGGAACGAAGCGAGCCCCCCGAAGAGGCGGTTGTGACTTACTATTGATTTAAAAATCAATCAAGTCCGAAAAATCCATAAATTAATCCGCTTTGTGTATGTACTTGCATTATGAAATTTTCTATAATTTATATGTTAAAATATTTCATAATGCGCGGAATGCGCAAAGGGGAAAATCATGGCGGGAAAAACCGTAAAGTCGGCAATCAAGCCGACAGTTAAGAAGAAGATAGACGCGCTTGCAGACGAGCTTGAAAACGTGGGGATAGTTCCCGTAATCAAGCTGGACAAGGTTGAAAATGCGGAAAAGCTGGCGAAGGCTCTGAGGGACGGCGGCATAAACTGCGCCGAAGTGACGTTCAGGGCAAACGGTGCCGACGAGGTTATAAAGAGAATGACCAAAGCATATCCCGATATGCTTGTCGGCGCAGGAACCGTGCTTACATGCGAGCAGGCGGACGCGGCGATAAAGTCGGGTGCGAAGTTCTGCGTTGCTCCCGGTCTCAACCCCAACGTGGTAAAACACTGTCTTGAAAAGGGTGTTCCGTTTGCTCCCGGTCTCTCGTCTTCGAGCGAGATAGAGCAGGCGATGGAGCTCGGTTTGGACTTCGCCAAATTCTTCCCTGCGGAACAGGAGGGCGGACTTGCGTACATAAAAGCCGTCTCCGCACCCTATCCGCAAATGCGTTTTATGCCTACGGGCGGAATATCGGCGGACAATATAAACAGTTACCTCTCGTTTAAAAAAGTAGTATGCTGCGGCGGAAGCTGGATAGTTCCCGCAAAGCTTTTAGACGCGGAGGACTGGGAAGGCATAACAAAGCTCTGCCGCGAGGCAATCGATAAAATGCTCGGCTTTACTATGGTTCATGTGGGACTCAACTGCGCGGACCCTCAGGAAGCGGAGTCGGTCGCGGACGGGTTTGAAAAAGCTTTCGGCTTTACCAAAAAAGTCGGAAACAGCTCGGTATTCGCTTCGACCTATATGGAAATGATGAAGTCACCTTTTCGCGGTACGCACGGACACATCGCCGTTGCGACAAATTCCGTAAAGCGCGCGGCTTACCAGCTTAAACTGCGCGGCTACGAAATAGACGAAACTTCCGTAAAATACAATGCGGAAGGCGTTATGAACGTGGCTTATCTCAAAGACGAGTTCGGCGGCTTCGCCGTTCATTTGGTATTGAAAAAATAAAAACAAAGTCATTCCGCGCTTTTGCCGCGCGGAATGACTTTGCGTTATATTAAGTTATATAAAAAGGAGAATTATGAGAAAATTAACCGTAATACGCAAAAGAGCGTTTGCGAGTATGTTTGACAAAACCTGGTTCTATTTACAGGACGACGAGCACGGCAACGAATCGATTGACTGCACGCGTTGCAGGCTTATATGCGAACTTAAAAACGGAAAAAGACAGACGGTGGAAATCGCCGAAGACAAACTGACGCTGTTTGCCGTTTCGGGCGACTTTAAAGGAATAAACAGCGAACACGGTTTTGCGGTTGACAAAATTGTTATAGGTGAAGGTTCTGCGGACGTAACCGTAACGGGTAAACGCACGTTGAATCCTATGCAGGCGAACCCTTTCATTTTCGAAAGGCGCTGACGGATAATTATGAAATTAAGACCTGCGCGTATTTGCGCGGTCTGAAAAATATAAAAACAATCAAGGAGAAAAAAATAATGAAAAAAATTGTAACTATGGGCGAAATTATGCTTCGTCTTTCCACCCCCAACAACGAGAAGTTTATTCAGGCGGACGAGTTCGACATAAATTACGGCGGCGGCGAGGCGAACGTTGCGGTGTCTTGCGCGAATTACGGACACAAAGCGGAGTTTGTAACGGCGGTTCCCGATAACGAACTCGGCGAGTGTGCAATCGCGTCGCTCCGCAAATACGGCGTAGAGACCTGCCACATCGCAAAATGCGGCGAAAGACTTGGAATTTACTACCTTGAAACGGGCGCTTCCATGCGTCCCTCCAAAGTCGTTTACGACAGGGCTCATTCGTCGATAACTACGGCTACGGAAAAAGATTTCGATTTCGACGCTATTTTCAAGGGCGCGGACTGGTTCCACTTCACGGGCATCACTCCGGCGGTTTCCGACAGTGCGGCAAAGCTTACTGAGGACGCATTGAAGGCGGCTAAAAAACACGGCGTAACCGTTTCCTGCGATTTGAACTTCCGCAAAAAACTGTGGTCGAGCGAAAAGGCGCAGAAGGTTATGACGGGACTTATGAAATACGTCGACGTCTGCATAGGCAACGAAGAGGACGCGGAACTTGTGCTCGGCTTCAAGCCCGGCAAGACGGACGTAACCAGCGGCGAGCTCGAGCTTGCGGGCTATAAATCGATATTCGAACAGATGGTCGCAAAGTTCGGCTTTAAGTATGCCGTTTCTTCACTGCGCGTAAGCCACTCGGCTTCGGACAACGGCTGGTCGGCTTGCATTTACAGCGCAAAGGATAAGCAGTTCTATCATTCCAAAACTTACAGAATTTCCCCCATCGTCGACAGAGTCGGCGGCGGCGACAGCTTTGCGGGCGGCGTAATTACGGGCTTCCTCGACGGTAAGGACTATAAGGCGGCGCTCGAATTCGGCGTGGCGGCTTCGGCTTTGAAGCACACCATTCCCGGCGACTTCAACCTTGTTTCGAGGAAGGAAGTCGAAGCGCTTGCTGGCGGCGACGGTTCGGGCAGAGTTCAGAGATAAAGAGGGCTTATGCAGATTGCTTTCCGCACGCACGACTTGGGCGTGAAAGGTCTTGAAAACGCGATAGAAAAATTACGCGCTTGCGGCATAAGCGCGGTTCAGCTCGTGGCGTATAAATTTCTCGACGAAATTAAATACGCCCCCGACGAGCTTGACGGTTTAAACACAACCGCAATAGGTACGGCGCTTGCGGACGCGGGCATAATGGTGCCGCTTATCGGCGCATACTTCAACCCTGTTCATTCCGACAAACAGAAGGTGGAGCGCGGGATAAGCGTCTTCAAGGAATATCTTAAATATTCCGCTAATCTCGGCTGTAATATCGTCGGTTCGGAAACTGGCAGTTTCAACGACGATAAGTGGACTTATAATCCGCTCAACCGCACGGAAGAAGCCTTGCAAACGGTGATTGCAACCTTTAAGGAACTTGCCGCATACGCGCAAAGCGTGGGCGCTTTCGTCGGAATGGAGGGCGCGGCAGGTCACGTCTGCTGGAACGTTGCAACTCTTAAACGCGCGATTGACGCGATAGGTGCGGACAACGTAAAAGTCATATTCGATTTATACAACTATCTCGACGGAGAAAATTACGCGCGGTACCTCGATATTCTCGACGAGGGGCTGGAAGTATTCAAAGGCAAAATACATATTTTCCACATAAAGGACTGCGTATTCGAGGACGGTAAGCTAAGACAGGTCGCTCCCTCGAAAGGTATGTTCGATTTTGAAAAAATACTTTCCAAGATAAAGGCTTACGATAAGGACGCAACTCTCGTTTTAGAGGGTACTACGGGCGAGGATATCGTGCCGTGCAGCAAATTTATCAGAGAAGTCTGGGACAGAGTTTAAAATACGATAGGGACGGAAAAGAGAATAAAAGGAGAAAATAATTATGAAATTCGACGTAAGATATGCAAACCACCCCGATGATTCCGCGCTTTACGACACGGAAGAATTGAGGGAAAAATACCTCATAGAAAGCCTTTTCGAGGCTGACGAAATTTCACTGACGTATTCCCATCAGGACAGAATAATCGCGGGCGGCGTTATGCCAGTCAAAAAGGTTCTGTCTTTGGGAACATTCAAGGAGCTTGCAACGGAGTACTTCCTCGAACGCCGCGAGCTCGGACTCATAAACATAGGCGGTGCGGGCACCGTTACGCTTGACGGCAAAAAGTATGAAATAGGCTTCAAGGAGGGCTTGTACGTCGGTATGGGCACGAAGCAGGTGGAGTTCGCCTCCGCCGACGCGAAGAAGCCTGCAAAGTTCTATATAAACTCCTGCCCCGCGCACAAGACTTATCCTACGGTTAAAATAGTAAAACCCGTTGAGGGCGAGGTTGCGCCCGAAGGCGTAAAGTACTGCGTACAGCGTCATCTCGGCTCGCTCGAAGGTATAAACAAACGCACAATCAACCAGTTCATAATCGGCGACGTATGCGAAAGCTGTCAGCTTGCAATGGGTATGACCGAACTTGCGGAGGGCAGTGCATGGAACACCCTCCCCAGCCATACGCACGAGAGAAGAATGGAAGTTTACATGTACTTCGAGCTTCCCGAAACGGAGGCGGTGATTCACCTTATGGGTACGCCGCAGGAAACGAGGCACATCATTATGCACAACGAACAGGCGGTAATTTCGCCCAGCTGGTCAATCCACAGCGGCGTGGGCACGCACAACTATACCTTTATATGGGGTATGTGCGGCGAGAACCAGACCTATGACGATATGGACAATATCGCGACAAAGGATTTAAAATAATCGCAACGTAAAAAAGAAAAGGGGAAATTTATAAATGGCACAACTTTTATTTAAAGACGTAAATAAGGTGTATCCCAACGGATACCATGCCGTGCACGATTTCAATATGGAAATAGGCGACGGCGAATTTATCTGTCTTGTCGGCGATTCGGGCTGCGGCAAGTCCACGACGCTCCGCATGATTGCCGGACTCGAAGATATTACCGCGGGCGAATTTTATATCGACGGCAAGCTCGCAAACAATATGTCCTCGCGCGACAGGGGAATCGCGATGGTTTTCCAGTCCTATGCGCTCTATCCGCACCTTACGGTGTATGAAAACCTTGCGTTCGGTCTTACGCTCGAAGGTATCGACGCGGACGTAATAGAGGAAAAGGTTCAGGCGACGGCGAAAATTCTCGGACTTACCGAATATCTCGAACGCTTTCCCCGCCAGCTTTCCGGCGGACAGTGTCAGCGCGTTGCGGTCGGACGCGCGCTCATAAGAAAGGTAAACATCTTCCTTATGGACGAACCTTTGTCCAACCTCGACGCAAAACAGCGCGTAACGATGCGTTCGGAAATAAAACAGATTCACCGTTCCGTCGGCGCGACTACTATTTATGTAACGCACGACCAGACGGAAGCAATGACCATGTCAGACAGAATAGTGGTAATGAAGTCGGGCGGATACGTTCAGCAGATAGGTACCCCGCACGAGCTGTATTTCTATCCGAAAAACCTGTTCGTCGCAGGCTTTATCGGCGAACCGCCGATGAACTTCATTCGCGGCAAGGTGCAGGACGGCAAGATGACTTCTTACGGACTCAGCCTCGATTTGAAGCCCGTCGTAAAGGACTTGTCTGCAATAGAGGGCAGGGAAGTAGTGTTCGCATTCAGACCCGAAAGCGTTAAAGTAGGCAAGCAGAAAGGTGCGTACAGCATAACCTCGAACGTCGAGCTTACCGAGCTTCTCGGCGACACGACCAACGTCTACGCAACGGTAGGCGACGGCGAAAACAGCGTGAACGTTATTTTAAAGGTCAGCCCCCACGACACGCCCGAAACAGGCTCGTCGTTCACGTTCTCCGTGCCTAACGTATCGGCTTACGTTTTCGACGCGGAAACGGAAAACGTAATAGAAAACGACATAGTCCGCCGTTGACGGAAATAACGGGAGAATAAAATGGAAATATTAAATAAAAAGTTACACAACAAACCCGAAAGGAAAATTAAAATTATGCAGTTCGGCGAGGGCAACTTTCTTCGTGCCTTTGTCGAGTGGATTATACAGGATTTGAACGATAAAGGCGCGATAAACGCCGCAGTTGCTGTCGTTCAGCCTATGCCCAACGGCAGAATCGCAAACCTTGCCGAACAGGACGGACTTTATACCCTCAGGCTCGAAGGAATCGACGGCGGCAAAAAAGTAAAGCAAAGCCGCATAATAGACGTTATCGGCGACTGTATCAATCCGTTCACCGATTACGAAAAATATCTCAAATACGGCGAAAGCGAGGATTTGGAAGTTATCATTTCCAATACGACGGAAGCGGGCATCGCGGTCGACAAAACCGACACCGATTTTTCCGTATGCCCGAAAAGCTATCCCGGCAAGCTTCTGGCGCTGCTTAAAAGAAGATACGACTTTTTCAAGGGAGACGCAAACAAGGGACTTGCGATTATCCCCTGCGAGCTTATAGACAACAACGGCGACGAGCTTTACAAGTGCCTTACCGAGCTTGCGGAAATAAACAAAATGGATAAGGCGTTCATCAAATGGATGCAGACGGCGAACCATTTCACCTCCACGCTTGTGGACAGAATCGTTCCCGGTTATCCCGCAGCCGAAATAGAGGAAATCCGCAAGGAGTGCGGCTATATCGACAACAACGTAGTAAAGGGTGAAATTTTCCACCTTTGGGTTCTTAAAAAAGAGGCAAGCGTGCAAAAGGCTCTGCCGGCGGACAAGACGGGGCTGAACGTAATTTTTGCGGACGACATAAAGCCTTACAAACAGCGCAAGGTTAAAATTCTCAACGGTTCGCACACGGCTATGGTGCCCGTTGCGTACCTTTGCGGAATCGACACCGTAGGCGAAGCCGTGAACGACAAGGTTATAGGCAAATTCGTACGCGACTTTGTATTTAACGAGGTAAACCCCACTATAGATTTGCCGCAGGACCAAATGACGGCTTTTGCAAACAGCGTTATAGAGAGGTATCAAAACCCCTTCATCCGTCACGAGCTTATGTCCATAGCGCTCAATTCGACGACTAAGTTCAGAACCCGCCTTCTGCCCACCTTGCAGGACTACGTCAAAAAGACGGGCAAACTTCCCGAGCACCTTCTGTTCGCGTTCGCGGCGCTCGTCGAGTTCCATAAGGGCGTGCGCGGAAATGAAAAAATCGCTTTAAAAGACGACCCCGCTTTCCTCGATAAATGGGCGAAGCTGTGGGCGGACTTCAACGGCGACTATGAAAAACTTGCGCGTGAAGCGCTCGGCTGGAAGCAGGCTTGGGAATGCGATATGAACGCAATCCACCCCGAAATAACTTCCTCAGTTGCAAGATTTTTAAAGGCTATCGATACCAAAGGTATGCGCGCCGCCGTCGAGTGCTTTGTCGGCGGTTGCTGCGGAGCGTGCAAATAACGCGGCTGAGGTATTATTTTAAAGGACAAATTTTCCCATGACGAAAAAAACAATAATAATCAACGGGCTTGACAACGTTGCGGTTGCCTTGACCGATTTGCATAAGGGCGAGGTTCACGAGGGGGTAACTCTTCTCGAAGATATTACCAAAGGCCACAAGTTTGCGCTTGTGAAAATTTCCGAAGGCGGACAGGTAATTAAATACGGCAACCCTATCGCCCGCGCGACTGAGGAGATTCAAAAGGGCGCGCACGTTCATACGCACAACGTAAAAACCAACCTTTCGGAAAACCTCGAATATACCTACAATAAAATCCCCACCGATTTGAAAAGCGTCAAACCGCGCAAGGTGAACGTTTACGTCCGTCGGGACGGCAATGTAGGAATCCGCAACGAGCTTTGGGTGATTCCTACCGTCGGCTGTGTGAACGGTCAGGCTAAGCTGATTGTAGACACCTTCAAAGAAAAATACGGTACGCAGGGCTTTGACGGCGTGTTCACCTACACGCACCCTTACGGCTGTTCGCAGCTCGGCGACGACCACGAAAGGACTAAGCTGATTTTGCAGAAAATGGTCAGACACCCGAACGCGGGCGGCGTGCTCGTTCTCGGCTTGGGTTGTGAAAACAACCAGATGTCGGCTTTTCGCGAAGGCTTGGGCAAGGTTGACGAAGACCGTATAAAATTTATGGTCTGCCAGGACGAGCAGGACGAAATTGCGAGCGGCGTAAAGCTGTTGAAGCAAATTGCCGACATTATAAAAAACGACAAGCGGACCGAGCGCGATATTTCCTGCCTTAAAGTGGGTTTGAAGTGCGGCGGAAGCGACGGGCTTTCGGGCATAACGGCAAATCCGCTCGTCGGAAGATTTTCCGATTATATCGTTGCGGCAGGCGGCACCACCGTGCTTTCTGAGGTTCCCGAAATGTTCGGCGCGGAACAGCTTTTGATGAACCGCGCAAAGGATAAAAAGATTTTTGAAAAGACCGTGAAGCTGATAAACGACTTCAAAGATTATTTCCGCCGCAACGGTCAGACGGTATACGAAAACCCTTCGCCGGGCAACAAAGCGGGCGGAATAACCACCCTTGAAGATAAGTCGCTGGGCTGTACGCAGAAGTCGGGCACGGGACCCGTAGAGGACGTTGTGTTTGACGACGGCTTCATAACCGCAAAGGGGCTTAACCTTTTGAACGGACCGGGCAACGATATGTGCGCCGTGACGAATATCGCGGCGGCAGGCTGCCATTTGGTACTGTTCACTACCGGCAGGGGCACGCCCTTCGGCGGCTTTGTGCCTACGCTTAAAATAGCGACTAATTCCGAGCTTGCGGCGAAAAAATCCAACTGGATAGACTTCAACGCAGGCGCCGTGCTTGAATCCGACTTCGATTCCCAGCTTGAAAAACTGATAGATCTGGTTGTGGAAACTGCGAACGGCAAGCTTGCGAAAAACGAAATTAATCATACAAAAGAAATTGCAATATTCAAAACGGGAGTAACATTATAATGAAAACCACCGAAACAAAAGCGCCGACGAAGGCGGCTAAACCCGCTGCAAAAACTGCGGCAAAGAAACCTGCGGCAAAATCAACCGCAAAAACTGCCGCAAAAGCGGTAAAGACTGTAAAACCCGAAAACACTAACATGAAACCCTTTATGGACAACGATTTTCTGCTTACCACAGAGACGGCTAAAAAGCTGTACCACGAGCATGCGGAAAAGATGCCCATTATAGATTATCACTGCCATTTACAGCCTAAGGAAATTTACGAGGACAAGAAGTTCAGGAACCTTGCGGAAGTTTGGCTCGGCGCGGGCGACAGGTACGGCGACCATTACAAGTGGCGCGCTCTCCGCGCGAGGGGATATATGGAGGATTCTATTTCGGGTCCCGACGACGACTATAAAAAATATTTGCAGTTCGTCGAGAGTATGCCTTACTTTGTCGGCAATCCGCTTTATCATTGGTCGCACCTCGAAATGCGCAGATACTTCGGCATAGACGAAGTTATTAATTCCGCCAACGCCGAAAAAATCTGGAATAAGGCGAACGAAGTTCTCGAAACGCTGACCGCGCGCGAGATGATGTACAAGTTCAACGTAAAAACCGTCTGCACGACCGACGACCCTGTTGACAGCTTGGAATGGCACAAAAAAATGAACGAGGACGTAACTCTTAAAGTCAAGGTCCGCCCTGCGTTCCGCCCCGATAAAGCTATAAACGTCGAGCTTTCCTGGTTCGCAAGTTGGGTTAAGCAGCTTTCGGGTGTGGTCAAAAAGCCGATAAAATGCTTGCAGGATTTATGCGACGCGCTTGCGGACAGAATTAAATTTTTCGACAGTATGGGCAGTAAGCTTTCCGACCACGCGCTCGACGTGGTTCACTACGCGCCCGCAACTTATAAAGAAGCGAACGCCGTATTCCTTAAAGGTATGAAGGGTAAGCCCGTAACCGAAGAGGAGCAGGATAAGTACAAGGGTTATATCCTCGTATTTCTCGGCAAGCAGTACGCAAAGTACGGCTGGGTTCAGCAGTACCATATCGGCGCGCTCAGAAACAACTCGAAGTCTATGCTCAAAAAAATCGGACCCGATACGGGTTTTGACGCCATTGAGGATTCGGTTTATATGGAAAAGCTTTCGGCTTTGTTGGGCGAACTCGACAACGGCGGAAGCCTGCCCAAAACCATACTTTATTGCTTAAACCCGCGCGACAACTACGCTTTAAGCGTGCTTGCCGGTTGCTTCCAGAAGGAAGGAGTGAAGGGCAGGGTACAGGTCGGTACGGCTTGGTGGTTCCTTGACCAGCAGGACGGTATGCGCCAAAATCTTGAAACGCTTATGCAGGTCGGGCTTGTAGCGCAGTCCGTCGGTATGCTTACGGACAGCCGTTCCTTCCTTGCTTATCCGCGCCACGAATATTACAGAAGAATTTTATGCCAAATGCTCGGCAATTTGGTTGAAAGCGGACAGTATCCGGAATCGGAGCTGGAAACGCTCGGCAAAATTGTCGAGGACGTCTGCTACAACAACGCCGCAGAATACTTCGGTTTTACCGAGTAAGTTTTTTAAAGTTAAGTTAATAAATATTTTTCACTGCGTTCAGAACAAAGTTTAACAGAATAACGCGTTTGTAAAACGACAAAGAGAAATGCGAAAGCGCCGCGCGGGTTTTTAACCCGCGCGGCGCTGTTTTTTGCGTTGTTAATTTATTTCGCCTTTATTCTATTATATAAACATTATTAATTTTTAAATCTTGCCGAAAAACTTATCCTTAATTTAAGGCTTCTCTTCAAGAAGCTGTCGCAAAGTTTGCGTAACTAAATTTTTGTTCCGTTTTCGTCCTCTAATCCCAAAAGATAGTCGCAACTTACGTCGAAATACTCGGCTATCTTTTTAAGATAAGAAATTTTAGGTTCGTTCACTCCGCTACACCACCAAAGTACGGCTTGTTTACTTACGCCGATATCTTGCGCCAGCTTGTATTTGCTCATTTTATTTTCGTCTATAAGTTTGTTAAGTCTATCCACAAAAATTTGCATAATTAAATTATAAAAGATAACTTACCTAATTTGTTGACAAGGCTAGAAAACTTTGCTATAATTGCCGTAAGATAGTTTTGTTACATCATTCTTTCGTTCTGCGGTGTGCCGAAAATTTTATCCTTAATTTAAGGCTTCTCTTAGAGAAGCTGTCGCGGAGCTTGCGTAAGCGACTGATGAGGTGATGACCTCATGACCTCACCCGTCTTGCCCTGACGGGCAATCCACCCTCCCCGCAGGAGGGCTTTTATAAAGAGGTCTTTTCACCGAGCAAGTAGGGTTACAATAAGGATTTTTGCTGAGTTCGGAAAGGTTGGGGGCAATTTAAAAAATTTTTAAAATACATTTGTATTTTTTTGTTTAATGTGTTAAACTGTGATAGTCACAAACTTTTACTATAACTAATATCAATATCAATTAATTTATGTTATTGCCAATATTAATTGCAGGTAATGCACTTTATAGGCGATAACATCGTTATAGTGTTTAGGTTTGTGACAAAACTTCAAACAAGTGCATTCCGGAGTGTGCTTCTTTTAAGCACACTTTATTTTTTTACATAAATTAAAGTGTGAAAAAATAATTACGGGAGGTGCTTTTTTAACGAGAAGGATTAAAGATAATTCGGTTGACAGATGCGAACTTTTAGATGAAATTGTTACTATTTTAGACGATTATTTTTTGTGCGAGTTCCGCCGCATAGGCGATACGCAGTATTTGCATTTCGAGGACGGCGACGTTTACGCGCTTAATCTTATTAAATGTAACAATTTAAACACTGAAAAAGATAAAGGAAAAACTTAAATGAAGAGCGATAACGAATTTGAAAACAAAAAAAACAACAGATCGGTCGACAAGCTTTGTTCGGCGGATTTGTTCGAATCATTAAAGGGAAAGGACATAAGCGCGGCGGAGGTTGCGGCGGAACTCGATATTATTTTACAGGACTTTTTTTCGGGCTCGTCGGAACTGAACCAAGAAAAATTGATATTAAGGTTTTTAAACGGCAATAAATTCAAGTTGACCATTGAAAAAATTTGATTTTGAAAAAGCGGACTTTTTATTGCGTTCAAAATGACGTGGAGTGCGCATATGGCAAAAACCGCCAAATTCAACGCATATTTTCCTTAAATTTCGTATTGAAATAATTTATAATTTCATCTGCCTCATCTTTACCGAGCGCTTTCGCCCAGCTTACGGGTGCAAGCCCGCCGCGTAAACCGAAGAAGGAAAACCTCGCCGTTTTGTCGCGGTAGGTATCGTTCCACCTGTCAAACAGCGCGGGGTTTATACATTTGCCGACAGTGCAGTTTATAAATTCGCATTTTCCGAAGTCGCGCCACGCCCTTGCAAGGTAAACGCTTTGCTCTTTCGCACCGCCGCTTAAAAATTCGCAGTCGATAAAGCAAAATCCGCGCGTCTGCTTCAAGGAGTGCGCGGGCGCGGCAACAAAGCCGTTGCTTCTGCCGTCGTCCAGCGAAAGGAATTTACAGCGTGTAAAGTATGCTTCTGCACAGCCGAAAACATAGTCGACCGTGCCGCAAATTGTGCAGTCCTCGAAAAAGTGCAGACAACCGCCCTCGCAGTAAAGCTGATTGCGCGGAATAAACCCGTCGTAATAGGTTTCGTCGTCGGTCAGTCCCGAGTACCTTATTATAAGGTCGTCGGGGAAAGGGGCGAGAAAAAGCGTGTCCTGCGTGGATTTCAAAGTAACGTTTTTCGCGCGGAAAAGTTTGCCGTGAACGGAAAGCGCAACGCATTGACCCTGAGTTACGGGGTCCTTTGCGGAGTTTTCCACCGTAAGGTTTTCAAGGCTGACGTTGTTGCCGCTTATGCAAAGCGTGTAAGTGCGGAAAGTGTTGTATTCCCGACCGTCCGCGTGCGTTTTTTTGGCGTAATCGTCAAAAGTAATTATCGTCTTTTCACGGTCTTCGCCTATAATTTTAACGTTGTCCGCGCGGATTTCGGTTTTTTGTCTGTAAATTCCCGCGCTAAGGTACACGGTCGCCCCGCCTTCGAGCCCGTTTATCGCGGTCTGAATATCGTCGGAAGGGGTAAGAAGAATAGTTTTCATAATTTTTCCTTTTATCAAGGCATATTGTAGCATACTTTTTTTTATGAAACAATAAAAAAAGCGACAAATTGATATTCTACAATAGGTTTGTTAATTGACAAGCCTATTTATTTTTTACGACATAATTTTACATAGACTTGTCAATGCGACAAGTCTATTTTTTATTTTACAGGAGGTGCAACATGGCAGATAAAAGCAAGGAAACCAAAACCGAGCGCGTGACTATAAGTGCGCAAATCGGAAAACCCGCGCAAGAGCAGTTGGTAAAAATTGCCGCCCGCAAAGACTTGAAGTTTAGCGATGTTTTGAGGGCGGCTATTAACGACTACATCGCAAAAGAAAGCAACTAAACCAAAAAACCATAGGAGGCACACTATGAGCAACAACCAAACCGAAACAACTTGCAACCCGCTTGCGGCGTTCGGGGTACCCGACACCGTATTTGTGAACGGCTTGCAATACAAAAACAAATATGTCATTGAGGCGTTGCTTGTCAATTTGACGGCGAACGCAAAAGACATCAAGCACTTTGTTTTGACTCGCATTGGCGGCGTTGTCAAAGCGTACATCACGACGACGGAGGCGGCGAAATAATGCAAGGACTTATCGAAAACGAGAACTACAACACCCGCTTGCGTTTTTTGTTATGGCGTTACAACAAAATCAAGCACATCAAAGACCCGACCGAACGGCGCAACGGGTACGACAATTATGCGGACGCAATAAACGGTGCCCGTCGTCAATTAAAGAAAATCGGACAACCCGCCGACCGCGTAATTATTACGCCCGACATCAATTACCCCGAATATTACACGATACTTTACAAGACCCCGTTTGAATTTGAGGGCACGAAGGACGAATTCGCCGCGTATTTGTGGGAAAATCACGCAACATACGCGGCACCGTCGCAATACGACTGCACAGGACAGCACTTCACAACGGGTTTTAAGATTGGGCACATCGGCGGCAACTTATGGAAAGTTGCGGAGAGTATGGGGGTTGATGTATGAACAGGCAACGCATTTACAGGGGGAAACGACCCGACACAGGCGCGTTTGTTGAAGGCGGTTTATTCTATTTGCCCGACGGTACGCCGTGCATTGTGACTTATGCAGACCCCGACAAATTCGGGTTTGATTGGCTCGAAGTGCCGCGCGACACCGTCGGCGAATTCACGGGCGTTACCGACAAGAACAACAAGCGCGTTTTTGAGGACGACATCGCCCGTATCAAGTACGAAGGCAAAACCTACGTCGGCATAATTCAATACGACGCGCTCGGCGTGTTTATATTCGTTGCGCGCGGGTTTGGGTGGGTACCGCTTTTCAAACTCGCCGACGACGAAATGACGCAACGTAACGGTCAAAGGCTGACCGCCATTGAAATTATCGGGAATATGCACGACAACCCCGAATTATTGGAGGCGGGCAAATGAAGTTTGTATTTAACGACGGCGGGCGCGCTGACGCAGGCTTTAAGGGTACAACGGGTGATTGTGCTTGCAGGGCGGCGGCAATCGCGGCGCAACGCCCGTACAAAGAGGTTTACGACCTTATAAACGAACTTGCAAAAAGCGAACGCATAGGCAAGCGCAAACGCAAAATATCGAACGCCCGCACGGGTGTTTACCCCGACACGTTCAAAAAGGTTATGGCGCATTACGGCTTTGAATGGGTGCCGACAATGCACATCGGGCAAGGTTGCACCGTTCATTTACGCGAAAACGAACTCCCGAAGGGGCGCATTGTATGCAATGTATCGGGGCACTTTACCGCCGTTATTGACGGGGTGTTAAATGATACATACGACTGCACCCGCGACGGCTCCCGTTGCGTTTACGGTTACTTTATCAAGCGCAACGCGGACGCGGTAAAAGACGATAGCAAACAGCGCGCCGAATTTGTCCGAAAGCACGTTGCGCCGTTACTGAAGGCGGCGTTCGACAGCGTCGACGACGTGTTTTATCGGAAGGAGCCGCAAACCCTTGACGAATTCATAACGACACGATACTTTGACGGGCGCGTTGTGACGTTTATTGTGACGCGTGACCCGCTCGGAATAATAGCACAAAAGGCAATAAACAACGTCTTGCGGGCGACAAGCGGAGGTGACAAATGAAATTGACAAAATGTTGTATTTGCGGCAAGGAATTCACGGGGCACGGAAACAACCCCGACCCCGTCGAAAAATTTGGCAGGTGTTGCAACGACTGTCACTTTAATGTCGTTGTGCCACGCCGAATGTTGGACGCAAAAAAGGCGGCGGCACGGGCGGCGGCTGACGCGATAAAGTCGACCCCGTTGCAAAAACACGAAAGCGCAAAACTTAACGAATTTGTCGGGCAACTCGTCCGCATTGTATTTTGGGACGATGATGTCGATTGGGGAACGTTACACAAAGACACGCTCGCAACGTACTTGCAATGCCCCGACTCGGAAAATACAAAAATTATCGGGTATTACATCGACCGCAAACCGCGCGGCGAGTTGCACTTTCGCAAGTCGCGCGTCAAAGAAATTACGCGGGCGTACGTCCTACAAATCGACGGCTTAAAATTGCCTACATCGACCGATGTTGAAATCAAGGGCGGCAAGGCTGACGCACCGATTAAAACGGTTTACATACCTGCACGCGCCGAACACGACGGCGCGCATGGCATAAACGTCAAATTGCGTTGGGTGTGCCCGATATGCGGCGCGCCGCGCGGCGAAATATCAAACGGGCGGTCGTACGACGGCTCCCGCGTGCTTTTTTGTAACACATGGCAAAACCCTTGCGGGCACGTAGACAAATACGACGACGTGCGCGCGGAGGCGGCGGCAAACGGGTTAAACGGCGATGTGTTTGCGGGGGGGGGGGGCACTAAATGACGTACTCCCCACCGCCCGCGCCGATAATCGAACTTGACAGCGTTTACAACCTTGATTGCATTATCGGTATGCAACAAATGCGGACGCAAGGACTCGTCGCCGATTGGCTTGTCACCGACCCGCCGTACGGTATCGGAATTGACGGGCAAAAAGAATATGTCGCCCGCAACCCGAAACACTCCCGCAAAGCCCACGCGCAAAAGTCTTGGGACGCGGCACCGCCCGACAAACGATACTTTGATTTGATGTTTGAAACGTCCCGCAATCAAATCGTTTTCGGTGCAAACTACTTCAACGAATACTTGCCGCAAGGCAAAAAAGGTTGGGTCGTATGGGACAAAGGGCAACGCGGCTTGACAATGAGTGACTGCGAATTGATTTACACATCGTCGGACAGCCCGACCCGCATTATCACGCACAACCGCGTCGACCTTTTGAAAGACGGCACCTTCCACCCGACGCAAAAGCCGTTGTCGGTGCTTATTGATTTAATCAACGCATTTACAAAGGCGGGCGACGTAATACTTGACCCGTTCGCGGGCAGTCTTACAACCGCCGTTGCGTGCCACAAACTCGGTCGACATTATATTTGCTTTGAACTTGACCCCGACTATTACTCGCAGGGCACGGAACGGTTAAACGTCGTCAAAGCGCAAGTATCAATATTCGACCTTATCGGAGGCGGTATATGACAAACGAAACACGTTGCGGCACTTGCCGACATTGGTTTGCATGGTCGTCACTATACAAGCGCACCGTCGCAAAAAAGGCACTTGCAACAGGTTGTGACGGTCGGTGTTGTTGCGACGACGGCACCGAACAAGAGCAACGCGAATTAAACCCCCGCCCACGCGACAGCAACGACCCGTCGGCGGCACATTGCAAATTTTACAAGGAGCAGACAAAATGACGCACAACATCACACAATGCCGCAGTTGCGGCGCAAACATCATTTTTATTACGACCGAAAGCGGGCGCAAAATGCCTTGCAATGCGGACGCGGTCGACTATCAAGACAACATCAAGGGCACCGACACCATTGTTACCGAGTCGGGCAAGGTTATCAAAGGCACGATAATTAAACAGTCACAGGTCGGCGGGCTTGTACCCGTCGTCGACGGCAAAGGTTACGTATCACACTTTGCGACGTGCCCGAACGCGGGACAACATCGCAACCCGCGTCGGAGGTGATGTATGTCGATACCTGCACACGAACGCAAAGACAAGTCGACGGCACCGACCGTACTTTATTTGTGCAACGGTGAGAATACGCGTTGCTCGAAAACAAATTGCGTGTATTCGGGCGGCGACTGCAAGCACACGACCGACATCAATTACGCCGTCAACTTCAAAAAGTACGCACCGTCGGACGGCGGCGAAAAGTTGACCTTCTTTGAAAACGAAAACTGTTTTATCGGAAACATCAAACCCGTGTCGGACGCGGCACCCGTCATAATCGGGGTTGACCTTGCAAAAGGTGCCGACCATACCGCGCCCGCACCGACAAACAAAGGCGGCAACAAATGAAAGTCGGTTTATATGATGTCGACAGTCACAACTTCCCCAACCTTGCTTTAATGAAAATATCGGCGTGGCACAAACAGCACGGCGACGAAGTCGAAATGGTTTTGCCGCTTAACCGATACGACCGTATTTACGCGAGCAAAGTTTTCGGCGACGAATACACGACGATTAAAAATCTTTGCTTACAATCGGACGATGTACGACTCGGTGGCACGGGTTTTGCAATTACCGTCAAGGACGGCAAAGAAGTTTACACAAAGACGAAAGACGGCGACCTGCCGCCCGAAATCGAGCACATATACCCCGATTATTCGTTGTACCCCGAATTGACCAAAAACACCGCATACGGCTTTTTGACGCGCGGGTGTCCGAACAACTGCGGCTTTTGCATTGTTAGCAAAAAAGAAGGCTTGCAATCGCTGAAGGTTGCGGACTTGTCGGAATTTTGGCGGGGGCAAAAGTACATCAAGTTACTTGACGCAAATTTGCTTGCTTGCCGCGACCGTAACGAATTATTGCAACAACTTATCGACAGCGGCGCAAAAGTCGACATCACGCAAGGACTCGACGCGCGGTTTATTACCGACGAAATTGCGGCGATGTTAGTCAAAATCAAAACTGACTGTTTTCACTTTGCTTTCGACTTTATGAAAAACGAAAAAGCAATCATAAAAGGCTTGCGGACGTTCAAAAAGGTGTGCACAAAGCACCAAAGCCGCTTGACCGTCTATATGCTTACAAACTACGACACAACGATTGACGAGGACTTGTACCGCGTCAAAATGATTGAAAATTGCGGGTACACGCCCGACGTACGAATTTATCGCAAACCCACCGCGCCGCAAATCTTGAAAGACTTGCAACGTTGGTGCAACAACCGTTATATACACGGCTCTTGCGACTTTATGGACTACGTACCACGCAAACGCGACGGGCGCACAATAAAAGAAATTTACTTCGAGGGCGGCGGCAAATGATAATCGAACGCAACAACATATACAACGTCGACTGTCTTGTCGGGTTGCGCGATATGTTACGGGGGGGGGTGCTCGTTGATTGCGTAATCACCGACCCGCCGTACCTTATCAACTACCAAACCCGACACCGTCAAAACAGGCAAGACAAGTTTTGCAAGCCCATTGCAAACGACGACAACCCGCAACTCATTATTGACTTGATACCGTTGTTGTACGACGTTATGAAAGACAATACCCCGCTTTATATGTTTTGCAATTCGGACAAAGTCGACTTTTTCAAACAGCAAATCGAAACCCGCTTTACGATTAAAAACATCATTGTGTGGGACAAGGGCAACCATACGGCGGGCGACTTGGGCGCACAATACGGCAAGCGGTACGAGTTTATTATTTACGCAAACAAAGGGCGCGCACCGTTTAACTCCGATGTGCCCCGATACGACGATGTGTGGGCTTTTCCCCGCGTTACAGGCAACGAGCAAATACATCAAAACCAAAAGCCGATACCCCTTTTACAACGTATCGTCAAGCAACACACGAAACCGCACGACATCATACTTGACCCGTTTATGGGCAGTTGCTCGACGGCGGTTGCGGCACATAAGTTGCAACGCGATTTTATCGGCTTTGAAATCGACAAAGACGAGTACGACGCGGGCGTTAAGCGTTTGAACGCGGAACGGGCGCAAGTATCACTCTTTGATATATTCAATTTATAGGAGGCAAACATGGCACACAACCAAACCAACCCGACGGACGCGGCAAAACGGTTATGGGGAGTCAACACAAGTTGGCGGCTCGGCACAATCGTTGAATTTACCGTCGTAAAAGAAACGCCGAAAACGTACTCCGTTGTGCACGGCAACGGCAAACTATCAAGCGCAAACATCGTGCGAAAGTCGACAATGGAAGTTTACGACCTGCATTTTTGCGAGTCGTACGCGGCGGCGGTCGAATACGTCAAACAACTTTACGAAAAGAAAATCGAAAGCAACACCGCCCGCATTGCAAGTTTGCAAAAGGAAAACGAACCATACCCGTCGCACCTTACAAAAGCGACGCGGACGCAGACGAGGCGGCAACAATGAAGTGCGACTGTTACGACGCGCAAATGTACCGTCAAGACAAGCAGAAAAAAGAACTTCGCGAAAAGAACATCGCAAAGTTGCGTCAAAACATCAACAGCATATCGGACTACTGCGACGCGCACAACATCAAACTCACGCCCGAATTATGCGAAATTGTCACGGCGGCGGGCATTGCCGTTATTGACGGTGTTGTGCTTTCGTCGCAATTCAAATTCGCGCGCCTGCGCCTTTCTCTTTCGGCGGGCAGTAAAAGCGCGGTTGTGATAAAGGCGACGTATTCCGACGGTACGCAATTTGAGGTGTGACATGGCAAGCGTACCGCACCGCGCCGAAATTGTTTTAACAATACCCGTTGAACAATACATCGGCTCCGACATTAACGGAAATTTAATTCTTAACGTGCGTGCAGGCGCAATAAAAACAATGCGCTTTTTACGACGGTTGCGTCGACTTTGCAAAAAGTACGGGTACACCGTCGGCGAAATTCAAAAACAAAAATCGGAGGACAAATAAAAATGCAAGATTTTACAATCAAGGAACTTGGCGAACTGATAAACAGTATCAACAAAACGCCCGACGCGGCAATCGAAGTCACCACTGACAAGACGGGCGGCAACGGCTTGTTTTGTGGTAACGCGGGGTTGTGTCTTAAAATTACACCGTATCACCCCGCAACGCCCGTGCAGACGGCGGCACCGAACGACGACACCGACGACGATGTGTAATTCCCGCCCACGCATAATTGCGGTCGACTTTGACGGCACGCTTTGCGAAAACAAATACCCCGACATCGGCGCGCCGATACCGACCGTAATTGAATTCGTAAAGCGTCAAAAAGCCGACGGCAACATCATTATTTTGTGGACGTGCCGCGCAGGTCAACAACTTGCGGACGCGGTCACATGGTGCAAAAATCAAGGCTTGATATTCGACTACATAAACGAAAACGTCAAAGAAAACGTCGCGATGTACGGCGGCGACACGCGCAAGGTATTTGCGGACGTGTACATCGACGATAAAACGCTTTTGCCGCAACAAATAATTATCAAGGAGTCAAACGAAATGACAGACAAAGAGAAAAAAGAACTTACAACCGCCGTCGCAACTGCGGTTATCACGGAAATTGACGACGCGGTCGCAAATCACGTTGCGGACAACCCCAACGACGGTTTGGACGCGGTCACATACGCGCTTGACACGGTCGCGAAAAAGTACGGCATAAAATACCGCCGCCCGCTTGAAATGCTGACATGGGACGAAATCGCCGAAATTGCAAAAAGCGGCAAGGCGGCGGCACACTTCCGTGTCGGTGACACAAAAGACATCACCTTGAAATCGGGCGAAGTCATAACCGCCGTCATACTTGATTTTAACCACGATGTGCTCGACTCGGAAATCGAAAACACGGCGGGCATTACTTTCGGCATAAAAGGTATGCTCGACGGTTGGTTTGAAATGAACGCAAGCAACACAAACGCGGGCGGTTGGGCAAAAAGCAAAATGCGCACCATCTATATGCAACGCATTGAAAATCTTTTGCCCGACGATGTACACGCGGTATTACAACCCGTCGCAAAAACTACGACCAAAGGCGGCGGCTCCGACGAAATCGAAATGACCGTCGACAAGTTGTTTTTGTTTTCCGAAGTCGAAATTGTTGGCGCGGACGCGACAGACGGCGGCAACGACGAAGGCGAACAATACAAGTATTTTGAAAAGCCCAAAAACCGCGTCAAACGTCGCGGCGGTGCCGCGTGCGTTTGGTGGCTCCGTTCGCCTTCTGCGGCGAGTGCGACTGACTTCTACCTTGTCATTGCGTCGGGCATTGTCAGGTACAACGGCGCGAGCAGCGCGTGCGGCGTGTCCTTCGGCTTTTGCCTTTAATCTAAAATCAAGAAATCGCCCGCCCCTGCGTGGGGTGGGCAAAGGAGTTTGAAATGTCGCACTATAAAAAAGTAATGTCAACAAAAGGCATACAGCAAAAAGAAGTGCTCGACGCGGTACATCGCGTCGACCCGCGCGTCGACAAGTCGCTTTTAAGCAAAATTGTCAACGATGTGTGTTTGCCTACACCAAAACAATTTAAGGTGATATGCGATACGCTTGTTTGCAATACGGACGATATATACGACCCGCGAGAAATTGCGCTCGTGCCCGATGTAAAAAATGATACGACATTAAATATAAGTACCGCGCGCACGCGCGCGCGTCGACAAAACATTGACGTATATAATTTAACGGTTGAAATTCCCCGCGATGTTGCGGAGCGCGTGTTTTCGTGCGCCGCATTGCGCAAGTTTGGTTGTACGAAAAAAAGCGAACTTATACGCCGCATAATTTTCAAACTTGACGCGGAGTTATCAACAAACAAAACAAAACCCGCCGACGGTGCAAGCACACCGAAGGCGGGCGATACGGAAAATACATAACCGTACATCAAGGACAATTTGGGGGTGTCGTGATTGTTTGGCACTTACGGCACCCGAAGTTGACGTGAACATCAACCAAACCGTGTATATTATAGCACTTTACGGCGCGGTTGTCAACACCTTTTGCAAGGTCAAGTCGTGTGCTTTTACGGGCTTGTAATGAAGTATTATCTTACCGACGAAGTATTACTTGCCCGATTGCAAGTTGTGTGTTTTATTCCGTCGCCTTGTCAACGTATAGGCACACCAACAAACAGAGTCAAACGCACCGAATTTGCGCAAGCAAATTTTGCGTATGCAACGTTTGACTCGTCCGTTTGGCGGGTGTGCTACGTTGCAAGACAAGCGACGGACAAACACACAACGTCAAAGGAAAAGCACGGCACCCGACTTGAAGGAATAAAAGCACATCGGCACGTTTAACGGTTGCGCCCCCGTGTTGTATTCCAGAGCCTTGCGGGGGGTGCGGGGGCAAGACCCCCGCGTCATTGTCCTTGTCTACTACATCAAGGAGGCAAGCATGGCAAAATATACACTCGACCCCGAACGTTACGACCTTGACGACATCTATGCGTACACGGACACGGACGACGAACGGTTGCAACTACTCAATGACCCGCACATCGTGCAATATCGCACAAAGACAATCAAAAGCGGCAATGTCTTGGAGTGTGAAATTTACCCGATATGGAATACGCACAAATCAACCGTGCGGGCACGCAAAGAAAAGACAAGCCGCGAAACGCAAAAGCGACTCAATGCAAAGAACGCGACAAAAAACCTTATTCGGCTAATCAACACGAACTTTACCGACGACGATATATGGGGCACCGTCACTTATTCAACCGCAAAGTTGCCCCCGTCGATAGAGTCGGCGCAAAGGGAAATGGCAAAATACTTTCGCCGCTTGAAATATTACGCCGAACGACACAACCTCCCGCCGTTAAAATACGTCTACGTGACGGAATTCGACGACGACGAGGAAAAAGGCAAAAAGCGCGTACATCACCACTTTGTGACAAACTTTCCCAACCGCGATGTTGCCGAAAAGTTATGGCGAAACGGTGCCCGCACACAAACGCGTCGCTTACAGGCTGACGAAAACGGTTACGAGGGCATGGCGCGTTACATATCGAAAGACCCGCGCGGCACAAAGCGTTATGTTGCGTCAAAGAACTTGGAAAAGCCGCAAATCACCATCGCCGATTGCAAATTCACCCGCAACAAGGTCAACCGCCTTGTTGGTGAAAAACTCGACCGCCGCGCAACGTTTGAAAAGATGTACAGCGGTTACGAAATGTTGAAATTTAACGCAAAAACAAGCGTGTATGTGTCGGGCGCGTACATATACGTCAAAATGGCAAGACGTGCCCAAAAAGGAGGCAAACAACGTGAAATACATCGGGAGTAAAGCAAAAATTGCGGGCGACATTGTGCCGAT
The DNA here is from genome assembly GCA_910585705.1 of uncultured Christensenella sp. Classification (GTDB taxonomy): domain Bacteria; phylum Bacillota; class Clostridia; order Christensenellales; family Borkfalkiaceae; genus Coproplasma. Next base: position 270,878 of record CAJUER010000002.1, read on the forward strand.
ATTGCAAGACATTATCGACCGCAACAACATCGACGAATATGTCGAGCCGTTCGTCGGCGGGTTTAACATCATTGACAAAATCAAATGCGAACACAGGCTCGGCAACGACGTTGACCCGCTTGCGGGCGCGCTTATCGAGGCTTGCCTTGACAACCCTACATTGCTCGACCTACTACATACGCCGACGCGTGACGAATATTACGACGTGCGCGACAACCCCGAAAAATACGCGACTTGGTACCGCGCGGCAATCTTGCTTTTTGCGTCTTACAACGCCCGCGTGTACGGCGGTTGTTACGGCGCGACAGCAAAGACCAAAGGCGGCACCGTCCGCAACTACTTCGAGGAAAGCAAAGCAAACTTTGTACGTCAACTCCCAAACCTGCACAACATCTTGGTCGGTTGTTGCGATTATCGCGAGTTGATTTTTCCGAAACACAAAAAAGTGCTTATCTATTGCGACCCGCCGTACGCTGAAGGTATCGGTTACGGTCAAAAATTCGACACATCGGAATTTTGGCAATGGTGCCGCAACCGCGCCCGCGACGGGCACATCGTCGTTATAAGCGAATACGACGCGCCGTCCGACTTTACGTGTATTTGGGAACGGCAAACAACAACACACTTGAACAACCGCGAGAAACACTCCCGCGTTGAAAAATTATTTATTTTCGGAGGTAAAAACAATGGCTAAAATTCACGACTTGAAAATTTTGCCGCAACATTTTACGGACGTTAAAAGCGGACGCAAAAAAGCCGAGTTGCGCAAAAACGACCGCGACTTTGCCGTCGGCGATATGCTGATTTTGCGCGAATTCACGGGCACCGAATACACGGGGCGGCAGGTTTGCGCGACCGTGACGCACATTTTGAAAAATTGCGGTTTTGGACTCGACGACAATTACGCGATTTTAAGTATCAAACTTTGCAGGGGGAAAAAATGAAAGTTTTTGCCGTGATATTGAGTTTGTTGTACATCGCGTTTTTTGTCGTAATCGTCTTTTGTGTCCCGCTTTCCGCAATCTTGCTTATTTGCAAGGCTTGCGACGCGATTGCCGCGTCTTGGCTCGCCTGTTGCGTGCCGTTATTGATTGCGCTTGCGGCTTTGCCGTTTTACATAATCGCAAAAATCATACTTGACCAAAAGGAGGGCAAATAATGCCGAAACAAACAAAAAACACCCCCAAAAAGACCCGCGCTCCCGCTCCCGCCGAAAAAGCGGGCGTTGGCACTTCGGGCGAAAAGAAAAAACGCGGGGGCGAGTGTCAATACGCAAATAAGGTGAAACCTTATTTGGCAGACATTGAAAGGTACGTGCGGTGCGGTGTGACTGAAGGTCAAATTTGCGAATTTTACAAAGTCGGAAAAACGCAATGGGCAGAATACAAGAAAAAGTACCCCGAATTGACCGAAACACTTTACAAAGCAAAAAAAGCGTTGCAAACCGATTTAATCAACAAATCGTTTGAAGTTGCAATGGGTTATGACTACATCGAAACGACAACGGTCGAATACAAGGACAAGGAAGGCAACGTCACAGGGTCAAAAACGACGACTTACAAGCGGCACGCAAAAGCCGACGGAAATATGATACAATTCTTGCTTATCAACCGCTTTTCGGACGAATACGCCCGCGACCCGCAGGCAATCGAATTGCGCAAAAAGGCACTTGAACTTGCAGAGCGCGGCGTAATACCGCCCGACCAAACGGAGGGCGTATAAAATGGCACTTGACCCGATACACGCGTTTTATTGCCGCAAGGACTTTTTGGACTTGGCGCAGGCTTGCAAAATCAAAAGCAACGGTATTTGCGCAATATGCGGGGGTGTATTTGACATCTCGTATTTGCGCGCACATCACAAAATCGAATTAACGCTCGACAACATCGACGACCCGCAAATCACGTTAAACCCCGACAACATCGAAGTGCTATGCCACGACTGTCACAACCTAACACACGGACGGTTTGGCAACACCGTCGGTCAAAAGCACGTGTATTTAATATACGGCGCGCCGTATGCGGGCAAAAATACGTACGTCAACGCAGTTGCAACACGCAATGACATCGTTGTTGACCTTGACGCGATACATCGGGCGATATGTATTTGCGGGGCTTACGACAAGCCCGACGCGGTCAAACGCGTTGCGTTTAATATACGCGATATGTTGCTTGACGAAATACGCACGGCGACAGCGCGGCGCAAGTGGCAAGACGCGTACATCATAGGTATGTACCCCGATAAATTCGACCGTGACATATTCGTCAAGGAATACAACGCCGAACTTGTACACATCGCGACACCGAAGGTCGAGTGTATTGCACGTATCAATCAAGCGGGGTTGCCGACATCGGCGCGCGACGCGGCGGTCGGTTGGGTTGAGAATTATTTTGCGCGTTATCGCGATTAACTCCCCCCGTCGTCGCAAAAATTTTCGGAAGTCGAAAAGACTGCCAGCCGAAATCATTTTGCATACACAAGGAAAATTTGACTTTTTTTCCGAAAACTTTTGAAAATAAAAACACGGAGGCGGCACATGGCAAAAGATACCGCAAAAAAATCAAAGTCGGAACTTGCCGACGACGAATACAAACGGCTCGTCGACCTTTACACGGACGCGGGCGCGGACGCAACGCGGTTGCAAGTCAACGACGCGCTTATACGCAAAGTTGCCGAATTGTGGGCAGACTTGGAAATGATAAAGACATTGCCGCTTTTGATATACGACCGCCGCAACCCGACCGTGCAAAAGGAAACGGCGGCAGGTAAGGCTCGGACGCGGTACATGGCGCAATATGCGTCTTGTATGCAAAAGTTAAACAAGGAAATGTTGGGAGCGTTGAATAATGACGACGACGACGGCTTGTCCGAATACGACGACGAATAACGCGGACGCGGTGGCGGTCGCGGTCGATTGGTTGCCGATAAACCCCAACATCACGCCGTTGCAGGGTTGGCGCGCAATAAACCCCGATGTCGGCGGTCGGCATAGTTATTTAATCGAATATTACAAGGCGTGCCGCGCGGGTGAAATACTTGTCGGGCGCGAATTGCAAACAACTCTTGAAGGGCTTATTCAAGATATTTTGCACCGCTCCGACGTGTACCGTTTTGACCTTGCTCCCGCACATAAGCGCATAAATTTTATCGAAAAAGAAGTCAAGCACTTTGAGGCACCGTTCGCGGGCAAGCCTTTCAAACTTGCGCTTTGTCAAAAAGCAATCGCGGAGGCAATATTCGGCTTTTACATCTACGACCCCGAAACGTCCGACAACGGGCGTTGGGTGCGCCGCTTTCAAGAAGTGCTCTTGCTTATGGGGCGCAAAAACGGCAAGACACCTTTCACGGCGGCGTTAGTGCTTGCCGATTGGGTTTGCGGCGAGGCGGGTCAAAAAGTGATGTGCGCGTCGAACGACTACGAGCAGGCAAGTTTGATTTTTGATTGTATCAACGCTTTTCGCGAGGAGTCAAGGTCGATTGAACGCGTCACAAAAAAGACCGTCAAGGGCATATTTTTCGGAAACCCCAAACAACGCAAAAAAACGGGTAAATTTTCGGCGCAAAACAAAGCGACAATCAAAAAAATGTCGGCGCGTCAAAAAGCACTCGAAGGGCGAAACTTAAAAACCGTTATTGTCGACGAAGTACACGAAATGCAGGACGCGTCAATGGTATTGCCGTTGCAAACGTCATTGTCTACGCAGGACGAGCCGTTGTATTTTGAAATCACAACCGAAGGTATCGTGCGCGACGGTTATCTTGACAAACGCTTGATTGCCGCCCGCAAGGTGTTACGCGGCGAGGAAACCGCCGACCGTTGGTTGATATGGCTTTACACGCAGGACAGCGAGGCAGAAATTTGGAACGACGAAAGGACATGGCAAAAGTCAAACCCCCTTGTCGGCATTGCAAAAAAATGGTCATACTTGCGCGAAAAAGTCGACATCGCAAGCAAAAGCAACACCGACCGCGCGTATATACTCGCGAAAGACTTTAACTTGAAACAATTGTCGGCGGCGGCTTGGTTGCGTCTTTCCGACATCGTTGCTTGCGACGGCACCTTTACGCTCGACGACTTCAAAAAGACATGGTGCGTTGTTGGTGTTGACCTTGCGGAAACAAACGACTTGTGCGCCTGCACCTTTTTGTTTATGCGCCCGAACGACCCGACAAAATACTTGTACACGATGTACTTTGTTACATCGGCGAAAGCGGGCGACTTACAATCGACGGACTCGCCGACCAACCCCGAAAAAAAGGACTACAAGCAATGGTCGGCGGCGGGGCTTGTACGTATCGTCGACGGCAACGTAATCGACGACGACGTTGTTGCAAGGTACATACGCGAAATTTACGACACGTACGGCATACGCCCGTTAAAAATCGGCTATGACGAATGGCACGCGAAGGAATTCGCAAAAATCACAATACACGACTTCGGCGCGCAATACGTAACAAAAATCAAAATGACGTGCGAGTCATTAAACACGCCGACGCGTACACTCGAAGAGGACTTGCGCGCCCGTCACATCAATTACAACAACAATGAAATGTGCGCATGGTGCTTTAAGAATACCGCCATACGTCACGACGGCAAAGGTTTTGTAATGCCCGAAAAAATCGCGGGTTATGTCGGCAACAAAATCGACGGCACGATGTCAAAGGTTATCGCGTACGCCGCATTGCGCGAGTGCAAATCGGAATTTATGAAACGTATCGGAGGTTAAAAATGGACGACGAAACAAGAAAACAACAACCGACGCAATATCAACGCGAAATACGTTGCCCCGTTCATAATAAACTTTTGGGACGTTACGACGGGCGCGTCGGCGTGATTAACGTCACGTATTATTGCCCGCTTTGCAAGCGCGAGTACACGTTTACAATCAAAAAAGACGCATAATTGCGAAATTTTACGCACGAAATGCCCGACAAGGTGTTGACTTCGTTCGATAAAATCGCTATAATTAAAGCAAATTTAATAAACGTATCCGTCGGCACCCGCTGACGAGTACCCCATTTTTGAATATAATCTCAAAAACAAGTGGGTCGATATGCTATCAATCGCACGCTTTCGCGTGTTGGTAGTTATCGACCCACTTTTTTATTTTTCGCAAAAGGAGGCAACCGCGTGGCGTTAAAACAGGCAATCGAAAATTTACTCGGTTGGGGCAGGTCGAAAATTTACGGGCGACAGTTTATCAACAATCAAGTGCTTTTCTCGTCTTTCGGCAACGATATTCACAAATCGGACATTGTAAAAACCGCAATACATCGTGTCGCGGAGGAAGTGTCAAAGTGCAACATAAAATCGGTAATTGAAAAGCAAAACCCGCACCGTATTGAAGTTAGACCGTCCGACGATATAAACGCCGTACTCGCCGCCCGCGTCAACCCGCTTTGCGGGCTGAAGGACTTTTTATACAAGGTCGCATATTTAACAATCGTCAACAAAAATTGCTTTATTTATTGGGCGTATGACGAAGTGCAGATTGACGGCTCCGACAAGGTGCGCCGCGTCACGCGCGGTTTTTACCCGATAGAAAACGCAACCGTCAAATTGTACTACGCAGGCGACGAAATGCGCGTCGAACTGACAAGCACTTGCGGCGGCATTGTCCTTGACTGTCCGTACGCTGATATAATTCACGTGCGCAACGGTTACGGCGCAAACGCATACTTCGGTGGCGGCAGGTCGGGCGGCGGCGAATACCGCGACTTGCTCGGCAACTTGCAAACAATGCAGGTAATACACGAGGCGGTGCCCAAATCGTTAGAGGCAAGCCTTTCGCTTAAAGGCATATTGTCAATGAAAACCGTTGCCGATGTCGACAAAAAGACAATCACCCGCGACGAATTCGAGGAGCACCTTTTCGACAGCAAGTACGGCATTGTTGCGACAGACTATGAAAGCGAATTTACACCCATAAACATCAACGCAACGGACATACCGTCAAACATCTTGACGTTTGTGCGTGACGAAATACTTGCGCCGTTCGGCGTGTCGCTCCCGATATGGTTGAGTAAGTACACCGACAGCGAATATACGGCGTTTTATCAAACGGCGGTCGAAGGCTTGTTGATGTCGATTGCGGAGGCAATGAAAATCACTTTATTTACCCCGCGTCAACTTGCATACGGGCACACGATAAAGTATTACGACAAATTGGTGCAGTCGCTTTCGTTTGAACGTCGACAGCAAATCGCGGAATTAACAAAGGACGACGCGTTATTGTCCCGCGACGAACGCCGCGAGTTGCTTGGGTATGAGCCCGACGGACAACCCACCCGCGTGTCATTGAACTACATCGAAGTGACGATTGCAAACGAGTATCAAATGGCAACTATTAAACAGCAAAAAAACAACGACAATGCGGACGCGGCGCAAGATACTACGACCGCCCCCGCAAAGGAAGGTGACACCGATGTTGATTAACGAACACACGCCGCCCGAAAGCGGCAAAAACGGCATTGTATATCGTACGGCACCCGACAATGCGCCCGTCAACATTAAACCGCTTGAAGGACTTGTCGAAGGGTACCCGATTGTGTTTGGTGCCCGTACACAAATTGGCAACTATTTTACGGAGGAAATCGACCCGCACGCGCTTGACGATGCCGACTTGACCGACATCAAATTTATGGTCAATCACAACGACGGTATGATACCGCTTGCGAGGCACCGTCGCGGCAAACGTTCGACAATGGACGTTGAAGTCACGTCGCAGGGTTTACATATCAACGCACGACTTGACGTGCAAAACAACAGCACCGCCCGCGAATTATGCTCGGCGGTCGACCGCGAGGACATCGGCGATATGTCGTTTGCCTTCGGGGTCAAAATAGACGGTGACGAATGGTCGGGACTTGACACCGATATGCCGCACCGTCGCGTTACAAAAATATCAAGGGTTTTCGAGGTATCGGCGGTCAATGACGGCGCGTACCCGCAAACTTCGATATACGCCCGCTCCGCCGCGTTGGACAACGCAAAAACCGTGCTTGAAAAAGCGCGCTCGGCGGCGGCGTTGGACAACGAAAAAAGGGCGGCAAGCGAGCAAGCGGCTTTAAGGCTTGCAAAAGAAAAATTTTTATTTATAAGGAGTCTTAAAAACTATGACTAAACAGGAACTTCTCAACAAGCGCGCCGCACTCATTGCAGAAATTGACGGCGCGGACGAAAAGCGTTTTGCCGAAATCAAGGCAGAACTCGCAAAAGTTGATTATCAACTTGAACTTGCCGACAGCGACGAAAAACGCGCGGCAAAAACCAACGCTGACGACGAACAGCGCGCCGCGCGCGATAAGACCCCCGCGCCCGCCGACAACGGCACGGACGAGCGCGGCAAGACAATTATCGCGAACAACGGCAACGCCGCCGCAACGGGCGTTGCAACGGCTGATATGAGCAAAGAAACCGCACTCCGCTTTGCGAAGTCGGCTTTCGGTAAACAGGTACGCGCGGCACTTGATAAATTGCCCGCAAACCTTTCGGAAAACGAAAAACGCGCAATCGGCATTGCAATCACCACCACGAGCGAAACCTACAAGGCACCTTCGTCGACCGAAAACGGCGTAAACAACGGCGGTATTTTTATTCCGCAAAACGTGCTTTATGACTTGCTCGAAATCGACGCCCCCGACTCCGCGTTTTACCGTGACGTTACCGCGACGCATATCAAGGGTGCGTTGGTATTCCCTTACGTTATTGAGTCAAGCAACGGCGAAGGCAAGGGCAAAAAGGAAACCGAAAAGAGTAACGACCGCTCCGTCAAGTGGGGCAAACTTACGCTTGCGCAGGGCAATTACCCCCTTACAATCGAAGTCACGATGGAATTGCTCGCCCTTACCGACGAGGAATTCGCCGAATATTTGCTCGCCGACCTTTCAAACGAAATGAACACATTGCTCGCCGACGAAACGCTTTACGGTACGGGTAAAGACGATTGTATCGAAGGTGCAACCGTCGGTGCAATTAAGGGCACCGCATACACCGCAGGCGGCGAGGCTGACGCAATCAAGGCGGGTTTGCTTAAACTTTCCCGCCGCGCACGCAAGGGCGCAAAGGTTTATATCTCGCGCTCGATGTCGCTTGATATGGCGTTTGAAAAGGACGACAACGGGCGTTACATTTTCCCGATTTATAACAGCACGGGCATATCGTCCATTGTGACTGTGCCCGTTGAAGTCGACGAGGCGTTGCACGACGGCGACTTTATAATCGGCAACGCGCGCAACTACAAACTCAACTTTACAAAAAGTATTGAAGTGTACCCCGAAGTACACGGCAAAACCCGCGTAATCGAGTACACGGCGCACGTAATGGTCGCAGGCAAAGCCGCGCCCAACAAATTCTATTACGGCAAGAAATCGACAAGCGGCACGCAGACCACCAACACCTAAACTTGCGGCGGCGGGTTGCTACGTAACAGCAACACAAAATCGGTGAACGATTAAGGAGTTTTGACAATGCAGACAATGCAAGAAGTTGACAAAATCTTATACAAATTGGGCTATTACAACAGCGACCCGCAAAAGCAAGCCGAAGTGCAAGGCTATATCGACGAGGCGACCGAATTTATGCGCGAAAGCGGCGTGCCCGACACGAAATTGACATCGCAACGGGCATACGTCGTCAAGTCGATATGGGCAGACTATCGCGACAAGGGCGACGACGACAAGATTGTAAAAAAAGACGGTATGGTCGTTGCCCTTATCGCGCAACTGCGGAGGTAACGCATGGCAAAACAAACCGTAAAACGCAAGCGCACGTTGATTAAAATTGCGACGCAAGTCACGAACTACACCGAAGGCGTTGGCGCAAGTACGGAATGGCAAACAATATCGGTATGTGTCGGACACGCTATGCCCGACAACGCGCCGATTATGTCCGATTGCCTTTATTGCGAATGGCTTGGCTCGTACGGGTCGGTCGCGATACAGCAACAAGCGGACGGAGTGACGCGCCCTGCGCGGGTGCGTATGCCGTTTGTGCAAAGTGTTTACGACGCGTTGCTTGCGGGCGATGTGCGCATTTACCTTGACGGAAAGACGGACGCGGCGCACACTTTCACGCTCGCGTCGGCGGCTGACAATTACTTAAACGAAAACAAAATGCTTGAATTTAACGTCAAACAATATTCAACGAGGTAGTCATGGGAATTCTCGGCATAGTACAAAAAAAACTTGATACATTACTTTTGCCCGACGGTGTCTTGTCGCACCACCTGCGTCGTGTAAAGGTCGAAAAAATCAACGGCGGCAAAACCCCCGTCAATAATGACGAGTACGTTGTTTACCGTCTTGTATCGACCAAAAATACCGCATACGGCGATGGTCGCGCACGTCTTGTACGTCAATATGTCGACATCAATTATTACTACTCGTACGAAAAGACGGACGCAAGATACAAAGACGCGGAGCGGCGCATAAAGGCAATTAAAACGGCTTTTTTGTCCGACCCGCGTTTTAGACTTGCAAACGGTGAAAGTGACATCTACGACAGCGACAACCCGTATCGCGGCATAAATGTCGAGTTTTTATTTGTCGGGGTAATCGAAAATGGCGAAAACGGTTGACTTAAAGGACATACCCGCCGAACTCGACGAATTGTTGACCGACTATTTGCACGCAAATTACGACGTACGACAACAAGCCGTACAAGCGGGTGCCGAAGTCTTGGTGTCCGCGCTCGAAAGTGCGACCCCGCGCGACACGGGCGAAATGGCACAAAGTTGGCAGATTAAAGACAAGTACCCCGACCACCGCTATGTCGGAAACTCCCGAACGGCACACGGTGCCGTAAAGCGCAAACGGGGTGGCAAGGCTGACGCACAACAAAACGTACCGCTTTCAAACGTTTTAGAATACGCGCACAACAGCAAGCACCAACTTTTTATTAAGCAAACTTTTGACGAAACGGAGCCGCAAATTTACGCGGCAATCAAAAACAAAATCAATAACGGAGGCAACTAAAATGAAAGATACTGTACTCTCGCGTTTTAACGTGCAAAACATCAAATACGCGATACCCGACGCAACCGCCGAAAACGGTTGGGGCAAGCCCGTTGCATACGGCACCGCGACCAAAATGGCGTTGGAAACCGACTCGGCGGTCAAAAAGATTTACGGCGACGGTCGCCGTATTTGCTCCATTGTCAACGACAAGGGCAAAACGGGCACAATGACGACAAACAACATCAACGACGAATACGAAATCGCAATGGGGCGCAAAATGCGCCTTAAAAACGGACTCGCCGACATCAAACAGCAAAAAAACGTTGTGCATTGCGTTTATTTTGAAACGTGCGGCGTTGACGACAAAGGCGGTATGCCGATTGCAAAAACTTGGCTTTATGGCGTTACGTCGTCCCGTCCTTCCGAGTCTTACGACCAAAACACCGACGACATCAACGAGTCGACGTTCGATACGCCGCTTGAAATGGAAGGCGTGAACTTAAAGGGCGCGGACGGCAAGGACTACAAGGACGACAAAGGAAACATCATTGTTGTATGGCAAATGACCGTCACACCTGACGACGAGGGTTACGAAACCTTTGGCGACGAAGTTGTGTTGCCTGTTGCGGTTGACGCGCAGGCATAAGGGGGCGCGCCATGATACAAACAAAATTGCCCGTATTTGAAAGTCACATCGACGAAAAGACAAACAAACTTGTTATCACACCGAAAGAAATCGACGTCAAAATTGATACGTCGCTTTTTGCGGAGGAACGTTGGGAGGCAAACTTCCCGCACAACGCAAAAAACGAAACGCTTTTTGCGTACATCGAACGCTTAAAGGCTGAAGGCAAGGTTGACGCGGCGCACGTGATGTCGAACTTAAAAGCGTTGTATTGCTTTTTAGAAAGCGACGAAATCGCCGATTATAAGTCGTTTTGTCAACTGTTTAGCGTGGTTGACCCGAAACGTCTTGCGCAACTCGTCGACAAAATCAAGTATGTATTTGAAATTGTGCTCAACGGCGCGACGACAGACTCAAAAAACTAATTGCGCACAGTCAAGCCCTGTTGCGGTTGTATAACAAGTTGTACCCAAACAACAAAAACAGCAACCGCAAAAACGACTTGATTGTGCCGCGATTTATAACACTAATGCAAAAGTGCGTCGAGCACAAAATACCCGATGTATTTATCACTCGCACGCACTTCACAGACTTGTACGTGCTTTTGATGTCGCTTGACATTGCAAACATCAAAATGCAATTAAAGCAAAAATCAAAGGACGCCCAAAAAGCCCGTCATATACAGGTGCGGGATATATCGCAAGCGGACGCGGTAAAGTTTTTGAAAGGAGGCGGCAATGGCTGATAAAATACGTGGTTTGACGGTTGCAATATCGGCAGACGCGTCACAATTCAAAAAAGGTATGAACGAGTGCCGCAACGCCGCAAAGCAATCGCAAAGTGAATTGAACGCGTTGCAAAAGTCGTTGGAGTTAAAATTCGACTCCGCGACTTTTGCGCGCGCACAAAAGGTTGCGCAAGACGCAATCGACCAAACGGCGAAAAATGCCGACATTTTGCGGGAGCGGTTGACCTACCTTGAAAAAAGCGGAAACATCGACACGTCGGAATATTCTCGCTTGCAAACCGAACTTGCACAAACCGAATTAAAAGCAAAGCAACTTCAAAAGCAAATTGAAAAAATCAACAAAATAAAACTTGACGCAATCGCAAAAGATTTTCACGAAGTTGGTGGTGCAATAACAAGTGCGGGGCAAATGCTCGCGCCGCTTTCTGCTCTTGCGGCGGGGGCGGCAACGGGTATCGGCGCGCTTGGAATAAAAGCCGCGAGCGCGGGAGCCGAAATCGATGACTTGTCTTTGCGACTTGGAATATCGGCAGAAAAAGTGCAGGAATATCAATACGTCGCAATGCAAGCGGGGGTTGATTTTGAAGTATTTAATAAAGCACTCATAAAAGCCCGCGCCGCAATCTTGGACTTGTCAACAGGTACAATGAATAATGCGTCAAAAGCATTGCAGTCGCTTGGGTTAAATATTGCAGATTTTGAAAACAAAGAGGCAATGTTTGACGGGATAATTGACGCGCTCGCAAATATGCAAGACAAGACATTGCAAGCGGCATACGCAAATGAAATATTTGGCGACAAGATTGCAAATCAAATGTTACCTTTTCTTAACGCAGGGGCAGACGCAATCAATCAATTTAAGTCGGAATTTGCGGAAATCGGGGCACTTTCAAACGAGCAGGTTACGGCACTTGCAACGCTTGACGATACGTTGTATCGACTGAAGGAGTCAATAAAAAATGTTGGGTTGCAAATCGGCGCGGCATTTACGCCGCTAATTAAAAGCCTTGCAGACAACATACAAAACAACTTGATACCAAAATTACAAAGCCTTGCAGAGTGGTTTAACGGTTTAACACTTGGGCAACAAAAATTCGCACTTGCCGCCCTTGCAGTGGTTGCCGCCATTGCGCCGCTAACAATGGGTATCGGTAAACTTATATCGTCGGTCGGGAGCATTATTCAAATGTTACCCGCGCTAAATTCCGCACTCGGCGCGCTTGCCGCAAACCCGATAATTTTAATTGTTGCGGCGGTTGCGGCGGTCGTGTTGTTGCTTTATACGCGGTGTGAGGCTTTTCGCGAGGCGATTGGCAATCTTGTTGAAACAATCGGGCAAGCATTACAACCCGTGCTTGACCTGCTTATGCAAACGCTCGACTTGGTAATGCAGGTATTGCAACCGATAATTGACCTTGTTGGCGGCGTGCTTGCGGTTGCAATCAATGTTATATCGGAGGCATTACAACCCGTCGTTGAAATTATACAAACAATTTTCGACTTGTTGTCACCGTTATTCGATATGCTTATGGTTGTTGTTGATATGATTTTAACGCCGATACAAATTGCGTTGCAAGTGCTTTTCGCAATCTTGCAACCGCTTTTGCAGGTCGCGTTGATACCGATTAAACTTGTATTGCAAGCCCTGCAAGTGCCGTTAAAAATTCTCGGTCAATTACTTGGTTGGCTTTCCCCGCTTTTTCAAATTTTTGGCAATGTCGTCAACAAGATTTTTGGTGGGGTTGTGAAAGTCATTAACTTTGTGCTCGGTTTTATAGAGGACGCAATCAATTTTGTAATCGGCATAATAAACGGACTTATTGACGGCGTAAACAGTGCGCTCGGTTGGCTTGGTGTACATATTGACCGTATACAGGAAGTTAAATTGCGTATCGACACGTCGGACATCGAGGACATGGACGACGTAAACGCAATAATCGACAGTACCCCGCCCGACACATCGGGCAACGGTGCGTATGACCAAATTGGCGGCGGCGGTACTTCGGGTGACGTGTACAACAATGATTATTCGACAAACAACACGACGCAAAACGTGACGGTCGTTATCGAAAATTATGCCGCCGAAATTGATGTCGACGACATGGTGCACAAAATCAATGTTAAACTTGCGGAGGCGATGTAATGCGTAAATTTTACCTTCATACATACGACGGCAAGAAAACGTTTGACTTAAACAGCGACAAGGCACTTGCCGCAGAGCCGAAAGGACTCGGCAACGCCTTTTCGTTGTCTTACAAGGACAGCGACAAAGGCAAACACCTTGTAAACGTTACACCGTCGTTTGACCCGATAGAATTGCAAATATATTTTAACGCCGACGGCACCGACGGTTACTTGAATTACAAAAGTTTGTTGAACTTTTTGGCGCAATGTGGCACGGGCTTGTTGTTGTTTGAGTACAACGACGGCGTGACCGATAAATTTTGCGACGTTGTCTTGAAATCAAACAGCAAGACCGAACGAAACGACGAAGGCGTATTTTGTGAGCCGTTTATATTTGAACGTCAAACGTATTGGTACGAACGCGTCGAGGAGTCTTTCGCTTTGAAAAATACGGACGCGGCGCAAACCAAATTCCCGCTCGGCTTTCCTTTTGGCTTTGTCGGGCACGTATTCAAAAAAAAGCAACGTATCACAAACACGTTTTTTGTTGACGCGCCCATTACAATCACAATCACGGGCGACATTAAAAACGACATCGACATCTACATCGAAACAACCGACGGCAAGACCGTCGGCGAAATCGCGCTCGCCTGCAACAACAAGGAAGGCACGACAATTATTATCGAGCCGACAACCAAAAAAATCATTGTCACGACCGACGGAATAAGCACAAACGGGTACGGGTTGACCGACAAGACAAAGCAATCGTTTTTGTATTTGCCGCAAGGTGAATACCTTATCGGCTCCAACATGGAGGACACGGACGCGGGCGCAATATCTTTCGCGGTTAAACGGTATTTATTCGATTAAGGAGGCGGCGGGCAATGTACATCGCACTATACGACGAAAACATAAAGCACATTACAAACGTTGACAACGCGACGTACGACTTGACGCAACGCGTTTACGACAACGACTCGTACACCGCCGACGGCGTGTCCGATGTCGACGTAAACGACGCAAAAATCGCCGTCACAAACGACGACGCAGGCAACTACAAATACGCGTGCTTTGCCGATACTGTCACCCCCGACAAAAACAAGCGCACAATCAAAGGTGCCGACTTTAAGACTTTACTTGATACCGAAATTTTACTCGACTACACCGCCGAAGGCAGTTTTGACGGCAGGTTGTCGGCGATATACAACAAGGTTATGACGGCGGTATTTGGTGGCGTTGACGCAACGGTCGGCAAAATTCCCGTCGAAGTAATTATACCGAACGACGACACCGACACAACCCCGACGTATGGGTCGTTGCAAGGTACGTACCAAATCACGAACGCATACAAGTTTTTGAAGTGTTACTTGAAATACTACGAATACAACATTGACACCCGCTTTGACATTGTCGCGGGCAAAATCGTTTTTACGTTCGTTAAATGCTCCCGCCGCTTGTCAATCGGTTTAAGCGACTTTATTCACGAGTTGACCACGACATCGGCGGCAACAAACAAGGTGGTTGCAACGCTTAAATATGACATTGAAATGCCCGAAACGGACGCAGACGGCAACATCATTTATTCGGACGTGCAGGCGACCGACGACAACGGCAACCCCGCATACAATGACGACGGCTCCCCGCGCTACGTCCCGATATACAAGCCCCGCCCCGATACGCTTGCAACGCGCTACTATTACCGCGACAAGGACAACAACATCGTACAGTCGGACGCGGTCGGAAATATCAACGGGCGGCTTTACCCCGTCAAAACAAAGATATTTGAAAGCGAATACCTTGCCGACGCGCAATTCAACGCCGTGTACGAACTTGCAAACTCTCGGTACGTCGACAACATCATTATCGACAACAACAAGACCATTGACCCGATAGACTTTGCCGAGTACCCGCTTTACACGAAGGTTGACCTTTACTTTGACGGCAAACTTTACAAGACGTTGCCCATAAGCGAAAAAATCACAAAGTTGGACGCGGCAGGGCTTTCAACAAAAATCAAACTCGGTTTTAAGAAAATACTACTTACCGAAATAATCAAGGGTTAAGGAGGCAAACAATGATTAAACCCGTTACATATCAAGGCGTTTTCAATTTTGCGGCGAATTTGTACGCGCTCGAAGTAAAGTCGCGTTTTATCGACCAAAGCAAAGCAAACGGCTATTACAAGGGGTACGGCACCGAACTTGCCGCAACCGTCGTCGGACAACAAATCAAAATCGACACGGGCGCGTTTGTTGTGCAAGGGCGTATGAACGAAGTCACGTCCCCCGAAATGTTGTCACCGCAAATATTTGACGGCTTTGTCGGGTACGTATGCGCCCGCGTTGAAACGTACCACCCGTCGGACGACGACAACTGCACTTTTGTTGTGTACGTAAACCGCACCTTCGACGCAATCAATTTGCGGCAAGACGACATTTACGCGGCAGACGCGGACAACGTAAACAAGGTGTACGAATTGCCGATATATTCGTTTGAAATATCGGGCACCAACATTGTCAAATTAAATAAACTTATAGGAGCGGTCGACGATTATGCAAAAATTAAAGCGATTGTTGATAATGCACTTGCGACGGCGCAAACCGCCATGACGACAGCAAACGGCGCGGTTACAACGGCAAATGCGGCGAACACAAAAGCCGACAACGCGGTTACAACGGCAAATGCGGCGAACACAAAAGCCGACAACGCGGTTACAACGGCAAATGCGGCGAACACAACCGCGAATACTGCCGCCGCAACCGTCGCCGAACAACACGAACAAATGACGGCAGAAATCGACGAGCTTTCAAAAGCAATCGCCGAAGGGCAAGGCTCAATAATTAAAGACGGCGAAAAAATGCTCGCGGTGTACAACATTGAAAACGTCGTCGAAACCGTCGACGAAATCATAATCACAGGAGGCGACGTTTAACATGGTAATCACCTTTAACGGCACAAGTTGCCCGATAAAATATTACGCCGTTGGCGTACAAGGCAACAACCTTGTCGACAAACTCGAATTTGTAATCAATCGTTACACCGACACAGGCATTGACCTTGCGGCGTGCACCCCTTACATCAAATTGCAAAACGAACGCGAGCAATATTTTGACAAGGACGGACGCGTCGAAGTAATCAACGAATACAACGTGTTGCGACTCGTGCACAAATTGTCGCGCAAAACGACCGTGCACTCGTCTTTCGATTTACAAATACAGTTTGAACAAAAAACCGAAGGCGATGTCGTTGTGTGGCAGACGGAGGCAATCACTTTTACGCTTTCCCGTACTATTCCCGCCGACATCGAAATCGAAAAGCAATACCCGACCGTTTTGCAGGACTTAACGGCACGTGTTGAAAAAATCGAAAACACACCGCAGGTACCAACCGACGTATCGGAATTGACTGCACGTGTTGAAAAAATCGAACAAATAAAATTTATTAACGGAGGCACTCCATAATGGAAAACACGGAAAACAAAACATTTTATGCAACACTTATCGTACGCGGCGGCACGACCGACGAATGGGAAAGCAAAAACCCCGTACCCGCAATGCGCGAACTTTGCGCCGAACGTAAAACCGACGGCTCGTTTGACCTTAAAATCGGCGACGGCGTAACGGCTTGGAACGACCTGCCGTACGTATCAACGCGCGAACTCGCCGACCTTATCGACGACGCACAGCACCGCACCGTTACGGACGCGGAAAAGGCGGCGTGGAACGCGAAACAAAACGCGCTTACGTTTGACGACGCACCGACGGAAAACAGCGACAACCCCGTGAAATCGGGCGGCATTTTCGTTGTGCTCGCAGGCAAAGCGGACAAATCGGAAATACCCGACGTGTCGGCATTTATCACGAAAGCCGTTGACGACCTTGTCAACTATTACGGCAAAGCCGAAATTGACGGCAAGGTTGCAAACCTTAACGCCGCAATATCGGCAATACCCAAATTTACAATCAAGGTTGTAAACGCGTTGCCGTCCGACGATATAAGCGCAACGACGGTTTACTTGCTTAAAACGTCCACGACTGAAAGCGGCAACCTTTACACCGAATACATCTACGTCGACGGCACGTGGGAGGTACTCGGCACGCAAACGCTCGACTTGACGGCATACGCAACAAAAGACTACGTCACGGACGCAATCGCAAACTTGCTTACGTCGGAGCAAATCACCGCAATTATCAACGACGCGCTTGCGTCGTACGCGAAATTGGCAGACCTTGCCGCGTATGTAAAAACCGCTAATGTCGCCGCAATCGCTTTGTCGGGCAATCTTTCGGACGCGACACAGGACGAAACGCACCGCACCGTTACGGACGCGGACAAAGCGAAATGGAACTCAAAACAGGACGCGTTGACGTTTGATACTACGCCGACAAGCGGGAGCACAAACCCCGTCACGTCGGGCGGTGTTGCGTCCGCGCTTGCGGGCAAGGCGAGCAAAAACGAAATTGTCACCGCGTCGACGGGGCTTTCCGATAGTGCCGACCTTATGCGTGCGGGCGATACTGTAACAATCAACGGCGGCGGCGTATAAGGAGGCAAACATGGCGACAAAATCGGTAAATTGGAAAATGCGTCAAAGACAGGGCACGGCGGCGCAATGGGAGAGCGTCAACCCCGTATTGGCGGCGGGCGAATTCGGTTACGATACGACAAACGACAAACTTAAAATCGGCGACGGCAAAACCGCTTGGAATTCGCTCCCGACCTTTACAACGACCCGCTTTTCGTTCGGCTCCGCAAGTTGGGGCGACATTGCGCAAATTGCGGCGGCAGGTACCGCAAAAAAATTCTTTAACGTCGGCGACGAAAAGGTAATCACCTTGTCGACGGGCGAGGAAGTGACGCTCGTCATACTTGGCTTTAACCACGACGACTTGACGGCGGGCGGCAAAGCACCCATAACAATCGGTATGAAAAACGCGCTCGCGACAAAGTATTCAATGAACGCGTCAAGCACAAATGCGGGCGGTTGGAACGGGTCGGCAATGCGCACGAACGTTATGGCAACGCTTTTATCGCAGTTGCCGTCCGACCTGCAAGCGGTTATAAAGCCCGTAAATAAAACCGCGTCGGCGGGCAATCAATCGACGGACATCACAACATCGTCGGACAAATTGTGGTTGCCGTCGGTCGTTGAAATTATGGGCACGGAATACGCCCCCGCAAACGGTGCCCCGTACAATCAAGAAGGCGAACAGTACGAATATTGGCGCACAATAAAAGACGGCGCGGGTACGGGTGCCGCCGCAAACCCCGACCGTGTCAAATATTATTCTAACGGCGGCGGTGCCGCGTGCGGTTGGTGGCTCCGTTCGCCTAATGCGGCGGGTGCGACGTCCTTCTGCTATGTCATTGCGTCGGGCAATGTCAGGAACAGCTACGCGGGCATCGCGTACGGCGTGTCCTTCGGCTTTTGCATTTAATCAACAATCGGGCAAATCCGCACCCCCTGCGTGGGGTGCGGTAAACCCGCAACACAAATCAAGGAGGGTCAAATATGACTTACAGTATCAAACCAAAACTCAACACGATTGCGGGCGACAAAGTTGTTGCAACCGCGCTTGACGGCGTTGTGTATGCAGAAAACAACCGCGTGCACGTCAAGGGCAATACGCGTCACTACGTTTACAAATACGACGGCTCCCCCGTCGGTTGGTATGCGCGCAACATCAAGACAAACGACGACGTGTATCTCGGCGAAGGTGCCTGCCCGACAATCGAATTTGAAAGCGTTGACATCAAGGACGCGGCGGCTTGGGGTGAACTTTTACTCCCCGACGATACCGACGCGGCACCCGATACGTCGGAGGGTTAAAAGGCAATGTCGTCGGTTTTGAAATCACAGCGCGGCGAAAGCGCGGTGCAATTCTTGGACACCGCCCGCGAGTTGGAAATTTACACAATAAAGCAATGTGCAAAATTCCCCAAACGATATATGTTTTTAATCACAAAAGACATTGTCGCACTCGCGTCGGCAGTTTACAACAACGTCAAGGCGGCAAACAGTATTTACGTTGTGACAGCGGACGACGCAAGGTTGCGTCGTGAATACGTAACGAAAGCAAATTGCAACTTGCAATGCCTTATATCGCAAATTGACATCGCTCGCGAATTCGTCCGAACGACCGACGAAAACAAGCCCATAAAATGCACCGTTTGGGAGCAATGGGCGACGCTTATTACTACGGAGGCAAAGTTGCTTGCGTCGCTGAAGGAAAGCGACAAAAAACGATACGGCAACTTGTCTTGATAAATAGGTTGTATGCCGCAAATCACGTCGCGACGGTGCCGCGTGCAATTGGTGGCTCCGTTCGCCTAATGCGACGAGTGCGACTAACTTCTACAATGTCAATACGTCGGGCAATGTCAGGAACAACAACGCGAGCAACGCGTACGGCGTGTCCTTCGGCTTTTGCGACTATGTATGACTCGACAAAGTAACACAAAAATGTGCGAAATCAATGTCTTTGCAAAAGGGGCGTACAACCTTTCCCGCAAGGGACAAACTAACACCCCGATGTGGTCAATCGGACGCTACTTGCATTGCCGTCTATTGCGGTACGACGGTTTAATGGTTGGTATCACTCGCAATCGCAACCCGCAACGATATTTTGATTGTACGGGGTGTCAATTTGATTTATGAACAGTACGGAACGTCACGAGGCGCGGTATCAACGCCGAAAACAAAAGCGTTTACAAAAGAAACAAGAACGGTTTGCGGCGGCTGATAATTACGACGCGGTATTCACGTTTGACAACCTTTATCGCAGTTACAAAAAGTGTTGTTTGGGTGTCGGTTGGAAAGCAAGCACTCAAAGATACAGGGTAAACGCGATTGTGAACGTTTACAACACGTTACGTACTTTACAAGCAAGAAAATTCAAAAGCAACGGTTTTTACGAATTCCCGCGCGTCGAACGCGGAAAGTTGCGTCAAATAAAAAGCGTGCACATAAGCGAGCGTGTCGTACAACGTTGTTTATGCGATTATGCGCTCGTGCCGATGTTGTCGCGGTCGTTTATTTACGACAACGGAGCGTGCATGGCGGGCAAAGGTATTCACTTTGCTGTCAATCGGTTTGTGTGTCACCTACAACGCCACTTCCGCAAGCACGGTACAAACGGGTATGCGCTCGTGTTTGATTTTTCAAAGTTTTACGACCGAATTTTACACGAGCCGTTAAAACGAATAATCGACAAGGAATTCACCGACACCCGCATTGCGGGGCTTGTAAAACAACTTGTCGACGACTTCGGCGACATCGGGCTTGGGTTGGGGTCGCAAATCTCGCAGGCGTGCGCCTTGCGGTACCTCCAACAGGCTCGACCACTACATAAAAGAAGTATTGCATATCAAGGGTTACGCGCGGTATATGGACGACGGGTACTTACTGCACGAAAGCAAAGAATACTTGCAAAAGTGCTTATCGGACATACGGCGAATTTGCGACGAATTCGGTATCAAGTTGAACGAGAAAAAGACGCAGATTGTCAAAATATCGCGCGGCATAACGTTTTTACAACGGCGGTTTATTTTGACCGACACGGGCAAAGTAATTATCAAGCCCCGCCCGCGCGGTATCGTAAAAATGCGCCGCAAATTGCGTACTTTCAAACGTTGGCTTGACGAAGGCAAAATGACGTTTGCGGACATTACAACATCGTTTGTATCGTTCAAAGGACACTTGAAACATTGCAACGCTTACGGTATTATAACGCGACTCAACGCGCTATTTTATAAAATCTTTTACGGGAGGTATGGACAATGACGACAACGGAAATTATCGCGGTTGCAGTATCGGTCGTATCGGGGTTGGCGGCGTTGACAACGCTTGTCACTTTCCTTTCGACACGAAAGCAAAAGCAACGTGACGCGGGCGCAAAGCAAGCGAGCGTCGACGCAAGTCTTGACACAATCAAGTTGCAAAACGAAACGCTATTGCAAAGCAACCGCACAATCGTGGACAAGTTAGACGGGCAAAACGTGCGATTATCGCGTATCGAGCAGACCGTCGCCGACGCTAATCTCGCCGAATTACCACGACAAATTGCCGCGATTGAGTCAAGCGTCAAATCGGCACATCACCGAATAGACGGACTCGAACGCACTATCAACAACAAAATTTAATTATCGGAGGAACAATAAAAATGAATTGGCAGGAAATTGTAATCAAAATCGCAATCGGTGTCGCAACGGCACTTATCGCTGCGCTCGGCTCGTGGGTGTTGGTAAAGGTTAAAACCTTTATATCGACAAAAATTAAAAACACCAAACTTGCCGAATTATTAACGGGCGTGCTCGGCGTTGTCGAGTCGGCTGTCAAGGCTACATATCAAACGTATGTCGAAAGTATCAAGGGAACCGACAAGTGGGACATTGACGCGCAAAAAACCGCGCTACTCAACGCGCTAAATATGACGAAGGCGCAGTTGTCGGACAAGGTCAAAAAGCAAATCGAGTCTATGTACGGCAACATTGATGTGTATTTGACGACGCAAATCGAGTCAACGCTTTACGAATTAAAAAACAAATAAACAATAAAAAAGGCGCGCCCGTTAAGGGGTGCGCCTTTTACTATGTTGGGCGGCGGGTGAGTGCCGTCCTTTTATTATTTATGTGTCAAAACAACAATGTCAATGCCATAATTTTTGCCGCCCGCGCCACCGTAAATTGACGATATAACGCCGCTAAATTCACAACCCGACTTATATTTTTTTACAAGTTTTACGTCAATATTATTTGGTAAAACACCGATACACGCGTTTATTGCGGTGTTGTAAACCTGTATTGTGTTGGGGTATTCGTCGGTCGGTGTATGCACAATCGACAGCATATCGCCGACGACGGACGCGGCAATGTGCGCTTGGCGGTTTTCAAACGTAACGCCGACCAAATTTGTTACAAGCGGGAGTTTATTGTCAATAACAAATGGCAAGTCAATGTCGATATATACTTCGTGTTTGTCGTCGACAATTTGATGTGACGCAATTTTGCAATTATATTCGCGGTTGCCATATACCGCGCGTAATTGCCTGCCGTACGGAAACTCGCCGATTTTTTGACCGTTCACATAACAACTTGCGTCAATAATTGCGTTGCCATTTTCGGTCGCCATAAAAGAGTTTTTTTCAAACTTGATTATGCAAGCGTCACCCGATTTAACGTCAACATCGGCAATACGTCTTTCAAATACAACTATTTTAATTTTTGCGGGGTATGTCGGTAATGGTTGAGGGGCACGCCGCGCGTCGCTAACATCGGGCGCGGGGCTTGTTTTCGGCGGGGTTAGGGGGTTGCTAAATTGTGGATAACTTCGCGGGGGGGGGGTAGTTTTCTTGTTACTCCCGCCGTCGGGTTGCTTTTGACGGCGTGTTGCGATTATCGCAAAAACAGTAAAAACAATGGCGGCAATAAAGACCGCAACAACGCCGACGGCAAGCGCGACGGGTACATTATCGGCATTATTACCATAAACACCGCCGACAATGCAGGCAAGGACAAAAAGAACGCCCCATAATGCGCCTGCGATTAAGTTGCGGACAAACCGTCTTAAATTGTAAAACCACTTCATAAACACACTCCAAAATTAAAGTATATTTATTATACAAAAAATAGCCCGCGACTGTCAACAAGTGCGGTGCGGTCGTGGTACAAACAATCATAAAAAATATTAAAATTTATTAAAAAAGTGGTGCAAAACCGTTGACATTATCACGGTGTAGTGATATAATATAATTACAAAAGCAAAGGAGGTGAGAACATGGACGACATCAAAAAAGCCTTGCAAGAAATTGCAAAAGCGATTGAAAACAACGACACGGTCGAGAGTGTAAAAGTTGTTGTAACGCTTAAAAAGCAAAAGCCTTGCAAGGCTACCACCAAAGACGATAGATAATCGTCAAAGGCAGAGCGGGGCGGGCGCAACCGCCCCACTCGTAAGACCTATTATACATCAAACCAAAGCAAAAAGTCAACAAAAAACGGAGGGCATTATGACAAAGAAAGAGCAAAACATTTTATCGCACCTTGCGCCCGTTGAGTACGAGTTGCACCGCGACGCTTATTTGTGCGGTATTACAATCAATAATAAAGACCGCTTTATGTATTCCGTAAGCAACACGGTCAAGCAATGGGTCGAACAGCACGGTGGCAAATTCGCCACTCTGTCGGGAAAAATCATAAACCATAGGCTCGGCAAGAAGGGTTTTATCGTACAAATTACCTTCCCGTGTACACACGGCGAAATGAAAAACGTAATGGCAACACTTTATAACAAAGAATTGCAAAAAATATCTATTTAATTGACGGAGGTATAATATGACTATCGAAAAAGACGGCAAGGTGTACACGGTGCGAGAGAATAAAGCGTCGTGGACAGTATCAAAAGGCGAAGGGCGTGTGTCGGTGTCTTACAATGTGCCGAAATCGGTTTGCGAAACCTTCGACGCGCTGACGGTGTACGTCACAGAAAGTAACTTGTTTTAAGGGGGGGGCAAATATGGCACGGAGCGACGCGCAAAAAGCCGCCGATAAGCGGTATCGAGAAACACACAAAGGCGATTTAATGCGGTGGGGTACATCGTTTAAGCCTGCCGAATTCGCCGACATAGAGGCGACATTAAAACAAAGCGGTATGAACCGCGCCGAATTCATACGGTGGGCGGTTGCAAAATTAAAAGAACGGTAAACAGTAAAGCGGGTCGCCCTTGACGGGTCGCCCGCTTTTACCATTAACGAGATACGGAGGCAAATATATGAAGGGTAAAAAATACAGCGCGCGCGAAAAGCGCAAAGCACTTGCAATGTGGCTTGACGAAAAAAAAGACGTTGAACTCGTTGCGTACAAATTCAAATGCACGATACAATCGTTGTATCGGTGGAGGCGGGCATACAACGGGACGCTTGAAAGTTTGCAAAACAAATCAAGTCGCCCGCACACCCCGCACCCGATGTCGCATACGGACGCGGAGCGCGAGTATATTGTCGAATTATTACAAGAACGCCCCGACATAAGTTATGCGGAGGCGTTGGGTGAACTGCGGACGCGGTACGGGTATTCGCGTACATATTTTGGGTTTTACCGCTTTGTTGTTAAAAATAGTTTGCGCCCGACAGAGGAGCGCGAAAGATATATTGCGAAACCATACGACACGCCACAAATGCTCGGCGTTAAAATGCAAATGGACGTAAAATACGTACCGCGAGAATGTTATAAAGGCGTTATGCCGTCCGACGAAAAACGCACGCGTTTTTTTCAATATACAATGATTGACGAAGCGACGCGCGAGCGGTTTATTTACCCTTATACAGAGCAATCGGCAAGAGCGACGCGCGACTTTATAAAACGCGCAATCGTCTTTTTTGGGTATATTCCCGCTTGTATTCAAACGGACAACGGTGGTGAATTTACAAACCCGCGCGGGGCGGGTTGTAAAAAAGTACATATCGCCGACGAAATAATGAACAAATTAAAAATCAAACATCAACTTATAAGGGCATACACGCCGCGTCACAACGGAAAAGTCGAACGGTCGCACCGCTCCGACAATGAGGGCTTTTATCGCACGTTGACATTTACAGACTACGACGAATTAAAAGTTAAAATGCAAGATTGGTGCAACCGATACAACAACCGCCCGCACTCGTCGTTGCGTGACAGGGACGGCAAGCGACGGTGGCAAACGCCTTTACAAAAACGTGCCGAACTTTTGGAAATGCTGAAGGCGGGCGACATTGAAGGTAATATTCGGTTTATAAAAAAACACGTCGCATAACGCGGGCGCGTGCGGGAGCAGAAAAACCGCACCCCGTACGGGGTGCGGTACTTTCGCGTGCCGCTTACTTGACATCGTGCCGTTAAATGTCTATAATAAACACATTACAAGGTAAAATCGTTGTGTATTTTGTATATCAAACACAACAATAATAATAAGAAAAAATAAAAAATAATAAAACTTATTAAAAAACCCTTGACAAACCAACAAAAAAAGCGACAAATCCTATTGATTTTTAAATTTGACTATGTTATAATGGTTAAGCTAAATGTAAAATTATAACATTATGCGGTCACTAAAAATGTACATACATTAAAGTTATGCGAAAAAACGGTTCAAGATTAATATCATTCAGGCAATATTGCCTTACCGATTTGTTTTTGTTCGCGGTGATATTAATCGCGTTCGAGCTTATACTGCATTTCGCTTATCGGGCTTTCGGACAGGCGACTTTGTTCTTCTTTTCGCCCATGCCCGCAATAGTTTTGCTTGTAATGATGCGCTGGGGCTGGCCGAGCGTGTTTTACGCCGTTTTCGACGGCTTGCTGTATTGCCTTCTCAATTTAAAGACGGAAGGGTTCGAAAACAGTTTTTTCGCTATTTATATAATAGGAAACGCGGCGATAATGGTTTTACTGCTTATGACGAGGTTTATGGGCAGAAAACGCATAGCGGGCAAGTGGTATTTTTCACTGCTGTTCACGGTCGCGGGCTGGCTGGCTGTGGTGCTGGGCAGGGCAATCGTCGCGGCGTGCTTCGGCAAAAATTTTCTCGGCGCGGTGCTCAATCAGCTTATGGAGCCGATGACGCTTGCGATAAGTGTTCTGATTATTCTCGTAATGCGCAGGCTGGACGGAATGTTCGAATGGCAGCGCGGATTTTTAAAGCGGCTTGACGAGGAGCGCAAGGAAAAAATGCGCCGCGATACTTACGGCGACGAGCCTTTGGAAATCGACGAGGAAAGCCTTAAAATTTTAAAGAAAGACGACGATTTATATTGATTATAAATTTTGAAAGGGGTAACCCCTTTGCGGTGTCGGACTACGCCGCAAAAAACTTTAACCGTTACGGTAATGCGCGGGCAACCGCTTTTACAAATAATTTGCATTTCATTTAAAAGTGATATGGAGGAAATTTTCAATGTTCAAACTCAAATGTGACGACTTCCTTATCTACGACGAGGCGACGGGTACTTACAGTATGTCGCCCGAACAGCAGGTAAGGGACGAAACAGAGCGGAACAGATGGAAAAGCACGGGGCTGACGTTGCTGAAAGACTGGCGCCTTTATCTGATGCTGGTACCTATGATTTTGGTCTACCTGCTTTGGAAGTATATGCCCATGACGGAGCTGCTTGCGGCTTTCAGGTTCGGTAACTTTCAGGAAACTTCCGACCGTCCTTGGGTCGGCTTCAATAACTTCAAAGTTATTTTTGTCGGCGCGGAGTCAACGAAATTCTGGATGGCGTTCAGGAATACGTTCGTAATCGCGTTCTACGGATTGCTGTTCGGTTTCCCGCTTCCCATCATTCTCGCGCTTTTCTTCAACGAAGTACGTTCCAACATCGCAAGGTCGATTATGCAGGTATGCGTATATCTGCCCAAATTCATTTCTACGGTTATCGTAACTTCGCTGACGCTTGCTCTGTTTGCAAGCAGCAGCGCGCGTTCGCCCGAAGGCGTTCTCACCAAACTGTTGGGCGCGATTTCGAGTTCCGGACATCTGGAAGACGCTATAAAAGCAGACGGACTTGTATATTCGCTCGAATATTTCCGTTCCATTTACATTATCACGGATATTTGGGAGCACGCCGGGTACGACTCGATTGTGTTCTTCGCCGCAGTAATAGCGGTTTCACCGACCTCTTACGAGGCGGCGCAGATAGACGGTGCGGGTAAAATGGCGCAAATGCGTTACGTCGTAATACCCAGCATACTTTCAACCGTTGTAATAATGCTTATTATGAAGATAGGCGGACTTCTTTCCGTAGGCTACGAAAAGCTGTATCTGCTGTGTCCCAGCGCGGCGCTGAAAAACTATGAGGTTGCGGAAGTAGTTTCAACCTGGTCAAACGGTTTAAGCGGCAGCTTTACCGGTAGCGCTTACGGTATCGCCGGCGAAATGACTAACAACCTTATCGGTATGATTCTCGTAATCGGTTCGAACACGATTGCAAGAAAAGCTTCCGACGTATCGCTGTATTAAGGAGGAAAGGGAGTTATGAAAAGAAAAATAGAAGTAAGCGAACTGATATTTAAAATCATCTCTTATTTTCTTCTGATAGTTTTCTCGGCTCTGTGCCTGTATCCTCTCATTTACGCGCTCGGTTCTACGTTCAGCGACTGGACGGCAATCAAGGACGGAAAAGTAATTCTTTGGCCCGTCGGTTTCCAGGTTGAATCCTTTAAAGCCGTATTTATGGATAACCAGTTCTGGGTAAACTATTCGAACACCCTGTTCGTAACGTTTGTGGGAACTATCTGGTGCCTTGTGTACTCGGTTCTCGGCGCGTATGCGCTTTCTAAAAAGCGCCTTCTCGGCAGACACGGCTTCAACTTCTTCCTCGTATTCACTATGTGGTTCTCGGCGGGCGTTATTCCCCAGTACCTCAACTATCAGCAGACGGGTAACATTCTTGCAAGCATAGTCGGCGGAAGCAATATGTATGCGATAGACCTTAAATGGCTTATCGTGCTTGCAATGGGTATGAACGCCACGAATATAATCCTTCTGCGTAACTCTTTCGAGGGCGTGCCCTCCGAAATAGAGGAAGCGGCGAGAATAGACGGAGCGACCGAGTTGCAGATACTCACTAAGGTTTACATACCGATGAGTAAAGCGACGATTGCAACGGTAGCGCTTTTCTTCGGAATTTCACGTTGGAACGGCTACTTCTGGGCTTATAAAGTACTCGGCTCGCAGCAGTCCTATAGCTGGCCCGTCCAGGTGTACATGCGCGACTTTATAGATAAAAACACCAACCTTACGTTAAAGCTCGGCGACGACCCCGACATATCGAATATAGGTCAGGCTACTTCGATGGTTTACGCGATGGTCGTTCTCGCAATGGTGCCTATCCTCGTAATTTACCCCTTCATTCAGAAGTACTTTGCAAAGGGCGTAAATATGGGCGGCGTAAAAGAATAATAAAAATGATTTTGTTCCGCTCGTTCTGTGCGGATTGAAATAAAAAAATAAGGAGAGAAAAATGAACAAATACAAAAAGATTGCCGTAGCTGCGGTTTCCGTAGTGATGGCAGGTACGATGGCTGCTTCCATTGCCGGCTGTGATAAGGGCGGCGACAAGAAGGGTATCGACGTAATGAACAGATTCGAAGGCTTCATGCAGGACGCGTGGAAGTCGGCCGTTAAAGGATACGGCTCCACAAATTCTACTGGCGGCAATTTGTCTTCCGAATTTACTCCCAAAGTAAAGAGCGGTACTAAAGAGCTTGATTATGCGCAGAATACCGAATTAAGCACCGCAATCGGTTATGACGAAAAAGGCAATACCGGTATCAAATTCAACAACACCCTTATCGGAAACTTGAAAACATACGGTATAGCAACCGAAACGACGGCGACGATTTACGGCAACACTTACCAGAACAACAATCTTAAACCTGCATGGAATGCTTTGCAGGATAAGCTCGGCGTTAAAATCGTAGATACTTTCGATAACGCAAAAACCGGCGACCAGATGAGCAAAATCAAGACTTCGCCTAAGCAGTTTGCAGGATACCAGTTATTCACGGCTTCTGCAAATGATATTAACACCGAAGGCGCTTCCGGCAATCTTTTGAACGTTGCGGACTATCTCGATTATATGCCCAACTACAAGGCGTTCCTCGACGCGAACCCCATAGTTCGTCTCTCTCTTACGGCTGACGAAAACGGTTCGATGTATATGCTTCCTTACTTCGACGGTAACGACGATATCGAAAAGTTCGTACTTCTCAGAAAGGACTTCGTTGAAAAACTGCTTGACGGAACTACCGCTCCCGACGGCACCGTTACCTGGAAGGCGCAGGGCGAGGCCAAAGGACTTACCACTACGAGCAGTTACGCTGAATCCTATATGGGCAAGACGGGTAACTACGAAATAGACGTAACCGACCCTTCCGTGCTTGACGGAACTTCGAAAATCTGGGGCAACAACTCGCACAAAATAGACACGGACGGACTTTCTGAGGCAGAGGCGGCAGAAAAGCTTGCTAAAACCGTAAAGGTTAAAGTAAATTACGACGCTGCTCTCGCTGCGGCAAAGGACGGGGCAACGGGACTCGGCAAAGCGATACAAGACGCGGCGGGCAAGGCGTACTCGGGCGACAGCGGTAATATCGTCGACTTGCAGAACTTTGCAATTAACGAAACGAGCGGCGATGTAAACGGGGCAAAGCTTCTCACTATAATGAGAGAGTATATTAAGGTTGCTTACGAACAGGGTTCCGAAAAATTCTATGTAGGCGAAGGCAAAAAGCTTTCCGACGTGTTCAACAGCGCTTACGCGGCTTGGGACGTTGACCTTTATACGGCGCTCGGCAGATGCTTCGTAACAAGCGGTACGGCGCTCGGCGGCGAGGTAAAGGGAACGAAAGATTTGTTCCTTATCACGGGTCGTGAATATAAATCCAACAGGTTTATCGATACTTCCGCACTTGCGGGCGAGCTTTACGGCGTACGCGGTCTCGAATCGAGATACCAGTATACTTATATTAAGGCGGACGGCAATATTACCGACGCGCGTTCTCATACCGAAACGTACGAAGCGGTAAACAAAATGTACAGCCTCACTCAGGAAGGTTTGTACAACCCGATGGTTAAAGACAACATTACCAACGGCTGGTCGTCGGCAAGCGATGCGGACAATAAGGGCGTGCAGACGCTTTCGCTTCACGATTACGTTCAGACCCAGACGGCAAAAGCAGGCTTTAATGCAGAGCAGTCAAACGGCGCTAATCCTTATAACTTCGCACCCGTTATTACTCCCGTTTCGAAGTGGGATACGGACGACGACGGCACGAAGGATGCCGTTATGAGATTTACCGAAAGCTGGCGCGGCGTTAAAAACACCGGCTGGTGTATCTCGAAAGAAGGCGTAAAGGGCAATGCGGATAAGCTTTCGGCTGCGCTTGCGTTTGTAGATTACTTCTTCTCGAACGACGGTCAGATTCTTATGACCTACGGTCCTCAGGGCAACGGTAACGATGACGGCTCGGTTGAAGCGGCAAAGGCTGCCAGCGGCGGATTCTGGTACGGCAACGAGGTTACCGACTATCCTGCAGCTGCGCTTGAAACCATCGGCGGACAGAAGGTCGTAAAGAAGGAATACAAGCACTTATATTTCAGCTATAACGATAAGGTTTACACCGGCGAATACTATAACGGCAGACAGATTCCCATTCTGACAGCCAGCTCGAAAGCAATGTTTGATATTAAGAGTCTTGGTAACAAGAGCTTCACGAACTATGCGCGTTACTACATCGGCAGTGCGCTTAATATCGGTAACAAAGATCAGGGATTCGAATATCAGTGCACGGCTAAGTGCGGTATCGTAGGCTCTCAGATTGTGAACATCGCGCTTGTAAACGGAACAATCAAGCATCCTTCGCAGGTAGTTCCTTCTGAGGTCGGCACTAAGAACGATACGAACTGGTACACGCTTGCGCCTTCGCTTCTTCCCTACTCGAAGAGAGCAAACGACGCTATATCAATTGCTCCTTACAACCTTGTAACGGGCGTAGGTCAGGCAAATAACCTTTTCGCGGCGGAAGGTACCGCAACACCCAACCTCATAATCGACATTATGGCATACGGACTCGGTTCGGGTAAACCCATAAGAGTTATGAGCGACGGTTCGTTGATACCCGACACTGCGCAGGGCGTAATCGATTATCTTAATAACCTTAAATAATCGCAAAGCAAGGTATTTGTAAGTAGGTTAATTCAAAATCAATATTTTTGTCGGCGCCCGCCTTCGGGCGGGCGCGGATAAAAAGTTTTTTCGGGGAATTTGGATATGAAGACTCAAATGAGATTTCAGAAAATATTGATGCTCGTTACGCTTGTTGTGGCGGCGCTTAGCTTTGTCTATGCACTGTCGTTCTGCGGCGGCACGGTATATCAATATAATTCTTTATACGACCAGATTAACAAGGTCGAAGAAGTGGAGGGAGCGGAAGCGCTTTTCCTTGCTTCCCAAAAATATAACGATATTCTTATCGGACTTTCCGTCGCGTTTATCGTTATCGTGGCGCTCAATTTCGTAATGGCGTCGCAGTCAAGGCGTAACTACTATGTTACCAACTACGTTTCGATTATTCTCACGGCGGTCTACGCTGTGGTTTTTGCAATACTTTTGCTTGTATTCGTAAGCAATACGTTTTCGCTTTTTGCCGCTATCGACAAGGAAGTCGCCGAATTCGAATATTCTCTTGTAATGGACGACTTCAAATATTCCATTGCGAATTTCATTCTCGGCTATCTTATGGCGGCGCTTATGATTGTCAACGCGGTGGTTCTCGTACTTAATCTTGTTTGGAAAATTAAACTTATGAAGGGCGAGAAGCAGCTTCTTAAAGGCGTTATGTACAGGGACGCGTCCGGTCGTGAAGAGGAGGTTGTTTGATT
The DNA here is from genome assembly GCA_910585705.1 of uncultured Christensenella sp. GTDB lineage: Bacteria > Bacillota > Clostridia > Christensenellales > Borkfalkiaceae > Coproplasma. The sequence goes on from CAJUER010000002.1 coordinate 302,751, forward strand.
ATGGCAAAGAAAACCGTAAACCAGCAAATTATCGCTGACGACATTCTCCGCTACAAGAGAAATAAACTTGCGCAGATTCTGGCAATTCTGGGGCTTGTGTTCAACTGCCTGTACTTCTGCATTCTGTACGCTATACCCGATTCGGATATGCGCAAAATGACGCTGGGTTTTTCCGTTATTTTAACGCTTATAATCCTGCTTATGATTTTCCTTTCTTCGGAAGGAGTTAAGGGCTACAATAAAAAGTTCAGTATCGTACTGCTTGTAATTGCGGCTTTTCAGATTTTGAGAATATTCTACTATCCTTTGAATGGACTTATCAACGATAGTCTGAAAGGAATCGGATATTTCGGATACTATCCCGAAAACAGCGGTTTCTATTTTACGATAATGCTTATCTATCTTCTCGCGTCGTCGGCTTGCCTCATCGCCTCCGCCGTATTGGGCTGGGTGTATGCGGTAAGGCTTCAGAAATTCCAAAAGAAACTCGATAACGGCGAAATATCCGTCGAAGCTACTATGGCGGCAATGGACGAAGAAGATGCAGTTGCGGCAGAGCAGGCGCGCTTTGCGGCCGAAGCATTAGCGGCTGAAAGCATACAAACAGACGAGACGAATGCCGGCACGGCAATAAACCTTGAAGCCGAACAGTCCGAAACCGACGGGGAGGTGAAATAATGCCTGAGGTAAATATTCAGCATCTGGAAAAAGTATACGACAATAAGGTCAAGGCGGTACACGATTTCAATCTCGACATCGCCGACGGCGAATTTATAGTCCTCGTAGGACCTTCGGGTTGCGGCAAATCCACGACTTTGCGTATGGTTGCCGGACTAGAAGATATAACGAGCGGAGACCTTATAATAGACGGCAAAAATTGTACCCGTCTTCCGCCGAAGGACAGAGACATAGCGATGGTTTTCCAGAACTACGCGCTGTACGGTCATATGACAATCTACGAAAATATGGCGTTCTCTCTGACCCTCCGCAAGGAAAAGAAGGACGTAATACACAGAAAGGTTATGGCGGCTGCGGAAATTCTCGATTTGAAGTCCCAGCTCAACAAAAAGCCCAAGCAGCTTTCAGGCGGTCAGCGCCAGCGTGTTGCAATGGGGCGTGCAATCGTCCGTAACCCCAAAGTTTTCCTCTTTGACGAACCTTTGTCCAACCTCGACGCGAAGCTGCGCGGCTCGATGAGAAGAGAGCTTATACTTCTTCACAAAAAGCTTAACGCAACTATAATGTACGTTACGCACGACCAGACGGAAGCTTTAACGCTTGCGGACAGAATCGTCTGTATGTCTATGGGTCATGTTCAGCAGATAGGCAAGCCTATCGAACTTTACGAAAAACCCGCAAACACCTTCGTTGCTACGTTTATAGGGCTTCCTCCCATGAATATGTTCGAGGGCGTTATAGAAAAAGGTAAATTCAAAAGCTCTCTGTTCGAGTATCCTTTGAACGACGCGCAGAAGGATTTGCTTAAAGGCTACGAGGGGCAGTCCGTAATTCTCGGTGTCCGTCCCGAAAACATAACGCGCGACGGCAATGTTAAATTACATATTACGAATAACGAGAACTTGGGTATGAATACGCTCGTGCACGGCAAAATCGGCGGAGTTAAAATAATAGTCTGCAAGTTTGCCGAGTGGTGCAACTATAAAGTGGGCGAAGAAATAAATATCGGTTTTGATCCCGAAATGATGCACTTCTTCGAACTGCCCGAAGGCGATATTCCCGGCAAGGCAATAAGGCAAGGAGGGGAAAACGATGGAACAGACTAAATATGTTGAAGAAAACGCAAAACCTTCCAAAGGCAAAGCGTTTTTAGAGGCGGTCAAGGAGTGGTTCAGGAAATTCACCGTAAAACTTAAACGCAGACCGATGAACATTGCGTTCTTCGTTCTGATAGTTTCGGCGGTTCTGTATCTGTGCTCGCTTGGCAACCTTTCGCAGACTGCGTTAAACGTCCATGTCGAATGGATAGGACTAAGCGAATTCGTAAACACGCTATTTTGCATACTTTCGCTCTTGCTGTTCTTAAACGCATTCCCCAAGCGTTCAAAGAAACCCAAAATAGTTATGCTTGTTCTGCTGTTTGTGTTTATTGCGGCAATGATTGCTTTCGATCTGATATTCTATATCCGCGTAGGCGACGCTTACCATAAGAATATAGACTCGGGCGACCTTACCGGTCAGGGCAGAATCGATATGGAAAAATATCTGCTTCCCGCTTTGAATTCCACGATTGCGCATATTGTGCTTGTGGGCGTTGCGGCGCTGCTTACGGCAACATATCCTCTGTACGGCAGATTGCTCAATAAAATCAATACCCGCAAGGTCGTCGAATCCACCGAACTTAAGGAAACTATCGACGCCGCAGAGGAAGTTTGATTATAATTTAAGATTTAGAAGAAAAGTAGCCGGCAAAATTCTTTTGTCGGCTATTTATAAAAGGTAGACTATGGCGAAAAAGAACAAAAAAATCCGCGAAACGACTATCGAAAACTTTTACGACCTGCGCCTCGATAAAATAGACGAGCTTGTCGCGGCGTTAAAGGACGAAGACACCGGCGGTGAAAATATTTCTATGAATATTGCCGACTGTACTGGCGAATCTAAGGAAGGAATGTCCGAGCGTACAAGAAACAGGGAATTCGATCCCTACAAGGTTGACAGGTTTTCGCGCATACCCGCCTGGATAAAAGCTATTTTCATAAAATTCTGGTTTGCGGGTATGGTTTGCTATTTCGTGATGATGGGTTTGAAAATCGGCAACGATTTGGACAGGCTAGTGCTTGTCGGCGCGGTGCTCGGAGTTGTCGTAGACGTATTAGTAAATCCGTTGTTCCGATATATGGAAAGCGACCGCAGGGAATATAACGCATATATGATGTTTCCGTTCCCTTTCAGGGCGTTCTGGACTTTCTTTACAAACCTTATATATTATATATTTGTGCTGGTCTGCGTAAATTTCTGTTATCTGGGTCTTAACGAGCTTCTGAATTTAATCAAGGGCACGACGGAGGTCATTCATCTCGGAGTCGAGCCGTTGCTGTTCGGCGTCATAACGGTTGCGTGCGATATGTTGTTTATCGGCATTAAAAACGGCGTTGTGATGCTTGTGAAAAAATACAAAAAAAGCGATAAAGGTGCGGTCAATGTTTAAAAAATTGTTTGTGTCGTCCGTTTCGGCTTGCTTCGAGCTGACAAATGAAAATCCGTATTACAGTCCCGAAAGTTACGAGGTAACGCTTGACGGAAAGCCTTACGGCAAGTTTGCAACCAACGTGTTTTCTGTTTACAACCTTTTACCCGATACGCAGTATACCGTCGGAGCGGGCGGCTTTGCGCTTACTTTCAGAACCAGACCCGAAACTGCTTCGGTTTCCGTTAAAGCGCTGGGCGCGAAGGCGGACGGCAAGTCCGACGATACTTATTTCGTGCAAATGGCTATCGACAGGTGTCCCGAAGGCGGAAGGGTTGTCTTCGAAGAGGGCGAGTATCTCGTTCGTCCCGTAGTTCTTAAAAGCGGCATTACCGTAGAACTGAAAAAAGGCGCGACACTTCTCGGCGATATTTGCGAGGAAAATTATCCCTATATTCCCGCGCGCGTTTATAAGGGCGGCAAGGAAGAAATTCTCGCAAGCTGGGAGGGCGAGCCTTTCGACTGCCATCAGTCTTTTGTTTCGGCTTACAGACAGAAAAATATCTGCGTCGTGGGCGAGGGTACGATAAACGGCAATGCGGATAAATCCACTTGGTGGGCGACTCCTAAGGGAAGAAAGGTTGCCCGTCCGCGCCTCGTGTTTTTGAATAAGTGCAGTAACGTACGTTTTCACGGCGTAACCTGTAAAAATTCGGCAAGCTGGAACCTGCACCCGTTTTTCTGCAAAAATCTCGGATTTTACGACGTGAAAGTACAGAACCCTTACACCGCGCCCAACACCGACGGGCTTGACCCCGAAAGCTGCGACAAGGTGGATATTATCGGCTGTACGTTCAGCGTGGGAGACGACTGCTGCGCAATTAAGGCGGGCAAGCTGTATATGGGCAAAACTTATAAAACGCCGGCAAACCGCCACACTTTGCGCAACAACCTGTTTCAGGACGGACACGGTGCGATTGTTCTCGGCAGTGAAATGAGCGGCGGCGTCAAAAATCTTTCCGTATGCCAGTGCGTTTTCAAGCATACGGACAGGGGACTGCGCATCAAAACGCGCAGGGGGCGCGGCAAGGACGGCGTAATCGACGGCGTGCTTTTCGAAAACATAAAAATGGAGAACGTAATAACTCCGCTTGTTATCAATATGTACTATTTCTGCGACCCAGACGGACATACCGAATTTGTTTGGTCGCGCGATAAAAATAATGCCGTTGACGAGGGAACGCCGTATCTCGGCAAATTCACGTTCCGCGACATAGAGTGCTGTGATTGCGAGTGCATGGCGGGCTATTTCGACGGACTTGTCGAACAGCCCATAAAGGAAATTTTAATAGAAAACGTCAGTTTTTCCTTTAAATCCGACGCAAAGGCTTATCAGCCTGCTATGCTCGAAAACGTAAAAAGCTATTGCCGCGCCGGTCTTTATGCGGATAACGTTGAAAAACTCATACTCAAAAACGTTACTTTCGACGGAGTAAACGGCGAAAAAATAATCAAAAACAAGCTCGGCGAACTTATCATAGAGTAATGGAGGAATTATGGATTATTCCGTTATAGACAGGTACATTGACAGACTTATAGACGACACTGTTCCCGATAAGCCTATCTGGAATATCGAAAATATCAAACTCGGTAAGCCTGCGGCGTGGAACTATATCGACGGTTGTATGATGACCTCGCTGTATTCCATTTACAGGCAGACGGGCAGAAAAAAATATCTTGATTTTATAGACGAATTCGTCGATTACTACGTTTTCGACGACGGTTCAATACGCGGATACGAACTTGAAACCTTCAACGTTGACAATATCAACGAGGGCAGAGTGCTGTTCGATTTGTACCGTGAAACTAAAAAAGAAAAGTACAAAAAGGCGGCGGAGCTGTTGTTTTCCCAGCTTCTCGCACAGCCGCGCACTGGGCTGGGGAATTTCTGGCATAAAAAAATTTATCCCCAGCAGGTCTGGCTGGACGGGCTGTATATGGCGCAGGTGTTTTATACGCGCTACGAAACGGAGTTCAACGGCGGCAAAAATTATGCCGACATAGTAAACCAGTTCCAAAACGTTTACGACAATATGTACGATAAGCAAAAACGCCTGTACTATCACGGCTGGGATTATTCGAAGTCGGCATTCTGGGCTGATAAAAACAGCGGACTTTCAAAAAGCTTCTGGCTTCGCTCGATCGGCTGGTATACCGTCGGCCTTGTAGACGCGATTGGCTATTTCGACGACGGCGCAAAGCAATTTAAAGATAAGCTGATAAAAATTTTCAAAGAAACGATAGAGGGGCTTGAAAGTTACGTCGACCCCGATAAAAAAATGTTCTGGCAGGTGGTTGACCAAAAGAATAGAAAGGGCAATTATCTCGAAACTTCGGGAAGCGCGATGATCGCTTACGCAATGATGAAGGGCGCGCGGCTGGGGCTTGTCGATAAAAAATATTCCGCTCTCGGCAAAAGCATATTCGATGGAATCTGCAAGGAATACCTCACCGAGAAGGAAGGCAAGCTGAATTTGGGCGGAATCTGTCTTATGGCGGGGCTCGGACCCGAAAACAACCCCAAACGCGACGGTACGTTCGAATATTACGTCTCCGAACCAGTCGTGGAAAACGACGCAAAGGGCACGGGTCCCTTCGTCATGGCTTATACTGAGGTTATGCAGCTTTAAATTATGCGGCGCGGACTTATAAGTCCGCGCCGAAAATTATATAAATAATGCACAAAAATATGCAAAAATATGTTGACAAAGGGGTTGAAAAGTTCTATAATAATCAAGTGTGCTAATAGAGTGCGTATTGGGACGAGGCGTAAAGTTACTGTAAAATCCGTTTAAAGCTCACGGAACAGATAATTTGCGCTGACAAATGTAGGGGCTTCGACCTCTGCGACTAACCGCGACTTTGCTTTTAACACCTTTCGGTGTTTTTTTAATCGGCAAAACCGCGATACACACGGGTAAGTTGACACAACATAATAATTTTTTGTTAGGATAAAGGAGTTAAAAATGGCAGGACAGAAAATAAGAATCAAACTTGCGGCTTACGACCATGAACTCGTTGACCTTGCGGCAAGCCGCATTGTGGAAACGATGAAAAAGAGCGGCGCGAAAATATCGGGACCTATTCCCCTCCCTACGGAGAGAGAAATAGTTACCATTCTCCGCTCGCCTCACAAATACAAGGACAGCCGCGAGCAGTTCGAACAGAGAACTTATAAAAGAATTATAGACATTTATACGCCCAACGCGAAGCTTCTGGACACCGTCCAGCTTCCCGCAGGCGTAGATATAAAAATCAAATTATAACGTTTATTATGTTTGATACTCTACGCGGCGCAGGCGACGCCTGTCTCTATATTATATATATGGAATAGTGCGGCGGAACGGCGCGGCGCGGTATCGGAGAAATAAAAAAATAAAACGGAGGAACTTTATCAATGAATAAAGCAATCATCGGACGTAAAGCGGGTATGACCCAGATATTTACTCCGGAAGGGAAAGTGATTCCCGTAACCGTAATCGAGGCAGGTCCCTGCCCCGTCATTCAAATCAAAACTGTTGAAAAGGACGGCTACGCCGCTTTGAAGCTCGGTTTTGACGAAGCGAAGGAGAAGGCTCTTTCGAAGCCCGAACTCGGACAGTTCAAAAAAGCAAACGTAAAGCCCTGCAAGGTTTTGAAGGAATTCAGGCTGGACGACCTTTCCAATTACAGCGTAGGCGCTGAGGTAAAGGTTGACGTGTTTGCCGCAGGCGACAAGGTCGACGTTCACGGCGTAACCAAAGGTCACGGCTATACGGGCGTAATTAAAAGATGGAATCAGCACAGGTTGAAGGAAACGCACGGCGTGGGACCCGTTCACAGGGAACCCGGTTCTATGGGTGCGAACAGCTCGCCTTCGAGAGTGTTCAAAAATAAGCACCTCGCAGGACAGTACGGTGTGGAAAACGTAACGATACAGAATCTCGAAATCGTAAAAGTCGATACCGAAAGAAACTGCCTGCTTATTAAGGGCTCCGTTCCCGGAGCAAACGGCAGCGTCGTTACCATAAACGACACCGTTAAATAAGGAGAGAAGTCATGCCTAAAATTAAAGTATACAAGATGGACGGCAGTGAGGCCGGCACGATAGATTTAAACGAAAAGGTATTCGGCGCAGAGTACAACGAGGCGCTTATTCACCAGGCGGTAGTTACGCGTTTAGCCAACGAAAGACAGGGCACGAAATCCACGCTCACCCGTACGGAAGTCAGGGGCGGCGGCAGAAAGCCTTGGAGACAGAAGGGCACGGGTAACGCGCGTCAGGGCTCTATCAGGGCTCCGCAGTGGATTAAGGGCGGCGTAGTGTTCGCTCCCAAGAGCCGCGACTTTTCAAAGGATATGAACAAAAAGGCGAAGGCGGCGGCGCTTGTTTCCGCTCTCTCCAAAAAGGTAGCCGACGGCGAACTGCTGGTTATAGACAAACTTGCGGTTAAAGACGGCAAAACTAAGGAAATGGAAGCGTTCAGAAAGGCGTTGAAGCTTGAAAAGAGTGCTGTTGTCGTAATGGATAACGACGATATAAAAGTTATCCGCGCGGCAAAAAACATTCAGAAGTTTTCGACTTTGCCCGTAGCGCAGATTTCCACTTACGAAGTGGTTGCCAACTCCAAAGTGATACTCACTAAGGACGCGGTCAAGAAAATAGAGGAGGTCTACGGAGAATAATGTTGGCGGAAGATATAATTTTGAAACCCCTCCTCACGGAAAAGGGTTACGACGGAATAGCCGACAAAAAGTACACGTTCATCGTAGCTAAGTCGGCAAACAAGACGCAGATTAAACTTGCCGTGGAAAAACTGTTCAACGTAAGCGTTGAAAGCGTAAACACCGTAAACTGCAAAGGTAAGTTAAAAAGAATGGGCAGAAATCAAGGATACACGCCCGACTACAAGAAGGCAATCGTTCAGCTTAAAGCTGACTCTAAGGCGATTGAGTACTTCAACTCGTTATCGTAAGGAGACGGAAAAATGGCAGTAAAAAGGTATAAACCCACCTCCCCCGCGCGCCGTTTTATGACGGTGAGCGCGTACACGGAGCTTTCAGGCGACAAACCCGAAAGAAGCTTACTTCACGATAAGCGCAAATCGGGCGGCAGAAACAATCAGGGCAAAATAACCGTTCGTCATATCGGCGGCGGCAACAAAACCAAATACAGAATAATCGATTTCAAGCGTAATAAGGACGGTATACCCGCAACGGTTAAGTCCGTTCAGTACGACCCCAACAGGTCGGCGCACATCGCGCTTCTCGCTTACGCAGACGGCGAAAAGAGATACATTCTCGCGCCCGTCGGACTTACGGTAGGCGACAAGGTGCTTTCGGGTGCGGGCGCGGACATCAAGGCGGGCAACTGCCTTCCTCTTTCGGAAATCCCCGTAGGTACGGTAGTCCACGCAATCGAAATGCAGCCCGGACGCGGCGCGCAGATTGCGAGAGCGGCAGGAATTTCCGCGCAGATTATGGCAAAAGAGGGCGCGTACGCGACTTTGAAGATGCCTTCCGGCGAAATGAGACTCGTTCCCGTTAAGTGCAAGGCAACCGTAGGGCAGGTCGGCAACGTAGAGCACGAAATTATACGCGTCGGCAAAGCCGGCAAAACCCGTCATCTCGGCGTTAAGCCTACCGTCAGAGGCTCGGTTATGAACCCTAACGACCACCCTCACGGCGGCGGTGAAGGTAAGAGCCCTGTCGGACACGCAGGTCCTATGACCCCTTGGGGCAAGCCTGCTCTCGGCTATAAGACGAGAAAGAAGAAGAACCCTACTTCCAAGTTTATCTTGAAGAGAATTAATTAAAGGAGGAATAAAAAATGTCAAGAAGCGTTAAAAAAGGACCTTATGCCGAAGAAAGACTTATGGCAAGAATCGAGGCGATGAACGCTGCCGGCGAGAAGAAAGTCGTAAAGACTTGGTCGCGCGCGACAACGATATTCCCCCAGATGGTAGGGCACACTATTGCTGTTTACGACGGGAGAAAACACGTTCCCGTATATGTAACCGAAGATATGGTCGGCTGCAAGCTCGGCGAGTTTGCTCCCACCAGAACGTTCAAGGGGCACGCGGCGAAGACCGCCAAGAAGTAAGGAGTTGAACTATGGCAAGCAATATGAATAAGAAAACGGAAAGAATTGCCGCCACTAAGGATAAGCGTCCTTACGCAACGGCGAAGTATTTAAGACTTTCCCCCTATAAAGTTAGAACGGTGCTCGCACTCATTCGCGGCAAAAGCGTCGAGCAGGCAGAAGCTATTCTGACCTATTGCGACAAGGGCGGCAGTGCGGAAGTTAAAAAGGTTCTGCTTTCCGCTGCAGCCAATGCGGAGCATAACAAGGGCATGGACAGAGGCGACCTTTTCGTTGCCGAAGCGTATGCGGACGGCGGTCCTCACTTAAAGAGAATGCAGCCCGTTTCCAAAGGACGCGGACATGCGATATTGAAGAGAACGAGCCATGTAACCGTAATACTCGACGTAAAGAAGGTTTAAGGAGAAGAGATATGGGACAGAAAGTTAATCCTCACGGTTTGAGAGTGGGTATAATAACCCCTTGGGATACCCAGTGGTTTGCAGACAAGAAAAGCTTTTCCGCAAATCTTAAAGAAGATAACGAAATCCGCACCTTCTTAAAAAAGAAGTATTATGACGCGGCGATAAGCAAAATAACCATTGTCAGAGCGGCAAATAAGGTTGAAGTAGGCATCTATACGGGTCGTCCCGGCGTGCTTATCGGTAAAGCGGGTTCGGAAATCGAAATAATAAAGAAGGACCTTGCAAAGCTCACGGGCGGCAAGGCTATCATAATCAACGTTAGAAAGATTGAAAAAATCGATCAGGACGCACAGCTTGTTGCGGAGGCGGTTGCTTCCCAGCTTGAAAAGCGCGTGTCGTACAGAAGGGCTGTCAAACAGCAGATTTCCAAAGTATACAAGACGGGCGTCAAGGGTGTAAAAATCACCGTCGGCGGCAGACTTGACGGCAGGGAAATCGCGGGCAGCGAAAGCTATCACGAGGGTTCGATTCCTCTTCAGACTATACGCGCGGACATAGATTACGGCTTCGCGGAAGCGCACACCACTTTCGGCGTGCTCGGCGTAAAGTGCTGGATTTACAAGGGCGAAGTCCTGACCGGCGCGAAGAAGCTGATAATCTCGGACGGAGGCGAAGAATAATATGTTAATCCCCAAGAGAGTTAAAAGAAGAAGACAGCATCGCGGCAGAATGAAGGGCAAGGCTCAAAAGGGCAACGTAATCGCTTACGGCGAATACGGACTTGTTGCGGAAGAATGTGCGTGGATAACCTCGAATCAGATCGAGGCTGCCCGTATCGCAATGACGAGATTCATCAAGCGCGGCGGTAAAGTCTGGATAGATATTTTCCCTCATAAGCCCATTACCAAGAAGCCTGCGGAAACGCGCATGGGCTCCGGTAAAGGCTCAGTTGAGTATTGGGTAGCGGTAGTTAAACCCGGCAGAGTAATGTTCGAAATGGCGGGCGTTGCCGAAGACGTTGCAAGGGAAGCAATGCGACTTGCAAGCCACAAGCTGCCCATTAAATGCAAATTTGTAAAGAAAGAAGTTGAAGGCGGTGAGGCTAATGAAGGCTAAGGAAATTGTCAATTTAAGCGACGAAGAACTCGACGCGAAGCTCAAAGAGCTTAAAAGCGAGCTTTTCAATCTCCGTTTCCGCCACGCAAGCGGTCAGCTTGAGAACCCTTTGTCGATAAACCTCGTAAAAAAGGATATCGCGCGCGTAAACACGGTAATCCGTGCAAGGCAGTTGAAGTCGTAAGGAGGCAGGAATTATGGAAGAGAGAAACCTTCGTAAAGAGAGAGTGGGTATAGTAGTTTCGGACAAAATGGACAAGACGGTAGTCGTTGCCGTAACCGAAAAAGCAAAGCACCCCCTTTATAAAAAGACTATAACGAAAACCACCCGCTTCAAGGCGCACGACGAAAAGAACGAGTGCGGCGAGGGCGATAAAGTAAGAATCGTGGAAACCCGCAAGCTGTCGAAAGACAAGAACTGGCGAGTTGCCGAAATAGTCGAAAAAGCGAAATAATTATTCAATAAAAGTTATGATTGCGTATTCCGGCGTACAATGGAGAACGGGGCGCTCACCCCGCTTATGTGTGCGCGGCGCAATCCTCTGCAAGTTGTAAGTTCAAATATTTAAGGAGAATTATTTATGATACAACCCCAGACAAGGCTCAAAGCCGCAGACAACAGCGGCGCGAAAGAGCTTATGTGTATAAAGGTGTTGGGCGGCTCTTTCAGAAAGACCGCGAACATCGGCGACGTTATCGTGTGCTCCGTTAAAACCGCAACGCCCGGCGGCGCGGTAAAGAAAGGCGAAGTAGTTAAAGCGGTAATCGTGCGCACGAGCAAAGGTATAAGACGCGACGACGGCACTTACATCGCATTCGACGATAATGCTGCCGTAATAATCGGAAACAACCAGGAACCGCGCGGAACGCGTATTTTCGGACCGATTGCAAGAGAATTGAGAGAGAAGAACTATATGAAGATAATCTCTCTCGCACCCGAAGTTCTGTAAAGGAGAAAAGCAATGAACGTAAAAGTTAACGATACCGTGCTGGTACTTGCCGGCAAATATAAAAACAAAACGGGCAAAGTTATCGCGGCTTCTCCCAAACAGGGCACCGTTACGGTTGAGGGCGTAAACATCCACAAGAAGTCGAAGAAGGCAAGAAAGGCGAACGAAGTTTCGCAGATAGTCGAAATCGAGGCGCCCCTTGACGTTTCCAACGTAATGGTTATATGCGGCGCATGCTCGAAGGCAATCCGCGTTAAGTATAACGTGGAAGGAAAAAAGAAATACAGAGTCTGCCCCAAATGCGGCGCAACGCTTGACAAGGCGTACAGCGGCAAGGCAGGCAAAACCACGAAGGCGGCGGAGGAAGCTCCTAAAAAGCGCGTAAGAAAGCGCGCCAAGAAGGAAGACGAAGCGGCTTCGGGAGATAAGGCTGAATAAGGAGGTACGGTATGGCTAAGAAAGAAAAAGTATACGCGTCGCGCGTAATCGAAAATTATGAAAAAGAAGTCGTGCCTGCACTCACAAAGAAATTCGGCTACAAAAATCCGATGCAGGTACCCAAGCTCGTTAAAATAGTAATCAGCTCGGGTTTAGGCGATATAAAGGACAATGCAAAATCCATTCAGATAGCACAGAACGAACTTAAAACCATTACGGGACAGCAGCCCGTTCTGACCAAAGCGAAGAAGTCCGTCGCAAACTTCAAGGTGCGCGAGGGTATGCCCATAGGACTTAAAGTTACGCTTCGCGGCAAAATGATGTGCGATTTCTACGACAAGTTCGTGTCCATCGCGCTTCCGCGCGTGCGCGACTTCCGCGGAGTTCCCGCCGACAGTTTCGACGGCAAGGGCAACTACTGTATGGGCGTTAAAGAGCAGCTCATCTTCCCCGAAATCCAGTACGATCAGGTTGAGAAGATAAGGGGCTTCGACGTATGCTTTGTAACGACTGCAAAGACGGACGAAGAAGCGAGAGAGCTTTTAAGGGCGATGGGAATGCCCTTCAAGAAGTAAGGAGAAGTTATGGCAAAGAAAGCAATGATAAACAAGCAGCAGAAGCCTGCTAAATACTCTACGAGAGCGTATACCAGATGTTCCATTTGCGGCAGACCCCATTCCGTTCTGCGCAAATACGGAGTATGCCGTATTTGTTTCAGGAACCTTGCTTACAAGGGACAGATTCCCGGCGTAAAGAAATCGAGTTGGTAAGAGGGAGGTAAGAAAAGTTATGACAGATCCCATAGCAGATATGCTCACACGCATCAGAAATGCGTTGATGGTTAATAAAGACACGGTTGAGGTTCCCTCATCCAATATGAAGAAAGCAATCGCGGATATTATGCTTAAAGAAGGTTATATCTCCGACGTAAAGCTCGTTGAGGACGGTTTTGCCGGCACGCTTCAGATTACGCTTAAATATGCGAATAAGCACTCCGTTATAAACGGGCTCAAAAGAGTTTCCAAACCCGGTCTGAGAACTTATGCAGGCGTTGAAAATATGCCCAAAGTTTTGAACGGTCTTGGAATTGCGGTGCTTTCCACGAACAAAGGAATAATGACAGACAGGCAGGCAAAGGCTGCGAACGTTGGCGGCGAAGTGCTTTGCTACATCTGGTAAGGAGGTAATTTAGATATGTCAAGAATAGGTAAATTACCCGTTGCGGTTCCCGCAGGCGTTACCATTACGTTCGAGAACGGACTTCTCACCGTAAAGGGCGCAAAGGGTACGCTCACCCAGAAAGTAGTGGGCGACATCGATATTAAGGTCGAAGGCGCGGAAGCACACGTTTTGAAAACTGCCGAAAGCGCGGGCGCAGACGCAAAGCACGGACTTTACCGCGCACTGCTCCACAATATGGTTGTCGGCGTTTCTCAGGGCTATTCCAAAACCCTCAAAGTAAACGGCGTCGGCTGGAAGGTTGCAAAGCAGGGCAGCAAAGTCGTGCTTAACGTAGGTTTTTCGCACCCCGTCGATTTCCCCGAAATCGCCGGCATCAAGCTCGAATGTCCTACTCCCAACGAGATAGTCGTTTCGGGTATAGATAAGACAGTTGTCGGTCAGGTTGCGGCAAACATCAGAAAAATAAGAGTTCCCGAACCCTATCACGGATACGGAATCGCTTACAGCGACGAAGTAATCGAAAGAAAGGAAGGCAAGACGGGAGGCAAGGGCAAGAAGTAATTTCCGTAAATATTTTACGGCAAGGATATACCGCTTTATGCGGTTAATTGCTCGGAGGATTATTATGATTAATAAAATTGATAAAAACAAGGAAAGACAGCGCCGCCATTTAAGAGTGCGCAAAAAGGTTTCGGGCACGGCGGCAACTCCCCGTCTTTGCATTTACAGAAGTCTTAACCACGTTTACGCGCAGGTTATCGACGACGTAAAGGGCGTAACTCTCTGCTCGGCTTCCACGCTTGAAAAGGACGTGAAGGCGGCGATTAAGGATATGAACAAGACCGACGCTTCCAAAGTCGTAGGCAAAAAGGTTGCCGAAAAGGCAATAGCGAAGGGCGTTAAGGAAGTCGTGTTCGACAGGGGCGGATACCTTTACACGGGCCGCGTACAGGCAGTAGCGGACGGCGCGAGAGAAGCCGGACTTAATTTCTAATAGGAGCTTATCATGGAAGAAAAGAGAGAAAGACCTGCAAGAAGAAACAACGACAGAAGAAGGCAGGAAGACGACGGCTTAATCAAAAAGCTCATTCAGGTTAACAGAGTCAGCAAAACCGTAAAAGGCGGCAGAAATATGCGTTTCGCGGCTCTCGTTGTGGTCGGTGACGGAAACGGCTCGGTAGGCTACGGCATGGGTAAGAGCAAGGAAGTTCCCGAAGCAATCGAAAAGGCTACGGCTCAGGCAAAGAAGAATATGCGTAAAGTTGCGTTGAAGGGTACGTCAATCCCCCACATCGTTACTGGCGTGTTCGGCAGAGGCTCCGTTCTTATGATGCCTGCATCGGAAGGTACCGGCGTTATCGCGGGCGGTCCCGTCCGTGCGGTTATGGAAGCGGCAGGCGTGAAGGACGTCAGAACGAAGTCGCACGGCACTTCCAACCCCATTAACTGCGTAAAGGCAGCCGTTTGCGGCTTGTTCGAGCTTATGTCTCCCGAAGACATTGCTCAGGCACGCGGTAAAAGCGTAGAAGAATTATCTATTTAACGGAGGCGGTTATGATAAAGGTAACGTTAGTTAAAAGCGCTTCCAACGAAACCAAAACGGTAAAGAACACCGTTGCGGCGTTGGGACTTAAAAAAATAGGACAGGTAAAAACCTTTGAAGAAAATCCCGCCATATTAGGTCAGGTAAGAAAGGTAAGCTACCTTCTCAAAGTAGAAAAGGCAGGAGAGTAAGTTTATGAGAATAGATACTTTATCGCCCGCAGAGGGCGCAAACTCCCGTGTAAAGAGGCTTGGCAGGGGCATAGGCTCAGGTCACGGCAAAACCTCTTGTAAGGGACATAAAGGTCAGTGGGCGCGTTCGGGCGGCGGCGTACGTCCCGGATTCGAAGGCGGTCAGATGCCTATCGCAAGGCGCGTGCCCAAGCGCGGTTTCCACAACAAGTGGGCAACGCGTTACACTATTATAAATTTAAGCCAGCTTGCAAAGCTGCCTAAGGGTACGGTAGTGGACTTCGAATACGTTGAGAAAAACGGACTTACGAAAGAAGTTAAAAATTCCGCAGGACTTAAAGTTCTCGGTACGGGCGAATTAAAGGTTGCGCTTACCGTAAAAGCGGCTAAGTTCTCGGAGAGCGCGAAAGCGGCTATCGAGAAAGCCGGCGGCAAGGTTGAAATTGCCGAATAAGGCAAAAGCTCATGCGCCGCTCGGCGCAAAGCGAGGTTTTAAATGTTCGAAACAATAAAAAATTGTTTTAAGGTTAAAGAGATAAGGAAGAAAATCTGGTTCACCCTTTTGCTTCTTCTTATCTTCCGACTGGGATGCTATATTCCCGTTCCCGGAATAACCGTAAGCACTTTCAAAGATTATATCGGCAATTATTCCTTCCTCGAAGTCTTGTCCGATATTACGGGCGGTTCGCTTGCAAATGCAACGCTTTTCGCGCTCGGCATAAGCCCGTATATCAACGCCTCGATTATTTTACAGCTTTTGACTGTGGGTATCCCCGCACTCGAAAGGCTGTCTAAGCAGGGCGAAGAAGGCAGAAAGAAGATTGCACAGATAACCCGTTATGTAACGATACTTCTTGCGGTTGCGCAGGCTATCGGTATCGTCGTAAACTTCGGTATTCAAAGCGACGCGATTAAGCTTCCGCTGTTCGGTAACTTACCCGACGGCGCGGGCATAAGCGAAACGGGTGCAAAGTGGGTTGCAGGTATATTCCTCACGGTCGTTTATACGGCGGGCTCGATGCTCGTTATGTTCATCGGTGAAAGAATTACCGAATACGGCATTTCCAACGGTATATCGCTTATAATTTTCACGGGTATACTTTCCACAGCAGGTCTTACCATAGTGGAAAAGTTCAAGCTCGTGTTCACGGGTACTCCGTCGGTATTGTGGGAGCTTCTCGGCTTCGCGATTCTGACCATACTCGAATTTACGGCAATTGTTGCCGTAGACTTGTCGGAAAGACGCATACCCGTCCAGTACGCAAAACAGATTAAGGGAAGAAGAATGTACGGCGGTCAGTCCTCCGTAATCCCTATGCGAATTTCGGGCTCGGGCGTTATGCCCCTCATCTTCGCGTTCGCGCTTATTTCCTTCCCCCAGATGATTATAAGCCTCGTCGCTCCCAACAGCGGAGCAATGGAAGGCATAACGAACTGGTTCTCCGGTTCTTCGCCTTACTGGTACGGTCAGCTTATATATATGATTGTTCTGTGCTTGCTGATATTCGCGTTTGCGTTCTTCTATTCGTCAATGCAGTTCAACCCCGAAGAGGTTTCGAGGACGATTCAGCAAAACGGCGGATTTATTCAGGGTAAACGTCCCGGTAAACCTACTGCGGACTACCTCAAAAAAATATCCAACCGCATTACACTTTTCGGAGCAATTTATCTTTCAATAGTTGCGTTCATACCTTCGGTACTCGGAATGATTGTAACGAGTTTGAACCTTTCTACCGATACGGCGCTTCTGTCCGTGTTCTCTACGACTGGTATACTCATCGTAGTATCGGTTGCGCTCGAACTCGACAAGCAGCTTGAATCACAGCTGATGATGAAGAACTATAAGGGCTTCTTGAAATAATATGAATATTGTATTGTTAGGTGCGCCCGGCGCGGGCAAAGGCACGCAGGCAGGCAGAATAGCCGAAAAATACGGCTTAACCCATATTTCTACGGGAGATATTTTCCGCGCCAACATAAAAGGCGGAACGGAAATAGGTAAGCTCGCCAAGTCGTATATCGACGCGGGCAAGCTTGTTCCCGACGAAGTTACCTGTGAAATAGTCAAGGGCAAGCTTGCGGAAGTTAGCGCAAATTATATGCTCGACGGTTTTCCCCGCAACGTCTTTCAGGCGGAAGAGCTGGACAAATTCGCGAAAATCGATTTGTGTCTGAACCTTGCCGTAGACGACAAACTTCTTATGGAAAGAATTTGCGGAAGGCGTATGTGCGCGTGCGGCGAAAGCTATCACGTTTCCACGCTCAACGGCGCAACGACGTGCAAGAAGTGCGGTAAAGAGCTGTACCGCCGCGAGGACGACAATCCCGAAACGGTGGGCGCAAGACTCGATACTTACAATAAACAAACTTCGCCGCTTATCGGCTTCTATGAAAAGCAGGGCAAACTTGCAACGATAGACTGCGGCGCAATGACTCCCGAACAGGTCTTCGGGTGCGTTGAAAAAGTATTAGACAAATACATTAAATGATAACTATAAAAAACGAAAACGAAATAGAGCTGATGCGCGAGAGCTGTCGGATAGTTAAGGAAACGCTGGACTTCGTCGGCAAGAATATCCGTGCGGGTATGACCACGAAGGACGTGGACGAACTTGTTTACAGATATATAACTTCCTGCGACGCAATCCCTTCCGAACTCGGCTACGAGGGCTATCCCGCAAGCTCGTGCGTTTCCGTAAACGAGGTTGTAGTTCACGGAATTCCGTCGGACAGGGTAATCCTCGACGGCGACATAGTAAGCGTTGACATCACTGCCGAAAAGAACGGCTTTCACGGCGACGCATGCAGAACCTTTTTAATCGGCAACGTGCCGGAGGAAAAGAGGAAGCTTGTAAAAGTAACGGAAGAGTGTTTTTTCAAAGCAATCGAAGGCTTACAGGCAGGCACGCCGCTTTACAATATCGGCTACGCCGTTCAGACCCATGCGGAAGCTAACGGATACGGAGTTGTGCGCGCGCTTGTAGGTCACGGCATAGGCAAAAGCATGCACGAGGACCCCGAAGTTCCCAACTACGGAAAGAAGGGCACGGGCATGAGACTGAGAGCGGGTATGACGATTTGTATTGAACCGATGATAAATATGGGTACTTACAAAGTCAAGCTCGACATGCGCGACGGCTGGACGGTGACGACGGCTGACGGCAAACCTGCGGCGCATTACGAAAACACCGTGCTTATAAAAGAGGACGGAGTGGAAATATTGACACTTTAATATTTATTTCGGGGACGCTATGAAAATGAAAACTCCGCTTATCGGCGGAATATGTCAAAGTCTTCAAGGCAGAGACAAAGGAAAATACTATATCGTCAAAACGATAAATCCCGACGGAACGGTCGGAGTGGTGGACGGCAATTTCAAAAAACTTGCCTCGCCGAAAAAGAAGAATTTAAAGCACTTGCGGCTTTTGCCCGAGTCGGCTGAAAGCATCGCCGCCAAGTTTGCGGCAGGAACTCTTGTTTACGACACCGAAGTTTATTCGGCGCTGAAAACTTATAACTTTCCGCAGAAAGAAGCGGAGGAACAAAGCAAATCTTAAAACTTTATAGGAGTAAGGATGTCAAAGGACGACGTTATCGAAGCGGAAGGCAAAGTAATTGAATGTCTGCCGAACGCAAACTTCAAAGTCAAACTGTCAAACGGTTATGTTATCACGGCGTACATTTCGGGTAAACTTCGCATGAACTATATAAGAATTATAGAGGGCGACAACGTTAAACTTGAAATGAGCCCGTACGACTTGACCAAAGGCAGAATTACATGGCGCAGTAAGAACTGACCATTCGGATAAAAGCAAATTATAGAATCGAGGAGAATGTTATGAAAGTAAGACCTTCTGTAAAACCCATGTGCGACAAGTGCAAGGTTATCAAAAGAAACGGCAAAGTTATGATTATATGCTCTAAAAACAAGAGTCATAAACAGCGTCAGGGCTAAAAGCGCGTCTGCCGCAAAAGAGCCGTGCGGGTTTAAACGCCTGCGGACGGTTGCTTTGCGTGTATTATAAGCAGCTTTGCTTTTTGCGTGCGCTGTAAAACTTTAAAAATAATTACGCGGTCGCTCTATCCCGCTCATTCCAACTTACGGGAAAACGAGCGGCGGCGGTTGACATACCAAAAACACACAAATTTCAAAAATTTAACGGAGGAATTAAATCGTATGGCACGAATTGCCGGTGTAGATTTACCCAGAGAAAAGAGGATAGAAATAGGACTTACCTACATCTACGGAATCGGTCTCAAAACGTCTCAGAAGATACTTGCCGCAACGGGTATCGACCCGAACACGAGGGTAAAGGATTTAGACGAAACGACCGTATCCAAATTGAGAGAATATATCGACCACAATTACAGGGTTGAGGGCGAGCTTCGCAGTGAAGTTTCACTCAACATAAAAAGGCTTATGGAAATAGGCTGCTATCGCGGCATCCGTCACAGAAAGGGATTGCCTGTACGCGGTCAGTCCACTAAAACCAACGCGAGGACGAGGAAAGGTCCGCGCCGCACGGTAGCCAAGAAGAAGGGAGCGAAGTAAGGAGGTAAGTTATGGCATCGAGTAACAACAAGAAACAAACCGTTACAAGAAAACGCAGAGAGCTGAAAAAAGTCGATAAAGGACAGGTTCATATCCAGTCCACGTTCAACAACACTCTCGTAACCGTTACCGACGTACAGGGCAACGTTATAAGCTGGTCCAGCGCGGGCAGCCTTAACTTCAAAGGTTCGAGAAAGGGCACCCCTTATGCGGCTCAGATGGCAACCGAAACGGCGGTTAAAGCAGCAAAGGATCACGGACTCCGCTCCGTAGAAGTTTATGTAAAGGGTCCCGGCGCGGGCAGAGAATCGGCTATAAGAGCGATAGGCGCGTGCGATATAGAAATCACCTTGATTTCCGACGTATCGCCCATTCCACACAACGGATGCAGGCCGCCCAAGCGCCGCAGAGTATAATCGGAGGTAAAAAGAGTATATGGCAACTTACAGAGAAGCAAAATGCCGTCTTTGCAGAAGAGAGGGCGGAAAGCTGTTTTTAAAGGGCGACAAGTGCTATAACGGCAAATGCCCGTTCGAAAAGAGACCTACTCCTCCCGGAGCGCACGGACTCGGCAGAAAGAAGGTTTCCGAGTACGGTCAGCAGCTTCGCGAAAAGCAGAAGGTTAAACGTATTTACGGCGTACAGGAAGGTCAGTTCCGCGCTTACTATGAGAAGGCGGACAGAATGAAGGGCATCACCGGTGAAAATATGCTTTCACTGTTGGAGCGCAGACTTGACAACGTCATTTACCGTATGGGCGTGGGCGCAAGCCGCGCACAGGCAAGACAGCTTGTCAATCACGGACATTTCCTTGTAAACGGCAGAAAGGTAAACATTCCCTCCTTCATCATCAAGGCGGGCGACGTTATAACCGTAAAGGAAAGCAAGACTTCGAACAAGTATTTCGAAGCAATCAAAGCCATGAAAGTGGGCGTTATGCCTAAGTGGCTTGAATTCAATCCCGAAAAGCTGGAAGGTAAAATTTTATCGCTTCCCACGAGAGAGGACGTTGACAGCCAGATTTCCGAACATATGATTGTTGAGTTGTACTCCAAGTAATAGAACCGTTTAAGGAGATAGTATATGATAGAAATGGATATGCCCAAAATCGAAGTCGAGGAAAGCGAGGACCAGTCGTACGCGAAGGTAATCGTCGAACCGCTTGAAAAGGGCTTCGGTCTTACGATAGGAAACTGTTTGAGAAGAATACTGCTGTCCGCACTCCCCGGAGCGGCGGCGCAGGGCATAAGATTCCTTGACGGCAGCGTAAAGCACGAGTTTTCCGCCGTTAAAGGCGTTAAGGAAGACGTAACGGAAATAATCCTCAACCTTAAAACCCTTGCAATCAAGACCAACGTAACAGACAAGGATTATGTGAAAGTAGTTCATCTTTATAAGGAAGGTCCCTGCGAGGTAAAAGCAAGCGATATTTGCGAGGACGCCGAAATAGAAATTATCAACGGCGACAAGCATATCTGCACGGTTGACGCCGGCGGCAAAATCGATATGGAAATAACCATAGGCAGAGGCAGGGGCTATAAAGGCGCCGACCATACGCGCACGGAACTTATCGATTATATCCCCATCGACTCTATTTATACCCCCGTTAAAAAGGTAAACTATTCGGTTGAAAACACCCGCGTAGGTCAGAATACCGACTACGATAAGCTGACTTTGGAGGTGTGGACGAACGGCGCGTTCAGCGCGAAGGAAATAGTTTCCCTTGCGGCTAAAATTATGCAGGATCACATTTCATTGTTCGTTGATTTGTCCGACAGCATAAGGGGAATGGATATTCTCGTCAAGAACGAGGACGACAAGCAACAGAAAATTCTCGCTATGGCTATTGAGGAAATGGATTTATCCGTCCGTTCCTACAACTGCCTCAAACGCGCGAACATACACACCGTAGAAGATTTGACCAGAAAGACGGAAGACGAAATGCTGAAAGTGAGAAATCTCGGCAGAAAGTCTTTGGACGAGGTTATTTTGAAACTTCAATCCTACGGCTTAACACTTTCCAACAAGGAGGATTAAAAAATGCCCGGTAAATTAGGAAAAACGGCAGAGCAGAGAAAGGCAATGCTTCGCAATCAGGCTTCGGAGCTTTTATGGTACGGCAAAATTACCACCACTCAGGCAAGAGCGAAAGAGCTTCAACCTTACGTTGAAAAAATTATAACCAAAGCTATCAAAGTTTACGACGAGAATGTTGAAATCGAAGTCGTAAAGACGGATAAGAAGGGTAAGGAAGTTAAAGTAAAATCCGTAAAGGACAGCCCTAAGAAGCTTGCGGTACGCCGCAACCTTATGGCGAAACTGCGCGACTTGCAGGAAGTAAAAGGCTTCAACGAGAAGAAGTCCGACTTCAAGGCAAGGACGGCGGATATACAGCACCCCCTTATGGAAAAGCTTTTCAACGAAATCGCGCCCAAGTATGCACAGCGCGCGGAAGAGCTTGGACAGGGCGGCGGTTATACGCGCATCTATCTTTTGGGTTCGCGTCGCGGCGACAGAGCCGAAGAAGCTATAATCGAGCTTGTTTGATTTGACAATAAAATATTAAAACGGCGGTAATTTTACCGCCGTTTTTTTGCGTTTTGCATTAACGCCGCCCGATTAATTTTTTTGCCGTTATTTGTTGACATATTTCGCTTATGTGTTATAATATATATATAATAAAATTTAAAGGAGAAATTGAAATGGCAAACAAGTCGGGCGATTACTTCGGACTTTCGCGTGTAGTAAGCATCATTCTTGCAATCATTCCTTTCACTGCTTGGATCTGCGGACTTATCACGCGTTTCAAAGAAGGTAAGATTGTTGCAGGTATCATCCGTATTTTCGGCGGATTCATTATCTGGATCATTGACCTCTTTATGATGATTGTCAATGGCAAGATTTGGCGTTTACTTAACTGCTAATTGCAAAATGAGAAAGACCGTACGCTTTAAAACGTACGGTCTTTCTTTTTATTTCCGCAGCTTAATTTTCGTGTTCGGCAAGCTCTTCGTTTGCCTCTTCGGGCGCAGGGTTTTGCGCTTGCGGCAAAGCGTTTTGCCTTTTTCTTATTTTCCGCCAGCTGTAAAAACTGTAAACGTCGATTACGAAGAACGCGCAAAAGCACATAATGCTGGGTAGAACCTGCAAGCCAGCCGTCGGCAGTTTCATCGACCATAGTATAATAAGAACTATGTCGTTTGCGATGAAGCAGATTGAAAAATATTCGCAACGCCTGAACATAAGATATGCCGCCGTAATGCTAGTGGTCAACGAAATGGTACTGACGATAAGATTATCGGTGTTAAGCGCGCGTAGAAGGAAGTAAAACGCGGCGGTAACAGCAGCAGACCCGACAAAGGTAACGGCGTATTCCCATTTTTTCAGCGTGTTTACCTTAACCTCGCGCGCTTTGCCGTTATAATTGTTTTTTATCCATGTGTAAATGGAAATTATATGAATGGGAATCATAAGTGCGAAGTAAATTATCATTTCGCCGTAAAAACGCTGTGTGTACGCATAACCGCCGTACAGTGCGCCGAACGCTATGGAAACAAACTGCCCTATAACGTTGCCCTTCGCGTTGACTATAATGCAGGTTATGCCCGCAAGCGAAGACAGATATGAGAGTACGCTTCTTTCATTAGTTACGGCAAATCCTACGGTTATGATAACTACCGCGACGGACCACATCGCCCATTCCAATTTGGTAAAGTATTTAAAAAATTTTTTCATCATAGTACTTAAAATATACTAACATAACTTAAATAAATTTGCAACTTCAAGCGCGTTAAATTTAAAAACGCTGTTGCAATAAACGAAAGGGTGTGCTATAATGTAACCGTTGTATAGAAAGTCAATGGAGGAATTATGATGACAGAACAACAGATGCTTGAAAAAATAAAACAGACGAGAGTTGTGCCCGTAGTGGTGCTCAACACAATTGAGGAAACTCTGCCCAAAATGCAGGCGCTTGTAAACGGCGGACTGCCCTGCGCGGAAATTACTTTCAGGACGGCTTGCGCCGCAGAAGCAATTGCGCTTACGGTTAAAAACTTCCCCGATATGCTTGTGGGCGCGGGTACGGTTATCAATAAAGAACAGTGCGAAAAGGCGATTAAAGCCGGCTCGAAGTTCATCGTATCGCCCGGTTTTTCGGAAGAGGTTGCGGACTGCTGTAAAAAGCACGGGCTTTTGTATCTGCCCGGCATCGTAACCCCGACGGAAGCTATGGCGGCGATTGCAAAGGGACTTACCACGCTCAAATTTTTCCCTGCGTCCAACTACGGCGGACTTAAAACCATCAAGGCAATTTGCGCGGCGTTCCCTTATCTGCAAATTATGCCTACCGGCGGCATTTCCGCAGACAACATTCTCGAATACCTTGCTTACGACAAAATTATCGCGTGCGGCGGAAGCTGGATGATGAGCGGCACACCCGAAGAAATCGAAGCGAAAACAAAGCAGGCGGTTCAGCTTGTAAAAAACGCATAAATAAAAACGTATAAGTTTAACTTGTAAAAAGCACATAAATCAAATAAGTAAAATGAAAGCGTAAAAATAAAAGCGGCGCGCCGTTCAGGCGCGCCGCTTAATTTCATTTTATCAGAAACCGGGTCTGAAACCCTTGCCGAGTATTTCGTTTGTGTCCGTTAAAATAACGAATGCGGCCGGGTCGGTTTGGCGTATTTTCGCTTTTAGCCTGTAAGCTTCCTTGCGGTTGCATACGGTTATCATAATTGTTTTTTCTTCGCCGGAATAGCCGCCCTTCGCCTTGTACGAGGTAAAACTTCGGTGCATTCCCTCGATAATGAACGGCGCGATAAGCTCTTCATTGGCGGTAATAATCGTTACCAGCTTGCTTTTGCCTATGCTTTCGATTACGCTGTCCACGAGGAAGGCTTTGAAGAAAAGTCCAAGCACGGAAAATAGTCCCGTAGCCGTATCGAAAATGATAAAGGTGGAGGAAGCAATAAGAAGGTCGGTAACGAACAGCGCTTTGCCGATATTGATTTTAGCGTACTTCTTTATAATCAGAGCTATTATGTCCGTGCCGCCCGATGAGGCGTTGCAGTTAAAGAGTATCGCGCTGCCTATTCCCGTCAAAAGCATTGCATACACAAATTCAAGGAATTTATGGCTCGTGAGCGTGTTCTGCGCGTTCAGCTCTATCCCCAGCGCCTGCAAAATCCACTGCATAGCGTACATTTCCACTGTATACATTATACTGCAATACGCCGTTTTGAATGTGCAGCCTTTCCCGAGAAAGATGAAACCTATAATTATCAGAATTGCGTTTATAATGAGGTTGATTACGGGCTGGGTTATGAACGGTACGGACTTTGTGACGTACTTCGTCAAAATAATGGAAATACCGCTTACTCCGCCCGTTGCGAAATTGTTGGGCGCTTTAAAAAAATGAATACCCACTGCGATAAGAAGTATTCCGAAATTCAGAACTACCCAATTAAGAACGGTTTTGCGCCGTTCTTTAATCTTGTCGGGATTGCTCTTATTCAATTGATTACCGTCGTTAATTTTCATAATATGCGGCTGTTAAAGCGTGCCGCCGAAGCCTTTTCCGAGTATTTCGTTTGCGTCGGTTATTATTACGAAGGAAGAAGGGTCAACCTCGTTGATTTTAGTCTTTAACTTCAACGCCTCGTTGCGCTTGCATATGGTTACAATCACTTTCTTTTTATTGTGCGAATATCCGCCTTCCGCGTCGTACGCGGTATAACCGTGTTTTATAACCTTTAAAATATATTCGGATATAATTTCGGGATTTTCCGTTATTATCGTTATCTGTTTGGTTTTGCCTATGCTTTCTATGACTCCGTCGAGGAGGAAAGATTTGGTAAAAAGTCCCATTACGGAGAAGAGCGCGCATTCCACGCTGAACGTATAGAATGAAACGAGCACGACTATCATATCGATAATCATAAGCGCCATACCCACGTTTATATTCGTGTACTTTTTGAGAATGAGCGCGATAATGTCCGTTCCGCCCGAAGACGAGCCGCAGTTGAATACAAGCGCGCCGCCTATGCCGAAAAGAAGTATCGCATAAACAAGCTCTAACAACGGTTCGTTGGTCAGTTTACCGGTTTCGGTTATTTTACCGATTACGTCGAAATGCTCGAACAGCGCGATTACGCCCGTATAGTAGAGAGAACAGAAAATAGTGCGGACGGTGCATTGCTTTCCGAGAATGATAAGTCCGATTATAAGCAGGGCTACGTTTATTATCGCCATAATTACGTCATAGGTAAGGAAGCTTACATGCTGTGTTATGAAGCTGGATAAAATCATCGCGATGCCGGCAATTCCGCCCAAAGTTATGTCGTTCGGCTTCTGGAAAAAGTAAACGCTGAACGACATCATTGTTATGCCTATCAAAAGAAGTACCCACCTTAAAACAGTGCGCTTTTTCATTTGGGCAGGCGTTAAAACCTTGTCGCCGTAAATTACGGGTTTTTCCTGTTCGCCGCCGTCGTTTACGGTAACGCCGTCCATTGCCCTGTTTACCGCTCTTGCCGCTGCTTTAGCTATTTCGGGATTGACGACCGGCAGTTCTTCAACGTTTCTTCTCTTTCCGGATTTCATAAATTTTTTTTATTTCTCTCTTTGATTGTATTGACAAGTCAAATCATAACATAACGAAATTGCAAAGTCAATGAATTTAAGTTGACGAATTTTTACATACTTCGGAGCGCGCATAATTCGCCGCCGCTTATTGACTTTGACGCGCGGATATGTTACAATTTTCTTTGACGGAATAAACCGCTTACAAATTTTCGGAAGGTAGTATGATTAACAGAAGGGCGTTGTTCGCCGACGAAACGGAAAACTTCAAAACCCCGTACGAGCCGAAGCGCGGAGACAGGGTAACGCTGCGCCTGCGCACGCTGAAAAACGACGTTCTGCGGGCGTATGCGGTAATAAATGGCGTAAAACGTACAATGGCGAAACAGTCGGTAAAATGCGCGGGGGACAACTTCGATTTTTACGAGGTCTCTTTTACATGTACGGATAAAGCAGTAAATTACTATTTCGTCGTGTACGATGACGACGATATAGTTTACGTCAACCGTTTGGGCTGTGTGGAGAATATTCAGCCCGAATACGATTTTTCGTTTCAGCCCGACTTCCATGTTCCCGACTGGGCGAAGGGCGTTGTGTTTTATCAGATTTTTACGGACAGGTTCTGCAACGGTAATCCCGAAAACGACGTAGCGGACAACGAATACTATTATACGGGCGGACATTCGAAAAAAGTAAATGAATGGTATAAATTCCCCGACGAGCTTGACGTGCGCTGTTTTTACGGCGGCGACCTTCAAGGGGTTGAAAGCAAGCTTGACTATTTACAGGAGCTTGGAGTCGAGGTGATTTATTTTAATCCGCTTTTCGTTTCGCCGTCAAACCACAAATACGATACGCAGGACTACGACCATATAGACCCGCACCTTGCGGTTATAGAAGAGGACTGCGACCATGCAATGCTTCATTGGGAGCATCATAACGGATATGCGCAAAGATACATAAAGCGCGTGACCTCGCCCGCCAACCTTGAAAAGTCAAATGCGTATTTCGCCCGTCTTGTGGAGGAAATTCACGCTCGCGGAATGAAGGTGATTATCGACGGCGTTTTCAACCACTGCGGCTCGTTCAACAAATGGCTTGACCGCGAGGGGATTTATCTTAACAAGGAAGGCTTTTTAAAGGGCGCTTATCACGACGTTAAAAGCCCTTACAGGAATTATTTCGCTTTCGACAAGCGGGAAGCAAACAGCGGCTATGAAGGCTGGTGGGGCTTTGCAACCTTGCCGAAGCTCAATTACGAGCACAGCCCCGAGCTTGAAGAATATGTGCTGTCTACGGGCGCGAAGTGGGTTTCCGCGCCTTACGGAGTGGACGGCTGGCGGCTTGACGTTGCCGCCGATTTGGGGCATAGCGTAGATTACAACCACAAGTTCTGGCGCAAATTCCGCGAGAGGGTCCGCGCCGCCAATCCCGAAGCGTTTATATTTGCCGAGCATTACGGCGACCCTTCGGACTGGTTCAAGGGCGACGAGTGGGATTCGGTAATGAATTACGACGCGTTTATGGAACCCGTGACTTGGTTCCTTACGGGTATGGAAAAGCACAGCGAAGGTTTCGACGGCGCTAAGCTGTGGGACGGAAACGCCTTTTTCGACAGTATGTTCAAGAGCATGTCGCGCTTCCCCCGCCCCGCGCTGGACTCGGCTTTGAACCAGCTTTCCAACCACGATCATTCGCGTTTTTTGACGCGCACGAACGGCGTGGTCGGCACTATCAAAACCAAAGGTCCGCACGCCGCAGGCGAAAACGTGAACGTGCGGGTAATGGCTTTGGGCGTGCTTATCCAGATGACTTGGCCGGGAAGTCCGGGCGTGTACTATGCGGACGAGGCGGGACAGGTCGGCTGGACGGACCCCGACAGCCGCCGCACCTATCCGTGGGGGCATGAGAATACCGAGCTTCTGCGTTACCACAAAACCGCGATTGCAATGCGCAAGGACGTTCACTGTCTCAAAAAGGGCAGCGTAAAGCGGCTGGACGCGGGCAACGGTTATATTGCTTACGGCAGATTCGACAGCGAGGATTGTGCCGCCGTTATAATAAACTGCACCGACGGCGATTTGAATTTAAGCGTGCCCGTCTGGGAGCTTGACGTTCCCACAGGCTCGAGCATGATAAGGCGGCTCAACGCCGAAGGATTTTATGACGGCGAAAAGTGCGAGGTTCGGCACGGCAGACTTTTCATAACTCTGCCGGCGAAGTCGGGCTGCGTTTACACGTTCGGATATAAATGATATTTACTGGGGGGAAATAAAATGAAAAGATTTTTCGGGGAGCTGGATACATACCTGTTCCATCACGGCACGCATTATGAGCTGTACAATAAAATGGGTGCGCACATTTGCGAAGAAAACGGCGTGCGCGGCGTGCACTTTGTGCTTTGGGCGCCGTATGCAAGGGCGGTTTGCGTGGTTTCAGACGGCAACGGCTGGACGGCTTGGCGTGACGTTATGGAAAAGTGCGACGACTCTATTTGGGAACTGTTTGTTCCCGGCATGTGCGAAGGCGTAAAATATAAATATCTCATTGTGAGGGAGGACGGCTCGGAGGTGTATAAAATCGACCCGTACGCCTTCCGTTCCGAGCTTCGCCCCGCAAACGCTTCCGTAGTGACCGCGCTCGACTACGAGTGGGGCGACGGAAAATGGCGCAAGCAAAAGAAGGGCGAAAACTTCCTCGAAAAGCCTATGGCTGTGTACGAGGTTCATCTTGGCAGTTGGAAAAAGGATTTGTCCAAGTGGGACGAGGACCAGTACTTCGATTACCGCCGTCTTGCGCACGAGCTTGCCGAATACGTCAATTATATGGGCTATACGCATATCGAGCTTATGGGCATTTGCGAATACCCCTTCGACCCTTCGTGGGGCTATCAGGTTACGGGTTACTTTTCGCCGACGGCAAGGTACGGCACGCCCGAAGACTTTATGTATTTCGTCGACCATATGCACAAAAACGGCATAGGCGTAATTCTGGACTGGGTGCCCGCGCACTTCCCCAAAGACGACTGGGGGCTTGCGAATTTCGACGGAACGCCCCTTTACGAATATGCCGACCCCCTGCGCGCCGAATATCCCGAATGGGGAACGAAGGCTTTCGATTTGGGCAAAAAAGAAGTTTCTAATTTCTTAATGGCTTCGGCGTTTTTCTGGGTTGAAAAATATCATATCGACGCGCTGAGAGTGGACGCGGTTGCGGCAATGCTTTACAACAGCTTCGGCAGACAGGAATACCGCCCCAACGAATACGGCGGTAATGAAAATTTGGAAAGCTTCGAGTTTTTCAGACACCTCAACAGCGTTCTCAGAAGCAGGACGGACGCTTTTCTTATCGCGGAGGATTCCTCGATAATCGCAGGCGTGACCGCGCCCGCAAAGAAGGGCGGACTCGGCTTTGGACTTAAATGGAATATGGGCTGGATGAACGACTCGATACGTTATTACAACACGGACCCCATTTTCAGACCCTATCACCACCATCTGATGACGCATACCCTCGAATACTGCTTTATAGAAAATTATATGCTCGTGCTTTCGCACGACGAGGTAGTGTACGGCAAGGGCAGTATGATTAATAAGTTCATAGGCAACAAGCAGGACAAACTGGGAAGCCTTAAAACCTGTTACACTATGATGACGGGGCATCCCGGCAAAAAACTGCTGTTTATGGGTCAGGACTTCGCGCAGGAGCGGGAGTGGAACTTCAAGACGGGGCTTGACTGGTTTTTATGCGACGACGAGGGGCACCGCGACGTTATGAACTGCTGGCGCGAGCTTTTGCGCCTGTACCGCGAACGCCCCGTGCTTCACAACGACTGCGGCGGACCCAACACTTTCGAGTGGATAAACAGCGGCGATTGCAACCGCAACATTTTCACGTTCATAAGGCGCAACCCCTGGAACTACAACAACGCGCTTGTGTTCGTTTGCAACTTCGCCCCCGTAGAACGGTGGGAAATGGGCGTGGGCGCGCCCGTCGAGGGCGTGTACAAACGCATATTCTCAACCTATCCCGACGGTTCGCCTCTGGAAATCGAAACTGTTGAAGAACTTTGCGACGGAAGACGGTATAAACTGATTTTCAATCTGCGCCCTTACGAGTCGTGCATTTTCGAAGTGCCTTACAAGGAAAGCACGCCCGAAGAAATTAAAAAGGAAAAGGCTGTGCGCTCGGGCATAAAGAAGGCGCACGAGGAAGTTAAAAACGATTTTTCACATGTGCCCGACGTGAAGGTGCCCGAAGATATTGCCGCAAAGCCTGCGGCGAAGAAGTCGGTTAAAAAACCTGCGGCAAAAAAATAGGAATTTAAAGATGAACGGCGTAAAGCAAAAAATTTTAAAACTTAAAGCGGAAAAGGACGTGTGCATTCTCGCACACAGCTATATGTCGGAAGAAGTTTGCTCGGTTGCGGATTTCGTCGGCGACAGCTACGCGCTTGCGGTCAAGGCGAAAGACGCGCCGCAAAGCGTTGTGATTATGTGCGGCGTCCGCTTTATGGCCGAAACGGTGAAAATGCTTTCGCCGCACAAAAGAGTTATTCTGTCCAACCCGAAAGCGGGCTGTGCAATGGCGGAACAGTTTGATAAAGAGGTCATTCTGGAAGTTAAAAAACGTTATCCCGATTACGCGGTGGTTGCTTATGTAAATACTACTGCGGAGCTTAAAACGGTTGCCGACGTCTGCGTAACGTCTTCGAGCGCGGTTAAAATCTGCCGCGCCATGCCCGAAAAAAATATTCTTTTCATTCCCGATATAAATCTTGGAACTTACGTTTCGCAAAAAGTGCCTGAAAAGAATTTCAAACTGCTTTCGGGCGGTTGCCCTGCGCACGCGCAAGTAGAGGCGGCGGACGTGCTGAAAGCGAAATCGGCGCATCCCGACGCGCTTTTTCTCGTTCACCCCGAGTGCCGTCCCGAAGTGGTAAGCCTTGCGGACTACGTCGGCTCGACGACGGGTATTATGGACTACGCCGAAAAATCCGATAAAACTCAATTCATTATCGGCACGGAAAATTCCATAACCGAGCACTTGCGCGTGAAATGTCCCGACAAAGAGTTTTATCCGCTTTCCGACAGGCTCGTATGCGGCAATATGCGCATTACCACGCCCGAAGACGTGTTGAAATGCCTCGAAGGTACGGGCGGCGAGGAAATTTTTATAGACGAAGACGTGCGGGTTAAAGCGGTAAAGTGCATAGAGAGAATGATTAAGCTCGGCGGCTGAGCGGTTATTTGGTGAATCGATATGATGATAACGACGAAGGGCAGGAACGCCCTTAAAATTATGATAGAACTTGCGCGGTGCGAGGACGGGGGATACATTTCCCTTGCGGACGTTGCCGAGCGGCAGAAGGAGTCGCTTAAATATCTGGAAGCGTCGGCGGCGCAGCTTTCGGCGGCGGGGCTTGTGGTAAGCGCGCGCGGTAAAAGCGGCGGCTATAAGCTTGCGCGCAGAGCGGAGGAGTACACCGTAGCCGAAATTTTGCTTTCGGGCGAAGGCACGCTTGCGCCGGTAAGCTGTCTTGTCAGCGGCTGCGAAAACGCACAGTCGTGTATGACGCTTCCCCTCTTCAAGGAGCTGGACGAAGTTATTATGAATTTTTTAACTTCGAAAACCTTAAAGGATTTACTGAAATAAATTTTTGCGAAAGAAGCTAATTCCTATTGACAAAATAGGAATTAAATTTTATAATCAATTCATACTAAACGAATAGGAATTAAAAAGTGAAAACTGTTTACGTTGACAACGCGGCAACCACCGCAATGAGCGATACCGCCATAAAGGCAATGACGCCCTATCTTAAAGAGGTTTACGGCAATCCCTCTTCCCTGCACACTGTGGGGCAGGTTGCGAAAGAGGCGCTTGAAAAATTTCGCGCCGAAATAGCGCAGTGTCTGAACTGCGACGCGCGCGAGGTGTACTTCACTTCGGGCGGAAGCGAGGCGGACAACCAGGCGATACGTTCGGCGGCGGCGAACGGCGCGCGCAAGGGTAAGAAGCATATAGTGACGACTGCGTTCGAGCATCACGCCGTTCTGCACACTTTAAAGAAGCTTGAAAAAGAGGGGTTCGAGGTAACTTATCTTCCCGTACACGCGGACGGGCTTATCACCGCGAGTGAGGTTGAAGCGGCAATCCGACCCGATACGGCTCTCGTAACAGTAATGTATGCCAATAACGAGGTGGGAACCATTCTGCCGATACGCGAAATCGGAGAGGTATGCAGAAAGGCGCAGGTTGTTTTCCATACGGACGCGGTGCAGGCGGTCGGTCATATCCCCGTAGACGTACAAGCAGACAATATAGATATGCTTTCGCTTTCGGCGCATAAATTTCACGGGCCGAAGGGCGTGGGCGCGCTGTATTGCAGGCGCGGAATCGTGCTGAATACTTTTGTCGACGGCGGCGCGCAGGAGCGCGGAAAACGGGCGGGAACGGAAAATATCGCGGGTATCGCGGCAATGGCGGCGGCGCTTAAAGAAGCATGCGCGAATATGGAAAAAACCGCGAAGCATGTTACGGCTTTGCGTGACGGACTTATCGACGGGCTTTTGAAAATTCCCCATTCGAAGCTGAACGGAGACAGGGTGAAAAGATTGCCTTCGAACATAAATATGTGTTTCGAGGGTATCGAGGGCGAAGGGCTTTTGCTTCACCTCGACGCGCGCGGCATATGCGCTTCGTCGGGTTCGGCTTGCACTTCGGGCTCGCTCGACCCTTCGCACGTTTTGCTTGCGTTGGGGCTTCCGCACGAGGTGGCGCACGGTTCGCTGCGCATAAGCCTTTCGGAGGGCAACACGCAAAAGGACGCGGAAGAGATTTTGAAAGCCGTGCCCGAAGTAGTGGAATATCTTAGAAATATGTCTCCCGTGTGGGAGGAGTTGGAAAAGGGCGAGCGCCCTCACTTAATTTAAAAGCAAAGGAGTAAATTATGGCACTATACAGTGATAAAGTTATGGACCATTTCACCAATCCGCGCAACGTCGGAAAAATCGAGGACGCCGACGGAATAGGCGAAGTCGGAAACGCCAAGTGCGGCGATATAATGAAAATTTATCTTAAAATAAAAGACGGCGTTATTGCGGACGTGAAGTTCAACACCTTCGGGTGCGGCAGTGCGATTGCCTCGTCGTCAATGGCGACGGAGCTTATTAAGGGCAAGCCTTTAAGCGAAGCGCTTACGCTGACTAACAAAGCCGTAGCCGAAGCGCTGGACGGGCTTCCCGCGCACAAGCTGCACTGTTCCGTGCTCGCGGAGGAGGCTATCCGCGCGGCGATAAAGGACTATTACGACAAGAACGGCATTTCTTACGATAAAGCCGATTTTCCCGACCCGCACGACGAGGAAGAGGAACACGGCTTCGACGAAGACTGATTGTGAAAGAGCTTTCCAAAGTAAAGAGCGTCGAACGCTCGATTATAACCAAATTCCGCAAAGGGATATGGTCGCGGTTTCTCGAAGCTGTGCGCGTCTATAATCTTATTTCGCCTAACGACAGAATAGCCGTCTGCGTTTCGGGCGGTAAGGACAGCTTTCTGCTTGCAAAACTTATGCAGGAGCTTGCACGGCGCAGCGATATTCCCTTTACTCTCGAATTCATTTCTATGAATCCGGGCTATAACAGTGAAAACGCGGAAATAATTGAAGAGAACGCCAAGCTGTTGGAAATTCCTTTAAAGACTTTCCGCTCGGATATATTCGAGGTTACCGAAGAGATGGGCGGCAATTCGCCGTGCTATCTTTGCGCGAGAATGCGGCGCGGCTTCCTTTACGCCCGTGCCGAAGAGCTGGGCTGTAACAAGATTGCGCTGGGGCACCATAAAAGCGACGTCATAGAAACCACGCTTATGGGCATGCTGTACGGCGGACAAATTCAGGGTATGCTTCCCAAGCTCAAAAGCAGTAACTTTAACGGTATGCAGTTAATCCGCCCGATGTACTGCATAGAGGAAGCGGACGTTATTCACTGGCAGAATTACAACTCCCTCAAATTCATAGCCTGTGCCTGTAAAAAGACCGAAGGGCTTGCTCTCGGCGAGCAGGGTTATTCCGCGCGTCAGGAGGTAAAGGAAATTATCCGCCGCGTAAAGCAAAAAAATCCCGACGTCGAAAGCAGCGTGTTCAAAAGCATACATAACGTACAGTTGGATACGCTTGTCGGCTACAAACAGGGCGGAAAAACTTATTTTATGGAAAAATTCAACAATGACCCCGATTAATTTCGGGGCTTTTTTCTTTATTATCAAGTTGACGAAACGAACATTTTATGATATAATCTAACATATTGTATATAAGATTTTAAGGAGTGAAATGATGAGGAAAAAGTCGCTTTTGTCTATATTGCTTGCTTCCGCTATGACCGTTACGCTTGCGGCAGGCTGTATTACGAACAACAATGAGAATAACAACAATAACGAGAATAATAACAATAATAATGTCGGCGGCGGGGAACAGCAAATTCAGCTGTCCGCACCGCAGATAACTTTATCCGGAAACGTTATAAGCTGGAACGCAGTAAGTAATGCTACCGGATACGACGTTTACGAAGGGAATACGGCTGTATCCACAGCGCAAACGGTTTTGACTTATACGATTAATAAGACGGAAGCCGGCGAATACAATTATACCGTAAAAGCGGTAAGCACGGACGCGAAATATACGGCGAGCGTTGCGTCTAATACGGTTAAGTACACCGTAAAAGACGACGTTGACCCCAATCCGCCCGAAGAGGATACTTCGGTAAAACTTACGGGTAAAATTTATCTTGTAGGCGACAGCACCGTGTGCGAATTCAGCGACTCGTATTATTTGCCACGCTACGGTTACGGAACGCAACTTTATAATTATATCAACTGCGACGCAAACCAGATAAGAAATCTTGCGCTTTCGGGCAGAAGTTCTTTAAGCTATCTTAAGGAAAGCAACTATACGACGCTTAAAAACGAAATTTCGGCAGGCGACTATCTGATAATAGGCTTCGGTCATAACGACGAAAAGAGCGCCGAGCCTGCGCGGTACACAAACCCGAACAAGACTCACACTGACAGCTCAACCGCGAACGGACCTTCTTTCCAGTACACGCTGTATGAAAATTACGTTAAGCTTGCGACGGAAAAGGGAGCGACGCCCATACTTTGCACGCCTATCGTCAGGTACGACGCAAGCGGTAAGTATGAGGGAAGCGTCGTCCATAATACTTCAAACGGAGATTATGCCAAAGCGATAAAAACGCTCGGAGCGAATACGAACACAACCGTCGTCGACTTGACCGAGCTTACCAAAGCGGAATATAAAAAGGACAACGCAAAAGCGATTGAGTTCCACGCCCACACAACATACAAACTTGACGGAACGAATAAAATTCCCGAAGGGCGCGACGATACACATATAAACATGTACGGCGCAAAGATGATTGCATATAAATTCGCGCAATCCATATTAAAGACGGACTGTTCTTTAAAAGCGAACGTTATTACAAACTCTGCCGCGCCGACTGGCGAAGATTATACTGCGGCTATCAATCCGGATTACGTCAAGCCTGTTTACAGCCAGTTTAATCCTGCGGACCACGCCGGAAGAAAATTAAACGGAGACTGGTATCGCTCTGTCGTAGGATATATCGGCGGTAAGAATGCGGGGAAATACAATTTTAGCTATGCCGACGGAAAGTACACGATAGGGAACGGCGGATATTCGCACGGCAAATTCGACAGTAAAGGCGACGGGTTCGGCGCGGTATTTATGCAGATAGATAAGAAAAAGGATTTTACAGCGTCCGCTACTGTTACAATAAAAGCTGTCGGAAGCAGTAATGTCAATCAGTCTGGATTCGGGTTAATGCTTCGCGACGATATCTATATTGACGGAATTCCTGCCGATACTTATACGGGAAAAGAAACGGTAGCTTCTAACTTCGTAACGGCGGGCGCATTAGGCGACGGCAGCTCGGTTCTGTTCAGCCGTGAAAATGCAAAGCTCGATAAACCTGCAAATCAAACTGCAATTGCGGTAGATTCGGTTTATAACGTTTCAATCGAAAGAATAGGTCAAACGGTCAACGTATCTTTTGCCGACGGAACAAAAACTTTTAATAAAACGTTTACAGACTTTGATTTCGTGGCTGTGGACAACGATTATATGTATTTGTGTTTGTTTGCGAACAGGGGACTGGTTGCGGAATTTACAAACGTACAGTTTGAAATCACGGGCGATTCGCAGGGTGCATAATAAAATAAAAGCAAAATAAAGTGCGGCAGGCTTTTAAGCCTGCCGCACCGTTTTTTATACCGGTTAAGAATTTTTGTTTGTAAATGCAAGTATTTTTTCCGTTTCGCCGAATACGAGTATATGGTCGCCAGACTCGAAAACATAGTCGGCAGTGGGGGAAGGGACGATGTCCTTTCCTTTTTTTATAAGCAAAACGTTCAAGCCGTACTTGCCGCGCGGGTTTGCGTCTACAAGCGTTCTTCCGTTCCAGCGTGCGGGGATTTTTATTTCGAAAATAGAGTATTGCTTGTCAACCTCGATATAGTCGAATACGTTGCCCGAATTAAGCCTGACCGCAAGTTTTTCGGCTATGTCTCTGTTGGGGTAAACCACGTCGTCCGCGCCGACGCGGAAAAGGAACTTCCTCTGAATGTCGGTATCCGCGCGCGATACGACGTACTTCGCGCCCAAATCTTTTAAAATAGACGTAATTTCCAAAGACGACTGGAAGTCGTCGCCGATAGCCACGACGCAGACGTTGAACGAAGGGATGTCCATTGCCTGCAAGCTGTCCGCGTTCATACAGTTTGCTATAAGCGCGTTAGTGTAGCGCGGAGCGAGCGCGTTTATAACGTCCTCGTCCTTGTCGACAATCATAACCTCGTCGCCTATGCTTAAAAGCTTTTCACCGAGCGCCTGCCCGAATTTTCCCATTCCTATAAGTAAAACCGATTTCATATTTTAACTCCGTTATTTTATTTATCGACGCGCGTCAGCCTATCAACAGCGAGTCGACGGGCTTGCGTATTGCCGCCGTCGTGCGCTTTTCGGCCAACGCAAGCGCAAGCGTTAAAATTCCTACCCTGCCCGCGTACATAAGAAATATTATAACCAGCCTTGAAACGGCGTGCAGCTCAGGCGTAAGCGAAAGGCTAAGTCCCGTGTTGCTCAGCGCCGAAAAGCATTCGAATTCCACCGCCGCAAGCGATGTACCCGCCGGCTCTACCGCGCAGATAATAAGTATGGACACGATAAGTATCATAAGGCAGGCGGCGAATATCGCAAGCGCCTGAGATAAAAGCGAGTACTCGATGCGTTTTTTGCCGATATTTATGTCCTTTCTGCCGCGAAAAACCGAAAGCATTCCCATAATAATCACGGCGAACGTGCCCACCCTAATGCCGCCGGCAGTCGAGCCCGAGCCGCCGCCTATGAACATTAAAACCATAGTAAGAAGTATTCCGCTGTCGGAAAGGGTTGCGCAATCGGTCGTGGCGAAGCCCGCCGTGCGCGGAGTGATTGCGCAGAACAGGGAAGCGAGCAGCTTTTCGCCGAAGTTGTAGCCTTTGTAAGAGGGGTTGTTCCTTTCGAAAAGCATAAACAAAAGCATTCCCGCAAGAACCAGCGTGGCGTTGACGACCAGCACTACTTTGGTGTTTAACTGGTATTTTTTAAAGTTAAGCTTGCAGTCTATCATATCGCCCCAGACGCAGAAGCCCAGTCCGCCGAAGATAATCAGTGCGCAGACGGTAAGCGAAACTATCGGGTCGGTTGCGTATGCCGTCAGCGACACGAACGGCGCTTCGGCCGTGCCCATTAAATCGAAGCCAGCGTTGCAGAACGCCGAAACGGAGTGCCATACGGAAAAATAAATTCCCTTAGCCGCGCCGAAGTCGGGTATGAACCTAATCATTAACAGCAGTGCGCCCGCCGTTTCGCAGATTAGCGTGCCTATAACTATGCGTTTGAGCAGTTTGCCCATGCCGAACATTTTTCCGCCCGAGTCAAGCATAAACGCGTTGCGGCTTCCGAAGCCCATTCCGCGCTTAAAAACAAGGAACGCCGCCGAAACGAGAGTCATAAAGCCGAGTCCGCTCGTCTGGATAAGCGCGAGAATGGTCAACTGACCGAACAGCGTCCAGTGGGTGGCGGTGTCGTAAACGTTCAGACCCGTTATGCAGGTGGCGGAAGCCGAAGTGAACAGCGCGTTTAAATACGTTGTGCTTTGTCCGCTTTGCGTGGCGAAAGGGAGAATGAGCAGCAGACTCCCCAAAATTGTTCCGCCCAGATAAGCGAGGGCGAGTATCTGCCATACGGACAATTTGAATTTTGATTTACGTTTCATAATGTTTTTCGGGCGCAAACTTATGCGCCCATACTGCACATTATAAGTATTTGCAATAAAAAAGTCAATTTATTTTCACGCATAGAGGGGAAGGGCTCCGCCGCACCTTTTTGCCCTTTTTTTGCATATTGTTAAAGTACGGCGTGCCGCCTTAATGCATATGACGGCATTTTTGCCGTTCGGACGCATATGTCCGTCGGCACATGTGCATGCGTGCGGCAAATAAGGCTTAAATTCAGTCAATTTTGCTTAATTTTGCCTTTTTTACGTCCGTGTGTGCGCGGATTCAACTGTGTTTAAAAACAAGTGTGCGCAAAAGGAGGGTATAGTACGGGTAAATATTTCGGAACGGACGGCTTTCGCGGTGAAGCCGGAGTTAAGCTCACCGCTGAGCACGCATATAAAATCGGCAGGATACTCGGCGATTTGTTCGGGCGACGGCGCGGCGTAAAGTGCCGCGCGGTTATCGGCAAGGATACGCGCCTTTCATCTTATATGCTCGAATACGCACTTGCCGCAGGACTTACCGCTTCGGGGGCGGACGCATACATAATGCACGTTACTACCACTCCCTCCGTGTCGTATGTGGCGCGGTGCGACGGGTTCGATTTGGGAATAATGATTTCCGCGAGCCATAACCCTTTTACGGACAACGGGGTCAAGATTATGAACGGTCAGGGCGAAAAAATCGAGGACGGAGTGCTTGCCGTTATCGAGGATTACCTCGACGGAAAGTTTTCCGTTCCTTTTGCATGCGGCGCGGAAGTCGGCAGGACGGTTGACTATGTTTCGGGCAGAAACCGCTACATAGGTCACATAATTTCCCTTTCCACCTGTTCGTATAAGGGACTGCGCATAGGCATAGACGCGGCAAACGGATCCGCCTGGCAGATTGCAAAAAGCTTGTTCGACGCGCTTGGGGCTAAAACCTACTGCTTAGGCGTTTCGCCGGACGGCACGAACGTCAACGACGGAGTCGGCTCCACTCATATAGAAAAGCTTGTAAAGCTTGTGAAGGAAAACTCGCTCGATTTAGGATTTGCGTTCGACGGTGACGCGGACAGATGTATTTGTGTGGACGGTCGCGGCGAAGTTGTCACGGGCGACGAAGAGCTTTTTGTGCTTGCAAACTATCTTAAAGAGCGCGGCGAACTTAACGGAAATAAAATAGTATGCACGAAGATGAGCAACGGCGGACTTATAAAAAGCCTTGAAAAGTGCGGCGTTTCCGTAGAGATAAGCGACGTGGGCGATAAAAACGTGTGCGATCTTATGTCCTCTTCGGGCGCGGTACTCGGCGGCGAGCGCAGCGGACATATAATTCTTTCCAAATATGAAACTACGGGCGACGGACTTTTAACCGCAGTTATGATTATGGAAGCGGTAATCGAAAGCAAGCGGACGCTGACGGAACTTTTAAAGGAATATAAAGCGTTGCCGCAGATAACTTTAAGCATACACGTCGCGGATAAAAAAGCAGTTTCGGCGGCTGTTGCGGACATGGCGGAAAAAATTCAGCGTTCTATGGGCGTAAGGCTTGTGGTGCGCTGTTCGGGCACGGAAGAGGTTATCCGAATTATGGCGGAAGGCGAAAGCTATGAGACTTGCGTCGCCGCATGCGGACGAATAAGCGAAATTATAAAAGAGGTATAAATATATGTGCGGAATTGTCGGCTTTACCGGAACGAAGGACGCGGCGCAAACCGTTTACGAAGGACTTAAAAGACTGGAATATCGCGGTTACGATTCGGCGGGCGTCGCCGTAATGAGCGGAGGCGAAATCAACGTGGTAAAAAAGCGCGGCAGGGTGAGCGGACTCGGCGGCGAAATACTCGGACTGCACGGCAACACGGGGATAGGGCACACTCGCTGGGCAACGCACGGCGAACCGTCGGACATAAACGCGCACCCCCACTCTTCGGGCAGGTTCACGCTCGTACATAACGGAATTATAGAAAACTTTGCCGAGCTTAAAGAAAAATTTTTCCCGAATACCGCATTCGTTTCCCAAACCGACAGCGAAATAATTGTCAGACTTATAGATAAATTTTTCGACGGTAACGCGCTTGCCGCCGTCGCAAAAGTTTCGGCGCTACTCAAAGGCTCGTATGCGCTTGCGGTCATGTGCACAGGGTTCGAGGGGATAATAGTCGTCAAGTATAAGAGTCCCGCCGTCGTCGGCTACGGCACGGACGGTAATTACATAGCCAGCGACTGCCCCGCGCTTGCGGGACTGTGCAAGGAAATAAGCGTTCTCGAAGACGGCGACCTTGCCGTAATTACTCCCTCCGAAGTTAAATTTTACGGAGGCGATTTAAAAGAGATCAGGCGAGTGAAAAAGCGCAACCACGCAATTTCCGCCGCGCTCGATTTGTGCGGCTGTCCTTATTATATGTTAAAGGAAATACGCGAAAATGCCGCTGCGGTAAAGGCGACGGTAAAGGCGTTTTCGTCCGTCAAGAAAAATCTTAAAGCCGCGCTCGTCGGCGTGAACCGCGTCATAATAACGGGTTGCGGTACGGCATACAATTCGGGGCTTATCGCAAAACGGTACATTGAAAGCTTTGCGCATATCCCTGCCGAAGCGGAAATCGCAGGAGAATTCAGGTATAAAAATCCCGTTGTCGGAAGCGGTACGGCGGTAATTGCGGTAAGCCAAAGCGGCGAAACCGCCGACACCGTCGGGGCGGCGGAACTTTCCAAATCGCTCGGCGCGAAGGTTATCGCGGTAACCAACGCACCTTACTCCGCCCTTACCCGCATAGCCGACGTTGTGGTGCCGGTAGAAGCAGGACCTGAAATCTGCGTCGCCGCAACCAAGAGCTACACGGGGCAGATTGCCGCGCTGTATCTTACCGCCTGCCTTATTTGCGGCAGGGATTCGTCGGAAATAAATTCACTGCCCGAGCTTATAAATTCAACAGTTGAGCATACGGACATAAATTCACTTGCACAGATTTGCGCAAGTGCAAACGGCGTGTATTTTCTGGGGCGCGACCTCGATTACGCCGTAGCGGTCGAAGGCAGTTTGAAGCTCAAAGAAATCACATACATACAGAGCGAGGGCTATCCTGCGGGCGAGCTGAAGCACGGCACCCTTGCGCTTATCGGCGAAGATAAAGTTGCGGTCGTTCTCATAACGGATAAAGAGCTTGCGGCAAAGAGTGAAAACGCGGTGGAACAGGTTTTGTCGCGGCACGGCAAGGTTGCCGTAATAACCAACGTTGCCGAATGTGCAGAAAGACTTTCGGGGCGCGTGCCCGTAATTCCTATTCCCGCTTGCAGCGCCGAGCTTTCACCCCTTTTGTCTGCTGCGGCGGTGCAGCTCCTCGCGTACCGCACGGCTATCATTTTAAAGCGCGACCCCGACAAGCCGCGCAATCTCGCAAAAAGCGTTACGGTTGAGTAAACTATTGCATTAATCGGCGCGGTGTGATAAATTATAGATATGAATGAAGGTTTGCAAAATCGCGTGACGGACGTGTATTTCGCGTTTATTCCCGAAAACGTCCGCACGGAAAAAGTTTATCCCGAACAGCGTAACGAAGAAATAAACGCTTGCGCAAATGAAAAATTGCGCATTCAAAAATATTGCGTATGGAAATTGCTTGAACGCGCGCTTGCACGTTCTTTCGGACTGGACTTAAACACTCTCGAATTTAAAAAGGAAAACGGCAAATGGCGCTGTAACGGCGCGGAATTTTCCTTATCGCACAGCGCGGACGCCGTTGCGGTAGCCGTATCCGATTTGTCCGTCGGGGTGGATATCGAGCTTGTCCGTCCGTTGCCTTGTGAAAAGCTGGCGGCAAAAATTCTGACCCAAGCGGAAACGGAGGCGTTTGTGCGTTTAGACGAAAACGCGGGGGCGGAGTATATATTCGAGCGGTGGACGCGCAAGGAAAGCGCCTTTAAAATGTCCGGCGGAGCGCTATTTTCGCAAACCGACGCGGATGGTGGCGCTTTTTACACCGAACGCATAGAAAGGTGCGGACGGAGCTACTTTTTAAGCGTTTGCGGCGGTGGAGGAGGTTTCCGCCTTACGGAGCTTCCTATTATATAATATGGGATAATATGCACAAGCGTAAAATTGAATAAATGAAAGCATAAAACGGTCTGTTTTTTCGAAAATTCTCGCCGCACTGCGCAAATAGCGCAGTGCGGCGATTGCATTTTACGGGGGTATTTATTAAAATTACTAACATTTTTTGAAAGTTGCACGCAAATACTTGACTTATTTCGAAAATATGTTATAATTATTTTCGAAAACTTTTATAGAATAAATAAAAATATTTTCGAAATCCGATTACTGTCGTATCGGAGAAGGAGCAGTTTTATGAAAATTAAAAAGTTTTTCCCTCTTCTGTGCGCAATGCTGTGCGCGGTATTCGTTTTTGCTTCCTGTACGGGCGGCAAAAAAGATGCCCCTCCCGAAGATTACAATCTTCCTTTGGAGGACGGCAAAAATCAGGTAACCATCTATTACAACCGCCCTCAGGGCTATGAAAAATGCGACATCTGGTTCTGGTACTCGGGTGTGGACGGCAGGGGCTACGAGTGGCATCCCTGCGCATACGGCGCGAAATTTGTCGCCAACGTTCCCGAATCGGTTACGGAAGTACAGTTCATTATAAGAACAAACTGTTCCGATCCCGGCGGCTCCGGCTGGGGCACGGCTACAAAGGACGGCACGGACAGCGACCGCAAAGTGAAAATAGAAGGCAAGACGACTGAAATTTACACCAAAGCGGGCGACGGCAACAACTATATAAGTAAAGACGGGGGCAATACTCTCGAAATTATGAAATTCCTTTCTATGGCGGATATGCAGGACGCGACGCATATCAAAGTAACGACGAGCGACGGCTCTGCCGTTAAAAAGGAAGACGTAAAAATCACTGCGGCAGACGGAACGGAAGTTCCCGTTGCGTCCGTGAGCGGCAGTACGGTTACGCTTTCCAAAGCGCTTGACCTTTCCGTGTCCTACACACTTTCGTTGAAGGAATACGGCGAAGTAGGGGTTGTTCCTCTCACATACTTTTCGAGCGCAGCTTTCGAAAGCGAATACACCTATAACGGAACGCTTGGCGTAGAACTTAAAGACTCGAGTACGATTTTCCGTCTCTGGGCACCTACGGCTTCCGAAGTTAAGCTCAATATCTTCGATAACGGCTCGGACGGCAAAGCCATAAAGACCCAAGCAATGAAGAAGGGCGACAAGGGTGTTTGGTCCTTCACCGCCGACGAAAACCTCAACGGCAAATATTATACTTATACGGTAACGACTTCGGTCGGCACGCAGGAAGCGGTTGACCCTTACGCGGTTTCCGCAGGTCTTAACGGACAGAGGGGAATGATACTTGACCTCGATTCCACCGACCCCGAAAACTGGACGAACACGCCTTTCGATAACCGCGACGTCGAAAACTACACCGACGCGCAAATCTGGGAAGTGCACGTCCGTGATTTCTCAAACAAAATCAGCCAGTCGAAGTATAAAGGCAAATACCTTGCTTTCACCGAAACGGGCTTGAAGGAGAACGGAATCCCCGTAGGCGTTGATTACCTTAAAGAATTAGGAGTAACCCACGTTCATCTTCTTCCGTCGTTCGACTTTGCTTCTGTTGACGAAAGCAAAAACGAAGGTTTCAACTGGGGTTACGACCCTCAGAACTACAACGTGCCCGAAGGCAGTTATTCGACCGACCCCGCGCACGGCGAAGTGAGGGTTAAAGAATACAAGCAAATGGTGCAGGCGCTTCACAACGAAGGCATAAGCGTGGTTATGGACGTGGTTTACAACCATACTTATTCCGCCGACTCCAATCTCAACAGAATAGTTCCCTATTACTATTACCGTTACGACGCTACGGGCATGAACTCCAATGGTTCGGGCTGCGGCAATGAAACCGCTTCAGAGCGTTCGATGGTAAGAAAGTACATGGTAGACTCCGTCAAATACTGGCAGAGCGAATACAACCTCGACGGTTTCCGCTTCGACTTAATGGCTGTTCATGATCTGAAAACCATGCAGGAAATCGAAAAAGCCGTTCACGCGGTCAACCCCGAAGCGATAATTTACGGCGAAGGCTGGACGGGCGGCACGGTTCAACTTGCGGACGACCAAAAGGCGGACCTTGCAAACCTTGCCACCCTCAATAAAGGCAC
Source organism: uncultured Christensenella sp. (assembly GCA_910585705.1). Lineage (GTDB taxonomy): Bacteria > Bacillota > Clostridia > Christensenellales > Borkfalkiaceae > Coproplasma. The sequence continues at coordinate 347,517 of CAJUER010000002.1, forward strand.
GTCCGGCAAGACGAACGGCGTAGCAATGTTCAACGACGTTTTGCGCGACGCGCTTAAAGGCTCGGTGTTCGATATCGAAGATACGGGCTTTGCAACGGGCGCAAAGGCTTCCAGCCTCGACAAAGTGCTGTTCGGCGTAACGGGCTGTTACAACGTACCGAACTTCGGCAAAGGCAACGGATGGAGCGCGGATAACCCCACGCAGGTTATAAACTACGCTTCCGCTCACGATAACAATACCCTTTGGGACAGAATCTGCCACGTCTACGGCGAGGAAAATTCAACGCTAGAAAAACGCCTTGCAATGAACAGGCTCACTGCGGCTGTGGTGCAGACCTCACTCGGTATTCCGTTCATGCAGGCGGGCGAGGAAATGCTCCGCGCAAAGAAGAACCCCGACGGCTCTTACAACGAAAACAGTTACAACGCCTCCGACGAAGTAAACAACATTAAATGGAATTTGCTTTCTTCGGACAGCGAGCAGTATAAGATGATGCAGTACTACAAGGGGCTTATCGCATTCCGTAAATCATGCGAAACTCTACGCCTTGACAACGTGGGCGAGCCGAGAATGCACGAATACGTTTGCGAGCTTGTGGAAAGGGACGGCGCTTATGCGGCTGTCACGATGACCAACCTCGACACTAATGAAAAACTGCTCATCGTCTACAATGCGGAAGAAACCGAAAAATCGGTAACTCTCCCCGCAGGCAGCTGGGATTTGTACATTGACGGAACCCGCGCGGGTGCAACCGCAATTCAAACGGGTTTAAGCGGCGCGCAGACCGTAAAAGGCATAAGCTGCCACGTCTACAAACTTCACGCGTAATCACGCGCAGAAAAACTTAACGGAACTTCTGCCCGAAAGGGCTTGGTTTAAAAAACATAATTTTTTGGAGGAAAACAATGAAGGCAAAAAAGATTTGCGCTCTGCTTATAGCCGGAGCGCTGGCAGTCGGTACGGTTTCCGCTTTGGCTGCTTGTAAAAAAGACGACAATGAGAACACAACTTCTACCGATACTCGTCTTTGGTATGCGGTAGGTAGGGACACTAAGGGTACGCTGTCAAAGTTTGATAACTTCTACCCTCAGGATACGTCCGTAGCGTTCGAGCGCGACACAACGGTAACAAGCGAAAACGTATTTACGCTTTCTCTCGACATCTATGCGGCTCCCGCCGGATACGGATTCAAATTCCTGTACAAGACGAGCGCGGACGAAGTAATCGAAGAGAGTACGCTTTGGACCCGCCAGATAGGTATCAACAATTTCGCGGGCGTTGAGGGCGAGGGCGCTAACGCAGTTATTAAAAACGATAAGGGCGAAGTTGTTTTCACCACCAAAGACGGTATGGACGCAAACAACCTTTACCTTGCAAAGGGACATGAAGGAACTTATAAATTTACGCTTAAAACCACGTCCGATACGGACGACAGCCCTGTAATAACATGGGAAAAGACGGCGAAAATCGACGTTACGCACGATATGTACATTAACGGCGATATGAACAATTTCGGCGGCGCAAGGGAAATCCCCATGTCCGAAAACGTCAACGGCGAAAACATCACCTGGACTAAACAGCTTGACGTAACCAAAGACGACCTCTGCCGCGACGCAGACGGTAAACTTGTTAAAGAAGGCGCAGAATATGCGGCATTGCACATTTTCAACGATATCGACAAGAAGTCTTATATAGACGAAACCGCTACCGTTGTTGAAATCGAAGGCGCATATGAGAAAGGCGACAAAGTGAAGGCAAACCTTCTTAAAGAAGGCAAATACAATATTTCTTTCGACCAGAAGACAGGCAAACTGTCCATTACCGAAATCGCTTACCAGATGTACTTCATCGGCGATATGAACGGTTGGAAACAGGCTGACGAAAATTACACGCTTAACGTTGACGCAACGGGTATGATATGGACCGGCAAGCTCAGCGTGGCTGAAGAAACGAACATGAAGCTGTTCAACAGCAAGGGACTTACCGACAGCGATAAGTATATACCCGGCGGTCTCGGCAACATTACTCTCTCCGCAGGCGACTGGTTCTTCAAGTTCGATGCGAATACGGGCAAAGTTGAGTATGAACAGTATGCATACTATGTAGTCGGTACTTTCGATTATAATTTCGCTGTTCAGAAAGACGTAATGAAGCTTACGGCAACCGAAACGAAGGGTGTTTACACCTATGAAATCGTTATCGATAAGGACGCTAAGACCGTGAAAGACGAATACGGTTGGATTAAGGAAAACGTATGCGCGCTTCAATGCGCTTACGGTACCGAGCTGGGCGGCATTGCAAATCCCGACTGGTACCATCCCGAAGGTGGCGATAACTATATGGTTGCGGAACTCGGAACATATGTAGTTACTCTTACGCTCACTTACGGCGAAGACGGTAAGGTTACCAAAGGCGTTACTTCCGTAGCTCCCAAAGCGTAAAGCATAAACTAAAAAAACGAGGCGCGGGAAATTCCCGCGCCGACTTTTTTACCGAAAAGGAAAAATCTTTATGCAAAATTTCGTGTTTGATTTGTACGGAACGCTTGCGGATATTTCGACGGACGAAAGCTCGGAAAAATTCAAAACCAAAGTAGGGCGGTACTTTGCGCATCTCAATCCGAACGTGAACGATTTTTTTGCGCTTTACTATGATTACTGCGCAAGGCGAAGCGGCGGAGGATACTGCGAATTCGAGCTCTTCGGGGTATTCCTCGATATCCTCGCTTACGGCGGAAACTGCACGGACGAAAAAACGGCGCGGCGTGCGGCGCGGTATTTCCGCAAAAAGTCGCGTTCGCGCCTTAAACTTTACGGCGGCGTTCGCGCGCTTTTGAAAAATCTGAAAAGATGCGGCGCAAAGCTGTACATTCTTTCCAACGCGCAGGCTTGCTTTACTTGGGACGAAATAAAAAAACTTAAAATTGCAAAGTATTTCGACGGTATAGAGCTTTCTTCCGACTTCGGCGAAAAGAAGCCTTCGCCCGCCTTTTTCAAACATATTGCCGACAAGTATTCGCTTGATACAAACAGCGTCGTTTACACGGGCAACGACTTTGCGGCGGATATTGCGGGCGCAAAAGCGGCGGGGTTCAAGGCTGTTTATATAAAAAGCAATCTCTCGCCCGAAACCGACGATATGCGGGAAGTAAAAGCCGTTGCGGATTTTGCGACGGACAATTTCAAAAGCCTTGCCGCGTATTTGCTCGGTTTATGCGGAAACTAAAAAACGGAAAATAAAAAAGAGGGGTGCGCCGTATATTCGGCGCACCCCGTTTCCATAAATTTAATTTAAGGGTTTAACGCTTCCTCGCTCTATGAGTTTGCATTTAAGCATTATGTGCTGCGCCGTCCTGCCTTCAAGCATTTCCGCAAGAACTTTAAACGCTTCTTCGCCCAGACGGTTGAAATCCTGTTTCATCGTCGTAAGGTTGTAGGAGGTGAATTTAAGCAAATTCAAATCGTCGAAGCCGATTACCGACATATCTTCCGGTACGCGCTTCCCTTCGTTTTTCAGTCCGTCGATAAGACCCATCGCCATTATATCTGAACAGCAGATAACCGCCGTCACGTCCGTTTTCGTAAAGAACGAAGCCGCCGCCTCGCCTGAGGATTTGGTGAAATCGCCGTAATAAATATAGTCGCTGTTGAACTCTATGCCGAAGCGCGCAAGCCCGAAAATGTAGCCCGCAAGCCTTTCGGCGGAAACCTGAGAATCCTTTTCGCCCATTAAAAATCCGATTTTGGTATGACCGTTTTTATTGAGGTGCTTTATTGCCGAAACTATCGCTATCGTGTTTTCGCTGGAAATGGACGAAACGAGCGGCGCGTCGGAAATCTGGTTGTCTAAAAGCACGGTGGGGACGGTACAGCTTTTAATCTGCTTATATATTCTGCTTTTGAAGTTCATTCCCACGATAAACGCCGCGCAGAAATTATTCTGCACGAGGTATTCGTTCAAATTAAAGTCGTCGGGCTTGGTCACCGCGTAGTCAATCATAACTTCGCAGCCGGAAGCTATCGCTTCGTTCGTGAACGAAGAAATGACGTGGTTGAGAATATTGTTGCGCGTGTCCGAGTTTACCCTTTCGTACATTGCGCAGATACGGCGCGGAGCTTTGTTCTTGACTTTCATCTTGTAGCCAACGCTTTCCGCGTATTCTCTAACTTTCTGTTTTGTGTCTTCGGCTATGTCCGTCGCGTCGTTCAAAGCTTTCGAAACCGTGCTTATGGAAACGTTCAGCGATTCGGATATTTCTTTAATAGTCATAATTAAATTATACATTATAGCGCTGTTCAAGTCAAGTAAGATTAACGCCTTATGAAAAAATTTTACACTTTATATAAAATTCTTTCAAAATCCCGTTGACATTTTCGTAAAAATATGGTAAGATATTTTCGAAAATAACCTGTAAATTTTCGAACTTATTATGAAACACAGAAAGTACGGAATACTTATGCCCGTATCTTCGCTGCCTTCCGAAGAGGGAGTGGGGACTTTCGGCGTCGCGGCGTACCGCTTTGTCGATTTTTTAAGCCGTTACGGTGCGTCGGTGTGGCAGGTTCTGCCGCTCAATCCGACGAACTACGGCGACAGTCCATATCAGTCCTGCTCGGCAGACGCGCTTAACTATTATTTTATAGATTTAAACCTTCTCGTAAAAGACGGGCTGCTCGATAAAAGCGAAATAGTTTCTGTTTCCCGCGCGGACGATAAGCGCAGGGTAAATTACGGCAGACTGTTTAACGAAAAAATTCCCGTTCTCAGAAAGGCGTTTTCGCGGTTCGGCGGCGGAGCGGAGTTCGACAGCTTCGTTAAAAACGGCAAATACGCCGATTTCGCCGCGTTTATGGCGATAAAGTCCGCAAACGGACACAGAGCGTGGACGGAGTGGGGCGAATTAAGAGAGTACGGCAAAGAAAAGGTTGAAAGATTCGCAAACGAAAACAAAAGCGAATTTTTGTTCTGGCAGTTTACGCAATTCATATTTTTAAAGCAATGGAACGCGCTTAAAAGCTATGCCAACGCGCACGGCGTAAGCATTATGGGGGATATTCCCCTATACGTTGCGTACGACAGCGCGGAAGTTTGGAAGTACGGCGAAACGCTTTTCAAAACGGACGAAAACCGCAATCTTAAAGCTATGGCGGGCTGTCCGCCCGACGGGTTTACGAACGACGGCCAGCTTTGGGGCAACCCCGTCTACGACTGGGAAAAAATGCGCAAAGACGGATATAAGTGGTGGCGCGGAAGGATAGAGGATTGCTTTAATCTCTACGATATTTTGCGCATAGACCACTTTCGCGGCTTCGACAGGTATTGGGAGGTTGCGGCAGGCGAAAAGACCGCGCGCAACGGAGTCTGGCAGGACGGACCTAAGGCGGAGCTTTTCAAGGGAATGGAAAATTACCGCATAGTCGCGGAGGATTTGGGCGTTATAGACGACGGAGTGCGCGAGCTTATGAAAGAGGTCGGGTATCCGGGAATGAAAATTTTAACCTTCGCGTTCGACGGTAATCCCGATAACGAGCATAAGCCTTCCAACTGTACGGAAAACTTCGTAAGCTATACGGGCACGCACGACAATATGCCCTTGAAGCAGTACATAGAAGATTTACCCGAAGATTGGCGCAAAGGATATATTGAAGACGTGGAAAGGGAGTGCGCGCTTGCAGGCATTGCGGCGGATTGCTTTACGGCGGAAGGAGTTTGCCGCACGGTAATAGAGCTTGCTTTCCACTCCAAAGCGAATCTTGTTATAATTCCTATGAACGACGTGCTCGCTCAGGGAAAAGAGGCAAGAATGAATCTGCCCTCTACGGTTTCGGACAAAAACTGGAGCTGGCGGTTTATAAAACAGGATTTTAAAGTAAACGTCGGCAAGTCGCTGTTACGGCTTGCGAAAGATACGGGCAGGGCTTGACTTCCCGAAACAAAATTTGAATACACGCCTTTGTTTTTTCCAAAAACAAAGGGAGGCGACCCTTCGGGTCGCCTCCTATAAAAACCTTTAACAGTTTAAATATACGGCGTAAGCCGCATTTAAAAAATATCAAATTTTTTTCGATCGATACGGAGGAATGTTATGAAGAAAAAAAGAATTGTTTCATTGGTTGCCTGCGGCGTAATGGTCGCCGGCGCGGCTTTGGGCTTATCCGCCTGCAAGAAGGAAGAAAAATTAACTATCTGGGCTTCGCAGACGCAGCAGCAGCTGGTAAAAGATTTAATGCAGGATTTCCTTAATGAAAATCCCGACTTCAAACTTAAACTCGAATACGGCGTTATCGGTGAAGACAACGCTTTCGCCCAGGTTTCAAAAGACGTTGAAGCGAGCGCGGACGTTTTCGGCTACGCGAACGACCAGGTAATGAATCTGGTAAATGCAGGCGCGCTTGCGCGTTTGGGAACTTCGATGGTCGATAAGTTAAAGGCGGAAAACGAAGTTTCCGCAGTTGAGGCGGGCAAGCTCGGCGAAGGTTACTACGGTTATCCGTATGCCGCCGACAACGGCTTCTTCCTGCAATACGACGCGAGCGTGGTTTCCGAAGAGCAGGCAAAGACGCTTGACGGCGTTCTGGAAGCGTGCGAAGCGAACAACAAAGTTCTGCTTATGAGACTGGAAGGACAGTCAAGCTGGTACATCGGCTCGTTCTTCTATGCGGCAGGCGGTAAATATAACATTGACTGGGCCGGTCAGACAATGGCTAAGGCGGAAAGCAATTTCGGCGACTACGCAGTTGATATAAACGGCGAAACCAGCACCCAGTATACTATCGGTCAAGTGGGCGGTCAGGCGCTTGTCGACCTTGCTTCGCACAAGAAAGGCTTTGTAACGGGCGACGACTCGGTTATCGATAAGAGGCTTGACGCGGGCAATCTCGGCGCGGTCATAACCGGTACCTGGAAGGCGAAGAAAATCCAGGAATCGTTCGGTGACAATTACAGGGCGGCGGTTATGCCCAAATATACGAGCTCGCTCGACGGCAGAGATTATCAGATTAAACCTTTCATCGGTTACAAGCTGTACGGCGTAAACCGTAACTCGAAGCATCTTACGGAAGCGCATCAGGTTGCGGCATATCTTACGAGCGAGAAAGCTCAGCAGAAGAGATACGAAGTGCTCGGCACGGGACCTTCGAATAACGCTGTTGCGGCAAGCGACGCTATCAAAAACGACGTTGTGCTTAAAGTTATAAACGCGCAGAAGAGCTTCTCGATTCCGCAGACTCCTCTGCCCAGCGAATACTTCTCGGCGCTCGACGCGTTCGGTACGGACGTATATAACGGAGGCACTACTTCCGCTAACCTCAAAGATAAGCTTGATAAGCTTATCTCGGGTATCAAGCACTAAAATCAGAATGCGGTCAAGGGGCAAAGTTCGCTTTGCCCCCGATTGCAGTTAAGGGAGAAAAAGTATGAAACAACAGGTATCCGAACTCGATTATCTGAAAATGTCGGTCTGGCAGAAATTTTGCTTCAAGTTCGTTTCGTTCTTTAAAAGTCTGCCTTTGGTATTCCTTAATTTTTTTAAGGTTACGATACCGAATGCGGCCAAAAGATTCTGGAACGGCTTAAAGGAAATCGGACTGACAATCGGAAGGGCGGCAAGATACGGAGACTGGAAAACGCGTATTTCGTTCGTGTTATTCGGTTTTTCACAGCTTGCGCGTAAACAGTGGTTGCGCGGACTGCTCTTTCTTGTATTCGAAGGAATTTTTATTCTGTATATGGCATTGTTCGGCGGTCAGTATCTCGGACTGTTCGGCTCGCTCGGAAAATTGACGGGCGGCGAGTACGAGGACGAGTACGGCGTTCCGCACTACACCAAAGGCGACAACAGTCTGCTGATTTTGCTGTACGGACTTCTTACCATTTTATTTATAATTTTCTTTATCTATGCGTGGTACAGAAACGTAAAGTCGGCTTACAATACCCAGCAGATCGAAGAGGCAAAGCAGAAGCTTTCAACGGCAAAGCAGGACGTGGCTTCGCTTCTCGACGACCAGTATCATAAAACGCTTTTGGCGATTCCTCTCGCGGGGCTGACTATCTTCACGATAGTGCCCATAATCTTTATGGTGTTCCTCGCGTTCACAAACTATGACCAGGAGCATCTTCCGCCCAAAAACCTGTTCACCTGGATAGGCTGGGAAAACTTCGAAGCCGTCTTCGGAGGCGGAATAAGCGGCGCGTCGTCTTTCGGTTACACGTTTGCGCATGTACTGCTGTGGACGGTTGTCTGGGCGTTCTTCGCAACGTTCTCGAACTACATTCTCGGTATGATTGTGGCGATATTCATAAACAAGAAAGGTATACGCTTTAAAAAGCTGTGGCGTACGATACTTGTTATGACGATAGCCGTGCCTCAGTTCGTTTCGCTTCTTTTAATGTCGCAAATGCTTGCCGACGAAGGAGTAATAAACAGTACTTTGCAGTCGTGGGGCTGGACGGATCACTCCATTAAATTTTTGACCGACGGCACGCTTGCGAAGGTTTCGATAATAGTCGTAAATATCTGGATAGGTATTCCTTACACTATGCTTATAAGTACGGGCATACTTATGAACATTCCCGAAGACTTGTACGAGTCTGCGAGGATTGACGGCGCGGGTCCCGTAAAGGCTTTCTTTAAAATAACCCTGCCTTATATGCTTCACGTCACGGCGCCCTATCTTATAACGCAGTTTATAGGCAACTTAAATAACTTCAACGTTATTTACCTTTTGACGGGCGGCGCTCCCGCAACGCTCGATTATGCAGGCAATGCGGGCAGGACCGATTTGCTTATCACCTGGCTTTATAAGCTGGTTATGGATAAACAGCTTTACGGCGTTGCGTCGGTTATAAGTATTCTTATGTTCATAATAACCGCAGTCGTTTCGCTGGTAGTATACAACAGGTCAAGCGCAGTAAAGAACGAGGAGGATTTCATGTAATGGCAAAGAAATTCCGCAGTAAAAAGCGCGTTGAACGTACAACAAACGCACTTATCTACATTATTCTCATTCTCATAAGCGTGGTCTGGCTTGTTCCTTTCTTCTACCTTATTCTGCAATCGCTCAGGGCGGGAACGGGCGTAGGCTCTTCAAGCTTCTTGCCCAAGCAGTGGACTTTTGATAACTATATCAAATTGTTCACCGATAAGTCTTACTTCAACTTCCCCAGATGGTACGGCACAACGCTTATCATTTCACTATTCGTAACGGTAATACAGACGGTTATCGTTCTTGTGACAAGCTACGCGCTGTCGAGGTTGCGCTTCAAAATGAGAAAGCCGCTCATGAATCTTATGCTTATTCTCGGAATGTTTCCCGGCTTTATGTCCATGACGGCTATTTACTTCCTTTTGAAGGTTATGAACCTGACGCAGGATTTCAGCATTGTCGGACTTATACTCGTTTACGTTGCAAGCTCGTGTATGGGCTACTACATCTGCAAAGGCTTCTTTGACACCATACCGAAATCGCTTGACGAGGCGGCGCGTATCGACGGGGCAAACAGACAGACGGTATTTATAAAGGTTATTCTTCCGCTCGCAAAGCCCATTATAATCTACACCGTATTGACGGCGTTTATGGCGCCTTGGGGCGAATACATGTTTGCTTCGCTTATGGCGTTCGGTAACCAGAATAACTATAACGTGGCGGTCGGACTTAAAGCTATGCTCGATAAGGAAGTCGTTGACGTATATTTCACACGGTTTTGCGCGGCGGCGGTTATTATTTCTATTCCCATAACGATTTTGTTTATGTGGTTACAGAAATATTACGTTCAGGGCGTTACCGGCGGTTCGGTAAAGGGGTAAATTATGAAAAAGTTTTTAAAGAGTGTGCTGCTGGCTTTGATTTGCGCGGTGACGGTATGCGCGGTTGTGCTTCCGCTTTCGGCGTGCAAGGACAAAAAGCTGAATTTGCTAGAAGAAAATATTATAGACGACAAATACGACAATTACTATGAAATTTTTGTGGCTTCGTTCAAGGATACGAACGGAGACGGCTGCGGAGATTTGAACGGAGTTGCCGAAAAAATGGATTATATCCGCGATATGGGCTATACGGGAATTTGGCTCATGCCCATAAACCCGTGTTCGAGCTATCACGGCTACGACGTTACCGACTACTACGGAATTAACCCGAAATACGGCACGCTGGACGATTATAAAAATCTTCTCGAAGTCGCGCACGAAAAGGGCGTAAAGGTAATTATCGACTTGGTAGTGAACCATACTTCCTGGAACCACCCCTGGTTCAAAGCTGCTTTGGATTTCAAAAAGGGTATAAGCGGACCCGAACAGATAAAGTATAAAGATTTTTATAACTTTGCTCCTTCCAACGTTCCCCCCAATCAGCTTAACGGATACAACGAAAAGGACGGTTTCTACTACGAATCGAATTTCGACAAGGGTATGCCCGACCTCAACCTCGAGCACCAAAGCGTCAGGAACGAGCTGGAAAACGTCATTAAATTCTGGCTGGAAATGGGTACGGACGGATTCCGCCTCGACGGCTGTAAATACTACTGCAACGAACAGGATAAAAGCGTGGAGTTTTGCAGTTGGATTCAGGATACTTCAGAAAAATACAACGAAAACGTTTACATCGTCGGTGAAGAGTGGGATAACCTCGCTTCGATAGAAACGTTCTACGAGAGCGGAGTCGACAGCTTTTTCAATTTCGACGTGCACGGCAAAATTCAGGCTTCGGTAAACACTTGCTCGTCAGACCAGCTTTGGGTTGCGATGTACAGATCGGAAGACGCCGCAGGCGACGCGATACCCGCACCTTTTTTGAGCAATCACGACAACGGCGTAGGCAGAATTGCGGGCAGAATGGCGCGCAAGGAGGACAGGATTAAATTCGCTTACGGACTGGTTTCGATGTTCACGGGCAACACCTTTACTTATTACGGCGACGAAATAGGCATGATAGCCAAGAAGACGGACAGCGACCCCGATTTGCGAATAGGCATTTTATGGGACGACGTAGCAAACCTTACGACGCCTCCTCCCGGTGCGAGCAAGAACCCAGAATATTTATTTGACAGCGTTGAAAAACAGCTCAAAGACAGCGGTTCTATTCTCAGCTATTACAAACTCTGCAACAATACGCGCAACGCGTTCCCCGCGATTATGAGGGGCAAGTCGACGCGTATCGAACTCGACGAGCCTGGCGTGCTCGTCATGAGAAAAGAGTACGGCGACCAAAGCGTAACGGTTGTTATAAATATGAACGAAGACGGAGTAACCGTCAACGGCATAGAGGGCAGCCTTGCGCAGAGTTTAACAGTCGACGGCGAAGTAAAGAGAAACGGAAGTTCTTTGAAAATGCCCGCTCTCTCGATAGCGATATTAACTTAAAAAGGGGAAAAATTATGGCAAATTTAAGTCTTAAACATATTTATAAAGTTTATCCTAACGGCACGAAAGCCGTAAACGATTTCAATATGGAAATCGAAGACAAGGAGTTTATCGTTTTCGTAGGACCTTCGGGCTGCGGCAAATCCACGACTCTGCGCATGATAGCGGGACTCGAAGATATTTCCGCAGGCGAGCTTATGATAGGCGAAAACGTTGTCAACGATATGGAGCCGAAGGACAGGGACATTGCAATGGTGTTCCAGAACTATGCGCTGTATCCTCATATGACGGTGTTTGAAAATATCGCGTTCGGTCTGCGTTTGCGTAAAATGCCTAAGGACGAAATCAACAGGCGCGTAACCGAAGCGGCGGAAATTTTGGGCATTACCGAATATCTCGGAAAGAAGCCCAAAGAGATGTCGGGCGGACAGCGTCAGAGGGTTTCGCTCGGGCGTGCGATTGTACGCGAACCCAAAGTAATGCTTTTGGACGAACCCTTGTCCAACCTCGACGCAAAGCTGAGGACGCAGATGCGTTCGGAAATCGCAAAACTGCACGCGAAACTTAAAACCACGTTTATTTACGTAACTCACGACCAGATCGAAGCTATGACGATGGGTACGAGAATCGTCGTAATGAAGAACGGTTTCGTACAACAGATAGACACGCCGAAAAACCTTTACAATTATCCCGGCAACAAATTCGTCGCCGGCTTTATCGGAACTCCGCAGATGAACTTCTTCGAGGGCACGCTGTTAAAGAAGGGTGACAAGGTTGAAATCAATTTCGCTTATTCCGACGCGAAGATAACCGTACCCTATTCGATGATGTACAAGGCAAAACCCGCGTATCTCGACGGCAAAACAACGGTTTATATCGGTTTGCGCGCGGAAGCGGTTTCGGTAAATCCCGCAACGGTAAAAGCAAGCAAATCGGTAATCAAGGTAAGGGTTTCGCACACGGAAGAGCTCGGAAACCAGACTCTGTTATACGGCGATATAAATATGGACGGCGACGGATACACCGAAAGCTCGACCCGTATAATTATTGACGCGGACGGCTCATTGGAATATAAGCCGGGCGACATTATAGACGCCGCGCTAGACATTGAAAAGGTACATCTCTTCGACAGGGAAACGGAACTGAGCATACTGCCCAGACTCCCCGAATACAATTACCTCGACTGTGCAGTAAAAGACGGAACGCTGAGCTTTCTCGGCACTCAGATAAAGCTGCCTGCGGCTATAAACTGCCCCGACGGCAAGTATGATTTGCTTATCCCCACCGACGCGATTACGCTTAAAGGCGGCGACGCGGAAATAAATATCGTATCCTGCGAGAACGTAAACGGTAAAAATCTTATCTCGTTCGAGCTCGGCACGAGAACGATGTTCGCGGTTGTGCCTGCGCCCGTAAAATGCGGAAAAGGCAAAATTTCAATCGACCTTAAAAAGATTTCACTGCTTTCGGACGGCGCGGCGGTTGTTTCCGAAATGCCTTCGGTAGTTAGGTTCGAAGGTTCGCTTATGAAAGAAAAAGTGAAGGAAGAAGTTACCGGCGGCAGTAAAACAAAGATGAAGAAAGTAATTAAATTCTTCTTAAATATCGGCGGTTACAAAATGCTCTGTCCCGACGCCGTTGCGGATAAGCTCATAACGGCAATGGGAGTCAAAAAGGCGTTCACGGATAAACTTATTTACGAGTGCGGCGTGTACGATTTGCAGTTTGCCGAAGAAGGCGTGGAGGCAGAAGCGGTCCGCATTGCCGACTACGGCAAAGAAAAATTCACCGTCTGCAAAGCGGGTGAAGACGAGTTCTTCGTTTACGGACAGCACGACGGCGGCAACGTAAAACTTTTGCCGGACGTGGAAAAGCTTTCTATAATCCAAGCGGATAAGAACATCAGAATGATTTAACCGTTACTCCGCACTTCGGCGCGCAGCCGCAACGGCGGAAGACTCATCCTTATTTTTTGAAAAGCGGGGAACTCCGTTCTCCGTTTTTCGGTGTCAAAATATTTTTTTTCGGGAATTTATATATGGATAAAAATTCGTTTTTACAGGAGCTTAAAAAGCTCGATACGGCGGGAAAGGACGTTAAAACTTTATACAATGAAATATCCGTGCTCGCAATGAAGTGCGCGGACGGGGGCTGTACGGCGGAAAAGCGCAGCGCTTACTATCTTTCTATGGAGTTTCTGATAGGGCGGAGTTTTTTCAACAACCTAATGGAGCTCGGCGTGCTGGAAGAGACGCGCGCGATTCTCGGCGAAAAGGGACTGGATATCAACGTGTTCGAGGAAATCGAGGACGCGGCTTTGGGCAACGGCGGTCTCGGCAGGCTTGCGGCTTGCTTCCTCGATTCCGCCGCAGGGCTGGGGCTTCCTTTATACGGCTACGGCATACGCTATAAATACGGCTTGTTCAAGCAGGCGATAAAGGGCGGCTTTCAGGTTGAACTGCCAGACGACTGGCAGCGCTTCGGCGACCCGTGGAGTATCCGCCGCGAGGAAGAAAAGCGCGTAATCAAATTTGCGGATATGCAGGTTTACGCCGTGCCTTACGACACGCCTGTTTTCGGCAAGTGCACCAACGTTTTAAGGCTTTGGCAGGCGGAAGGCAGTGCGGAAGCGGAAAAAATAAGCGAGTACTTATACCCTGCGGACGACACGCTCGAAGGCAAGCTGTTGAGGCTGAGGCAGGAGTACTTCTTCTCTGCGGCTTCGGTCAACGAGCTTTTGGAAAAGCACATAAGAAAATACGGCAAGAGCTTCGATTTCTTCCCCGACTTCAACGTGATTCAGTTGAACGACACGCACCCCGTGCTTGCCGTTGCGGAGTTCATCAGAATACTCGCTTCCGAGTACAAGGTGCCTTTTGTGGACGCGCTGAATATCGCGAAGAAAACCTTTGCCTATACAAATCACACCGTTCTCCCCGAAGCGCTGGAATATTGGAGCGACGAAATGCTGAGAAGCATTTTGCCCGAAATATCGAACGTGCTTTTAAAAATTCATTTACACCAGCGCGGCGAGCTGGAAGCGCTCGGCTGTACTAAGGAAGAGATTTCCGAAATGTCGATTTATTCGTCGCGCGGATATTCTATGGCGAATCTTGCCGTATACGTCGGCAAGGCGGTAAACGGCGTTGCGGCGCTTCATACGGAAATTTTAAAGCGCGACCTCTTTAAAACGGCTTATAAGTATTATCCCGAAAAATTCCAGAATAAGACCAACGGCATTACGCAGAGAAGATGGCTTATGCTTTGCAATGCGGAACTGTCCGCGCTCATCGATAAAACGATAGGCACGAACTGGCGTGAAAATATCGCGTGCCTTTCCGACCTTAAAGGTAAGACGGAGAGCATTGCCGACGGGTTTATAAAAGTGAAGCAGTGCAAGAAGAAACAGCTTTTCGACTATATCCGCAGCCGCGAAGGGGTGGATATTCCCGAACATTTCCTCGTGTACGCGCAGGTAAAACGCCTGCACGAGTATAAGCGCCAGCTTATGACGGCGTTCGCCATTCTCGAAATATACAACGGGTTGAAGGACGGAAGCATACAGAATTTCAATCCGTCGGTATTCATATTCGGCGCAAAGAGCGCACCTGCATACAGACGGGCAAAGGGCGTTATAAAGTTCATTAACGAAATAGCGGCGAAAGTAAATTCCGACCCTCAGACGTGCGGACTTTTAAAGGTTGTATTCGTGCAGAATTACAACGTGTCCTATGCGGAAAAAATAGTTTCCGGCAGCGACGTTTCGTTGCAGGTTTCTACGGCGGGATTAGAGGCGAGCGGCACGGGCAATATGAAGTTTATGATGAACGGCTCGGTAACTTGCGGAACAATGGACGGCGCGAATATCGAAATTGTGGAGCTTGCGGGCAAGGAGAATAATTATATTTTCGGCGCGCAGGTCGATGAAATAGAAAGGCTTAAAGCGGAGGGATACGACCCGAACAAGTATTTGGAAAACGCCGCGCACAGCCGCGCCGTCAACTCGCTCACGGACGGAACTTTTTCCGACGGCGACACGGGATATTTCAAAGAGCTGTACGACAGCCTTATCTACGGCGCAAGCTGGCACAAGCCCGATAATTACTTCGTGCTGTACGATTTGCAAAGCTACGTTGAAACGCTTATAAGAATTAACCGCGACTATTCCGACGGTAAAGCGTTTGCAATCAAGCAGCTTGCAAATACGGCTAATTCAGCTTACTTCTCGTCTGACAGGACGATAAAGGAATATGCGCGTGACATCTGGAACATATAAACCGTAATAGTTAAAAGAAAAAAAGCCGACGGACTTCAACGCCCGTCGGCTTTTTTAATTTAAGTTTAAAAATCGTATTTGTCGTCAATCTCGCCGACTAACTCTTCAAGAATGTCTTCCATAGAAATCAGTCCCGTAACCTTGTCTTCGTCCTTGACGATTGCCTGCGGAACCTGCTGTTCCTGCAACAGTGTAAACAAATCGGATATGCCGCTTTGCGAGGTTGTGAACAGCACGGGCTTCAATAAAGGCTTAATGTCCTTTTTGCCGTTTAAAAGCATTTCGTAAAAATCAGCCCTGTATAAAATTCCTATAACGTTATTTTTGTTTTCGTCGAACACGGGTACGCGCGAATAGTTGGTGTCGACGTAGACCTTTTTTATATATTTCATATCATCGGTTATGCATACCGAAGTTATGTCTTCGGCTTTGGTCATAACCTTTTCAACCTTCGTTTCGTCGAACTTGATGGTGTTCTGTATTATTTCCGCTTCGGCTTCGGCAAGCACGCCTTCGTCCGTAATATCTTCGACTATTATCGAAAATTCCTCTTCAGTCATGGTCGGTCTCTTTTTGTCCAAACGGAAAATTTTATAGACGAGTTTTTTCCAGCCCTCGAAAATCAGATTCAAGGGTGTGAATATTATCTGGAACGCGTAGAGTATGCGCACGGAAAACATTGCAAACGCTTCGGGGCGTTCTTTTGCAATGCTCTTCGGGGTTATCTCGCCGAAAATGAGAACAAGGACAGTCATAACTATCGTGGACACGGTGACGCCCAAATCGCCGCACCAGAATGTGAAAACTATCGTCGCTATCGAGGCGGAAGCTATATTGACTATGTTGTTGCCTATAAGCAGCGTGGAAAGCAGTTTGTTGTAATTTTCGCTTAGTTTAAGTACCAGCCTTGCAGACCTTTTTGTTTGGGCAAGGCTCTTTATTCTTACTTGCGATATGCTTGTGAAAGCCGTTTCGGAAGCCGAAAAGAAGGCGGAAAGCACGAGCAAGACGAATAAAACCACTATCAGCATAATTGCCGTAAATGTATTCATAAATTCCTCCGGATTATTTTTTATTGTTATACAAGTAGGGTATTATTACACGCCCGTGCACCCCCTGTAAAAAAGCAAAAAAACACGGTCCGCAAATAAATGCAGACTATGTTTTAAATAATTCGGATTAAGTTTTATAAAGTTGACGGCGACACAACTTGGGTCGTCATCCATAACTCTATTCCCCTTTAAAACAACGATTCAACCGCGATGGGTAAAAATTGACCGTTCGCCGTTTTTTATATAATATCAGATTTTGCGCCTGCGTGTCAAGTATTATAAATATTTATTATATAATACTTTGCATTTACGCGGTGGCGTTGCGCTGTTATTTTATAGGTTGTTTTTATATTCGGTGCCCCAGTCGAACATAGCGTCGAAAATAGGCTTTAACGACTGCCCCAGCGGAGACAAAGTATATTCGACGCGCGGCGGAACTTCGGCAAATATTTCGCGTATAACAAGCCCGTTGTTCTCCAAAGCCCGTAAATTGTCGGTTAAAACTTTCTTGCTTATCGCCGGTATCGATTTTATGAAATCGCCGAAGCGCTGTTTTCCGTTAGTCACCAAGTTGCGGATAATCAACAGTTTCCACTTGTTGCCGATAAGCTGTACGGTTGTGGCAACGGGGCATTCGGGTAATTCTTCTCTCGTCAGCATAGGGTTGCTCCTTTTTTATTAAAGTATAGCATAGGTCGGAAAGCAAGTCAATAGTTCAAAAAAGTAACTAAGTAATAAATCTATTATCAGATAATAGAAAAGTAACGCTCTTGCATTGCCCTCTTTGTTTTAATATAATTGTTTTACAAATTTATCACGGAGGTATAACTATGAAAAATTTCAGCAAAATCGGCATTAAGGAAGACGCAAGGACGGAGCTTCACGATTCGCTCAAACTTACGGGCGCGGAAATCAGCGTAAACGTTCTGCCCGCAGGCACAAGCGTTCCGTTTGTACATTCGCACAGGCAGAACGAGGAAATTTATATAATTTTGAGGGGAGAGGGAACTGCGGTTACCGACGGTGAAAACATCGGCATTAAAGAAGGCGATTGCTTACGGCTGTCCCCGTCGGCGAAACGACGGTTTTTTGCTTCGGCAAAAAATTCGTTGAAATATATCTGTGTTCAGGTAAAAGCCGACTCGCTCGAAGGCTATACAACGTCCGACGCTATAATTTAAATATAAGGGCAACCGTAAGTACGGTTGCCCTTATGTTTTTGTAAAACGGACATGGAAGGTTAATCTTCCATATCGGAAAACGGAATTTTTCCGTGCAGTTCAACTGCGTAACGACCCGTCGGAGTTCCGTCCGGACCGACTTCCATAAGGCGGAGTCTGTTCATTTTTGAAAAATCGAGTTCGTCGAACACGTCCGCGTATTCGGCGGATTCCTGGTCGCCGAGTTGGTACAATATACATTCGGTTGCTTCTTGAATTCTCTCGAAGGCGAATTTTTCTATACTTTCAATCGACGCGCCTTCTTTAATCAAGGCGGCTGCTTCGGGTAACCTGTTTTCGAGAACGCCCTGTTCGATATATTTTTTTATCATATCGGCAAACCCGCCCCTGTGAAATTCGAGACGGTCGCTGATAGGTTTTAAAAAACGGAAAGCGGGCAGAACTGCCCACACTTTGCTTTCCTGCTTCAATTCTTCTTTTGCCCACTCTTTCTGAATGCCGAACTTTTCCATTATTTTTAATTTTTCGTCAAACGTCAGTTCTTCATCTTTCATTTATAAATCCTCGCACAAACATTTTTTATTTTTTAATTGATTTGATTATAACATCGGACAGTCAAAGTTGCAACAGATAAATAAACGGGTCGATATATTTATCTCAAGCTACCGCCGCCGTGCAGGGGCTTGAGTTGCGCAAGCGTGCGGGGATTTACGCAACGCAAAAATAAAGAGGAGCAGTCGAAATTATATTCTAAATCAAATTATTTAAGCTCATACGCTTCATAATTTTGTCTTTTTTACAGTGCTGAGTGCAATCTATAAAATTCTACAAATTCCAACAAATTCCAACAAAAATCTACTGCATCAAACTAATATTAACTTTTATGCCGTTTACATTAAAATTTAGCCTGTATAAATGTAAAACGAATAGTGTGCATATCGGCATAATCGATGAAAAAATCAAAGCGGTTGCAGGTAGCGCCGTTTACGGGAATTAAACACAAATGAAAAGAATTTTTAAAAACAAAAAAGATTTGATAGCGGTTATTTTAATAGCGGGACTCATTTTAATCGGTTCGGCGTGTCTTTGCGGGTGGGAAATAATACGCTACAATAAATATTCCAAACTACAAATAGACAATATAGCCATTACTCACAACGGCAAAGAGGCAAAAAGTTTGTATGCGGAATTTACGGCAGAAAGTCTCGATCTAGGCGTTGAAATAAACGGAAAAGACGTCGATGATTTAAAAAGAAAAAGAATCGACGTAGAGTGGACGATTATAAGCGAAGACGGCTTGGGCTGCGAAATCGATGCGGACGGTCTGATAAAAATAGGGAATAAGCTGGGGGCTTTGACCGTTCAGGTCAAGGTAATGAGCAAAAACGTCGCTGCGGCTTCTGCGGAAATAAATATTTTTGCACCCGAATCCGCTACTTTGCGGGACATAGAGGTGAAAGCGCCTCAGGACGGTTTGGTGTTTATCGAGGGGCAGAAATTTGACCCGACGGGCATCGACGTGTTCGCGCACTTTGCGGATATTGAAAAAACGCCTTTGATTTCGGATTTGATTTACAGTGAAGAGCCGTTATCGGTGCATGATACCGAAATCGAAATAAAGGCGTCGCATGCGGGAGTCAGCGCGTTTGCCGTAATACCCATAGTTGTTAAGCCCAAAACGTTGCAGAGCATCGAAATTACAAAAGTTCCGAACAAGCGGCATTATATCGAGGGACAGAGTTTAGACTTAACGGGAATCGAAGTAATGGCTCATTATGAGTACATTGATAAAATCGTCGACGATTACTATGTGGGTTTAGACGGAGCTTTGACGGCAGACGATTCCGAAATTAATGTTTTTTATACAAACGGTCCTGTTACGAAAGAAGCAAAAGTCAATATCAACGTTGAGCCGCGCACTTTGGAGGCGATTGAAATTGTAACTCCGCCGAATAAAGTAAAATACATTCAAGGTCAGTTGTTCAATGCAAAGGGCATAAAAGTTTTAGCCCGATACGAGTATATGACGGTAGACGTGTCTGATTTAATCGAGTGGGATAAAAAAGGGCGTTTGCTTACCGATGATAAATCCGTAACTATTTCATATGAAGAAAAAGGCGTAAAGCTTTCCAAATCATTGGATATAGACGTGGATTTGCCGTATTCTTCGACCAGAAAGATTATTATGGAAAATCCGTTTGATGCTTCGTTGACCTGGATCTTTTCTTACAGTGAAGACGGGGTTACAGACAAGATAGACAATACTCTGTTGGACGGACACAGTAATTTGTTGTACGATGCGGAAAACGGCGTTTATATTGTTCCCGTCGGCGCGTTAGTAACAATCAGGAAAATTAGCCCCGCCGTTACCGACTTCATTTTAAACGGTGAAGAACTAAATTTGAATTATCCGTCGTCAACTGCGGAGTTTGAGGTCGGGTTCGGTGAAAACGATTTAGAAGTTTCATTTAAAAAAATTCTCGGCGACAGGATTACGGTAAGGCTTTCGGAGGGTTACGTCGGCGCAAACTGGGCTTTTATATATCCTCTGAGTCATAACGGCGTATTGAGAGCCAAAGATTTGGACCAAATAGCGGCAATATATGAAGACGGGGATAATTATTATTTCGAGTACCGTATAGACGGACAGGCGTATACCTTTCCCGAACTGTGCAACTTCACTTTTAGGTCCGATACGTTTATAAGCGTTAATCGGGTTGAAAGGATATTGATTGATTCGGTGAAATTGTTCGTCAGGTATCCAAACGGAAATATTTTCGATTATACGGTGAGCCGAAACGACGAATTTGCTTTCGACAAACTTCCGAAAATTGAAAAACACGGTTATGCTTTGAGCTTTTCTTTAACCGAAGGCGGAGCCGCAATCGGCGCAAAAGACTTTAAAGAATGGCTTTTGAGCGCGGAGGACGGGAGCGTTGTTTTTGCAGTATACAGTTTGAATGCCGAAACGGTTACGGGAGATATTTTAGGAAGGTGGAGCTATGCGCACAGTACGGGCGGGCACAGCTTCGAATTAAATATCGAGTTTAACGCAAACGGTACTTACAGTTATAGTTTGATATTCGATTCTAAACTTAATTGCACTTTCGAGGGCGTGTTCGGCTATAAAAACGGAACGGTCACTATTCTCAGTTTGGAATATAAAGGCGAATATCAATTAATTTCCGTAAATGATTTTACGGTTGAAATAGATAACGGCAAATTGAAAACAAAACTCTTTGTCATTGACGGAATATCGGTAATGACGGGAGAAATTAATTTAACAAAGGCGGTGTAACGATGAACGGTAATTTTAAGGAAAAAACTATGCGTGCAAAATACAAGTTGTTTTTAGCTTGCATTATAGCCGTATTCTTTCTATCGCTTGTTTCGGCGGTAGGAATAACCTATGCCGCGAAAGCGGCAAGCTGGGACGTTGTTCCCATAGATAAGGTTTCCGTAACGACGGAAGATTCTTTATCTGTGCGGCCCGGAGGCAGCGTGAGGCTGAGTTCGACTACCGTGCCAGAGTATGCAATATACACGGCGGGCGAAGTAAGGTATGAAATCGTCAGCGGAAGCGCTTACTCAAATATAAGCGGTTCGACTTTACATATAAACGAAAACGCGCAAATCGGTTCGGAAATTATTGTAAGGTCGGTTATTGACGGGGTTGTTTCACAAAACACTTTGACCTTTAAAGTCGTTAAGATACCCGTGCAGTCGGTTAAGATTCTTAATACGGAATCGCGCATAGAGGAAAACACTATACTGCCTATTATAACCCAAGTTTTGCCCGCCAACGCTTCGTACGGAAACGTTGTTTATTCCCTTGTCGACGGCGGTAGATACGCGTCTGTCGGCGGCGACGGAATAATCATGGTGAAGAACAAACTGCCCGGCGGAGACTTAACTATCCGCGTGAGGGCAACCTGTGCAAACGATAATTCTATTTATGACGAAAAGACTTTCGATTTATATGTGCCCGTAAGAGAGATAATTATCGGCAATGCGAATATAACCGAAGTGGAACAGCGCCGTACTTACAATTTTAACGGAATGGTCGGAGATACCGTCAGTGACAGCGGATTGACTTATTCGATAAACGTCGGAGATGAAGTCGCAACCGTTTCGGACGACGGTATATTAACCGTGTCCGACGACGCGCCTATCGGATCGGAAATAATTATATCCATTGTAAGCGCTGACTTAACAGTAACGCATAAAGTTAAAGTAGTAACCGTTTACGCAACTTCCATCCGCCTTGACGGCGTAATAAATCAAGACGGGGCGGAGGTGTTGGAAAGGGACAAGGTTTACGCGGAAGACGTTTTGAGTTTTGACGTCGCTTTTCCTACTCCGTTCAACGTAACCGAAAGCCAAAAAAATTATATGGTCGAGCTTTTCAGCGGCAACACGGAAGCGGCGGAAATCAGTCTTGACGGAAAGAGCGTTATCATCAAGCCGCAAGATCGGATTACGGTAAGAAATCCCGAATTTACCGTCAAAATTTCTTCGATTGAAAACCCTGCCGCCGCTGCGGTGTACCGCACATTTAAGGTGCATATCAAAGTAACCGATATCAGCACGTCCGCCCTTGTTGCATATGCCGACGAGGGAGAAGTGTATGCGATTGAGGATTTAATTCATACTGAAATATTTCCCGATAACAGCGACGTGAGAGGTGCCGTTTACACTATCGAAGACGGCGGCGAATTTGCGTATATAACAGATAATCGGTTTGTGCACATCACGGGGAAAGATAATTTGCCGAACGGAAATTGCCGATTCTCGATAACGGCGACGGCTGAGGGATACGGCAGTACGCAAAGCTTTACAATTTACATAAAAGCAGAAAAGATAAATTATACAATCGAAAATTTATCCGATCCGTCATATCCCGAAAATCCCATGTCTACAAAAACGGTAGGCAGGGTTGCCGGTATGGGCGAACAAATGCGCATTGCGTTTTATGTGGATAGCAAAGCTACGGAGAGAGTGCCCGTAATCAATATAAAAGAAGGAAGCGACTTGATTGCCGACTATAATTACAACGAAGGAGTAATCACGTTTAACGTTGTTCCCGACGCAAAAGGTTCGTTGATTAAGTTCGAGGCGCAGTTGGATGATTTGATTGTGTCTGTGCGCGATATCGTAATTTATAAACCCGTACAGGATATCTCCGCTGTAACCGACAATTATGAAAGCGATAGCGGCAGGTATTTGGTTCACCGCGATAACGCTTCCAAAAATGTAATCAAAAATCTCAATATGGGAACTAAATGGACGGTATCCGCCTCAATCGGCTCGGTTGATTTGGGCAACCGTTCAAGGCCGATACTTCAAATTCCCGTAACCACAAAAGCGGGAACGGCGGTAAAAGTAACCGTTTACACTAACGACGACAGATGTCAATTCAGCAAAGAATTTACGTTTTACGTCGCAAAGTTGGACGTGTCGATATTTAAATACGGCGTCGGAGGAAATATTATATCCTTCCCCTATGGTAAAGACAGCGCGGGCATTTCCATTAAACAAGAAGATACCGCAAAAAATTACAAGCCTCAGCTTTGGGTAGGGCGCTCTACTACCGTAAATATAACGACGTCTAACGGACTCGGATTGTCGTATTACGGTTTAAAGGCAACGGGGACGACTATCAGTATGCCTTCGTCGGTAAGCGGCAATTATTCGTTTGCCCCCAAAATAACCATTACCGACGGTACGGATTATAACGGTTCGGTAAATTCTTATGTTTTGACATTGCCGACAATTCATGCATTCCGCCCGTTAAGCGGCGTGCCTAAATTGGTTGACGGAAACGTACCGATGACGACGAATGATAAGGTTCTTGAATTGAGGCAAGAGTATTCGTCTTTTTCAAGTATTGCAACATATAAATTGTCCGATCTTGTTATGAGCGGCAGTAAACTTTCGGGCGCCAAGCTCGTAGGCAGGAAGTTGACTATAACTTCCGATCATGCGGACTCTACGCAGATTATAATTTTAAGTTGCGCACAGTATTATAACGGCGTCGAATTAACGGGCAGCGATGCGTATTTTGCAACCGTAACGCAAAAAGTAAAGAGAGTTACCTTAGACAGATGGGGAGGACATGACGGAACGGATAGTATTTTGGCGGTAAACGGAATGCAGACAAGCATATCTACTCCTTCGAAAACGGGGTATAAATTCAGCGGATATTATACTGGGGCAGACGGTCGCGGACAAAAATATTATGACGCGAACGGCAAATTGGCAATACAAAGACATAGCGATTACTCTGCAAACGCACTTTATGCCTACTGGACCCCGATTACATATAAGGTTAAATGTGACGTATATGTAAATGACAAATATCAAAATACAGCCTTTGAAAGTGTTTGGACTTACGACCATACTTATATAGTTAGTGTAGAAAACGAAGACGGTTTTAAACACTTTTTAATTAACGGAATTACATATGAACAGAGTCCGAAAGAAGTTTCAAACCTGACGACAACAGACGGAGCTACCGTCACAATTTACGCCTATTTTGAAAATTCATGCGTTGCAAGCGGAACGCTTATCACTCTTGCGGACGGTACGCAGAAAGCTGTGGAAGATTTAGACGGGTCGGAAATGCTGTTGGTATGGAATATGTTTACAGGCAAGTTCGACGCGGCTCCGATATTGTTTATCGACAGTCACGGCGAACGTGAATATGACGTGACGCATCTGTTTTTCAGCGACGGCACCGACATAAAGATAATCGCGGAGCACGGGTTCTGGGACTTCGATTTGAATAGGTACGTCTATGTTAACGGCAGAAACGCGGAAGAATATATCGGACACTGGTTCAATAAACAGTATATTGACGAATCGGGAGAACTTCGCTATAAAAAAGTTCAATTTACTAACGTGACATACGAAACCGAATGGACAAATGCGTGGAGTCCAGTTACATACGGTCATTTGTGTTATTATGTGAACGGAATGCTTTCCGTGCCCGACGACACCGACGGACTGTTGAATTACTTCATAGTTGATCCCGATACTTTAAAGTACGATGAAGAGGCTATGAAAGCGGATATCGAACTTTACGGTTTGTTCGACTATGAAGCCGATTTCGCAGGAATAATCACAAAAGAAATGTTTGACGCGTTCAATGGTAAATATCTTAAAATAGCCATAGCAAAAGGGATTTTGACTGAAGAAATGTTAAATAAACTTATCGAGAATTACTTGAAATTCTTTAATGGAAATCCCGATACGGCGAGCGAGCCACAGACGCACGCGCTAACGGAGGTCGCATATGATGAAGTTTAAAAGAAAATTATTAAAAGGGTTATCGAAAGTAGTTTCGATTGCGTTGAGCTTTGCAATGCTTATCGGAATAACCGAATTGCATTTGGTTTCAAACGGGGATTCGGGAATAGTCGCTACCGCTGCTTCAACCGAAGAGAAGGCGGAAGAGGTAAAATCATCGACCGCATTTAAGCCGCTTGACTATACTATAGTACTCGACTATCAGGAAGGCGAGCGTTATGAAAACGGGAAAAAATACACCGAAGATAAAATAGAAATCAAAAGCAACAACAGAATAACGGTAAACGTTCCCGAAAAGGACGGGTATGCTTTCTACGGCTTTTTCAGCGAAAGAAATGCGCGCGGTGTGAAATATTTCGACGAAAACGGAAAAATGCCGGAAGATATTTCATTTACGGCAGACACTCCGCGAAAGCTTTACGCTGCGTGGATAAAGCTTTCAAGCGCTAAAATTCATATTGACGACGAGTTGACCGTAGACAGTTTAAACAGTGTTAAGTACACGTCGAAGAGAGCGGTGGGCATAGACGTGAACAAGCTAATCGATTTGCGTTATACAAAAATGCAGGTTGATATAAGCGTAAACGTCCTCGCAGAGGTGAAAGGCGCGGGAAGAGAACTTAAACTGTTGATCGACAATAAAACCGAGTGGGAAAGAACCAACATCGATTTGCAGAACACTGATTTGCAAACGTATTATTATTCCGCAACTTTGGATTTGTCGAAATTCACCAACTCTTCGACTTTCAAATTGGGGATAGCCCAAAGCGAAGAAGATTTTCGGCCCTTTGCAAGATTGCTTTTTAAAGGAGCGGACGTTTATTTTACGGTTATCGGGCAAGAGCCTGCCGAGCCGTTGACTAAAAGCGAAAAGTCTTTAAAAACAAATACATACGTATTCCCCGAGTCAAAAGATACAGCCGATAATAAAGGATATAATTTATCGCTGGCGACGGGCGGCGCCCACCCGTTGGGAAGCAATTATGTGAGCTATTCTTTGCGCTATAAAGGCGGAGAATTGATAGGCGATAACGGAAAGTACGGTTATATTGCCGACGATAATTTCAGCGGCGGCGAAACTCCGAATCTGCAATTGTATCTTAAATATAACTTTTCCCAAACGGAAAAAATAAACGGCACAGATTGGAATGTAGATTATTCAAATTACACCGGTTCGGTCAACGGTATCAGCGGGGCGGGCGAAGTCGGAAGCGGAGTGCTTCTCGTTCAAAAATCATTCGACGGAGTAAACTATACTTGGGAAAATCCTTATACAAGCAAGGAGACCACCAGTTTTCATTCGTCCGATTTTGTCAACAACTACTCCCCGATGCTTTATAACGGCAAGGAAGGTACGGGTTACCGTATCGAGCCTGTGGTAAAGAAAGACGAAAACGGAAACACGATTTACACTTATGACGAAAACGGCGACAAAAGCGGATACGAATATGTAAAGAACGGCGACAGCTATGCATATGCGGAGACTTATGCGCCTATCGACGGATATTTGCCTATTTATCAGCCGAGCGGCGACAGCTTGAAGCAGGGCATATATATTAAAGTGCTGTTTGCTTACCAGCTTTCATATTATACATATGACAACGGTTGGGACCAATTTTGGGACGGGTTTATAACCGACACGAAAGTTTGGCATTATGCCAACGTTGCGGAAGAAACGACTTTATTCATATCCAACAGCAAAGCCGAAATTTTGTTCCAAAATATGAATTTTACGCAAGCGGAGGAAGACTCGGAAAACTCGGCCGACGATACCGTCAGCGATTTAGTAAGAGACTTCGGCAACGTTAAAGACGGCGACGCGGTCAACGACGGATTTAAAGTAAATTATAACGGTAACAATTACGACGTAAGATATTCCAAAAACGGGTCGGGCTTGAACGATACGACAAACGACGCCGTCTATGACGGCAGAGTGTTTATGGAGCCCGGCAAATACGAGTTCACTGTTACTCCGAAAGTCGGCGAACCCAAAAAAACCACGATATACATCAACGATCGCGGTTTAACGCAGAATTTAAATTACTATTTCAGCGGCAATTTAATAACCAAAGACAGCCAAAGACTGTTTAGCCAAATAGATGAAATACCTGTCTACAAAGCGGGACAGGTCAGTTGGCACGTCAACGGAACAGACGAAAATCATATGCCTGTTACAGGCAGAATAGGACTGTATCTCGAAACTTTATCGAAAGCCGCATTTGAAAGTAAATACGGCTATTTAGAAGACGCTTCCGCAATGAAGGCGTTTAATGCGGGATACGTTAAACTCAACTCGAAAGTCGAGGTTGACAGTAACTACATAATTAAACCCGACGACGGATTTACTTCTTACAGGGTAAAAGTAGAAAGCGGATACGTTCCTGTCGAAGGCGACGGGTACGAAGCTTATAAAGAACCGCAAATTATAGACGGAAAAACCTACGTCGGTACGATTTACGGTTCAATCAAACTCGACGACGGACGCGAAATTGTAGGCACAATCGACGGTTTCGATATTTACAAATTAGTTGCGACGAAGGACAGCGGCAGAAATTCCGCCGGCGGAAAATTTACGGAATGCGGCGATTATTTGGCTCAGTTTGCGAACAACGGAAAATATTTCGATTCGCCCGAACAAGTCAGCGGCGACGTGTTTTGCTTTTACTTCCGGTTCAGAGTATCGGAAGAAGCCAATGCGCCCGAAATAAACAAACTGCTGTTCGATTCGAATTTCGGCATTTCCGATTTCGACAGTAAGTATTACGGCGTTAAAATCCCTAATAAAACTACGGGGAAAATAGTTACGTTTGTTTATTTTGACGAGGGAACCGCGCAAGCGGCGGCATACGAGTACGCGCGTTCGCTTGTTGTCGCTTCGGGTGACGGATTTACCTTTCGCGGAAAATATTACGACAGTCAGTTCAGCGTTCAGAAAGCGGTAAACGAATACGCCAAATCCAAAGAGTTATTGGACAAAGGTTATTTGAACTGCACCGACGGCGAATCATGCATTGTTTACAGCGGAGAGCCCGACAAAGTTTTGACGTCTGATAAAGTTACGCACAACGTATTGGCTTTTGATTCCAGTATAGAAAGCTATTATAGCGTAGTCGGAACACCGTTCTTAAATAACAGGGTCTACAAATATATGGATGCCGAAGGCGAAGTCATTCCGGCGGATAATCCCGTAAAGTTCGTTCAGATTTCCGAATACGAATCTCAATCGGTTGAACTGATTTATGTAAACGGAGACAAGGAGGTATCATACGGCAAAATACCGTACGGCGCGGAAGTACAGGGGTATCTCGAAGCAAAAAAAGCTGAAAGCGGTAAATATAAAATAGTCGAGAAAAACCTTTACGGCGAAACAGTCTATTACGGTGTTTATTTAAGACCCGGCGACAACCGCACAAGCATAGAAACGACCCGCGTGTACAACTCTTTGTCCGTATCGCAGAGCTTATCTAAGGAAAACGCAAACTCGGTATTCACGGCAAACAGCTTTTTGATAAAGTCTGCGGAAAACGAATTAGACCCTTACGGACTGATAAAAATTTCAAACAATCTCGGGTTGGAAAAAACTTATCAATTAAGCGAAGTGGAAAATGTAAAAATAGACGCTCGCGGCGAGTGGACGGTTTCGCTTATAGACAGGCTTGGGAACGTAGTCAATTTCTACGTCAACATATATTCCCCCAGCGAGATACATAAACTCACGTTGAACGACAACGGCAAAATTACGTCGTTATACGTTTCCGACGGTGAAAAAGTTACGTTGCATAATCCCGTTCCAGACAATCCGAAATATGAGTTTATCGGTTGGGAGGCGGCTGACGGCACAATTTACAACGGCAGTTTTCTGTTCGATTTTACCGAAGATACCACGCTTACGGCGTTGTACCGTTTTGTTACCACAACGGTTTCCGTTTATGACGGAATACATATAGATACTTTCGAAACAAAGCCTGCCCAAAAATTGGTTTTGCCAGACAATTTGTCGCGTCCGGGATTGCAGTTTTACGGTTACAGATATACGTTGGATAACGAAGATCGTTTGTGTATCGGACAGCTTAACAGCGTCCCGAACGTATCAGAATTGCGGCTTGACGCGGTATATATCGATAAAAGCAATTCCGTTGAGGTATCCGACGGTCAGTCGCTTGCAAATATCAATAAAAAAGGTTATACTTTTTATGGTTGGGGAACGTCGGATCGCGGTTCCAATTCCTACATATTTACCGACGGTCTGGCACAGTTTACCGACGCGGAAACTTTAACCTTATACCCTCTCTATATTGCGGAGGAAGGTAACGCGCCGATAATTGCCGGTTCATTATCGTCGTTCACTGATTTTACAGGCGGAGTACTGCATTGGGCGGCAACTTCGTTCAAAAACGGCAGTTTATTAAATTGGGTTGCCGCTGTCATACTGTGCGCGGTTGCGGCGCTTATATCTAAAAAGCGTAAAAACGGCCGGGTAAACAAACCGCAAGGAAATTCGCGTGCGGCATACTTTGGCAACGGAGTAAACGGCGTTGCCGCGCCGCAAGCCGTTTGCGCTACTTCGGAAAACGGCTTGAAGCAAGCCAACAAAAATTCAAGTTCCGCCGTTAAAGTGAACTTCGGACGCAGAAGCATAAAGCTGAAAACGTTTTTCACCGCTGCGGTTTGTTTCTTGCTTGCCGTAGTGCTTGGTTTCTATGCTACGGACAAGCTGTCTTCGTCTGTCAGCAGCGCGGTACGGATAAACGCGCAGGCGTCGGCTATCAAACGTGAGTATAACGAAACTGTGCGTTATTCTGCCGCGTCTGACGGATACTCGGCGCAGGACAATGACGACGATTTTAACGGACAGGAAACCTTCTTATACAGTTTAGTCGCGTTAGACTTAAACGTTAAAGGCTACGACACGTTCGAAGCGGTAGTCACAAAAGAAAACGGCGAAAAAGTCAGGGGCGTAGGCTTTACCGACTGGACGTATATAAATACGATTGACGACCTTGAATATTTCAAAGCCGGATTTATCAGCTATACGGACGAAGCGCCGTTCGGCGCGTCCGACTTTGAAAGCGCGGTTATAGAACAATATATCGAGGAGGAGGAAAAAGAATATAAAGAGCCGGAATGCGGCTTTAAATTACAGCTTAAAGAAGGCGTATGGGCGGACCACTATGTCGCCTTTGACGAGTATGTAGTTTACAGCATAGACGGATACAGAATATCCTGTATATCCGTTGAAAACAGTTACGGCAATTACAATTTAGGATTAGGCTATTTATACGACTACGATAAAGATGAAGCGGTATACGACCCCGATTTGGGCAAAGCGTACGATAAGTCGGGCTATACGTTATCATCGAGCGTAGATTATGAAAAAATCATCGAAACGTACCGAACGATAATCGACTATCAGGACTCTAACGGAGTAACGGTAGAGACGGTAACGTTTACGGCGATAGACGTGTCTGCGATAAACGAATACGTTTTACACGGACAGGACGAAAGTTATCTCGGCATATCGACGGACGAAATAGCGTTTATCGAATCACAGCTAAGTACGACCACGTTCTATTATATAGACGGAGTAACGGGGCAAGTCAGCGTACTGGAAATACCCGAAATAGAAACGGACGATTCCGCAACAATTTGGAACATTCTGAATTTAGTACTGAATGTGGTAATGATAGAGATTGGTATAGTGTTATGCTGTACCGGCGTAGGAGCGGGACTTGGCGCAAGTCTGATAGTCGGCGGAATAGTCGGCATTGTCGCGCAGTATTTCAAGGACGAGATAGGCGAATTTATAAACAGCGCGATAGGTTCTGACGGAACGCAGGCACTGGGCGGCGGAATGTCGGTAATGATGGGCGGAGTGACCATCAATATCGGAAGGAATCTGATAGGCAAAACGGGCTGGGGCACGGCGGCAGGCGTAGTATGCATAATCATAGGTGTGGCTTTGGCGGTATTCGGAGTCAGCGAGTTAAGCGAAGTCGCGTTTGATTATAACTTTATTAAAGAGTTGACGGGAATCTCGGATAAAGCTTATGCAAATTTGTACCAGGCTCTCGGCTATGCATCTACTGTAATAATAACGGTATATTCCACTCTTTCGCAGTATTATAAGACGGTGGGCGGAGGCGTTGACAAGCGGGTAAAACTCCAAAGAGAGTTTAAAAAGCGAG
The DNA here is from genome assembly GCA_910585705.1 of uncultured Christensenella sp. GTDB lineage: Bacteria > Bacillota > Clostridia > Christensenellales > Borkfalkiaceae > Coproplasma. Next base: position 378,876 of record CAJUER010000002.1, read on the forward strand.
ACAAGGCATATCAACGCGCGCAGAAAGAGTTAAAGCGATTAGCCGAAAAAGAGTACAAAAACTATCAGAAGATATTAGAGAAGGCAAAGCCTTACGTCAAAGATATTGTTGAAAACGGCAGATACCCTTCACCGAAAAATAAGACGTGGAAAATGGTTGAAAGCTTAGATAACTTTGACCCGAGCGGAGCGGGCATATCGAAAAAACAGCTTATAGAAAACGGAGGTAACGGTTACATAGTCAGCCGCAAGTATCCGGATATAAAAGTAAAGATAACAAACGGTGTGCCGGATATGGGTTCGCAAATGGTTAATGCCGAAGCGTTTATCGACCCGCTTGACACAACCATATTTTGCAAGAGCAACAAAATGGATTTGTTTGATTATCAATATGCTAAAAAATTGGAAAATTTTTCTAAAACAGATCGTCTTGAAATGATTCCCGACGCATTAAAAGGGAAAGATTTTACGTCAAAAGCAATTGAAAAATTTCGCCAAGATAGCAATTTAGTTTGGCATGAAGATATAACCGGCAGGGTAATGCTGGTGCCTAAATCTATAAACAATGCGGGCACGTGGCGCGGAATACCGCATATCGGTGCAAATTCAGTGTTCAATACTAAAAATGTAAAAGCAATAACAATGTATGAGACAATTCAAAAATTAAAAAAATTAGGAGTGAAGTTTTAAAAATGTTTAAGTATGACGAATATACTGAAATCAAGAAGGCATATCGAGAACACAATCGGTTAAAAAAAATTGTTTATAGCTTAGAGAAAAAGATTCGACCTGACAATGAAGATAGTAGAATACTCGCAGATGAAGCCTTTAAAAAATGGGACGAATTTGACCAAAATCAATTTGCTTTAATAATTTTTAAAACATTTAAAGATATAAAGCCAAAGCTTTATCATCATTATGAGGATTATTTTGTGAAGTGGGAAGAAGTATTTTCGGATGAATGGGAAGAATTAGACGAGTATAAAATAAATGATTTGTTAGGTTTGGTATTAGAAATAGGTTACGGGCGTTATTGGTTACCTGATAAGTACTATGACGACAAACCGATACTTGGCTGTTTGCCTGCGCCTCCCACTCATACAAAAGATTGGGGATTTGGATTTAAAGATTAACATAAAAACATAAAGCTTAAAGTTTTAAAACCAAGATAAACGAATACGTTTTACATTGACATGCCGAAAAAATTAAAAGAATTAGGAGTGAAGTTTAAATAATGTTTAAATTTAATGATTATCCGAGCATAAAAGAAATGCATAAAAGATATTTGAAGCATGATTATGCGTCAACGAAAGCATTGATTAACGTTGTAGATAAAAATGCACTTGGAGCTGAAGCTAAGTTTGAAAAAACTATGAATAAACAAGATGCGTTTAATCTGCTTTATGAGAAAGTTATTTTTGATGAGTTGATTAAAGAAAAACCTGACATTTTCGATGAAAGCAAACAAAAGTACAAGAAATGGGATTCTATAATTGGAAGTGATTTTTCGAAGATACCGAATAGCGATAAAATAATTCTAATTCTGTTGGTTGAAGAAAACGGCGGAATATATCGGCTGCCTCCGAGTTATTATATTTGAAACTAAAAGTTTTCACTTCTAAAAAGTTTTTGCGGCTTTTCGCAAAGAAAGTAATTTGGTCTGGCATGAGGATATAACGGGCAGGGTAATGTTGGTGCCTAAGTCAATAAACAATGCGGGAACATGGCGCGGAATACCGCATGTCGGCGCAAATGCGGTGTTCAAAACTAAAAATATAAAAGCAATAACAATGTATGAGACTATTCAAAAATTAAAAGAATTAGGAGTGAAGTTTTAAAAAATGTTTAAGATAGACGAATATCCCGAAATCAAAAAGGCGTACCGTGAACATAATCGGTTAAAAAGAATTGTTTATAGTTTAGAGAAAAAGATACGTCCTGATGATAAAGCCAGTGAAAAACTGTATGATGAATCATTTAAAAAATGGGACGAATTTGACCGAAACGAATTTGCTTTAATAATTTTTAAAACGTTTAAAGATATAGAGCCAAAGCTTTATCACCGATTTGACGATTGTTTTGTGAAGTGGGAAGAAGTATTTTCTGATAAATGGGAGGAATTAGACGAGTATAAAAGAAATGATTTGTTAGGGTTGGTATTAGAAATTGGATACGGGCGATATTGGTTGCCGGATAAATACTATGACGACAAATTGATAGCGGGAGGAATTATACCACCGAAAACACACACAAAACCTTTCAAGTGCTGGTAAGCTGAAAGAATTAGGAGTGAAGTTTTAAAAAATGTTTAAGATAGACGAATATCCCGAAATCAAAAAGGCGTACCGTGAACATAATCGGTTAAAAAGAATTGTTTATAGTTTAGAGAAAAAGATACGTCCTGATGATAAAGCCAGTGAAAAACTGTATGATGAATCATTTAAAAAATGGGACGAATTTGACCGAAACGAATTTGCTTTAATAATTTTTAAAACGTTTAAAGATATAGAGCCAAAGCTTTATCACCGATTTGACGATTGTTTTGTGAAGTGGGAAGAAGTATTTTCTGATAAATGGGAGGAATTAGACGAGTATAAAAGAAATGATTTGTTAGGGTTGGTATTAGAAATTGGATACGGGCGATATTGGTTGCCGGATAAATACTATGACGACAAATTGATAGCGGGAGGAATTATACCACCGAAAACACACACAAAACCTTTCAAGTGCTGGTAAGCTGAAAGAATTAGGAGTGAAGTTTTAAAAAATGTTTAAGATAGACGAATATCCCGAAATCAAAAAGGCGTACCGTGAACATAATCGGTTAAAAAGAATTGTTTATAGTTTAGAGAAAAAGATACGTCCTGATGATAAAGCCAGTGAAAAACTGTATGATGAATCATTTAAAAAATGGGACGAATTTGACCGAAACGAATTTGCTTTAATAATTTTTAAAACGTTTAAAGATATAGAGCCAAAGCTTTATCACCGATTTGACGATTGTTTTGTGAAGTGGGAAGAAGTATTTTCTGATAAATGGGAGGAATTAGACGAGTATAAAAGAAATGATTTGTTAGGGTTGGTATTAGAAATTGGATACGGGCGATATTGGTTGCCGGATAAATACTATGACGACAAGCCGATACTTGGCTGTTTGCCTGCGCCGCCAACGCATAAAAAAGATTGGGGATTTGGATTTAAAGATTAACATAAAAACATAAAGCTTAAAGTTTTAAAACCAAGATAAACGAATACGTTTTGCACGGACAGGACGAAAGTTATCTCGGCATATCGACGGACGAAATAGCGTTTATCGAATCACAGCTAAGTACGACCACGTTCTATTATATAGACGGAGTAACGGGGCAAGTCAGCGTACTGGAAATACCCGAAATAGAAACGGACGATTCCGCAACAATTTGGAACATTCTGAATTTAGTACTGAATGTGGTAATGATAGAGATTGGTATAGTGTTATGCTGTACCGGCGTAGGAGCGGGACTTGGCGCAAGTCTGATAGTCGGCGGAATAGTCGGCATTGTCGCGCAGTATTTCAAGGACGAGATAGGCGAATTTATAAACAGCGCGATAGGTTCTGACGGAACGCAGGCACTGGGCGGCGGAATGTCGGTAATGATGGGCGGAGTGACCATCAATATCGGAAGGAATCTGATAGGCAAAACGGGCTGGGGCACGGCGGCAGGCGTTGTATGCATAATCGTGGGCATAGCGCTGGCGGTATTCGGAGCCAGCGAGTTAAGCGAAGTCGCGTTCGATTATAACTTTGTCAAAGAATTTACAGGAATTTCGGATAAAGCGTACGCAAATTTATACCAAGCTCTCGGCTATGCATCTACTGTAATAATAACGGTATACTCAACGCTAACACAGTTTTATAAAAAAGTAAATGCATTAAATAAAAAATCGTTAAAAGAACTTGTAGATGACGCAATTCCCGATGGACTAAATTCCGAAAGCCAAATCCCTGAAAATTTTGGTACAGGAGACGGACTGGATAAATATACAAAGAATAATTATAGAAAAAAACTGTTAGAAGCCACCGGTAAGACAGGAGAAGGTTTAGATGCTCATCACGTATTTCCGAAAGATGCTAAATTTGCAAAACAGTTTGAAAGGGTAAAAATAAATCCCAACCATCCGGATAATATGCAATGGGTTGAACAAGCAATTCACTCCGGTAAAGGTAATATCAGTCATGCTTATACTCAAGAATGGATAAAATTTTTTGATGCGAACCCTATGGCAACGCGTACTCAAGTAATTGATTTCGGTAAAAAAATGTGGGATTATTTTGGAGGTTTCAGATAGGATGTATGTTCTGGATTTTCTTGGCACAACGCAAATTTATTTAGAAAACGAATCAAAATTTATTTACAAAACGGTACAGCAAAAACCAGTGAAACGTTGTGTTTGCGATTTGTATTTATATTATCGCGACGGAAAAGAAGAAGTAAAGAAACTTGATTTTGATTTTTCTTGTTTTATAACGCTTTCGCAAGATAGTGAATTTCTATATGTCGCGGCAGGTGACAAGCGGAATATTTTGTGCTATAAATTAAGTGATATGTCTGTAGAATGGGAAATTAAAATTCGGCAGGATATCGGGAGTATATACTATTGTAACAATAAATTGTATTGCGAGTGTTATAACGGCATTCACATTTATAATGCAAAGAACGGAGAATTTATTGAAAAACTGCGCGCGACCTCGTGCGATCAAGTTTTTTCGCTTGGAGGCAAATACTTGTGTTTGTTGTTCGGCGGATGTATAAGGATATACGATATGGCGGAAGGGCAATATGTTACTAAGCGGCAATATTTCAAGCGCGAAGATGATTTTGCCTTAATGTATGTAGTAGAGCAAACGGATGAATCCACAACTATTAAATTTACATATGGCAAATCTTTAATGCCCGGCGGGGAACGTCAGGAGAAAGATATAGTTTTTAGATTATCGGATTTTTGCTTGAATTAATTTTTTACTTGCTGAAAATTTATAGTTAATGCTATTTATACGTCTGCGATAAACGAATACGTTTTACATTGACAGGACGAAAGTTATCTCGGCATATCGACGGACGAAATAGCGTTTATCGAATCACAGCTAAGTACGACCACGTTCTATTATATAGACGGAGTAACGGGGCAAGTCAGCGTACTGGAAATACCCGAAATAGAAACGGACGATTCCGCAACAATTTGGAACATTCTGAATTTAGTACTGAATGTGGTAATGATAGAGATTGGTATAGTGTTATGCTGTACCGGCGTAGGAGCGGGACTTGGCGCAAGTCTGATAGTCGGCGGAATAGTCGGCATTGTCGCGCAGTATTTCAAGGACGAGATAGGCGAATTTATAAACAGCGCGATAGGTTCTGACGGAACGCAGGCACTGGGCGGCGGAATGTCGGTAATGATGGGCGGAGTGACCATCAATATCGGAAGGAATCTGATAGGCAAAACGGGCTGGGGCACGGCGGCAGGCGTAGTATGCATAATCATAGGTGTGGCTTTGGCGGTATTCGGAGTCAGCGAGTTAAGCGAAGTCGCGTTTGATTATAACTTTATTAAAGAGTTGACGGGAATCTCGGATAAAGCTTATGCAAATTTGTACCAGGCTCTCGGCTATGCATCTACTGTAATAATAACGGTATATTCCACACTTTCGCAGTATTATAAGCTATTAAATAAAAAGAATCTTTCTAAATCGTTAGGAAATTCCATTAAAGAAATAAGAAAGGAAACACCTGATCTTAAAGAAGCTATTGACAATTTACATAATCCCGATAAAAAAGACGCAACATGGGAATTGTTTAGCGAAAACGGTAAAAAAATACCGAAATCCGAACTTTATAATAACGGAGGGAACGGATATTATGTAAGTAAAGCTGATCCAAATTTAAAGGTACCGGTTAAAGACGGATTCCCTGTATTTGATGATTTTGCTAAGGCAAAGGTATCAATTAAAGATGGCTTTACTGCTAAACGTAATGTCAATGTTAAGCTTTTTAACAAAGAATTAGCTGACCAGTGGTCACTAAATCCTAATAGTATTCCTTCAGAATATGCTGAGTGGTTTAGAATAAAAGGTATTAGCACGAATGCTTTAGTTGATCGTCATATCGATAAATTAATGAATCATTTTAAACTTACGTGGCATGAGCATCAGAATAAATTTAGCGCTCAGCTTATTGAAAGTTCTATTCATACTGCAAGTAAAGGAGGTTTCTCTCATTTAGGAGGGATATCTATAGTCAAAAAAATGGAAGCAGCAAAAAAAATTGCAAACACAATAAATAAAATTAGTAAAGGTGTTTAATATGTTTAATTTTTCTAAATTTCCAGAAATAGAGAAAAGTCATAAAATTTTTGTAAGAAAGCACAATTCATCTTTGAAATCATTAATAAGAGTTGTTGATAAGGGCAGGAAGAATGCAGAGCGTGATTTTGATAAGAAATCGACACAGTTGGATAAGTTTGCCTTTGATTATGCGAAAGTAATTTTCGACGTTTTTAAGGGAATAAAGCCGCCGTTATTAAATCGGAGAAGCAATACTTTCGAGTCTTGGGATAGTGTTTTTGGTTCCGATTATAATATGATTCCAAAAGACTTAACGCCTAATCTGGAAGCATTGGTTGAAGAAAACGGCGGAATATATCGGCTGCCTCCGAGTTATTATATTTGAAACTAAAAGTTTTCACTTCTAAAAAGTTTTTGCGGCTTTTCGCAAAGAAAGTAATTTGGTCTGGCATGAGGATATAACGGGCAGGGTAATGTTGGTGCCTAAGTCAATAAACAATGCGGGAACATGGCGCGGAATACCGCATGTCGGCGCAAATGCGGTGTTCAAAACTAAAAATATAAAAGCAATAACAATGTATGAGACTATTCAAAAATTAAAAGAATTAGGAGTGAAGTTTTAAAAAATGTTTAAGATAGACGAATATCCCGAAATCAAAAAGGCGTACCGTGAACATAATCGGTTAAAAAGAATTGTTTATAGTTTAGAGAAAAAGATACGTCCTGATGATAAAGCCAGTGAAAAACTGTATGATGAATCATTTAAAAAATGGGACGAATTTGACCGAAACGAATTTGCTTTAATAATTTTTAAAACGTTTAAAGATATAGAGCCAAAGCTTTATCACCGATTTGACGATTGTTTTGTGAAGTGGGAAGAAGTATTTTCTGATAAATGGGAGGAATTAGACGAGTATAAAAGAAATGATTTGTTAGGGTTGGTATTAGAAATTGGATACGGGCGATATTGGTTGCCGGATAAATACTATGACGACAAGCCGATACTTGGCTGTTTGCCTGCGCCGCCAACGCATAAAAAAGATTGGGGATTTGGATTTAAAGATTAACATAAAAACATAAAGCTTAAAGTTTTAAAACCAAGATAAACGAATACGTTTTACATTGACATGCCGAAAGAATTAAAGAAATTAAAAATGGAGTTTTAGAAAATGTTTAAATTTAAAGATTATCCGAAGTTAGAGGTTTTGCATAAAGAATATAAAAAATTGGTTAATAAAATTTATAAGTTTGATTTAAAATTAGAAAGGGATCCCGATAATAAAATTTTGCAAGAGAAATTTGATGAAGCATATGATGCTTGCAAAAAGTTTGAAAATGAAATTTATGAAAGAGAAATTTTTGAAACGTTTAAAACTATTTGTCCTAAAATGTTAAATAGAGGAACAAATACTTATGAGGATTGGATTAATGTGTTCACAACGAATATTGATACTGTTCCGGAAGATAATTGGGGCTGTTTAATTTGTGCCGTTGAAGAGGATGGCGGATTATACCGTTTACCACCGAAGTATTATATTTGAATTTAAAGCAAAATCGAAAGCGGCACATTTTAGCAATGGAGTAAAAGCGTTGCCGCGCCGCAAACCGTTTGTGCGGATTCGGAACACCGCTTTAAGCGAGGCAATAAAAATTCGAGTTCCGCCGCTAAAATATTCACCGAACGCAAACTCATAAAGCCGAAGACGTTTCTTACTTGCCGTATGTGCGCGAAGGTTTCGACACGGCGCTATCGTTAAAATTAATAGAATAAATGCGGGAGCAACAAAATGAAAATTTATGATTTTATGTATGCTGAAAAATTGCTGGCACATCCGGAAATGATTCCTGATGAATTAATAGGGCAAAAGATTACGCCAAAAGCAATTAATAAGTTTCGTAGAGATAAAGATTTGGGCTGGCATGAAGATATAAAGGGCAAAGCAATGATGGTGCCCAAGTCGATTATTTATGCGGGCAAATGGGGAGGGGTACCGCACGCCAGTGCAAGAACGTTCTTTAATACTAAAAAATAAAAACGAATAGGAGAGAAGCGTTAAAAAATGTTTAAGATTGATAAATTTCCTGAAATCAAAAGGGCGTTCCATCAACATAATCGGTTATCAAGTATTGTTTATAAAGCAGATGAAAAAATACGGCCCGACGATGAAGCCAGTAAAATACCTGCAAATGAAGCATTTGAAAAATGGGACGAGTTTGACCAAAACGAATTTGCTTTGATAATTTTTAATACGTTTAAAGATATAAAGCCAAAACTTTATCATCATTTTATGAATTATTTTTCTAAGTGGGAAGAAGTATTCTCCGAAACATGGGAAGAATGTGATGAGGACCAAATAAACAATCTGTTGGGATTGGTATTAGAAATAGGCTACGGCAACTATTGGTTGCCGAACAAATACTATGATCACAAGCCGTTACTTGGCTGTTTGTCTGCACCGCGCACACATAAAAAACCTTGTGATATTTAATTTTCAAAAATCAAAAAAAGCTCGGCATATTGCCGAGCTTACAAAGAATTTAATGACTTTTTAAATAATTAAAATTGGGGGCAATTGGGGGCAATCTTCCGAAAAACCCCCAAAAATGGCTTAAAAATAGCAAAAAACGGGCAAAAATGCCCGTTTTTTTGGTGCACCATACGCAACCTAATTCGAATATTAGGTTGCGTTTTTCTTTTGCATTTCATAGTTTTTCAGTTTAACGCCTAAACGCTCTACTTCTTGTGCTTTAACTACGACATACCCACGCCTTTCAAAAAACGGCTTTGCAGTAATTGAAGTATAAGTCTTTATTATTGATAAATCTTTCTCTAATTCATTACATAAAGCTGTGGCAACGCCTTGTTTTTGATAATCTTTGTGTACAAAAAGCAAGTCTAAACAACCCGATTTATCGATACTACCAAAACCTATAATTACGCCGTTCATTTCAGCAATTAAAGTATTTTGATTTAATAAATCGTTGTGCCGTATTTTTAAGCTGTCGGCATTATTTGCCCAAACTGAAAGTTGTTCCACCGTATAGTCTTTTGCGTTGACGGAATGGACTGTTTCATAAAATAATTTTGACACTATATCGCAATCTTTATTTTTATATTGTCGTATAATCATAACTCAATTTCTATTTTGTAATTTTTATCAATTAAGATATATTCCAAATCATATTCTTTACAAAGTTTTAAATTCGTTTTATTGTCTGCTATCAAATCAGCCTTGTTTATGTCGGGTGTAATACGCTTTTCAATAATACTTTCGAATTTTAAAATTTCCGAAAAGTTATTTTCGATATATTCGGTAGTCATAATAAGACAGAAAAAATTGATTTCCTGCAAGTAACTTTCGTCAAAATCTTTTTGCCAATCAAATGGAATATAGCAACCTTCTATTATAATATTTTGTTTGTTCTCTATTGCAGTCTTTATCATTTCCTTTACTATCGACCACAGATACGGCGTTAGTCCTTTATCGTCATTTACCGTAAGCGAAGTTTTACAGCTTCTGATTAACCCCATTTTTAAATGGTCAATAGAAAAATACGGAATTTTATATTTTTCCATAAGCCGTTGCGATAAAGCTGTTTTGCCCGTATGCGTTGTTCCCGAAATTAAAATTACCATAAAAATAATGTATCACAAATTCAATTTATTTTCAACTGTATTATAGGCAAACTCAAAATGGCGCTTGCGCTTAAATTTGCATATAAAAGAAAATAACCTAACCCGATACTTTCAGTAAGTATTCGAATTAGGTTATGAATGGTGCACCTTCAGGGACTCGAACCGCCGAAAAGTGCTTTAATTCGGGCAAAACGGGCTTAAAACGCTTGATTTTGCACGTTTTTATTGGCTTTTGGTCTGTTATAAGTTTACGATTGGGGGCAAAGTCGGGGGGCGAAAAGCTAATAGTTTAGCTTTTCGCCCTCTTTAATAAGAAAGCTATCGGATAAATCCGTGTAGGTATCGCCTAACGTTCCGAGCGAGTGTCCGACGAATTCCGACCGCGCGACGTCGGCAACGCCGCACTCTTGGCAACGAGTGTAAAACGTTGTCCGCAAATCGTAAAGGTGGTGTGTCGGCAAAATATCGCGTATCTTGTCGCGCATGTATTCCACGCGCGGAAAGTGCAGCTCGTCAACGTTCGTTAAGAACGGGCGGAGCATAGGCGAAATCGGAATACGTTTAAATTCAACTTTGCCGCCCTTGCGCTTGCTGTTCACTGCGATAATGAACTTGTCTTCGATACGCGCCGTTTTAAACTCGTTGGGGCGCATACCCGTATAAAGCGCAACGGCAAATAAAAGTTGATACCGTGTGCCGGCGGTTTTTTCCAGAAGCTGTTTTTCTTCCGAAACAGTCAAGGCTTTGCCGTGCTGCCGTTCGTGCCGCTGCTTAATTACAATCGCAAGCGGATTCCGCTCGATAATGCCGTGCGCGATAGCCATTTTAAAAATACAGTTTAAAAGGCTGTAAATCTCGTCGGCGGTTCTGCCGTGTCCCTTGCTTAAAAGCCCGTCTATTAATGCCTGACACTGCGCAGGCATTATCCGCTTTAAGGGTGTAGACCCGAAAGCAGGTTTCAAGTGGTTGTTATAACGGTATGTATCGTTTTCGTAAGTAAGCGGTTTGACCTTGCGCTTTCGGAAGTTTTCAAAGTAATACGTTGCAAACTCGTGAAAGGTAGTGGGGGCTTTCGGAAATGCTTCGTTGCTCTCCATCGCGTGCAGCTTCTCGATAAAACGCTGCTTTAAATCTTGCAAGTCGGTAGACGAAACAGAAATATCATAACCGTGCCGACGGTACCGCGCTTCATAGGTTACTGCGGCGTAAAGTTTGCCGCGTTTGCGCTTCCGATAAAAAATAACTTTGCCTTCCGCTATAAAAGTATGTCTGAATGATTTTGGCATTTTTGAAATCTCCTTGTCTGTGAATTTCAAAAAGCCGGTAAATTCTTCGTTCGAAGAGAATACCCCGTCCCCGTCGGTATTCTCTTTTTTGCTGTCCGGGCTTCTGATTAAGTCGGCGATTTGTAAAAATAATTCGTCGGCTTGCTCGTTGTTCCCGGTTAAGCTTGCAAGAACTAACTGCCCGGCAAGCTCTAAAATTTTAGTTCGGTTCAATCTCTCGTTCTCCTTTTTTTCGTGTTCTCCGCGTATGCGTTCGGAAAAAGGATAACACCGAAATTGAAAAAATTGACCGAAAAATCACAACATTTTTTCAATCATAGTTATGATATTGCGCTGCGTTTCTTCGCCGTGCTTTTTGCCGAGCCGTCGGAAGACGTGCAGTAAATCGTCTTCAATCGGCGTTATGTTTACGCGACGGGTTGCCGAAGCTCCTGCGGCTTGCTCTTCTTGTGTAATTTGATAACTTAGTAAATCGTCAAGGGTTATGTTGAATAATTTAGCAAGTTTTTTTAATGTTGTAGTATCGGGTTCTGATATGTCTTTTTCCCATCGTCCGACTGCTTGTTGTGTAATTTGAAGTAATTCTCCCAAAGCAGCTTGCGAAAGATTTATTTTAATTCGTTCATTTTTAATTCGTTCACCCAAAGTCATTGTAGGACCTCCTAAAATAGTTAATTGTATTGTACAATTAGCTATTTTTTCTGTCCAACAATAAAAAATTTTAAAATCAGCGTTTGACAACAATAAAAAATTGTTATATACTATTTACAATTAACTATTGTTAAATGGGGTTAAACGCAGTGAAGAAAGGATTTATAGAAGTTACAGACCAATATCAAAATAAAAAGATTTTACTGCCTGTCAATAGAATTTGTTTTATAAGGGAACGCGGGGACGGTTGCGCTGTAATTAATTTTGAAATGTCTACCACAAACAGTGAATGTACAACCATAATTCAAAAGATTTCAGAAGTAACAACCGTTGAAGCTTACAGCAAAGTTATTGCAAAAATAAAAAATAGAGCTTTATGCTAAACTGCATAAAGCTCTGAATAATAGAAATTTGAATTAAGTTTTATTCTAACGGCAAATTATATTTCAAAGCAATTTCGCCGCATTTAACATCAGCTACAAATTTATCTTGTTTATCAGTTCTTGCCCAATTTTTACGTTTCCTTTCTTCTAATAAAGAGCTAATACCTTTATTAAAACATTTTTCAACGTCCTTTGCGTAGTAAAGATGGTCGTATATAAACCAAAAATTGCAGTCTTCTTGGAAATGCATAAAATATGCGTCCGGTGCGATGATTTCGACTTCATTTTTCCCTGTAACATTAACAAGGCGTTGGTACCAATAGTTTTTATCTTCGTCGTAGAAGTATAAATCTAAGCCCGCTTCTTTTAATTTCGGCGCAATTTTAGGAAAGTAAACAATTATTTTAATTTTTTCATTAGGGCGAATATATGACGGTAACGGGCTTACGTCGCTGTAATAATTTCTTACATATGCGTCTTGCCAACTCTTTAATAGTAATTTACTGTAAATGTTAAACCCGCTTTTATAAGGGACTTGCAGGAAAGCCGAAACTATTTCACGCTTGCCCGTGTTTTGTAAAATAAATTCGTATCTATCCCAATATTCTTCTTTAAAAATATCGTCCGAATAATCAAACTTTATTTCTTTTTCGTTAACTAATTTCGGTTTAATATACGGCAATAAGTAAATCTCTTCGACCGCTTTTATCGCTGTACGGTTTTTACACAGTGTCATTTCCGGTCTTGTAAGAATAATTCGTTTATTCCATTCAATAGTTTTTTCGGTGTCCTTTTTGTGTTGTTCTTTATCTCGTGATTTTAAAGTCATTTTCACGCCTAAGAAAGTAAACAAACCGCCAATCAAACCACCAATGATAGAAGTAATAATAGGAATTACAGCGTTAAAAACAATGTCCATTGCTTTACCTACCTTGAGAGATTATGAAGTGCAATTAAATAATATCACACAATGTGGGTAAAGTCAAATTTAATAAAAATTTATAAATTTAAGGAGTAAAAAATGGCAAAAAGGAAAACAGCAGGCAAAAGCAAGAACGCGGCGGTTAAAACGCGGATAATCGTTATTGGCATAGTAGCAATACTCATAGCGGCAATTATCGGCATAGGCTTTATAACTTCGGGTTTCCGTCAATGGAATCCGAAACAATGGTTTGTGGGTAAGCCTTCGGAGAACGCGGACACGCAGACGGGGGACGGGTTAGTTGCGGTAGACAATAACGGCAACGAAATGCAGACGGGTAAAGTCTACACAATGCCGGCAGGCTTTACGTTTGTGACAACAAAGACGGCAAGCGGCGGCAAGGCACGCGCTTCGGATATAGTCACAACTGAAAATAATTCCATAATCGTCCGCGCAAGGATAACGCCGGAGAACGCGGACGACCAGCGCGTAACTTGGGAAAGCAGTGACCCGAGCACGGTGTCTGTAACGGTATCAGGCCCCGACGAGCCGCATTTTGCGACCATAACGCGCGAAAGGAACTTATACGAGGAAATAATAATCACCTGCCGTTCGGTAGAAAATCCGGAGATAGCCGCGACGTGCAAAATCGGACAATTAATCGTCGGCGACATATTAGAGCTGTCGGGGAGCTTAACGACGGAAAGCCGCGAAATATCGTTCGGGGAAACGTATGACCGGCACGTTGCATTCGGCAGTTCAACGCCGGGTGTCGGAACGACAATCGGCGAGGCTTTGGAAATTTCCTGCACGTTGGAATTAACGCGAGGATTTCAGCAAGAGCTTGAAAAACAGCTCGCGAACTTGGGCGTGACCTCAAACCCGTTTCCGTTCATAAGCCGCACACAAAGCCAAATAACGTTGCGTACGCCTTATGAAGATTACAGCGCGGAAAATACTGTCAATGCGGATATGTTTAACCGCGCGTTTAAGTTGGCGGTAAAAAACTATACGGATT
>CAJUER010000003.1 GCA_910585705.1 uncultured Christensenella sp.
CCTAAATACGAAGATTAGCTACATTTTTAACGAGCGTAATAAAGTCCTTTTATGTACTAACTCCTCATTCCCTTATCCACGCTTTCATACATTAACTATGCAGTTGTCAGACTTCGCGGTAAAACGAAGTTGAAAAAGCCGAAAAGCGCAGGAAGATGCGTTTGGAAGCACGTCGTTGCGGTTTCCGCACGATAAAAAGTATATTATCAGCGAAAGCTGTTATATAACCATTCCGGTGATAATGAAGCAGAGGATCCACCTGTTCCCATTCCGAACACAGAAGTTAAGCTCTGCGTTGCCGAAAGTACTTGGCGGGCCACCGCCCGGGAGGATAGGGAGTTGCCGGATTTCAAATCAATAAGCACCTGACGTTCGTCAGGTGCTTATTCTTTGTCTTATTTTTACCTAACATTTTGTTTGATTAACAAAGCGCCCGACTTTGTGTCATAAACAGGGGTTTTGCTGTGTTTACGACTTTTTTCGGTATTATTAATTTTTGCGCTGTCCGACAGATATGTAACTTATTCTGTCTAAGTTTAAATGACGTTAAAATTTATAATTCAGCGGTGTTTCTATGGTTTTTGAGTGAGCTTGTTGCTTACCCGAAAACAAATGGGAACGCCGCTTTTTTACTGTTTTGTTGCCGTGCCTGAAATTATTAAATTTTTTTTAAATTCAATTTTAGTTAAATTTCAATAAAACATATATAAAAAATACTATGTCGTTTTCGGTGCTTTTAAAATTTACTGCTTTAAATCAAGTGCAAAATGTTCTTAATTTTGCACGTTATTATGTTGTTTTATAGGTATTGTTTGTCTTTTGCCGTGAAATAGAAGTGGATTTATCGGGATTTCTTGTAATTGAAATGCTTCGGGTTTTACGCTTTTATTCTAAGTAGGACACATTTTTGGAGCATAAATAATTTTATAGATAATTGAGTGCAATTTACATTTATGTTGTTTGAACAATATAGCGCCCGTTTTTGAAACAAAAACGGGCGCTTGACTATACTTACGGCTTGCTTTCGTTATTACTGATTTTAGCGCTAAAAAAACTATAAGTTGTTTTGCCGCACGAGACGGGCTTGTGGGGAATACGAGGTTAGGTATTGTCATAAAGCGGTGTTTGTCCCGCGCCGTTGGAAAAGATAAGTTATATTTCCGAAAACAAAGCCAGACAAAATATTTAAAGTTTGTTTTTTTTTGTAAAATTACTTATGAGCGATATACTGCCTGTTGAGGTGGGAGTCGGAGCATTCAAAAATAGAGAAAGGTTGGCTTAACGCACGATACAGACTTGCTTAAATAATGTAATGCGTAGGCTTTGCCCGAAAGTAGACGCTTACCCCGCGCGTTTAAAAATCAAAGTTGCTAAATCTCGGCACAATAAAGGCACTCGAATTCAATCAAGTGCCTTTATTATTGTTTGGGTGTGGTATCCCGAAAGAAATTAGCCGTTATTTTAAAAAGTTTTGTTTCTTAATCAATATTATAGTGTAAAATATATCTTACGTCAAGTACTTTTTGTAAAAAATATCTTACAATATCATTATGAAAAACAAATTTTCCGCACGGTTAAATGATTTATTGACTTTACATAGCATATCTAAACGTGCCTTCGCAAATAAGATTGGCGTATCGGCTATGAGTGTTTCCGATTGGGCAAACGGAAAAGTACAGCCGACGGCAGAAAATATTTATTTGACGGCGGAGTATTTCGAAGTTTCGGCAGACTTCCTTCTCGGATTGGAGGACGAAACCGGCGCAAAGGTTTCAAAACCTATATGATCGGGTTTGGGGATTCCGTATTTTATTTTGAAAAACGGTAATTAACATGCGTTAAAAATCGAGTTTAAAAAGTATTTTAAAGAAGTAACCGTCCCCTTAATGTTTATAGTTTGTGCATTGCGGCTGACTGTGCTGAGGCTTGCAAAAACCCGAGCCAAAAGCGGAGTGCAGCTGTTTGCAAGAGCGCTGAACAAAAAGCAGAGTACTGAGGCTGGCAAAAGCACGGGACATAAGCGGAGTGCGGCTGTGCTTAAACATAAGCGAAAAACGGAAGGCAGAGGCATGCAAAAGCACGGAACAGAAGCGGACTGTGGCGACCTGTAAAAATATGGAACAGAAATGATATATAGCGGTATGCAAAAATTCGGTACAGAAAATGTGTGCAACGATTTGCAAAATATAGCATTTTAACAATGTACGGTGGCATGCAAAAGCACGGGACAGAAGTGGATTGAGTTTGGTTGCTAAATAGCACGACATAAGCGTAGTGCGGCTGATTGCTTAAACATAAGCGAAAAATGGAATGCGGCGACTTGCAAAATTATGGAACAGAAATGATGTGCGGTGTTTCAACAATGACGGAGTTATAAGTTCTGACGGGAACGGTGCTTTGCTGTTTTCGGACACGGGGAATAAAATTTAAAATTATGTTGCTTGACGAAGAATGTAAAAGCTGCCTTTACGGCAGTCAGATGAAAAAAGTAGAGAGCACGCAAACCGACGCGGAAAAACTGCGATGCTTCCGTGACGGCGTAAATGCGCTTTGCGAAAATCCGCCGTCGGATTATTGCGCGCCGCTTCTAATGCGTGACATTGACGGTCTGCACCGCAATATTTTCGGCACGGGCATAGATTACACCCGCGAAAAATCGCTGTTCAACCGCGCGTTGCTTTGTCTGGAAGATAAACTTTACGCGGAGGTTATGGCTTCGCCGGACCCTGTTTGCAGTGCGTTGAAGTTTGCAATGTCCGCAAATTATATAGATTTTGCGAGAATTTCGGATTTGAACGAGGGCGCGGTGAACTACGTTGTTTCCGCCGCCGCCGACGTTCAACCCGATAAATCCGTGCTCGATCAATTAAAGTGTAAGCTGGAAATTGCGGAAAAACTGTGTTTCCTTCACGATAACTGCGGGGAGATTGTGCTCGATAAAATTTTAATCCGCGTTATTAAAGAGCTTTATCCCGCAATCCGCGTAATATCCGTTGTGCGAGGTAAGCCGATAATCAACGACGTAACGCAGGACGACGCGCGCGAGGTCGGGCTTCAGGAGTATGCGGAAGTAATCGGCAACGGCACGAACGTTCCGGGAACTTACTTGAAAGAGGTTTCGCCTCGCGTACGGCGCGAACTTAAAGAGTGCGGCGTTGTTCTCAGCAAGGGGCTGGGTAATCTTGAAACGCTGTACGGAGAGGGCTATAATATTTTTTATGCGTTCAACTGCAAATGCGCCCATATCGCCCGCAGATTCGGCGCTCCGCTTTGGACGGCAGTGCTTGTGCGCGATTAATGTCATATTTTTTTGTTACAAAAAGGCATTTTTCACGCAATTTTCATTGCTTATAACGGCTGAGTGTGGTATAATCGTTGCATAAAGAAAATTCTGAGGCAATGATGAGGAAGTTTGTAAAAGTTCTGGCGCTTATTGTCGCGCCGCTTACGGTAAGTTGCGCCTTGCTTGCAGGCTGTAAAAGCTGTAAGGGCGAAGAAGTGACCATACCGACGAGCAGCGATTTTATGCGTGATATAGAAGTTGCGCCCACACAGCAAGCCGCGTACGAACAGTACACCAAAGCCGCTTACGAGCAGTATAAAGCCGTTGCGGACAAGCATGTTGTTGACGGCGAAACGGATATATACAACGCCGAAGTGGTGGAGGCCGCCGCGCAGGCTGCGGCGAAAATGTACGCCTACGCTTGTTACAACGAAAGAAGGCTCGACAAATTCGTTTATTTCAGCGACCAGGCGGGCGACACCGATTTGGGAACTACAGGCAAAGCTAACGCTACTAGACAGGAGTATTTCCTGCGAGTGAACGAAAGCGAGAACACCTGCGGATACCGCTATCATTACACCTTGAAAAAGGTGAATGAAGCCAGCGGGGTAATAGCCGGCTTTAAAGCCCAGTTTGAAAGCGCAAGACTGAGATTTACCGATAAAACGAACCTTTTATACCGTTTCGAAGGTAATAACATACGCTTCGGCGGAAGCAGTGAATCGTTGGATATGGACGGGACTTTGCTTCAATGCGACTGGCGTACAGGTTCGGACTGGGGTAAGCCCGACCTTGAATTAAAAAAGGGCGATTACGTTGAACCCGAAAATATCCGCGCGGATATCGAAGCGCATGCGGGCGAGGACAACATTACAATGCGCGGCAATATAAACATCCTTGCCGACGATATAATCAAATTCGCGAACATTGCAAAAGACGAAGAAGACGGCACTTATTTGGTTATAATGAATATAGATACCGACGTTGCCAACGCCGATTCTGCTTCCGTTAAAATGCTTACGAAAGGCAACGGCACGAGCGGCGACTGCTATTGGAAGAAAGGCGAAGATTCGGGCGATAAAGACGACGATTATATGGAAGACACGGGGCTTTGCATTGTGTTCGGCTTGTGGGGTAACGGACTTTTCAGATACTACGCCGTTGCGGAAAGATGGAAGGGCAAAATCTCCGGCTTCAAGGGTGAGGCGTATTCCGAAACAACGGTTATGTACAGTTATTCCGACTACGACTGCGATATGACGGCGAATTTGCAAATGCTCGAAGAAGCGAAGAAAAAAGTAGATTAAAATCAAAAAGCCTGAGGCAAGAACAAAAAAAGTTCGCCTCAGGCTTTAAATATGACATATTGACATTTGTCGGATTTTCTGTTAATATGTTGTCATAATCAAAAACTAAGGTATTATTTAATGAAAGCAACCGGTTGGGATTTAATGAAGCTGGCGCAGGCGTTCGACGGCGAGTTCTGTCTTTCGGATTTTTCGCCCGACGAGCTTGACGAGCTTTTGGGTCTCCTCGACGGCGAAATGACTGCCGAAGAGGTCAGGCAAAAATACTTTGAATTTTACGACGACGTAAAGGACCGGACACAGGACAGGCATAAGTGGAGCGATTGAATTGAAATATCGGACGCACTTGCATGCATCTCTTTGGGACCACACCTACGCCGCCGCATAATTTGCGGCGGTTTCGTTTCCGTAGGATAATAAAAAACAGCCGTCGCGCAATTTTTGCGCGGCGGCTTGGTTTTAAACGTTAAGTTACATTACGACGATATCCTGATCTTCGAATATCTGTTTATAATCCTTCGGGAAATGGTCGTCCGTGATAAGCACGTCAATGTCCTCAACCCTTGCAAAGGTATAGGGGTTGATTTTGCCGATTTTCGAGCTGTCGAGCATCATATAAACGTGCCTTGCCTTTTTGAATACGCTTTTCAAAAGGTCGGCCTCTATCTGGCTGTTGCACGAAAAGCCGTGTTCGTGAGTAAACGCCGTCGCCGAAACTATCGCGATTTCGAAATTGGTCAGGTCGAAATATTCTTTTGCCGCAGGGGAAGCCGTCGAAAGGTTGTCCCTCATAAGCTGTCCGCCGACGACAGTAATGTTTATGTTCTTTTTCTGCGCAAGCTCCATTGCAACCGCGATACCGTTGGTAAACACGTTGCACTTAATGTCAGGCATTTCCTTAGAAAGGTACATTGCCGTCGTGCCGCCGTCGAGGAAGATGCTTGAATTTTCATCGATAAGTCCCGAAGCCTTGCGCGCTATCACGATTTTCGCGTCGGTATTAATCGTAGTTTTTTTCGTGTATTCCTCGCCCGAAACCTTCTGCACTTCTTTTACAGACATTGCGCCGCCGCGTATACGGATAATTCTTCCATCCTCTTCAAGCTGGAACAAATCGCGCCTGAGCGTCATTTGCGACACGGAAGGGAAAACTTCTTCAAGCTGTTCCAAAGTCATTTTGCCGCGTCTGTCGAGAATTTCCGCTATTTCTTCGATTCTTTCACGTTTCATACAGATCTCCTTTTTGGTTTTTGTTAAAAACAATCATTACGTGTTCATTTTAACACACGAACGTATATAAGTCAAGAGAATTCACAAAGATTTAAATTTAAGCCCGTGAAAAATGTGAATTTTTATCATATGCGATTGTTTCGGCTGTTTGAGGGGGCGGCGTGCCCACTTGCATATAAAAACGCTTGCATTTGAAAAAAGTTTAATATATAATAATGAAAAATAAAAGCCCGAACGACGGACTGCAATTTAAGGGCGGGTTAATCGGAACAGACAAGGTGCGCCTTTACATACTATGTAGAGGCGTATTTTAATTGATTACCGCGCGCCCTTTCAAAGGAAAATCAGACCGCGCGGCTTTTACGCCGCAGTAAGACGGTGTTTTTCAAAAGATTGAGGGCTGACGTTGCTGCCGCAAAGCGTAACGATCCTGCGGCAAGAAGCGTTGCGGAAATTCTTCTGACGTATTCGGGCGTGCACGCGCTGTCCATGCACAGGACGGCAAACTTTTTTTATCGGGCGGGGCTTAAACTTACGGCGCGGATAATTTCGCAGTTCGCAAAATTTCTGACGGGCATAGAAATCCACCCCGCCGCAAAAATCGCGGCAGGCGTGTTTATCGATCACGGCGCGGGTGTGGTTATAGGCGAAACCGCCGAAGTGGGCGAGGGTACCGTTTTATATCAGGGCTGTACTTTGGGCGGAACGGGCAAGGAATGCGGCAAGCGCCACCCGACGGTGGGCAGGAATTGCGTAATTTCCGCAGGAGCCAAAGTTCTGGGAAATATTACGGTGGGCGACAATGCCAAAGTCGGCGCGGGCGCGGTGGTTTTAAAGGACGTGCCGCCGGGCTCGACCGCAGTCGGCGTGCCTGCAAGAATAATTTTAAAGGAGAGACCGGGCGATGAAAATTTACAACAGCCTGACGCGCACTAAAGAGGAATTCGAACCCGTTGAAGACGGCAAGGTTAAAATGTACGCCTGCGGCATAACCGTTTCCGGCGAGGCGCACATAGGTCACGCCTACCAGGCGCTGATTTACGATATAATGCGTAAGTTTCTGAAAAAGCAGGGCTATGAAGTAACCTACGCGCGCAATTATACCGACGTAGACGACAAAATTATCGCCAAATCCAAAGAGACGGGCATACCTGCGGACAAGTACGCCGCCGATATGATTAAAAAGATTGACGGCATTATGCGCGCGTTCGACGTTGACGACCCCGACCTCTGGCTTAAAGCAACCGAAAATATCGCAAGCATTATAGATTTTATTTCCAAATTGATAGAGGGCGGACACGCATACGCCGCGCCTTCGGGTACGGTATATTTCGACGTGACAAGTTTCAAACGCTACGGCTGTCTTTCCAACCGCTCGGTTGAAGATATGCTTGACGGCGTTCGCGTTGAAAACGACGGCGAAAAGAAGAACCCTGCCGATTTCGCGCTGTGGAAAGCGGCGAAAGCAGGGGAAATTTTCTGGGATTCGCCTTGGGGCAAGGGGCGTCCCGGCTGGCATATAGAGTGTTCGGCTATGAACCGCGTCGCGTTCGGCGACTGCATAGATATTCACGGCGGCGGCAGAGATTTGATTTTTCCCCACCACGAAAACGAAATAGCGCAGACTGAAAGCCTCACGGGCAAGCAGTTTTCGAAATACTGGACTCACAACGGGCTTATCAAGGTCAACGGGCAGAAGATGTCGAAAAGTCTCGGCAACAGCCTGCTGTTGGAAGACTTGCTGAAAAATTACACTGCGGAAGCAATAAAATTCGCGCTGTTGCAGACGAGTTACCGCAACGACATAAATATTACCGACGGCATGTTTGCCGAATCGGAAAAGCAGGTTACGGGCTTTTACACGGTTATTAAGAACACGGAACAGAGATTCGGCAAAAGCAAAGAGGGCAATGCGGAAATAGACGCGCGCTTCGATAAATGTATGTCGGACGACTTTAATACGGCGCTTGCGCTCGGCGACTTGTTCGCAACGTTCAAAAACGTATCCAAAAAGCTTTCGGCGGACGACGAAAGCGCGGCGGCGGACGTTGCGCAGATAAAACGCACCTATTCCCTTCTCGGACTTTTCAAGCGCGAAGCGGACGATTACCTTGCGGAGGTTGCGGCGAAAAATCCCGTAAAAATTCCCGAAGAGGTAAAGGAGATTGCGGAAAACCGTTGGCAGGCAAAGCTTGCGCGGGACTGGGCGACGGCAGACAAGCTCCGCGCCGAGCTCGACGCATTGGGCTATACGGTCAAGGATAACAAAGACGGCTACGATATAATAAAAAAGTAAGGTGAAAATATGAAAAAAATTACTTCCGAAACTTTAAGACAGAAATATCTCGGATTTTTCGAAAAGAAGGGACACAAAATAATTCCTTCGGCTTCGCTCATTCCCGAAAACGACCCTACGGTGCTTTTTACTACCGCAGGTATGCACCCGCTGGTGCCCTATCTTCTGGGAGAAAAGCACCCCGCCGGAAACCGCCTCACGGACGTCCAAAAGTGCGTGCGTACGGGTGACATAGAGGAGGTGGGCGACAGCTCTCACTTGACATTCTTCGAAATGCTGGGCAACTGGTCTCTCGGCGATTATTTCAAGAGCGAAATGATTCCCTGGTCTTTCGAATTTCTGACCTCGCCCGAATACCTTGCGATTCCCGTCGGGGATATTGCCGTAACCTGCTTCGCGGGCGATAATGACTGCCCCAAAGACGAGGAAAGCGCTCGGCTTTGGCAAAAATGCGGTATTCTTCCCGAAAATATTTATTTCCTGCCCAAATCGGGCAACTGGTGGGGCCCCGCAGGCACGACCGGTCCGTGCGGTCCCGATACCGAAATGCACATTATCCGCAACCGTGCGGAAGCGGACAAGCTAGGCGCTTACGACTTCGACAACGCGCCTTCGGGTACTTTCCTCGAAATCTGGAACGACGTTTTTATGCAGTACAACAAGAATGCGGAGGGACGCTACGAACCCCTTAAACAGAAAAACGTGGATACGGGAATGGGCTTGGAGCGCACGCTCTGCATACTCAACGGAAAATCCAGCGTTTACGAGACGGACCTTTTCGAAAACGCAATGAGGGAAATAGAAAAGCTCACGGGGAAAAAGTACGGGGAAAGCGAAGAGGTTTCGAAAGCATTCCGCGTGGTTCTCGACCACGTACGCACTTCTACCTTTATGCTCGGCGACGTGAAGGGCATAGTTCCCTCGAATACCGATCAGGGCTATATTTTAAGGCGTATAATCCGCCGCGCAGTCCGCTTCGGCAGAAATTTAGGTTTGCCGCAGGGCTCGCTTTCCAAAGTTGCAAAGAACTTTGTGGACAAGTACGCAGAGGTCTATCCCGAGCTTGTTAAAAACTCCGGCAAAATTTACGAGGAGCTTGAAAAGGAAGAAAATAAATTTTCCAAAACCTTACAGCAGGGCATACGCGAATTCGAAAAGGTCGCGGCGGCGCTTAGCGAGGGAGGTCGGATAGACGGCGTAACGGCTTTCCATTTATACGACACTTACGGCTTCCCCGTAGAAATTACGGTGGAAATGGCGGCAGAAAAGGGACTTAAAGTGGACGTTGACGGCTATTCCAAATGCTATTCGGAGCATCAGGAAAAATCGCGCGCGGGCAGCGAGCAGAAGTTCGCCTGCGGTCTTGCCGACCATAAAGAGGAAACGACAAACCTGCACACGGCAACCCATCTTTTACACGCCGCGCTTAAAATAGTCTGCTCGCCCGAAGTAGAGCAAAAGGGCAGCAACATAACGGAAGAGAGGCTGCGCTTCGACTTCAACTTTGCCCGCAAGCTGACCCCCGAAGAGGTGGCGGAGGTAGAGAGGCTCGTCAACGAACAGATTAAAGCCAACGTTCCGGTGCTTATGAAAGAGATGACTTTGGACGAGGCTAAGGCGCAGGGCTTTACGGGGCTTTTCGAAAGCAAGTACGGAGAGAAGGTTAAGACCTATTCCATAGGCGAGTTTTCCAAAGAAATATGCGGCGGACCGCACGCAAAATACACGGGCGAGCTGGGAACTTTCAAAATAGCCAAGCAGGAAAACGTGTCCGCAGGCGTAAAAAGAATTAAAGCAGTGCTTGTAAAATAACTTAAAATGCGCGTTTTTTCGCCGAATTGCGGCGTTTTCCGCCGATTTTCGAGTGAAAATAAAAATTATTTAAAATTTATAAAAAACTTTGAAAACGCAACACAAAACGGCTTGACAGAAATTTTATAAAAGAATAAAATAATCTTACGCTAAAAAACAAGTATAAATTTTTTCTATTGAAATACGAAATAAGGAGCAAACAATGAAAACCTATATGGCAAAAGCCGAGACAGTTGAAAGAAAATGGTACGTTGTCGACGCCGCAGGCATTCCCCTCGGCAGGCTTGCATCTAAGGTGGCTGCCATACTCCGCGGCAAAAATAAACCCACGTTTACGCCCAACGTTGACACGGGCGACTTCGTGATAGTCTTGAACAGCGACAAGGTTGCGCTGACGGGCAAAAAGCTCGACGACAAGTTTTACAGATACCACACGGGTTATATCGGCGGCTTGAAGGAAATTTCCTACAAGAAAATGCTTGCCGAAAAGAGCGACCTTGCGGTATACGAAGCGGTTAAGGGAATGCTTCCCAAAAACTCGCTCGGCAGAGATATGATAAAGAAGCTGCGCGTTTACAAGGGTGCGGAGCACAACCATGCGGCACAGAAGCCCGAAGAGCTCAAATTATTTTAAGGTTAAGAGGTAAATTGATATTATGGCAAAGGCTAGTATAAAGAAAAAGCTTCAATTCTGGGGAACGGGAAGAAGAAAGAAGGCGATTGCCCGCGTTCGTTTGATTCCCGCAGGCACAGGCGTCATAGAAATCAACGACAGAGCGTTGGAGGATTATTTCCCCCAGTCCGTTCTTCAATACGTCGTTAAACAGCCTCTTACGCTTCTCGGCGTCGAGGCAAAGTACGACGTTCTCGTGAACGTTTACGGCGGCGGTTACACCGGTCAGGCAAACGCTATCCGTCTCGGAATTGCGCGCGCTTTATTGCAGGCGGAAGAAGGTTGCCGCCCCGCCCTCAAAAAAGAAGGCTTCCTTACACGCGACCCGCGCGTCAAGGAAAGAAAGAAGTACGGCTTGAAGAAGGCGCGCCGTGCTCCGCAGTTCTCGAAGAGATAATTGCAAACAAAAAAGAGAGAGGCTTTTTTACAAGCCTCTTTATTTTTTTACCGCGCGTTTTAAATTATAAAATCTGAACGGACAAAGTGTCGGGGTGCAAAATGGTAACGGGCAAACTTTTGTTGACGGCGTAAGTTATTGTTTTGCTTGTTCCGCTGCTTGTTCCGTTCCATACGGCTATAACGCAGTCGGACTGTTCCACCATATAACGGTTGCGCTTTTGCATACAGTCGTAGGTGTATTCGTCCTGCAAAACTATCACCTTGTCGCATTGCCGTAATAGCGCCGAGTACCTTGAAATTTGCCGTTTGTTCCACTTGCTTGACTGGGTTGCGCACGGAATTACGGCAACCAGCGATACTTCGGGGAATTCGTTCCGCAACGAAAGCACTATCTCCGCCGCAAAACAGTCCGTACCCAACGCCATACCCGAAAGAAAGCGGGAAACCCCGCTTAAAATTTTTTGCCGTATCAAACATGTCAAACGCCTTTTCAGCGCGGTGCATCTTTTGTCGTCCTCGTTATATCCGAAAGGAAGTTTATGCGGACGGTGTCCCGTAAACATACAAGTTTTCATAAATTAATTTTACCATTGACAAATTAAGCCGTCAAGCGTTCTCAATTGAGAACCTATAAAAAATTGCCGAAAGGTATAATCTAATTGTGTGGTTCTTGTTTGAGAACCGGGAGGCGCAATTATGAGTTTGGCGGAAGCAATAAAAATTCGATTCTTATCGATTATGGAAGAGAAAGAATTCACGCAGTATGATTTTTACACGAAGGGCGGAATAGCAAAATCAACGGTGTCGCAGGTGCTTAACGGCACAAGGGAGCGCGTGGCGGTAAAAACTATTTTTGAAATGGTCAGCACAATGGAAGTGTCGCTTAACGTGTTTTTCGACGACCCGATTTTCAGCGAGGTGGAAGATTAGTGAACGTTTTTTTAAAAAGTGTCTAATAACGGAAGCGGTTAAATTTTGTCATTAAATTTATTGACAATTTGCGCAAACGGTGTATAATGATTTATATAACAGAAGCGGAAGCTTCAAAAAAATTTTCGGAGGATGTAAGATGAAAAAGGCAATTATCGGTGTTACGACCGCGCTCCTTACGCTTATTATGTGTATGGCGCTTGCAGGCTGTGCAACCAAAGTAAAGGGCAAAACTTATGTTTACGACAGTTACGAAATCAGTTATACTGACGACGTGACCGACGAGCAGAAGACTGCATGCGAAAAAGTGATAGAGGCTGCAATGGTTGTTGCGAAAAACATTAAATATGAATTCAAAGACGACGGAACCGTAACCGCAGGTATTGGTACATATAAATATGAGCAGGACGGAAAAGACGTAATTCTCAAACTCAAAGACGCAGAAGTTAAGAGATTGACCGTTTCGGGCAAAAAGCTTAAAACTACCCAGTCTGCCGAAGATATGCATCTTACGGACGTTGCCGGTGTGAAGAGCGTAACCGTTATTTACAAACAAGCATAAATCAAATAAAAGTCTCCGCCGAGCGCGGAGACTTTTTATTATAAAAACTTACAAAAATAGTGAAATATTTTCATTTTTTGTATTGCTTTTTAAACGCCGATATATTATAATCAGTATATATGCGGTTTGCCGCCGTAATTCAATGTTAAGGGAGAATTAAATGAAAAACGTAATTGTCGGACAGTCGGGCGGACCTACCGCCGTAATAAATTCAAGCCTTTTAGGCGTTTATAAAACGGCGAAGGACAGGGGGGCGGATACCGTTTACGGTATGGTTCACGGAATAAAGGGGCTTTTGGACAGGGACGTGGTGGATCTTTCCACACGTTTGAAGACCGACCTCGATACCGATCTTTTAAAGAGAACGCCGTCATCCTTTCTCGGCTCGTGCCGCTACAAGCTTCCTGATATAGAGGGGAACGAAAAAACATACGAGAAAATTTTCAAAATTTTAAAAGAGCTTGATATTTATGCGTTCTTCTATATCGGCGGAAACGACTCTATGGACACCATTAAAAAGCTTTCCGACTACGGTGCGAAAATTAAAAGCCCCATACGTTTTATGGGCGTGCCCAAAACCATAGATAACGACCTTGCTATCACGGACCATACTCCCGGTTACGGCAGCGCGGCAAAATACATTGCCGCAACCACCAAAGAAATAATACGCGACGGACTTGTATACGACTACCCCGTAGTTTCCGTAATCGAAGTTATGGGCAGGAACGCGGGCTGGCTGACTGCGGCTACGGCGCTTGCAAAAGGCGAAGACTGCGAGGGCGTGGACGAAATTTATCTGCCCGAGAAAGTTTTCGATATAGACAAATTCCTTGAAAGAATGGGCAAAAGACTTAAAGAAAACCGTTCCATTGTTATCGCCGTTTCGGAAGGCGTAAAGGTTACGGACGGAAGGTACGTCTGCGAGCTTGCCGAACATGTTGATTACGTCGACGCGTTCGGACACAAACAGCTTGCGGGTACGGCGCGTTTCCTTGCGGGAAAAATTGCCGAAAAGTACGGAGTAAAAACGAGGGCGATTGAGCTTTCTTCGCTGCAACGTTGTGCTTCGCACATTATGGCGCGCGTTGATATGACGGAAGCGTTCAATGCGGGCGGCGCGGCGGTCAAGGCGGCGTTCGAGGGAATGACGGGACAGGTTATAACTTTGAAGCGCGTTTCGGAAGATCCGTATATGTGCATTACCGAGCCTGCGGACGTTCACTTTATAGCTAACGTTGAAAAGAAAGTTCCGCTCGAATGGATTACGGAGGACGGCGCGAACGTCAAACCCGAGCTTGTCCATTACATTTACCCGCTTATTCAGGCGGAAATTTCACCGCTTTGGATAAACGGTCTTCCGCGCCATATAAGGCTCCACGCGACTTCCACAATCAAGAAGTAACTAAGGTTTCAAGAATAATAGACTTCCGCCGTCCGCGCAAGAAAAGCGCGGACGGCTTACTTTCTGGAAGCAATTCTGTTCGAAATGCGTTCGTGGCGCGCAAGCACGTCAGCCATAAAATTGGGTTTTTCCTCTTCGGGTGCAGGGGGCGGCGCAGGCGGTGTGCTTGCGGCGGCAAAGTTTTCGGTATTGTCCGTGCCTTCTGCTTCACTCTTGTTTGCGGTAAGCCCGCCTAAAGCCTGTAATAAATTGAGCAGTGCGAATTTTTCCGTAAAAAGCCTCCTTTTGGTAAATTTTCGCTAAAATCAAGCCGAAAATTATTGCCTAAAACTTGTAATTGGTATATAATTGATTAAGTACAAGTTATTATACTCAATCGGAGTTAAAAATGCGCAAATCATTTACTAAAATTATATGCTTTACAGCCGCAATAATTGTAACGCTCGGCGTTGCTTTATTTTCAGCCTGCGGCAAAAACAAAGTCAATCCGCTTACGCCCGACAATCTGGGCGACGCGGCGGTAACCTCGAACGGCGGTTTTGCCGTAGAAAAGGGCGACTACGTTTATTTTATAAACGGAAAAGAAAACTACACGGCGGACAACGGCGGCAACGCGGTGAAGGGTGCGATTATGCGCATTTCCAAAGCCGACCTTTCCGCGCACAATTATTCGTCTGTCGATACGGTGGTTCCTTCCGTAATTTATTCCGGCAACAGCAACGCGGGACTTTATATTTACGGCGACAGAATTTACTATACGACGCCCTCGACTGAAAAGAACAGCGACGGCGAAGTTCAGAACTCGTATCTGCAATTCAAGAGCACGAAGCTTGACCGCACCGACACCGTTAAAAATTATTATTTACAGCTTGCGGACAACTCCACCGAATACCGCTACGTTGAGGTAGACGGCACGGTTTACATTCTCTATGTAGCCGCTTCGGAAAACTTATACGGCACGAGCTGCAAAAATATTCACAGCTACAACACGGCGAACGGAGTGGATACACTTCTTGCGTACAACGTCGGCGACGTGACGTTCGATAAGTACGATTTGACCAATCCGAGAATTTACTACACTATGAACGTAACCGATTACGTTACAAACACATCTTACTCGGAATATTACAATCAGATTTACACGGTGACTGCGGACGAAACTCAACGCAACGAATACGGTCTCGATAAAATAGTCGAAGATTACGACGCGGAAAAAGATCCCCTTTACGTAAACTGCGGAAGCCTTGTGTTTGACGGCATCGGCAAAGTTCAGGGTATGACGCAGAGCGTGACGCCCTTCAACGGCGAAGGTGCGGACAGCGTTGAACGAAGCGCATACAAGTACACCGTAAGCGCATATGAAAACGGATACCTGTATTACACGCGCACAACCAAGCAAAACAGTACGGCAATGCTTTTTGCGGCGAAGCAGTCCGAAATTTTAAGCGAGGGCTGGAAGCCCGTTTCGGGCAACCCCGAAGACGGAGCGTGTCTTGTAAGGGACGGAAGTTCGGCAAGCTCGTATATCTATCTTTACGGCGCGGACAACGCGTTGACGGGTGCGCTTGTTACGGGTAGCAACGGAATAGAAAAAGTAAACGTTAAGGACGGCAAAATCGGAACGGTTCTGAACAACGAGGATAGGTTCTATCTTACGACGGACGGACAGGCAACGCCTTTATTTACCGCAAAGCACGACGACGGAAACTATATTTATTATTCGCTTACGGGCGGCAACGGATATACCGTGCACCGCGTATGCTATGACGGCGGATATCTCGATTACAGCGGTTTCCCCTTAGAAGACGCGGTCGGAAAGTACACGCCTGTGCAGTTGCTCGACGTGGACGCTTCGAGCAACTGGTACAAGCCCGAATTTGTGGACAACCAGCTTCTCTTCCCCGCACAGACCGCCGATATGGTGAGCTACGAATATATTATGGTCTGCGATTTGGGCAAAGACGGCAAGATGATGACCAACGCGCAAATCGACGAATTGAACGACCAGTTTGAAAGCATAGAAAAGAAAATTACCGAAGTCGACGACAAGACTTATGAAAATCTTCAAAATGCTCTGCGTTACGCATTCTTTACTGGCGAAAGCGAATACATCGGCACGCTTATTCAGGCGTACGTCGACATTCAGGGCAAAGACGTGGAATATCTGTGGTCGGAGGAGTCGGTTGCGAAATACCACGAATTTGTAAAAGCCGAACAGCTCGACGAATGGGTGGACGTGACCGAAGGCCGCGCAACTACCGTTAAAGTAAACGGAAAGGATATTGCGGCGAACAAGCGCGACTATTACTATTCTTTGCTCGGCAAAATGAGCGACAAGGACAGCGAGGCTTACGCAAAATCCCTCAGGGACCAGTATTTGCAGAGCTATCCCGAAAAGCCCGTAACTCCCGACTGGTACTCGACGCTTTCAAAAGGCGCGAAGATAGGATTTATCGTCGGCGTAAGCGCAGGCGGCGCGATAATACTTGCAGGTGCGGCAGTGCTGACGGTATATTTAGTCCGTAAACGCAGAAAGAAGATGCCCACCTATGTAAAACGCAGCATTAAGGTTGACACGACCGACGACAAGAATATCGACGTTTATTCGACGGGCGAGGACGAAAGCTCCGCCGACGGCGAATAAGATTTGAAAAAAATTCAATAAAAACACAACCCCCTTCCGCATAAGCGCAAGGGGGTTGCACATATTAACCGCGTAAAAGGTGCGCGCGGAAAAAAATTTAAAAAAAATTTGAAATTGCGTGAAAAAACATTAAAAAAACAGTTTACAAACGCATTAATTATTAATATAATGTTACCCGAAAACAAACCTACTTTTTTGCGTATATGGCATAACCGGCACGCGCGTGCATACGCTGTATTAAACGCCGATATGGAGAGATTTATAAAATGGTAAAATACATTAAATGTCCGAGATGCGAACTCAACTACATCGATTCGGAAAAACAGGAATACTGCGACGTTTGCATTGCCGAGTTAAGGGGCAAAAAATTGCAGTTTGCAGACCTCGACGAGGAGGTTTTCGAGGAGGTTGACGGCGAACTCGATCAGGTTGAGCTTTGTCCCGTCTGCAACGTGAACAGAATACGCTACGGCGAAAAGATGTGCGAAGCTTGTAAAAAAGAAAGCGAGTACGAAGAAGAGGAAATCGACATCGAGAAGGATGAGGAGTGGAAAAACTACCTTGACGAGGAAGACGACGGCGATTTGACCATAGATGACGAAACCTTGCAGGAAGAGCTTGACGAAGAGCTGGAAGACGAGGAAAACGAGGAGGAAAGCGAGGACGACTTCTTCGAAGACGTCGATTCCCTGACCGACCTCGAGGACGATGAGTTCGATGACGACGAATTTGACGACGAAGACGATGACGACGATTTTTAAAACCATATTATAAAAGGACGGGTTAGCCCCGTCTTTTTTCTTGTCTTAAAAGGTGAGCGCAAAAAGTCAATAATATCCAAATCCGCATAAAATTGGGTTTTTCCGTCAAAAATATATATTATGATTAAAGTAAACGTAACAATAAATTCGATAAAGGAAGCGGTGAAAAATCTTTATCTTCATCCCGTAACGGTCAAGCTGAATTTAGGCAGAAACAAGTTTGTAACTTTCCCCGCAACCTTAAACGGAATATATCCCTCGCTTTTCACCGTCAGTCCGGACGATAAAAACTTTCTCGGCAAAACGGCGTATTCTTATTCGGAAATTCTCTGCGGCAGAGTAAAAATCGACGCCCGCAAAGCCGAATTAAAAAATAAGTCATAACTATAAAGCGCCGGGCATATTATACTTTGTATACAGTCGGCTGTGCCGAGGGAGGGTTAATATGTCTTTATCAACGCAATATCAGACGGGGGCTTTCACGCGGCGCGTTGCCGTAATAAAATCGCAGTCAATCGTGGAAATACGTTTTTCCGGTCAGGAAACGGGCGAAGCCGTAGCGGTTCATCCGCAGGTTTGTCTTTCCTCGTGCGAAATTTCTTCCGGCAGGGTGAACTACGGCGGCAGACTCGTCTGCACGCTCGTTTACGCCGACGGCGAAGGTAAGCTCTGCCGCATACAGAAAGGCGCGGAGTTCACGCACTTTGCGGACGACGATATTCTCGCCCCCGCACACCGTTCGTTATGCACGCTTACATGCGAAAAAGCGCAGTTAAAGCGCGACGGCTCGAGCTGGCTCGTGGCGGTAGTTGTCGGCGCGGAAATTTCCGTTTTCGCTCCTTGCGAAAGAAACGTTCTGTCTTCTGCGGACGGGGCGGTTGTAAAACGCGAAAATTCCAAGCTCTATTCTACCGTGATTTTTTCGGGCGAAAGCGAGGTGGAGGACGAATTCGACTGCAACGCGGAAGACGTTCTTGTACCCGCCGCCGACGTGCTTGTTCTCGACAGCGTTTGCCGCGCCGGCGCGGTTGAAATAAACGGTGAAATTTATCTTTCACTGCTTGCGGTGCGCGGAGGTTCGCCCGTAAGCCTTGACAGAATAGTTCCGTTCAAGTGCGAGATTGCCTGTGCGGACGCTTTGCTTGCAAGGAAAGCGGTCTGCCGCGCGGAGATAAAAGATTTAAGCGTAACGGCAAAGGTGAACGAGGATAACGGAAAGTGCGGCGTTGAGGTCGTTGCCCAGCTTGCGTTTTCCGGTCAGTATTTCGAGGAGGAGGAAACTCCGCTGATTCTCGACGCCTTTTCAAAAGATTGCAAACTCAGTTTGACCTATGCGGAAGAGTATGCAACGCCCTGCACGGAAATTAAGGTGTATTCCGAAAGAATAAGCGGACTTTGCGCGGCAAAGGCAAGGCTTGACTACACCTGCGCGTTCCTGGCGGCGGCTCTTCCCAAAACCGAATTCGCAATCACCGACAGCGGAGTGGAGGGCAGTGTTTCGGCAACGCTCTTGTACGAGCAGAACGGAGAAGTTCATTCGACGGAAGTCAACCTTCCGTTTGCGGTAACGCTAAACGGTCTGGGAAAATGCTGCAACGGAATAAGCATAGCTGTGTGCGGACTTAATATAAGACAGCGTTCCGAAGGCGAGTGCGAGGCGGAGGCTGTTCTGAAAATCGCCGCCGCAGAGTGCGAAGAGAAATCGGTCAGATACCTTTCGGAAGCGGCGGAAGGCGAACCCGTAACGCCCTGCGACTGCGCGATAAGCGTGTACGTTCCCGCCGCAGGCGACGAACTTTGGGATACGGCGAAAAAACTTTGCCAAAGCCCCGAAGAAATCGAGGCGACCAACCCCGAACTCACGTTCCCCTTATCGGGCAAGGAAAGAATTTTGGTTTACCGTCCCAAAAACGTTTGACGGCGTTCGGACGGGGATATAACGGGCGGCGCACCCTGTGGTGCGCCGCCCCCTTTTTCGGTCTTGTTTATAAAAACGATTGTAATGCGCGCGTAGTTGTGGTATAATGCCGTTATGGAAAGCGTGCGCGTAAAAAGTTACGCCAAAATCAATCTGACGTTGAATATTACGGGTTCGGAGGGCGGCTATCATATGCTCGACAGCGTGGTAACCACCGTCGATTTGTACGACCTTATAATTATAAAAAAACGCAAAGACGGCCTCGTTTCGGTAACTATGCGCGGTTGCGGCAGTGAGAATATCGCGTTCTCTGAAAACAACGCGGCGCTGGCTGCGCAGGCTTTTACGGAAAAGTATTCAACCGACGGGGCGGACGTTACGGTTTATAAAAACATACCTATGGGAATGGGGCTCGGCGGCTCGTCCGCAGACGCGGCGGGCGTCTTAAACGGGCTTTTCCGTCTGTATAAAATTGACGACGTCGCGGGCAAAAAACTGCTTGCAGACAGATTCGGCAGCGACACGCGTTATATGCTAACGGGCGGATACGCACGGCTTTTCGGCAGAGGCAACGAGGTTAAAGCGCTCGACGGCAGGTTGAAACTGAATTTGCTTTTGCTCGACCCGAAGGAAAGCGTAAGCACGGCGCAGTGCTATAAAAAGTTCGACGAAAACGGGATTACGGGCGGAAACAGCGACGTGGCGGAAAAGGCCGTGCTGTGCGGCGATTTGCGCCTGCTTGCCGCAAACTTAAATAACGCGCTTACGGCATCCGCTTGTGAACTTTCGGACGGCGTTAAAAAGGCGATTGAAGAGCTGAAAGAGTTCGACCCTCTCGCGGTCAATATGACTGGTTCGGGAAGCGGCGTCTACGCATTGTTTGAAAACGCCGAATTCTGCCGATATGCGAAAAGCCGCTATAAAGGCAGGTTCCGTTTGTACGAGCTGAAAACGCGGTTGCCGCGTTGAAATAATCGAAACTATTTTTTGGAGGAGCTATGGCAGAGGAAAGACTGATAGACGACGACAAAGACAGGAAATATAAAATCCGCAAAAACGCGGACGGCGAGGACGAGCTTTACATCGACGATTCTTCCGAAGACGAAAACGAAGAGCAGAGTTCGATTCCCCTTTTCGAAGTGCCCTACGGCGACGATGACGACGATGACGCGGAAGCGCTTACGCCCGAACAGTTTGCCGAGCGCGAAAGACTGAAACGCGAGGAACAGCTTGCGCGCGAAAAGCAGGCGGCTTCGCTGTTGTCGGAAGCGGATAAAAAACTCGGCTCGGGCAATTTCGAGGGCGCAAGGTTTGCAGCGGCGCAGGCGGCGGAAATCAATCCCAAAAGCGGCGGAGCGTACTGCACTCAGCTTAAAGCCCTTTCGCGCAATTTTACCGATTTCACTTCGCTGGAAGACTGTCTCGAAGCGGCGGACGGCGTAAAGCAGTACGCTGATAAAGAGCAGAAAAGCGCGCTGAAAAATCTTGCTTCGGGCTTAAAAAAGCGTATAGACGAAGTCGGGGCGGAGGCGCGGGAGCTTTCCGAAAAAAACGAGGCGGCAAAAGCCGAACGGCGCGAAGTGTTCGCGGCGCAAAGCAAACGCGCTTTCGTCGTCTTTCTTGCGGCGGCAATTCCTTTTGCCGTGCTCAGCGTGCTTACTCTTATTTTTGCTTGCAATATTTTTGCGGAAGAAAACGGTGCGTTCGTCATAGCGACAATCGTATGCGGCTCGCTCGATTTCATTGCGCTCGTTGCAACGCTTATAACCGCGCGCAGGGACGTTACGGCGCGCCGCAGGGTTAAGCAGAATGAAAAGAACACCACCACGAAGCTCGGCAGGGAATACGTTGAAAAAGCCGAAGAGCTTGAAAGGTTGAACACGGTTTATTCATCGTTCGATATATGATTTATCTCGATTACGCGGCGACTACGCCGCTTGACAAAGACGTGCTGGAAGCTATGCTTCCGTTTATGAAAGAAAACTTTGGCAACCCTTCTTCACAGCATGCGCACGGAAGACTTTCCGCTAACGCTGTGGTTGCCGCGCGTGACAAAATCGCCCGTATTTTCGGCTGTAAACCCGATGAAATTTTTTTCACTTCGGGCGGAACGGAGGCGGGCAACTGGGCGTTGAAAGGCGTTTGCGCGGCGGAAGGCAAAAGTCGCGGACATATCGCCGTTTCGGCAATAGAGCATCCTGCGGTTTTGGAAAGCGCGAAGGATATGCAAAAATTCGGGTATGAAGTTACGTTTATTCAGCCCGATAAAAACGGAATTATAACGCCGCAGGCGGTGCAAAAAGCCGTGCGCGGCGATACCGTTTTCTGCGCGGTTATGCACGCGAACAACGAAACGGGCGTAATTCAGCCTGTTGAAGAAATAGGCGCGCTTTTAAAAGAACGCGGCGTGTTCTACTATTGCGACTGCGTGCAGACGGCGGGCGTTCTGTCCCTGCCCGTCGGGCATTGCTCGGCTTTGGGAATTTCGGCGCATAAGTTTTACGGCCCCGTCGGCTTCGGCGTATTATATATTGAAAACGGCGCGAAAATATCGCGTTTGATTTCGGGCGGCATGCAGGAGCGCGGCTTGCGCGGCGGTACGTCCAACACAGCGGCGGCGGTGGGCTGTGCTGCGGCGTTGGAGATTGCCGTAAACTCCGCGCAGGCAAACAGGGCGAAGGTCTGCGCCTTGCGCGATGCGTTTGTCAGCCGCGTGATTGCGGAAATAGAGGGTGCGCACCTCAACGGCGGGGGCGAAAAATTACCGTCGCACGCGAATATTTCATTCGACGGCTGCGACGGCGAAAATATTCTGTTTTTACTCGATATGCAGGGAGTGGCGGTTTCCACAGGTTCGGCTTGCTCGGCAGGGGCGGTAACCCCCTCGCATGTGCTTTTGTCTATGGGGCTTGGCGAAAGCCGCGCTAAATCGGCGGTGCGCTTTACGTTCGGGAAATACAATACCGCAGAAGAGGCGGATAAAGCCTTTGCGGCGTTAAAATACGCAGTGGAAAAAATCAGAAGCGCAAAATAATATCAGGGTTAAATATGCCCCGATGTTAATTTTTATCAAAAATTGTGAGTGCAAATTATTTCAAAGTTGCGGTAAAAATTATACAACAAATATTTTACTTTTTTCGGGTTTTTTCTTATAATTCTAACTGTAAACAGCGTTTACAACTTATTCAGCTCATCATTTTCCCCCTTATCATATAGAGGCGGCGCAAACTCCGGTTTGCGTCGTTTCTGTTTATTTAATGGATTTTTCACCGACGCGCAAAAGAGCGATTTTAAAACGTAACAATGTTAGAGAGGGGTCTCCGTCGCCCGACACAACGGCAATACGTCGAAACGGAGTGGCAGGATAGGGGTTATTCGCCGTTATGCGGATTAAGGATAATAAAATGTAACGGCGGGGACTTCCTGCCGTAACGGCATTAGAATTGAGACGTGCCGTTATTTCGAACCCGTCGCCGCGCCGTGTGGAACTTAACGAAGAATCCGCGCGGCAAATTTTACATAACGCGGCAAACGAGGCAGGCGATTACAGTCGATACAAGCGTTGCGACAAGAACGCATAAAATGGGCATTGCCAGCTTTTTCACTTTCATTCCCGCAAAGTACACGGCGGAAATATAGAACACCGTTTCCGACGAGCCGAAGCAAACGCACGCGCATCGCGCAACGTAGCTGTCCGCGCCGTAGTTTTTAATTATTTCGTTCAGGTATGCAAGCGAGCCGCTACCTGAAAACGGCTTAATCAGAACCAGCTTCGTAAGCTCCTGCGGAATACCGAGCGCCCCGAACACGGGAGCGAGCAAGCTGCAAAGCTTGTCCGATAGGTGCGACGCTTCGAACAGGGCGCACATCATAAAAACGGCGGCAAGGCAGGGAAGAAGGGAAAAAGTGAATTTAAGCGCGGAAGAAATTCCTTCCGTAAACGATTCGTAAACGTTCACCCGTTTTATGAGCGAGAATACGAACACTATTATAAAAATTACGGGTATAATCAGCGCCATATCTTTCTCCCGAGAAGGTATAAAATTACGGCGCAGACGGTTGAAACGGTTGTGCATATGAGCGATGGTAAAAATATGTCCGCCGCCGAAGCCGAACCCTCGCTTGCGCGAAGCGCGATAACCGTAGTCGGCAGAATTTGCACGGATGTTGCGTTTATAACGAATAAAAGCTTTTGCGCAAAGTCGTTCTTGTCCTTTTCCAAAGCGTTAATTGCTTTTACCGCGTAAGGGGTCGCCGCTCCGCCCAAGCCGAGCAGGTTGCACGAAAGGTTCATCGCAAGGTTTTCGTTCGCCTCGTCGTCGTTAGTGCGGAAAATTCTGCGCGTAACCGGTTTAAGCGCCTTTGCCGCCCCGCGTGAAAGTCCCGACTTTTCCGCCAGCGACGAAAGCCCCATCCACACCGCGTAGATACAAAACAGGGTTAAAGCCATTTTCGCCGCGTCCTCCGCGCCGCCGAGCAGAGAGGGCAGAAGTTTGTCCGGCGCGGTGAAGGCAAGAACGATTATCGAGGCAATGCAGATTATCGTAAAAATCAAATTCATAGATTATTTTTATGAGCGGATTTTGCCTTATATGCAAATATATAATTTACAACCGCGCTTAAAAGTGCTATACTTAACCAAATAATATAAAAGGATTTAAACTATGTCGGACAAGCAGAAATTCTATTTAACTACGGCAATAACTTACACGTCGGGCAAACCGCACATCGGCAACACCTACGAAGCTATTTTTTCGGACTCGATAGCCCGCTTTAAAAGAATGCAGGGCTACGATGTGTTTTTTATGACGGGCACTGACGAGCACGGACTTAAAGTCGAGCAGAAAGCCGCAGAAAAAGGCGTTACGCCCAAACAGTTCGTGGACGAAGTTGCGGGCGAAATAAAGCGCATATGGGACTTGATGAACGTTTCGTACGACAAGTTTATCCGCACTACCGACGATTATCACATTGCCGCAGTAAAAAAGATTTTCGAAAAACTTTACAGGCAGGGCGATATTTACAAAGGCGCGTACGAAGGGCTTTACTGCACCCCGTGCGAAAGCTTTTGGACGGAGAGCCAGCTTGTAAACGGAAAATGCCCGGACTGCGGCAGGGACGTGAAGCCCGCGCGCGAGGAAGCGTACTTCTTTAAAATGGGCAAGTACGCGGCGCGCCTTGTGGAGCATATTTTAACTCATCCCGAATTTATACGCCCCGCTTCGCGCAAAAACGAAATGATGAACAACTTCCTTCTCGCGGACGAATTTATCGGCAAAAGCGACGAAGAAATTTTGAGGGCGTGCAGGGACGGCTCGCTTAAAAGCAAATTGCAGGATTTGTGCGTTTCGCGCTCCACTTTCAAGTGGGGCGTACCCGTAGACTTCGACGAAAAACACGTCGTTTACGTCTGGCTTGACGCGCTTACCAATTATATTACGGGCGTAGGCTACGACACCGAAAAGCCTTCCGCAAATTATAAAAAGAACTGGCCTGCGGACGTCCACGTCATCGGCAAGGACATAATACGCTTCCATGTGATTTACTGGCCCATTTTCCTGATGGCGCTCGGCGAGCCGCTTCCCGAATGCGTTCTCGGTCATCCCTGGCTTTTGCAGGGCGGCGACAAAATGTCAAAGTCAAAGGGAAACGTTATGTACGCCGACGATTTGGTATCCGTGTTCGGCATAGACGGCGTAAGGTACTTCGTTTTACACGAAATGCCGTATGCCGACGACGGCATTATCACTTGGGAGCTTATGTGCGAACGCAACAATTCCGACCTTGCCAACGTACTGGGTAATCTTTTAAAGCGCACTGTTTCGATGACCAACCAGTATCTCGGCGGCGTTGCGAAAAATACTGGCGCGGCGGAAGAAGCCGACAAGGATTTCGAAAGCGTTATAAACGGCGCTTACGGGAAGGTTGCGGAGAAAATGGAAGGGTATAAGGTTGCGGACGCGCTGGACAGCCTGTGGTCGCTGTTCCGCCGCGCGAACAAGTATATAGACGAAACCTGCCCTTGGCTTCTTGCGAAGGACGAAGCGAAAAAGGACAGGCTTTCGCAGGTTCTTTATAACCTCTTGTATTCGTTGGATACGGGCGCGAAGCTGTTGAAGGCGTTTATGCCCGACACCGCCGAAAAAATTTCAAAGGAAATAGGCGCGGGCGGAAAAGCCGACGGGTATAAAGTCACCGCGACGCCCGCGACGCTGTTCGAAAGAATAAAGTTCGAGGATATAAAACCCGTTATAAGCAAGATAGAAGAAAAACAGAGAATGGAGGCTGCGCCTGTGGACGAGAACAGAAAGGAACAGATAACGATAGACGACTTTGGGAAGATAGAAATGCGCGTGGGCAAAATTATCGCGTGCGAAGCGGTAAAGAAAAGCAAACTTTTACACGAAACGGTCAAAGTCGGTTCGCGCACGCTTTCCGTGCTTTCGGGCATAGCTAACCACTATACGCCCGAAGAGATGGTGGGCAAAAAGGTTATAGTTGTGTGCAACCTTCCTCCGCGCGAGATGAAGGGGATTTTAAGCGAGGGCATGCTTGTCTGCGCGGAAGCGCACGACGGAACGCTTTCAATTGTTTCGCCCGAAAAGGATTTGCCCGACGGGAGCATTTTGGCGTGAATTTTATAGACGTGCACTGCCATATAAACGAAGAGGATTACGGCAGTGTGGAAGAGCTTTTGAAAAGAGTACAGTCGGCGGAAGTTAAAAAAATAATTTCCGCCGGCTTCGATTTATCTTCGTCGGAATATTGTAAAGAGCTTTCGGAGAAATATCCGTTCGTATACTTTACGGCGGGATTTCATCCGACCGAGCTTAAAAAGTACAGACAGGGCGACCTTGAAAAAATAGCCGCGCTCGCCAGGCACGAAAAGTGCGTCGCCATAGGCGAGATAGGGCTGGACTACCACTATCCCGATACGGACAAGCCCTTGCAGGCTGAAATGTTCGAAGCCCAGCTAAGCCTTGCGGAAAAGCTGGGTTTGCCTGTGCAGATTCATTCGCGCGACAGCGCGGAGGATATGCTATGTATCTTGAAGAAGTTTGCGCCTTTGAAGTACGGCGGACTTTTGCACTGCTATTCTCATTCTACCGAGCTTGCCGCAGAGTTCGAAAAATTAGGGTTGTATTTTTCTTTCGGAGGAACAAGCACATATTCTGGCAGTAAAAAGGCGCGCCGTACGATCGCCGCGCTTTCTGCGGACAGGCTTTTAACCGAAACTGACAGCCCGTATCTTCCGCCGAAATCCAAATACGGAACTTTCCCCAACACCCCCGAAAGCATTGCGGAAATCGCCGCTAATATGGCTGAAATACGCGGCGTTACAACGTACGGGCTTGCGGAAACCGTCTGGACCAACGCGCACCGCTTGTTCAAAAAACTGTAAATTTCCGTGCCCGCCGTTGAATTCGGAAGCGGCGTAAGTCGCTTTAAAACGACACTGTAACGGCGCTCGGTTTTTTAGAAAGATACATTAATGTCTTAATAACGTCAGAAGCCTGCGCTTTTCCGCGCAGGCTTCTTTCATCGTTCGTAGGGCAAACGGCTTTAAATCCGTTTACAATTTCAGTATTTGTTGTTATAATAACTTTATACTCTTTTCGGGTCGGCTAAAATATGGAAAAAGACGTAAAGACAATTCTTTCCGAGTGCGGCTTCGGCTTTAAAAAACAGCTTGGACAGAACTTCATAACCGATAAAAACCTGCTTGCGGCGATAGTTGCGGCTTCGGGCGTCGGCGAAAACGACGTCGTTGTGGAAATAGGCTGCGGCGCGGGCACGCTCACGCGCGCTCTGTCCGAAAGGGTGAAGAGAGTAATTTCCTTCGAAGTGGATAAATCGTTACAGCCCGTGTTGGAGCGCACGCTTGCAGGCTGTAAAAACACAGAAGTGGTTTTCCGCGACTTTTTAAAGGTGGACTTAAAGGAATTCGAAAGCGTAACGGGCGGGTACTTCGTGGTTGCGAATTTGCCGTACTACGTTACCACGCCGCTTATAATGAAAATTATCGAGCAGTCGGAAAAATGTCTCGGGCTTTCGGTAATGGTTCAAAA
This sequence comes from uncultured Christensenella sp., assembly GCA_910585705.1. GTDB lineage: Bacteria > Bacillota > Clostridia > Christensenellales > Borkfalkiaceae > Coproplasma. The sequence continues at coordinate 27,287 of CAJUER010000003.1, forward strand.
AGAGGTTGCGGAACGGCTTTGCGCTTCGGCTGGCACTCCCGAATACGGCGCGATAACCGCTATGGTCGCTTTGCGCGCAGAGTGCGAAATTGTAAAGCGGGTGCCGCGCACGCTGTTCTATCCGCGCCCCAACGTTGACAGCGCGGTGGTTAAATTCACTTTCCGCGACTCGTTGAAGGTAAGTGATAAAGCAATGTATAAAAAGGTAGTGCATGCGGCTTTCCTTTCGCGGCGTAAAACGCTTGAAAACAATCTTGTAACGGCGTTCGGCTTTACGCGCGAAGTCGCGCAGGGAGCTCTCTCTGCCTGCGGAATAGATTTAAAGGCTCGCGGCGAGACTCTGTCGCCCGAACGCTTCGCCGCACTCGCGGATTATATAACCGAAAACCGCCCTCGATAGAGGGCGGTGTTTTTTTGCTTTTTATTATACGCAAAATCTTAAAAAAGTGTTCTAAAATTTACCTTGCGGACATACATTAGGGTAAACTGAAAAAATCCGGAGGAAAATATATGAATCAGGAACTCGACTATGCCGAAATGCTTGAAATACCCGTAAGCACGGTAAATGTAGTCAAAAAGAAGAGCTTTTTCAAACGCAGACAGAAGACCGAACCCCAGCCCGAAGAGCTGAAAGAGCGCGTTGTGGAAAGCGTGAACGAGCGTGTGGGTGCGTACGTTTATTCGGAGGACGTTTCCGATCCCCCCAAACCCGAAAAGACGAAAAAGAAGGCTGAGCGCGCAATTTCTTTAAAGGATAAGACGGGTAAGGTGCTTTTGTTCGAAACCGTAGCCATAGGTCTCATTGCCGTAGGCATATTTATGACCAACCTGTTTATGCCTAACAGCGCGATAAACAATCTTATCGGCGGCTTCACGACTACGACGGCGAAAAAACCCGCCGAGCCTTCGTATACCGAGTTCACCCTTGCGCCCGTTGTAAGCGAACTGTCGGACGCGGAAATGGCTGTTTCCGAAAGCGGCGTGCTTTCTTTCACGGCTAAGGGCAGCGTTTATCCCATCTGCGCGGGCACCGTTTCCAAAGTTTACCAGCAGGACGGACTTTATACCGTAGAAATCGCCCACACGTCCACTTTCACAAGCGTTATCACGGGTCTTACTACCGTATATAACGAGCTTGGAACAAAAGTAGCTTCCAACATTCCCGTAGCGTACAGCGACGGCGGACAGGAGGTGCGCGTTACAATGTACGACAACGGCAATCTTTTAAACTGCTTCACCTTGACCGATGAAGTACCCGTCTGGAAGTCGTGAAAATAAAACTGCATCCGCTGTTTATAGCGCTTGGAATAGCTTCCGCGATTTTCGGCGGGTTGCCCGTATTTCTGATATACGTTCTGACCGCACTCCTGCACGAGTGCGGTCATATTTTTTGCGCGGCGCGGCTTGGCTATTCGTGTTCGAAAATCAGCCTGACGCCATACGGCGCGGCAGCCACCTGCGTGACGGACGGCATATCGTATACGGACGAAATAAAGCTCGCGCTGTCGGGCCCTGCCGTTAATGCGTTTTTAATGGTATTCGTCGCGGGGCTTTGGTGGTTCTATCCCGTAAGCTATGCGTATACCGATACGGTTTTTCAGGCAAACGCCGTTATGCTTGTAATTAACTTAATGCCCGCGTATCCTCTGGACGGCGGAAGGGTAGCGCGTTGCCTTATGTGCCTTATTCTGCCCGAAAAGGCGGCGAAGATAACTCTGCGCGTTTTAAGCGGACTTCTTGCGGCGGCGCTCGTTCTCGTATTCGCGTTTGCGGTGCGCAATATTTCCTTTATTATGTTTGCGGCGTTTTTAACCTGTTCGGCGTTCGAAAAGGACGTGCCGCTTTCACGCATAAATTACCGTGCCGACAAACCGAGACGGGGCAAGGAGGTTAAGCACGTTTTGCTAAGCGAAAGCTCAACCTTCAAGGACGCGCTCCGCCATATCAACAGCGGCAAATACCTCATTTTCCAGTTTTACGGCGACGGCATGCTCGACGAGATTACCGAAGACGAGCTGTACGAAATGATGCAGAAAAAGAGCATCTACGATAAAATAATTTAACTCAGTTTCTGCAAAAATTTTTTACCGAACACGTCCGGGTCGGCGCGTTTGTCAAGCATACATTTGACGGCAATCACGCCCAAATCGACCGCGTCCTCGACCGCCTGTGAAAGATTTTTAAAGTCGTAGTCGCACTTGTATTCCGTGCGCTTGGTGCGGAAGAGAAGGCGCGTGTAAGCAAAGTGCCTTTTAAGACAGCGCTCTACGCCCGTAACCGTAATTTTCGGCTCGATGATCTTAACGCTGTCATATACGGCATATGTGCAGGAAAGAACCTTTTCGCGCGGAATAATCTGCCTGCGCAGGTTGTATTTGCGGCTTATGAAAAGCCCCAAATCGTTCTCGAACCGCATATGCGCCAAAGGCGACCGTTTTGTCTTTTCGTATGCGTAAATATCTGGGTGCAGGGTGCAGTCAAGCGCGTAGTGCGTGGCAAAGCCCGCGCAGTAAGAGGGGTTGCCGTGTTTCAGCTTTTCGAAAAAGTCGAGCGCGTTCATTGCGTGCATATTTCTACCGAGATTTGTTTTCGTCGGTTTTACGTTGTATGCAAAAAAAACGTCTCCGCCCTGCGCACCCAAAAGGTACAAAGTCTTCGACGTGATTTTGCTTCTGTATTTGCTTTCCAGCTTTTCATATATAATTTCGCCGCATACGCAGTGTGAAAAATAATCGGGCACATTATAAGTTTAACCGTTTTCCATAAAAAAGATACTGTTGAATGTAACCCGAATATTCTTTGAAGAGGGAAGTGAAATATTCCGAAATTTTCACCCTGTTTGTGAGCGTGCCCGAAAAATCCTCGCGGTACACCCTTTCAATCCAGGTGTCTACGGGGAAGCTTCCGCACTTGCCGAACCCGAAAAGCGCAATGCAGTCCGCAACCTTCGGACCTATTCCCTTGTAAGTTAAAAGCGCGGTTTTAAGTTTTGCTCCGTCCAAACTTTCAAGGTCCGTAATACCTTCTTTTGCAATTCTCGCTCCCGTTTCCGCAAGGAACACGTCGCGGTAGCCTGCCCCTGCCGAGCGGAAAAAGTCCGCGCCCGCCTGCGCGATTTTGAGGGCGGAGGGGAAGGCGTAGTATTCTCCGCGTCCGCTTTCCCGTCTTTCGCCGAGTGCGGAGCAAATTCTCTCGATTATGCCCTTTATGCGCGGAATGTTGTTGTTCTGAGAAATTATGAACGAGAAAATCATTTCCTCGCGGTTCTGGTTGAGAATCCTCAGTCCCTTGCAAATTTCCGCGCTGCGCGAAAGCATGGGGATATTGTAGGACTTCGCCTTCTCTACGATTTCGCGGTAGTCGCGCTCCAAATCGAAGTAACGGCGGAAGTAGTCCGGGCTGTCCGTGTCGATTACGGTCTTGACCCCGTCAGTATAAACGTAACATTCCTTATCGGCGGACAGCACCGTATATCCGTCGCCGAAGGGCTTGAAGCGGAACACCTGACCGCATTCCAGCGTGTGCGCAGGGTTGAAATATTGCGCGTCGTAATCGAATTTCATTTGTATAATCCTCCTGCGGGATAAAAAATACAGCCGTTTGTACGGCTGTATTTTATCATTTTTTATTTAAGTTTGTCAAACGCCGAATTTGCATTTAACCGTGCCTGCGTCTAATCTGACGTCGATTGTCTTATCTGTCGTTCCGCTTTGGTTCGTCAGGTTGCAGCTTCCCGCGTGTAATTCGGCATAAACTGTATATTCCTCCTGCGCGCCCGTAAAACCTGCTTCCACGATACCCGCGTCGAGGTCGAATACGGAAGAGGGGCAGTTTAATTTATCTATTTTAATAATGCCTGCGTCAAGTTCGCATTTCAAAGTTTTACATTCCGCCGAACCTATCTTCACAGTCCCCGCGTCGAGTTCGCATATAAGCGTTTCGCAAACTAAGTTTTCGGTTTGGAACACGCCTGCGTCCATCGATATTTTGAGGTTGCCGAACCGTCCTTCGCCTGCAAGATACACTTTGCCTCCGTCAAGCAAAACGGATACGTCCAGCAAGACGTTCTGCGGCAGTTTTATCACGGTTTCGGGAACGTTGTTTATTCCTAAATTCACAATATGCCAGTCGCTGCGGTGCAAACCGTGAAAGGTAATTTTTCCTTCGTCCTCCGCAACTAAGGTTTCGAACCTCTTGGCGGTGGGGTACTCTATGACTATTCTGTCGCCGTCGTAAAACTCCGTCCTTAAAGAGCCTGTGTTCAGCCTTATGTCCAGCGCGGTGTTTTCGTTTTCCGCAGTAAATGTCTGCATTGTGTATTTAATGTTTTCGAACTTCCAGCCGTTGACCGAAAGCCCCGCTATGAGGATTATGACGCCTATCGCGGCAATTACCGCGCCTGCTATTAACGCTTTTATTACGGATTTCATGCCTGTGCCTCCTTGCCGGAAAACAGCGATTTAAGCCATTTGAAAAACATAGTGAACAGCTTCCACATAAGCCCGACCAACTTTATGAACAGCGGAATAAGAGCAACGCCCGCTCCGAATATTATAAAGCCAAGTCCTATATAGCACACGCCGGTGCCCACGCTTGTGAACAGCACTCCGATGCCTTCGCCGATTATTGCGGCGCCGCCTATAAGCACGGCGAAGGGCGCAACGCAAAAGCTTACCGTTATGCAGACCATAGTAATAACCAGTCCGAACAGGGGCGCGGCGAATATTACGCACAACAGCACGAATATCCAGGCGTCGTCGCGACGGGGTGCGGGCTTTTTGACTGGTTGCGGATGCGCGTTTTGCGCCGTTTGCCCGCCGTAAACTTGCGGCGGCGGTGCGACGGACTGTTCCTTACCGCGTTTTTCATCTTCACGCTTCGATTGCCGTTCCTCGTGCTTGCCGCCTATGACGCCTTCCGCGTTGCGTGAGTCGAAGTACTCGGCTTCGCCGCGTTCGGAAAGTATTCTCTGCGCCGCGTCGTAGGGCGCGCCGAAATCTTCGATAATTTCGCGTTCCGTAAATCCTGCGTCGCGCCTGTCTGCGTACGCTTCCGCGTAGTAGTCCAAAACGCGCCGCCTTTCGCTTTCGGAAACGCACAAAAGGTTTGATTTTAATTCATCTCTCCATTCATTGTAGGTCATATTCTGCCTCCGAATAACTTTTTGTAAATAGTGCCCACTTCGAGTAGGTCGTTCCTGCCCGAAACCAGCTTTTTAAGACCGAGATTGGTAATTTTATAATACCGTCGCAGTCGTCCGTTGTGCTCGGCAGTGCGCGTAGTGAGAAATCCGCCGGATTCAAGCCTCTTTAAAATGGGGTAGAGGGTGCTTTCGGAAATTTCCATTGTGCCCTGCAGGTCGCTTATTATCTTGTAGCCGTAGCTTTCGCCGTTCGAAATCGCGTGCAGCACGCACACGTCGAGAACGCCTTTTTTTAGTTGAATATCCATACAAATACTCCGCTTTGTCTAATACTATACATAACATAGTATTGTTTGTCAAGTATTTTTAATAATTTTTTGCGAAAAATATTTTTATGGTTACGTTGGATAAAAACATAAAAAGCGTGAAGGAAGTGCTATCCTCTCCCGACATAATAGTATTCGAGTTCAGTTCGCTGAGCGGAAAGAAGTTTGCGGCAATTTACGCGGACGGGCTTGCGGACAAGCAGCTTTTGGGCGAGCTGGTCGTCAAACCTCTGCGCGACGCCGAAAAAGACATAGGGCTTGAAGACGCAAAGCTTTTATTGGCTTCGCCCGAAGTTAAGGACGGCAAAAAGATAAAGGACGCGATAAAGGAAATTTCCGACGGAAACGCGGTTCTTTTTGTGGACGGTGAAAAGGACTTCTTTATAATAGGTCTGAAAAATCCTCCCGGAAGAACCCCTGCCGAGCCGCCCACTCAGGTGGTTATAAAGGGTCCGAGAGAGGGCTTCACTGAGGATATAAAGACAAATCTGGGACTTGTAAGGAAGCGCATTAAAAGCGAAAACCTGCAAATTAAGCTGCTTAAATCGGGCAAGCGTTCGGATACTGCCGTTGCAATGGTTTACATTGACGGCGTATGCGCAAAAGGTATTCCTGAAAAGATAGAAAAGCAGATAGCGAACAACGAAATAGATTTGGTTGCCGATTCCTCTTATATCTCGCAGTTCATTTCCAAAAGACCGCGTTCACTGTTCAAGCGCAACGGCACGACCGAAAAACCCGATATTTTCTGCGCGAAGATAAGCGAGGGCAGAGTGGGGCTTATAGTCGACGGTTCGCCCATTGCGATAACCGTGCCCTATATGCTGGTGGAGGATATGCAGTCCGCAGAGGACTACTACGCGGTTTCATACCGTGCCACGACGATAAGGCTTTTGCGATTATTCGCGCTGTTGATAGGGATTTTTCTGCCCGCCTTTTATATATCGGCGCAGCTTTTCAAAATTCAGCTTATACCGTTTCAGCTTCTTCTTAAAATTTCAAGCTCCATTTCGGGATTGCCCCTTTCGCCGAGCGTGGAAATGTTCTTCACGCTGTTCGTGTTGGAAGTTTTAAACGAGGCGTCTATACGAATGCCCAAATATGTGGGTCTTGCGCTTTCGGTCGTCGGCGCGCTCGTGCTCGGCGATACGGCGGTGAAGGCGGGAATTATTTCCTCGCCCGCGATAATTATCATCGCGCTGTCGGCAATCTGCCTTTACACTACGCCCGACCTTGTGGAAACAACGACGACTCTGCGCTGGCTGTTTCTCATTGTCGCAGGCTCGATAGGTCCTTTCGGTATGGTGGTTTTCCTGTGTTTTTTGATAAGCTATCTCGTGACCGAGCAGTCCTACGGAACGCCGCTTTTAGCTCCGTTTGCGCCGCTCGTCAAAAACGATTTGTATGACAGTATGGTAAAAGCCAATTCGTACTCGTTGAAAAAGCGTCCTAAATCGCTTAAAACAAGGGACAAAGTGAGGTTGAAATCGCAATGAAAATGTGTACAAGACAAATTTGCTTTATTCTTGCGGTGTACACCGCAGTAACCAAAGTAATTTTATATCCGACGCTTCTCGCTTTGCAAAGCGGCAGAGATTTGCTGTTTTCCGCTTTGATTGATTTTCTTGTCGTCGGCGTTATCGTCTGGGCGGTAAGTTTTCTCTGTTCCAAAACCGACAAAACGCTGTTCAAACTCATCGAAGATAACGTCGGCAATATTTGCGCAAGAATAGTTTACGGGGTTTTCGCCGCGTTTTTTATGCTTGCGACTATTGTTCCGCTCTTCGAACAGAAGTCGTATACTCACGCTATTTTCTATGATACCGTTCAGTCGCTTATAGTTTTCATACCGTTCTTTTTCTTTGCGATATACGCTTCGTCTAAGGGCTTTAAAAATATAGGCAGATGCGCGGATATTTGTCTGCCGCTGTTCATTGTTTCCATGCTGTTTATTTTCATTATGTCCGTAGGCGAAATAAAACCCAACTCTTTCCTGCCTATGTTGAAAACGCCGCTCGATAAAGTTTTTTTCGGTTCGCTTTCAACTCTGCACTGTTTTGTCGAACCGTGCTGGCTTCTCATGTTTATGGGACATTTCAAATACAAAAAGGGAGACTCGGCGAAAATAACCCTTTCGTATGCGGCGGGGGCGGCGGTAACGCTTTTTACGCTTTTCGTGTTTTACGGAATTTACGGCGACACGGCAATGTCGCGCCACTTTGCCATTTCCAAAATTTCGCTGTTTTTCCCCGCGATAGAAATGCTCGGGAGAATGGATTTGCTTGCGCTGTACATTTTGGAAGCGGTAATGCTTTTCGCTCTCGTTTTGAACGTTCAGCTTGCCGTGCATTGCATTGAAAAGTGCACGGGTTACGACAACTCCGCCGTGCTTTCGCTTGCGGTCAACGGCGTATTGCTGGCTTTGCTCGTCGTGTTCGAAAGTAAGTTTCATTCCATTCTCGACGTCTATCGGCAGTGGATGTGGATAGTTTTCGCCGTGTTCGCAATCGTAATGCCCGTACTTGTATGGCTGTTTCCGAGGAGGAAGAAAAGATGATTAAAAAATTATCGGTGTTCGTTTACTGGGCAATCATTGTGATTCTTCTCGGACTGTTTTTCACCAACGATTTCGGGCTTGTGGATATAAGGAAATCCTCTATTATCGTCGCCGTCGGCATAGACAAGGAAGACGACGAAGTGCAGGTTACCGCCCAGCTTGCGGTGCCCCAGCCTTCCGAGAACGGCGACAGCGTACAGTACACGCAGGTTCAGGGAAGCGGCTACACTATTGCAGACGCGCTTAACGAGATAAATGCAAAGACGGGTTTTTATCCCCAACTGCTTTTTTGCAAGCTCGTGCTCATAGGCGAGGAGTGTAAGGAAGAGGAGCTTTTCAAGCTGTTAAGCTGTTTTTACAGGAGAAACTTTTCCGAATTGACCGCGCTCGTCGCTATGTGTCAGGGCAAGGCTTCGGATATGCTTGCATTGTCCTCGTCGATAAATTCGGAAACGACGGAATCGATAAAACAGGTCCTCTCGGACGAACTCAAAAAGTCTGCAAACGTTTCGAGCGTAAACTTAAAGGAAATAGCGCAGTCGAACTTTTCCGTAAGCAAGGTGTGCTATATGCCTTATATCGAGGCGAATAAACCCGGTACAAGCGCGCCCGGCGGCGGCGACTCCGTAGGCGGCGAACAGGGCGGCTCTTCCGGCGGCGGACAAGGCGGAGGACAGCAAGGTTCGTCGTCGGGCGGCGGTCAAGGCGGTCAAAGCGGACAGCAGGGCGGCGGTCAAGGCGGCTCTTCGGGCGGTTCGGCAAGCGGACAGCAGAGCGGTGAAGAAATGGAGTTTACAGCGCGCAAAACCGCGTATTTTTCGGAAGGCAAATTCAAAGGCTTTTTAAACAGCGAACAGTCCTTCGCGCTCGACGTTATAAACAACGATATCCGCCTTGCGGTGCTTCCGTTCGTCAGCGACGGCGAACACTACACGTTAGGGCTTAAAAATACCAAAGGCGCGATAAAACTTAAAGTAAAGGACGGCGTGCCCGAGCTTACTTTTACCTTTAAAGCCAAAGCGCAGATACAGGGCGTTAAAAAGAGCGTTACGCCTGAAAATTCCTCCAACGACGACGTGGTCCCGTCGCAGGTGTTAAAGAGTGCGGAGGAAGAAATGCAGAAGCGTTTTGCCGACCTTCTTAAAGTCAGCGCGGAAAGCAACTGCGACATCTTAAAGGTAAGGGAGTTGCTTCATAAATACAACCATAAGTATTACGACGCTTTCAGTGAGGATATTCTCTCGCGAGTAAAAGTCAATTACAAGATTGATATAAGGAGCGTTAACTGACGAAAAAAAAGACCTGAACGGACTATAAAGTCCGCTCAGGCTTTACTTTACGGCAAAGGCTAAACCGCAGTTATATGCGCAAGCGTTTCTATTATCAGTTTCGAAAGCAGTTTTATATCGCGTTCGGTTATTTCGCCTTCGCAATACATTCCTATGATTTCTTCCGCGCGCGCCGCTCCGTTGCCCGTAACGTCGCGTTCTATCGCGGCGGCAACCTCTTTTGCGGCTTTTTCTACGCTGTCCGTCGGCACATAGCCTTCCAACAGAGTAGCGACGACCTGTTCGGTCTGCGTGCAACCCTTTTTTTCGCGGATGAACTGCTCGTGCAGAACGTATAAAAGCGTAGCAACCGCGCCTACGGATATGCCGTGTTCGATTATCGTAACGTAATCGATTAAGAGCAGCCGTATACTTAAATTGCACACGCACTCATATATTGCATAGAACAGCGTTCCCAAAACGAAAGGCAAAAAGGTAAGTATTTTCTTTTTAAGCTTTTTCAAAACCGAAATTTTAAGAACCTGCGTCACCGCCGCAGTAAGCGCGGCAAGCAGTAAAACGTCTACGCCGTAAAAGGTGAAAGCGTCGATAATTTTAATTATAGTCAAAATTTCCTCCTTTAATTTGCTTTTGCGCACCACCCGACAATGCGCGCCTTCACCCGACGCTTATATTTAACCGCCGTTTGTCCGCGCCAAACCGCAAAGGCGGAAATTTAGTTAAAATTTTGCCGTGCGCGTTTCACATAAATTTGCGTTTTAAAAACTTGTATGGTAAAATGCGTTTATGAGAATGCACAGAAAAAACAACCTTGACGCCCGCTTGGACGGTTGCGCGGAAATTCTTACCGTGTGCGACTTGTCGGACAAAAATATGAAGCGTGCGGCTGAGGTCAAGGATTACTTCGACTTTAAAAAAATTTTCGGTAATACAAATCCCGTCTGCCTGGAAATCGGCTGCGGCAAAGGCAAGTTCGTCTGTGAAACGGCGGCTATGAACAGTGAGCTGAATTTTGTCGCGTGCGAAAAAATTTCCAACGTGATAGTGGACGCGTGCGAGCGCGCTTTGCACGACGGGCTTAAAAACGTGCGCTTTCTAAATTGCGCCGCAGAAGTGCTTGAAAAATACTTTCCGCCGAAAAGCGTCGATGCAATTTATCTCAATTTTTCAACCCCCCTTCCCAAAGAAGGCTATAAAAAACAGCGGCTTACCCACCCGAGATTTCTTGAAATTTACCGCAGGATTTTAAAAGACGGCGGAAAGATTTACCAGAAAACGGACGACCGCGATTTTTACCTTTTCTCGCTGGAAAGCTATAAACAGGCGGATATGCGCGTTTTGGAAACCTGCGAGGATTTGAAGAACAATCCCGTCGAGGGCGACGTGGAAACGGAGCACGAAAGACTTTTCAAGTCGCAGAATAAGGCGATTTACAGAATAGTTGCGGAGGTTTAAGGTTGATTGTATTGTGGGCGGCGCTCGGCGTCGCGGGCTTGGCGGCATTGACGGCGGCGTTTGTTTGGTTCAACAACAGCTGTCTTAAAACAACGCGTTACAAAATAAAACTTGAAGGCGCGGACGGTATAAGGATAGTTCACCTTTCCGATTTGCACGGCAAATCCTTCGGCAGGCACAACGGCGTTCTGGTTAAAAAAGTTGCGGCGCTAAAACCCGATTTTATAGCGGTAACGGGCGATATAATCCACGCTTATACCGAAAGGAACAAAGCGGTCGCGCTCGGGCTTGTAGGGACGCTTAAAGAAATCGCGCCCGTCGTCTATATTTCAGGCAACCATGAAATGCGAAACAAGGGCTATCGCTTTTTCAGGAAGGATTTGAAGGAAGCGGGCGCCGTCGTGCTTGACGACGAAAGCGTTACCGTCTGCGGAATATGCGTTACGGGGCTGAACGCGGCTTCGCTTAGAAACGGAAAAATTTTCAAACTTACGTCCGAAAGCAAACAAATACTGCTTGCGCACGAACCGCAGTTTATAAATAAGTACGCGGAGGCGGGGTATAAGGTAGCGTTGTGCGGACACGCGCACGGCGGACAGTGGCGCATACCTTTTACGGGCAGGGGGCTTTACGCCCCGCAGCAGGGAGTGTTTCCGAAATACACGCAGGGCGTGCACATATGCGGAGATATGCAAATGGTCGTATCTCGCGGATTGGGCAATTCGAGGTTTCCGCTTCGTCTTTTCAACCGCCCCGAGATAGTGGTTATAGATTTCGAATAAAAAAAGCCGCTTCGGAAATTCCCGAAGCGGCTTTGCGCTTTAATGTTATTTTATAAGCAATGCAAGCACTGCTTTTATGGTGTGCAGTTTGTTTTCTCCCTGTTCCAGAACTACGCTGTTTTTACCGTCGATAACGTCCGCCGTGACTTCCAGTCCGCGACGCGCGGGGAGGGAGTGCATAAACACGGCGTTGTGCTTTGCGTAGCTTAAAAGCGTGCTGTTTACCTGATACGGGCGCAGAATTTCCCGTTCGCGTTCGGGTATGTCGCAGTGATAGTCGTAGCTGTCCGTATATACTACGTCCGCATTGCGCACCGCTTCGACGGGGTTGTGCGTTACGAATATATTGCCGTACTGCTCGGCATGCAGAAGCGCCTCGCGCTTTATTTCGAATTCTTCGGGCGTGGCTACGGCAACTTCCAGTCCGCACTTGATTGCGCCCATTATAAGCGAAGCCGTATTGTTTACGCCCTTGCCGACGTATGCGATTTTCAGCCCCTCTAACTTACCCGTCTTTTCCCAGATAGTGAACATATCGCAAATCCCCTGCAAAGGCATAAAATCCTCGTTTGCGGAGTTGATTATCGATATGCCCGAAACGGCGCAGAAGCCGTCCAAATCGCTTTGGCTTATTCCGCGCGTTACCAGCGCGCTCACGCCGTAACGCGAAATTACGTTCACGAGGTCTTGTATGTTTTCGCCCGCCATCATATCCTCGCGGCTGTAAGGCAGGTCAACGCACGCTCCGCCGAGCTGTCTTATGCCTATTTCTATTGCGGAACGGGTTCGCAGAGACGTGTCGCCGAACAGCAGCGCTACGGTTGCGTCCTTTAATATATTCGTGTCCTCGTGCGCGAGGAATTTCGCTTTCATAACCTTTGCGGCGTAAAGAATTTCAAACAGCTCTTCGGTGGAAAGGTCTGCAAGTTTTTTTATATGCTTCTGGTTTATCCCGTAGGACGGGGTATAACGGTTGATGTCCATAATAATTCCCTTTTATGTTTTTCCTTATCATTATATCATACGGTTTTTATTTTTTCAACTGCCCTTGCGTGAGAATATGCAACCGCAGTAATTCTGTCTGTAAAGATTGTGCTTTTCGGAAAGCTCGATACTCCTTAAATACCCGCCGCGCTTTTTAAAATCGCAGTAAAGCCATTTCGCGCTTTCCGTTTGCAGGCTTTCGCCTATGGAGTTTATTAACGCGGCGTTTTTCAACGGGCTTAAAGTCAAAGTGGTGGTGAAGTAGTCGAAGCCCCGCTCCCGTGCGATAAGCGCGGTCTTTTCCAACCTCAGCTTAAAGCAGGCTTCGCACCTTTTGCCGCCCTCTTTTTCGTTTTCAAGCCCCTTCACCGCGCGGTAAAATTCGCTTTCGTCGCGGTCGCAGTCTATAATCTGCGCATAGCCCGTTTCATTCAAAAATCTCAAAAGCTCGGCTTTTCTTTTCGAATATTCGCCGTCCTCTATATTGGGGTTGTAAAACAGCACGGAAATTTCAAACTTCCCCGCAAGCCGTTCGAGACACGTGGAGGAACAGGGGGCGCAACAGCAGTGAACAAGCAGTTTTTTTCCGCCTTCCGCCGCTTCGGGCGAATTTATCTGTTCAATCATAAGTTTGTCGAAGTTTCGCGCGTTCATATTTAAAGTTTACCACTTCCGCGCAAAAATTACAAAAAAATTATGCGGTTTTTTAAAACTTACCCTCAAATTTAAAAAAATATCGCAAACAGCCTTTTAAAGTTTGGTAAAAATTTATTTTTATGTTATTATTATTTTATAAATCAACGCGTTTTACGCAGGAGTTTTTATGGCAAGTTTAAAACTTAAAGGAATAGACAAGGTTTATCCTTCCGGCACTGTCGCGCTTTACGACGTAAGCTTCGAAACGAAGGACAGGGAGTTTATAGTGGTTTACGGCGCGGAGCAAAGCGGCAAGTCCTCGCTCATGCGCGCGATTACAGGACTGGAAGAGGTTACTTCGGGAGAAGTGTTTATCGACGGCAACAACTTGACCGAAGCCGACCCTAAGGACAGGGACGTAACCCTCGTCCGTGCAAATTCCACGCTTTCGCCCACAATGACGGTTTACGACAATATGGGCTTCGGGCTTAAATTGCGCAAGGTTTCCCAGTCCGTCATCGACCAGCGCGTGAAGGCGGCGGCAAGCATACTCGGAATATCGGACGTTTTGTACCGTAAACCCAAAGTTTTAAATGCGGCGCAAAAGAAGCGTGCGGAAATAGGCAGGGCGATTGTGAGGGAGCCCAAGCTCTATCTTTGGGACGAGCCCATATCCGGACTTGACGAAAAACTGCGCGCGGAAATCATAAACGTAATAATAAATTTGCAGGCGAGAATGGAAGGTACCTTTATTTACTTCACTAAGGACCTGTCCGAAGCGCTTACGATAGGCACGCGAATAGTTGTCCTCAAAAACGGTTTCGTTCAGCAGATAGACACGCCCTCGAACCTTTACGACTATCCCGAAAACGCTTACGTCGCTTTCTGTATCGGTTCGCCCACAGTCAATTTTATAAACAACGCAAGGATAGAAAAGACGGAGGAGGGAGTGTTTGCGGTAGAAGGCAACATAAAGCTCCCCCTGCCCGAAAATATTTTAAAACGCTTTGAGAAGTGCGAAGAGTACGCAAATACGGGCAAGTCCGTGATAGTCGGTATCCGCCCCGAAGATATCGAATGTACGGGCGGAAACATTCACTCGACTGTGACGGTCGCGGAGGGCGATTATTTCGAAGTTGCGGCGGACGGACACGTTTTCAAGTTGAAGCGTGCGGGCGTCAACAAGGGCGACGAGGTGAATATCAAACCCGACCTAACAAGACTCTATCTCTTCGACGGAGAAACGCGCCTTACACTGCTTGCGCGCGACGCAGGCTACGAAGATACGGGCTATGCGGACGCGGAGTTCAAGCCCCTCTCTTACGGCGAGGAAGAAGAGCTTAAAGAAAAGTTCAAACCCAAAAAGGATAAAAAGAGAAGATAACTTGCAAACGAAAGCCCCCGAAGCACGGGGCTTTTGCGTTTAAGAAAGACAGTTAAGGCGATAACCCGAAAAATATGCTTGAAGTAATTGCAGATGCGTTTCTGGACACGTTGAAGGTGTTTCCGTTCCTGCTCGTAATATATATACTGATCGAGTTTCTGGAACACAAAACGTCGTTCACGCACAACAAAAAAATATTGCAGGGCAGGCTTGCCCCGCTTATCGGTTCGGCTACGGGCTTGGTTCCGCAGTGCGGCTTTTCCGTTATGGCGGCAAAGCTGTACGATAAAGGTTTAATCCGCACGGGCACACTGATTGCGGTGTTCCTTGCAACGTCTGACGAGGCGTTTATAATTCTTCTTTCAAGCGGAACGTCTGCGGCGGCGATTATGCCTATTGTGGTAATAAAGTTGTTCGTCGGCGCGGCGGCGGGCTACCTTATAAATTTACTGCTTTTTAAAGAAAAGCCGTCGGAGCCGGAACCTTTGGAGGATATTCACGCTTATTCCTGCGGAAGGGAGCACGACGGCAAAAGCGAGCTTAAAGTATTCCTGATCGAGCCGCTTTTGCACTCTTTGAAAATCGCGTTCTATCTTTTGGTTGTGAACATTGCTTTCGGATTGATAATCGACGCTGTGGGCGAGGAAAAGATTGCCGCTTCGCTTATAGGCGGCGCGTACTTCCAGCCGTTCATAACTGCGATTGTAGGGCTTATTCCAAACTGCGCTTCGAGCGTTATAATAACCGAAACTTATATACACGGCGGAATTACGTTCGGCAGCTGCGTCGCAGGGCTTTGCTGTAATGCGGGCGTGGGGCTTGTTGTGCTTTTCAAAAACACAAAAAAAATTAAACGCAATATATTATTCGTGTTAACGCTTTACGCGCTGTCGGCGGTAACGGGACTTATAATAAACTGTATAATGCTTCTCTGCGGACTGATTTGACCGTATGAAATTAATGGCGTTAAAATGCATTTTTTTGCCGTAGTTTAGGGCGCATTGAAAAGGCTTGCGATAATCGGAATTTCGGCAAGCTTTAAAACGGGCAACATATTATCATGTCGAAAAATAAATTTAAATCCCTGCGCGTTTTAAGTTGACTTATATTTTTGCGTTTGGTATAATTTGTAAGCGTCGGGTAATTCGGCGACTAATGCGCGGAGAGCGGAGCGAGGTGAAAAGATAGATGTCAACGATAAAGGTAGGCGAAAACGAGTCGGTTGAAAGCGCACTGCGCCGCTTCAAAAGAAAGTGCTCGCGCGACGGAATAATCGGCGACTTGCGTAAAAAGGAATTTTACGAATCCCCTTCGATAAAGAAGCGCAAGAAGGCGGAAGCCGCAAGAAAGAGAAACAAAAATTAAAATTGAGAGGTCTGTCCGACGTAGAGTCGGACGGACCTTTTTCAATACAAAAAAAGTCGATATTTGTATTAATTTGAGGTTTTGGCTATGGACGATATTCGTGTGCTTGCCCGTGCGGCAAAACAACGGCTGAAAAACAACTTCTGGGAAGAATTCAGAAAAAACCTTGACGAGGGTGCGTCGCTCGCCCGCGAAAAGGGATTAAGCGAAACCAAAGTTAAATCCACCATATGCGGCAGAGTTCAGAAAGAGATAAAGGGCGAACGGCAGGACGAGTTTTATTTGAAGGTAAAGGACCTTCTGGACAGAGAGGGAGAGGTTTCCGACGCGCTCGGACGGTTGACCGACAGGGAATATTACGATAAACTTTCCTATGCGGACAAACAAAGGTATTCGTTAGAGCTGTCTGCAAAATATCTCAAAGCGCTTGAAAGATACAGAAAGGATAAGGAGCTGGGGCTGTAAAAAGCCCCGCTTTTATTTGTGTTTTTAAAAGGGCTGTGGTATAATTTCCTTATATGGACGCAATACTCGATAAACTCAACGAAGAACAAAAAAAACCCGTGTGCGACACGGACGGCGCGGTGCTTGTGCTTGCAGGCGCAGGCAGCGGAAAAACGCGCGTTCTTACCTCGCGCATTGCATACATATTGCGCGAAGGCAAGGCCGAGCTTTCGCAAATTCTCGCCATAACCTTCACCAACAAGGCGGCGGGAGAAATGAAAGAAAGGCTTGTTTCCATGCTCGGCGACGGTGCGGCGGACGCAAAGTGGATTTGCACGATTCACTCTATGTGCGTTAAAATTTTAAGGCAGTTTGCGGAAAGCGCGGGTTTTAAACCCAACTTTTCCATATACAGCGAAACCGAGCGCGCCAACGTAATAAAAAAGACTTTTCAGGAATTAGATTTCGACGACGAAAAACTTTTGAAAAGCGCGAAGTACCATATCGCCAACGCGAAAATGCTCGGACTCGAGCCTGAACGCTACGGCGTTGAAAACCGCGCCGAGCCGAATATCGACAAGATAGTCGTCGCTTACGAAAAATACAACAGACATCTGCGCGACAACAACGCGCTTGACTTCGACGATTTGCTTTTGGAAACCCTGCGCCTTTTAAGGCGAGATAAGGACGCGCTTGAATATCTTTCGGATAAATTTAAATATATTCTCGTCGATGAATTTCAGGACACCAACGCGGTGCAGTTTGAAATTATTAAGCTGCTTTCCTCAAAGCACGGCAACCTTTTCGCCGTCGGCGACGACGACCAGTCTATTTACGGTTGGCGAGGCGCGGAGATAAAGAACATTTTGCGCTTCGATAAGGATTTTGCGGGCGCAAAGGTGTATAAGCTGGAACGCAACTACCGCTCTACAAAATCCATTCTGTCGCTTGCAAACTGTATAATAAAAAACAACTCTATGCGGCACGGCAAAACGCTGTGGACGGAGAGCGGCGAGGGCGCTAAGCCCGTTTATTATCAGGCGGAAGAGGAGGCGGTGGAAGCGCTCTACACCGCGCGGATAATTTCCGAAATGGCGGCGCACGGCGCAAGCTACTCCGACTTTGCGGTACTAATGCGCATAAACGCGCTTACGAGGGCTTACGAGCAGGAGTTCACAAAATACGGCATACCGTACAAGGTTTTCGGCGGTTTTAAGTTCTTTGACAGAAAGGAAATAAAGGATATCCTTGCATATCTGCGGCTCATATCCAACCCTTACGACAGCGAAGCGGCGGAAAGAATAATAAACGTTCCCCGTCGCGGCATAGGCGGTAAAACCTTGCAGATAATGCGCGATTATGCGTCGGGCACGGGGCTTACTTTGTACGACGCGTGCGTTGACTGCGACAGTCTGCCGCTTCCTAAGGGCACGAAGGAAAAGGTGAAAGACTTTGCCGCGCTTATAAAAGACTTTATAATTTCCGCTGTGGAAACGCCCGTAAGCCAGCTTGTCCGCGACGTGATAACCTGTGCAAACCTGCGAGGCGAGTACGACGACGGAAGCGACGAGGGCGACGGAAAACTTGCAAACATAGAAGAATTTATCGCGTCGGTTGACGATTTTTCGCGGCTCAACCCCAACGCGACTTTGGACGAATATCTCAATCAGGTTACGCTTGCGACCGACCTCGACCAGCCCGACGACGGAGACTGCGTTACGATAGCGACGATTCACTCCGTCAAGGGGCTTGAATTTCCCTGCGTGTTCATTTGCGGTTTGGAGGACGGCATAATGCCCTCGTCGCGCTCGGAGGAAGACGGCAGAAGCTTCGAGGAAGAACGGCGGCTAATGTACGTTGCGATAACCCGAGCAAGGGAAAGGCTGTATCTTACGCGCTCGAAATCGCGCTATCTGTACGGACGGAGGGAGCTTACGCGCCCGTCGCGCTTTATTTCAGAACTTGCGCCCGAGCTGGGAATTTCCGCCGTACAGCCGTCATACAACGTTTACGACAATTATTCGGGCGGAAGATATCAAACTCCGCGTAACGATACTTACAAAAGCGCGGGCAGGGCGCTGTATTCTTCGGACGACGCATTCGAAAGCGATTTGCCGAGCCAAAGCGTTTCTTTCAAACCTGCGTTCGGCGGCTCGCAGGTAAAGCCGAACGGCGGCGCAAAAAACTACGCCGTAGGTCAGCGCGTGCGTCACCCGAAATTCGGCGTGGGTATGATAATTGCAGTGAAGAACGGCGGCACGGTCGTGAACGTGGCGTTCGACGGGCAGGGAATTAAAGAGCTTTCCGCCTCTATCGCGCCGCTTGAAATAATTTAAGTCCGGTATGATTATGGATAAAAGAATTCGTGAACTTATAGACCAACTCAATAAATGGGCGTACGAGTACTATGTGCTTGACAACCCTTCCGTTTCGGACAGGGAATACGACAGGCTTTACGACGAGCTTAAAGCTCTCGAACTGCAAACGGGCAGGGTGGAATTCGACAGCCCGACGAAGCGCGTCGGCGGCGAACCGATAAAAGGCTTCGTGCGGCACAGACATATCGCCCGCCTTTACAGCCTCGACAAATCGGTATCCGCCGAAGAGCTGGAAGCGTTTTTCACGCGCGTAGGTAAATCGGTGCCGAACGCGGAATATACCGTCGAATATAAGTTCGACGGGCTTACTGTGTGCTTAACTTACGAGGGCGGAAAATTCGTGCGAGCGTCAACGCGCGGTAACGGCGTTGACGGCGAGGACGTTACGGCTCAGTGCCTGACGATAAAATCTTTTCCGCTCACAATAGATTACAAGGGACTTGCGGAAATTCAGGGCGAGGCGGTCATACGTTTAAGCGTTCTCGAAGAATACAACAAGACGGCGAAGGAGCAGCTTAAAAACGCGCGCAACGCCGTCGCAGGTGCGATACGCAATTTAGACCCGAAAATTACCGCCGAAAGAAATCCGGAAATTCTTTTCTACAACGTCAACTATCTTTCGGACGGAGAACTGAAAACGCAGGAAGAGCATTTCGAATTTCTCAAAAAGCAGGGATTTAAGGTTTACCCTTTTCTTCGCGTATGCAAAACTGCGGACGAGGTTAAATCCGCAATCGACGAGATAGAGGTGCAGAGAAAGAACATAGACGTGCTCACCGACGGCGCGGTAATAAAACTGAACGACTGCGCCCTGCGCGAGGGACTGGGCTATACCGATAAATTTCCGCGCTGGGCAATGGCTTATAAGTTTGAAGCGGAGGAAAGCGTAACCACCGTTATAAACGTAAAATGGCAGGTAGGCAGAACGGGCAAACTCACCCCTCTTGCCGAAGTGGAACCAGTAGAGCTTGCGGGCGCGACCGTTAGGAAGGCGACGCTGAACAACTACGGCGACGTACTCAAAAAAGACGTTAAAATCGGAAGCAGGGTACTTATACGCCGTTCGAACGAGGTCATACCGGAAATTCTCGGCGCGGTCGAACACGGCGAGGGAAGCGTTCCCGTAGAGAAGCCTTCAATCTGCCCGTACTGCGGAAGCAAGGTAGAAGAGGAGGGCGCGAACCTGTTTTGTCCGAACAAACTTTGCCGCCCGAGAATAGTCGGCAAATTCGAACACTTTGCGCAGAAGTCCGCAATGGATATCGAGGGGCTTTCGGAAATGACGGCAGGACAGCTTCACGATACGCTCGGCTTCACGGAATGTTCTCAGATTTACACGCTTACCGCCGAAGATTTGGGCAAGCTCGAAGGCTTTAAGGATAAGAAAATTAAAAACCTTCTGACGGCGATAGAAAAAAGCAAAAACGTGCCGCAGGAAAGGTTTTTATTCGCACTCGGGATAGACGGCGTAGGCAAGGTTGCCGCAAAAGATCTGACAAAAAAATATCCGACTTGCGCCGACGTCGCTAAGGCGACGAAGGAAGAGCTTGTCGAATTGGAAAACGTAGGCGAGATAACCGCGCAGACGATTGCGGATTGGTTTTCGGACGCGGACAATATGAGAGAGGTCGAAAGGCTTTTGTCTTACGGCGTAAATCCGCAGATTTCCGAAAAGCCTGTCGGCGGGGTGTTCGCGGGTCAGTCGGTCGTGCTCACGGGGACGCTTCCCACTTATAAGCGTTCGGAGGCGCAGAAGCTTATCGAGGAAAACGGCGGCGAATGTCAAAGCTCGGTTACCGCTAAAACGACGCTCGTGCTTGCGGGCGAAGCGGCGGGCTCGAAGCTTGCCAAAGCCGAAAAGCTGGGAATAAGAATTATAGACGAAGACGAGTTTAAAAAAATACTCGGACTTTAAACCGAAAAATTTTTAATAAAACGCTTGACATATCCTGTCGGGCGTATTATTATATTAACAACATATGAATATATATTCATAAGATAATAAAAAGGAGCAACGCAAAAATGAAAGTATGCGATAACGAAGAGGAGCACGCACAGCGCGTTAAAAACGCTAAGGACGGTATGCCTTCGGAGGAACAGATTGCGGAAATGGGCGCGAGGTTCAAGGTTATTTCCGAGCCGTCGCGGCTTAAAATTCTTTTGGCGCTTTCGGGCGGAGAGCTTTGCGTAGAGCATATTACCGAAGCCGTAGGCGGACAGCAGAGCGCGGTTTCGCACCAGCTTAAAACGCTTAAAGACAATAAAATAATAAAGGGCAGAAGGGAAGGCAAAAACGTTTTGTATTCCGTTTCGGACTGGCACGTTCTCACAATGATAGGCGTTGCAAAGGAGCATTTGAACTGTGAATAACGTTTTTAAAATAGAGGGGCTCGACTGCGCCAACTGCGCGCGCGAGCTGGAAGAAGAGTTAAGCAAAACGCAAGGCGTAAAGGACGTGCGCGTGGATTTTATGGCGCAGAAGGTTTACGTTTCCTGCGACGCGGATACGCTTGAAGAAGTGAAGCGGAAATGTAATAACTTCGAGGAAGTGAAGGTTGTCGCGGAAGCGGAGGAAAGCCGTGCGCCTGACGCAAGCGGCGTCAAGGGCGAAAAAATAAAAATCACGGGGCTGTGTTGCGCCAACTGCGCGCGCGAGCTGGAAGAGGATTTGAACAAGATAGACGGTGTAAGCGCCGTAGTCGATTTTATGAATATGTGCGTAGTGCTAAACGCTGAAACCGTAGAGGCGCGGGATAAAGCCGTTTACACCATAACCCACTTCGAGGACGTGAAAATCGTAAAAGAGGGCGGTAACAAGAAAAGCATTTTAAGGCGGCACTTAAAGGAAATAATTTTAATCGCCGTTTCTGTGCTGTTCTTCGTACCTGCGTTCGTGTTGGATATTACGGGTCTCTACGAAAACTCGCTCGCGCTGAAAATAACGACGTACTGTATGTTTTCGGTCGCATATCTTGCCGTCGGATACAAGGTGCTTATACTCACCGCGAAGAATTTCGTCAAGGGCAAAATTTTCGACGAAAACTTTCTTATGACAATCGCGTCCGTCGGAGCTATACTTTTGGGCATATTCGAAGGCGACGGCTTTGCCGAAGGCGTGGCGGTTATGCTTTTGTACCAGATCGGCGAGCTTTTGCAGGGAGTCGCGGTGGGCGCTTCGCGCTCGTCTATAGCCGCGCTTATGGATTTGAAGAGTGAAACGGCTACGCTGATAGAGGACGGCAAAACGCGAGTAGTTCCGCCCGAAGAACTTAAATGCGGCGACGTGATTATGATTAAGGCAGGCGAAAAAGTTCCTGCCGATTGCAGAATAATAAAGGGCGCGGGCGCGCTGGATATGAAGAGCCTGAACGGCGAACCCATGCCGCGAGACGTAAAGACGGGAGACGAAATTCTTTCGGGCAGTATAAACGTTTCGGGCGTGCTCGAAGCCGAAGTTCTGCGCGAGTACAAAAATTCCGCTGTGGCGAAAATTCTGGAAATGGTCGAAAACTCTACGGCTAAAAAATCCAAGCCCGAAAAATTCATAACCAAGTTCGCAAAGTATTACACGCCTGCGGTCTGCCTTGCTGCGGCAATCGTCGCGGGGCTTGTTCCCACAATCGTGTGCGCGGTAAACGCCTCGTTCGTCTGGGCGACTTACGCGGAATGGATTTACAAGGCGCTGGGCTTCCTTGTTATTTCCTGTCCGTGCGCGCTCGTTATTTCCGTGCCGCTTTCATACTTCGGCGGAATAGGCAGGTGCGCGAAGTTCGGTATTCTCGTCAAAGGCTCGACCTGTCTTGACGAGCTTGCGCTTGCAAAAATTGCCGCGTTCGATAAGACGGGTACAATTACGGAAGGCTCGTTCGAAATAGTTAAGTACTCCGACGGGGAAGCGCTTGCGCTTGCCGCCGCCGCAGAAAAATATTCTTCCCACCCCTTAGCCGCCGCGTTCTACGGTACGGCGACGGATAAAACCGTAACGGACGTTGAGGAAATAGCGGGAAGCGGAATAAAGTGCCGTTGCGACGGAAAAACGTTGCTGTGCGGCAACGCGAAACTGCTTAAAGACAACGGCGTTGACTTTTTGGCGGAGCAGACGGCTTCCACTCTCGTACTCGTCGCGCTGGACGGAAAATACGTCGGAAGTATAGAGATAGACGATAAAATCAAACCCGAAGCAAAGTCCGCAATTGCGGAGTTGAAAGGCACGGGGGTGGAGCGCACGGTTATGCTCACTGGCGACAGCGCGGCGCGTGCCGCAATTATCGCAGAGCAGGCGGGGCTTGACGGCTTCGAGGCGGCGCTTCTGCCGGACGGCAAGCTTGACGCCGCAGTGAGGCTGAAAGAGGGCGGAAAACTTTTATACGCAGGCGACGGTATTAACGACGCGCCCGTAATGACGGCGGCGGACTGCGCCGTGTCTATGGGAAAGGTCGGTTCGGACGCGGCGATAGAGGCAAGCGACGTGGTGCTCGTTTCCGATAAGCTTTCGCTATTGCCTAAGGGCAGGAGGATAGCAAGGGGCACGCGCTCAATCGTAATGCAGAACATTGTCGGTTCGCTAATTATAAAAGCCGCAATTATGGCGCTGGATATCGCAATCGCTGGCTTCCCCTTGATAATTTCGGTGGTTGCGGACGTCGGCGTAATGCTCGTTGCGGTGCTCAATGCACTGCGCACCAATCTGCTTAAATAATGCGCTTAGGCTATTATGAATAAAAATAACATAATTAACGTTTATAATTGATATAAAGATTAATAAACGTCAAAATTCGGCAAACGACATTCAAACGATTGCCGAATTTTGCTTTATGTGATACAATTATGATAAATAAGTGAAAACGCTTATTAAAAGAAAAAAATCGGAGGTTATTCAATGAGTGAAGAAACAAAAGAAGAAGTAGTTTCCGAAACGAACGAAGCGGAAAACGCGCAGACAGGCGAACTTCCCGCAGCGGACGGTACGGCTGCTGAAACGGTAAGCCCCTACAAGGGTTTCTTTGGTAAGGTCGACAAATTTTTCGGCATTACGAAAAACGGTTCCGGATACAGAACGGAAATAGTTGCCGGCGTAACTACGTTTATGGCAATGGTTTACATTCTTATGGTAAACGCGGGTATGTTTTCCGAAAGCTGGGTCGGGCTTTCCTACGGCGCTTCGTACATAGCAACGGCGATAGGCGCGGTAGTCGGAACGCTTTTAATGGCTTTCTTTGCAAAAATGCCTTTGGCGCAGGCTTCCGGTATGGGCGTCAATGCGTTTATAGTTTATACGCTACTGCTCGGCGGGACAAACCTTACGTTTGCCAACTGTATGGTGTTTACGCTTATTGACGGCGTAATTTTCCTTATCCTTACCGCAACCGGTTTAAGACAGAAAATATTCAACGCAATTCCCGCAGGCGTAAGACACGCTATCCCCGTAGGTATCGGTCTGTTTATCGCGTTTATCGGTATGCAGCAGGCGGGCGTTATCGTCAATGAAGATTCCACACTCGTAACGTTTATTTCGTTCAACGTACTCGGAAAAACTCCGTTTGCTTCCTATGTAAACGGCACGGTGGGCGGTATGCTTCCCGCAATCGTCGCTCTTTTGGGCGTGCTTGCAATCGCAATAATGAGCAAACTCAAAGTAAAAGGCTCCATTCTCTGGGGAATTTTAGGCTCTGCCGTACTCTATTACATATTTGCAGGAATAGGCGTTGCCGCAGGCAGCGAAGCGTGCAAACAGATTTTTCAGAGTATTTCCATAAGCAATCCTTTCAATGCGTTCAAGGACTGGGGAACTCAGGCTGTCGGTAAAGTATTCGTTGACGGTTTCAATTTCAGCGGCTATCTCGGTGTTGAAGGAAACAATGCGGGTACGCTTGTCGTGCTTTTGCTTACGACCGCGCTTTCGCTTTGTATGATAGATATGTTCGATACAATCGGAACGCTTTACGGCGCGTGCGCAAAGGGTAACCTTCTCGATAAAAACGGAACGCCCATCCGCATGAACCATATGATGCTTTCCGACGCTATCGCAACGTGCACGGGCGCAATCGCCGGCACTTCTACGGTAACGACTTTCGTCGAATCCTCCGCAGGCGTTGCGGCGGGCGGCAAGACGGGCTTCACGGCGCTTGTAACGGGACTTTGCTTCCTTGTCGCAATGTTCCTCTCGCCCATAGCTCAGCTTATTCCCAGAAGCGCAACCGCTACGGCTTTAATCTGGGTCGGCGTGCTTATGATGTCTTCGGTAACCAAAGTGGACTGGAACGACGCCGGCGAGGCAATCGTTGCTTTCCTTACGTTTATAACGATGGTTCTCGGTTACAGCATTTCTCATGGTATCGGTATCGGCATTATTGCTTACGTTCTCGTTAAGCTCTGCACGGGTAAGATCAAGGAAATCAGTATCGCAACCTGGATAATCGGCGCACTGTTCCTTGTGACCTTCCTGCTTACATAACCAATTTAAAATATTCAAAGCCGCCGCGCAATTTTTGCGCGGCGGCTTTACTTTACTCCGCGTAAGTGCTATAATGTAGTTGCGCCCTGAACGGGGCGGTGAAAACGGAGGATGAATATGTTGGAAAAATATATAAAAGCGGCAAGGCGTGAAGTAAAAGCCGATATAGTTTTAAAAAACGCAAGCTGGCTTAACGTGTTTCAGGGCAGAATGGAAAAGGGCGACATAGCAATCGTCGGCGACAGAATTGTCGGTACGGGCGAGTATGACGGCGTAAAGGAAATCGACTGTTCGAAGCTAACCGTGCTCCCCTCTTATATAGACGGGCATGTGCATATCGAAAGTTCGCAGCTTTCGCCGGAAGAGTTTGCTTCGCTTATAGTTCCGCGCGGCACGACGACGATTATCGCCGACCCTCACGAAATAACAAACGTGTGCGGAATGGCGGGCTGCGAGTATATCGCAAAGGCGTCGCAGAATATTCCCCTCGATGTAAAGTTGCAGTTGCCCTCGTGCGTTCCCGCAACGCCTTTCGAAACGAGCGGGGCGGTTTTAAACGGCAAGGATACGCAGAAGAATATAAAGAAAGACTATATTTTCGGGCTCGGCGAATTTATGAACTATCCCGGCGTTGTGAACTGCGACGCGGACGTTTTAAAGAAGCTGGAAGCGGCGCACGCTATGAATAAAATAATAGACGGGCACGCGCCCGCGACAAGCGGAAGCGAGCTGAACGCATATCTTTGCGGCGGTATTTCCACCGACCACGAATGTGTGAACAAGGAAGAAATAGACGAAAAAATTTCAAAAGGAATGTATGTGCATATCAGGCACGGTTCGTCTACGCAGAATCTCGGCAATGCAAAATATATCAACGCGAAAAATATGCGCCGTTTTATACTCTGCACGGACGACAGGCACGCCGCCGACTTAAAAGAAAACGGACATCTTGACGACGCGTTGCGCCGTCTTGTGGCAAACGGCTTAGACCCCGTATGGGCGGTTACGCTTGCAACCTTGAACTGTGCCGAATGTTACGGCTTGAAGTGGAGGGGTGCTATCGCGCCCTTCTGGTTCGCCGATTTGGTTGTGGTCGACAATATGAAAAAGTTCAACGCACAGTACGTTTTCAAGGACGGAAAGCTCGTTGCCAGAGAAGGGAAACCGCTGTTCGACACGTCCGAGCGATATCTTCCCAAATCCGTGTTAAACACCGTGCGCTTAAAACCGCTCACTGCGGCGGACTTCGTACTCGACATAAAAAGCGACAAAGCCAAAGCGATGACCATTGAAAAGGGCGGCGTTGTCACGGGCTGTGAGATAGTGAACGTAGTAAAAGAAGGTGGCGACGTAAAGGTTAAAGGTACCGACTTGCTTAAACTCGCCGTTGTGGAAAGGCATAAAATGACGGGCAACATAGGCCGCGCGCTTTTCAAGGGCTACGGTTTTACGGGCGGAGCGATGGGTATAACCATTGCGCACGACTCGCATAATATAATCCTTCTCGGCGACGATAACGCGGCAATGGCGAAGGCGGCGAACACGTTGAAGGAAATCGGCGGCGGAATGGTAATCGTAAATTCCGCTACGGGCGAAGTCAGCTCGGTTACGCTCGATATTGCGGGACTTATGTCTTCGCGTGCGGCGGAAAGTTTACAGCAGGACAGCCGCGCGCTTATCGAAAAGGCGCACGCAATGGGCGTAAAGCGCGATTACGAAGCGTTTATGTCGCTTGCATTTTTATCGCTTGCGGTTATTCCAAAACTCAAAATAACCGACAAAGGTCTGTTTGACGTGGAAAAATTCGCATTTACTCCGATAGAAGCGTAAAATAATTATTATATTCGGCGGCGCGCGTTGATAACGCGCGCCGCCTTTACTTTTTTTGCAAAAAAATGCAATTTTTTCAAAAAAACAATTTTACATATGCGATAAAATATAGTACAATTATTATTATGAATAATTGTGGGGTAGTCTACCCCTCATAACGGAGAATAAAATGGGATTAATCAGATATTTACTCGGTTCGGATTCGAGAAGAAGCGTTAAAAAGCTCAACAAGCTTGCTTTAAAGGTCGAAGAGCTCGAACCCAAATATGCGGCTATGTCCGACGAAGAGTTAAAGGGACAGACCAAAATTTTAAAGGACAGACTCGCCGCAGGCGAAACGCTTGACGATATTCTTTTCGACGCGTTTGCGGCTTTAAGGGAGGCAAGCTGGAGAGTACTCAAAATGAAGCACTTCCACGTTCAGATTATCGGCGGTATCTGCCTGCATCAGGGCCGTATCGCGGAAATGAAAACGGGTGAAGGTAAAACCCTCGTTTCCACCCTGCCCGCGTATCTTAACGCGCTTACGGGCAAGGGCGTGCATATCGTAACCGTCAACGACTACCTCGCAAAGCGTGACGCGGAATGGATGGGTAAGGTTCATAAATTTATGGGTCTTACCGTCGGCGTAGTGGTTCCCGGTATGGACGATTCCGAAAAGAAGAGGGCTTACCAGTGCGACATTATTTACGCAACCAATAACGAGCTCGGGTTCGATTACCTTAGGGACAACCTCAAAACCTCGATTCCTTACATGGTTCAGCGCGAACTCAACTTCTGCATTATCGACGAGGTTGACTCGATTTTAATCGACGAGGCGAGGACGCCTTTGATTATATCGGGCAGAGGGGGCGAAAGCTCGAAACTTTACGAAGAGGTGGACAAGTTCGTCCGTACTCTTTCGGGCGGCTTCGACGACGATAAAAAGGACGCGGAAAAGAAGGCTCCTTCCAAAAAGAAAAAGGAGCTCAGCGAAGCGGAGCAGGCGGCGCAGGACAAACTGCGCGAGATTCTCGCCGAAATGGAAAACTGGGATTATATAATCGACAGAAAGGACCGTTCGGTAACCATTACAGAAAAGGGCGCGGAAAAGGCGGAACGCTTCTTCGGCATACCCAATCTCGGCGATATAGAGAACGCCGAACTCAACCACCACATTCAGCAGGCTTTGAAAGCGCACGAGCTTTTTAAGCGCGACGAGGATTATATCGTTTCCGACGACGGCGAAATTTTAATCGTAGACGAATTTACGGGCCGCGTACTGAACGGCAGAAGATATTCCGACGGACTACACCAGGCAATCGAGGCGAAGGAGCGCGTTAAGGTCAAGGACGAAAACAAGACGCACGCGACGGTCACCTTCCAAAATTATTTCCGCCTTTACAATAAACTTTCGGGTATGACGGGTACGGCTAAAACCGAAGAGGACGAGTTCAGAACCATTTACTCGCTCGACGTTGTGGAAATTCCCACCAACCGTCCCGTACAGCGCGTTGATTATGCGGATATGATTTATTCTACGGTAGAGGGCAAAAAGAAGGCTATCGTCAACGAAGTAGTGGAAAGACACGAAAAGGGTCAGCCTGTGCTTATAGGTACCGTCACGGTAGATAAGTCGGAAGAAATTTCAAGGCTACTGCGCCGCAACGGCGTCAAGCACAATATACTCAACGCTAAGAACCACGAGCGCGAAGCGGAAATCGTCGCGCAGGCGGGCAGACTCGGCGCGGTAACAATCGCCACCAACATGGCGGGACGCGGTACGGATATTCTGCTCGGCGGCAACCCCGAATACCTTGCGAAAAAACGTATGAGGGAAGAGGGTTTCGAGCACGAAATGATAGAAATCGCAATTTCCTATGCGGACAGAGAATTCACTGAGGAAGAGCAGATTGCGCGTAAACGCTATGCGGAGCTTTACGAAAATTACAAGAAAGAGACCGACGCCGAAAAAGAACAGGTTATCGCGGCGGGCGGACTTTGCATACTCGGTACCGAGCGGCACGAATCGCGCCGTATCGACAACCAGCTTCGCGGACGAAGCGGACGTCAGGGCGATCCCGGCGACTCTATATTCTTCATCTCGCTTGAAGACGACCTTGCAAAACGTTTCGGCGGCGAAAGCATGAAAAGGCTTTACGAAATTTTCAAAATCGAGGAAGATCAGTGTCTGCAATCGAAAATGCTTTCGCGCAGCGTAGAGAACGCACAGCGCGCAATCGAGGGCAGAAACTTCGGAATAAGAAAGCACACGCTCCAGTACGACGAGGTTATGAACGAACAGCGTAAAACCATTTACGGCGAGCGTATGAAGGTGCTTAAAGGCGAAGACGTGCACGAGCAGATGCTTAAATTCATACCCGACTATGTAAGAAAGGTCGTGGGCGAAACGGTCAATACCGAAGCTATGCCTGAAAAGTGGGACGAAAACGCTTTGAACGAAGCGCTTAAACAGCGAGTTTACCCCGACGAGTGCGAGTTCGAAATCACGCGCGACATGCTTGAAAAGTGGGATTACGAATACGCGATAGACAAAATCTCGCGCGAGGTTATAAAATCATACGAAAAGAAAATCGAGAACATCACCGCAGAAACGGACGGTCAGGTGGATTATTACCAGATAGAGCGTAACGAACTTCTTCGCGGCGTTGACAGAAACTGGATAGACCACATCGACGCAATGGACCAGCTGAGGAAGGGTATAGGTCTGCGCGGTTACGCACAGCAGGACCCCGTAATCGCTTATAAGCAGGAAGGCTTCCAGATGTTCGACGAAATGATAGACCGTATTCAGACGACGACTATTTCAAGGCTTTTGAAAGGCAGAATCGTGCGCGTTTCTCCTCAGGCGCCGTCGCGCCCCCAACCTATCGCGCCGATGAACAGCGGCGTCGCGGAACGCGCAAGACAGATTGCGGAAGAAAACGCGGCTAAGGCGGCGCAGGCGGAGAGCAAGGCAAACGCGCCGGTTATAGGCGACGCGCCCAAAGCGCCGGACAGCCTTACGACGAATATAGGCGGCAAGGCTCAGCCCAAAGTCAACGCAAAGGAAACGAAGGCAGGCAGAAACGACCCCTGCCCCTGCGGAAGCGGAAAGAAGTATAAGGACTGCTGCTACTGGAAGGACCACAAGTAAATCCGATAGCTGCGGCAAATTTTAAATTTTTAAGTAAATAAGGCATTTATGTTTAAAGCAGACGATTACAGATTAAAATTAAAAGCCCTTGCGGACACTCTGGCAGAGGCAAAGTACGCGCTGGATATAGATAATCTCGGCGAACGGCTTTCCTCGCTCAGGGCCGAGCAGGAAAACCCCGAAGTTTGGCAGGATCTTGAAAAATCCAAAAAGGTCGGGCGTGAAATTTCCGCAGTCGAAAACAAAATAAATTCATACCGTAAGGGCGAAACCGCTTTGGCGGAAGCGGGCGCGTTCATAGACTTAATCGAGGAAGCGGACGACGAAAGTCTAATTCCCGAACTCGAAGCGATGATTACTTCCGCCGAAGACGATATTGAGCAAATGCGAATCCGTGCGCTTCTTCGCGGCAAGTACGACGGAAACAACGCTATTTTAAACCTTCATTCGGGCGCGGGCGGAACGGAAGCTTGCGACTGGACGGGAATGCTTTACCGTATGTACACGCGCTATTGCGAGCGCGCAGGCTTCAAGGTTACCGAGCTTGACTTCGAGGACGGCGACGAGGCAGGGCTTAAAAGCGTGGGCTTTAAGGTCGAGGGCGAGAACGCTTACGGCTTTTTGAAAGCGGAAAAGGGTGTGCACAGGCTTGTGCGTATTTCTCCGTTCGACAGCAACAAACGCCGCCACACCTCGTTTGCTTCGCTTGAGGTTATGCCCGAAGTCGACGACGAAAACGAAGTTGAAATCCGCGACGAGGATATAAGAATAGACGTATATCGCTCGTCGGGTGCAGGCGGTCAGAAGGTCAACAAAACCGAAACCGCAATACGCATAACGCATTTTCCTACGGGCATAGTGGTAACTTGCCAGAACGAGAGGAGCCAGCTGCAAAATAAAGAAATGGCTTTTCAGTACCTGCGCGCAAAATTAATCGAGCGGCAAATTGCCGAGCGTGAAGCCGCCGACGCAGAGCTTAAAGGCGAAATCAAAAAAATAGAGTGGGGCAGCCAGATACGCAGTTATGTATTCTGTCCGTATACGCTCGTCAAGGACCACCGCACGGGCTTTGAAAATACCAACGTTCAGGCGGTTATGGACGGCGACATTCAAGGCTTTATAATCGATTATCTGAAAAAGACAATTTAAAACTTGTATAAGCTGTGCAAACCCTGCTAAGCACGCCTTGAACGCCGAGCGTTTAGGGCGGAAGCGCTTGCATGGTTTTGTGCTTTTTCGGGTTTTTATATTAAAAACTTTTATTTATAAAATGAACTTTACCATAAAACAAAATCCCGTAATTCTGGGAATAGAATCAAGCTGTGACGAAACGGCGGCGGCGGTCATTCGGGGAAGAAAACTGCTTTCGAGCGTGATAATTTCTTCCGCAACCGAACAGGCGAAGTACGGCGGAGTAGTGCCTGAAATCGCTTCCCGAGCGCATACCGAAGCCGTTGACGAGGCTGTGGGGAAAGCGCTTTCGGAGGCGGGCGTTACGGCAAAGCAGATCGATGCGGTTGCGGTCACCTACGGCGCGGGGCTTTTGGGCGCGCTTCTCGTCGGGCTTTCGTTTGCAAAGTCGCTTGCCTACACTTTGGGTGTTCCGTTAATCGCGGTCAACCACATTCGCGGACATCTGGCGGCGGCGTACCTTTCGGACGAAACTCTTAAACCGCCCTATATAACCCTGCTTGCAAGCGGCGGACATACGGCAATTCTGCACACGCAGTCATATACGGAGTTTTCCGTTCTGGGCGCAACGTGCGACGACGCGGCGGGCGAGGCGTTCGATAAAGTAGCCAGAATTTTATCGCTTCCTTATCCCGGCGGACCGAACGTTCAGCGCCTTGCCGAAAGCGGAAAAGCGAGTATTGCGTTCCCTCAGGCATTGGTGAAAAACAGTGTAAAACTGCAGTTTTCATACAGCGGTTTAAAGACGGCGGTAATAAATTATTGCCACACCGCCTCACAGCGCGGAGAAGAAGTGAACGCGGCGGACGTTGCGGCTTCCTTCCAGTGTGCGGCGGTTGACCCTCTTGTGAAGAAGGCGGTCGAATGCGCGCTGAAAACGGGCGCAAGGATTATTACGGCAGGCGGAGGCGTTGCGGCGAACGATTACCTGCGAACAACGCTTACGGCGGAATGTGAAAAGCACGGCATAAAATGCGTTCTGCCGGAGAAAAAATATTGCACGGACAATGCGGCAATGATTGCGGCGGAAGGGCTTATCCAATACAACGCAGGCAATTTCGCCCCGCTCGATTTAAACGCGCAGGCACAGATACCGCTTAAATAATACGGCGCGGAAAACGCGTCAGGAGTTTGTATGTATAAGAAAGTTGACACATCTTTGAATTTCGTTGAAAGAGAAAAGGAAATAATAGAGTTCTGGAAGAAGAATAAAATCTTCGAAGAGAGCGTTGAAACTACGGAGGGCGGAAAGGAGTTTTCGTTCTACGACGGACCGCCTACGGCAAACGGTAAGCCGCACGTCGGTCATATTTTGACGCGCACGATGAAGGATATAATCCCGCGCTTCAAGACGATGAAGGGCGGACACGTTTTAAGGAAGGCGGGCTGGGATACTCACGGCTTGCCCGTAGAGCTGGAAGTGGAAAGAGCTTTGGGGCTTGACGGCAAACAGCAGATTGAAAGCTACGGCATAGAACCCTTTATAAAGCAGTGCAAGCAGTCCGTATGGAAGTACAAGGGCGAATGGGAAAAAATGTCCGACAGGGTAGGCTATTGGGTGGATATGGACAACCCCTACGTTACCTATGACGACAGCTATATCGAGTCCGAGTGGTGGGCGTTAAAGCAAATGCACCAAAAGGGACTTTTGTATAAGGGGCATAAAATCGTGCCCTATTGCCCGCGTTGCGGAACCGCGCTTTCCTCGCACGAGGTTGCGCAGGGCTACAAGAGCGTAAAGGAAAATTCAGCCGTTGCCCGCTTCAAGGTAAAAGGAAGCGGCAACCGCTACGTCCTCGCGTGGACGACTACGCCGTGGACGCTTCCTTCCAACGTCGCGCTGTGCGTCAACCCCGACGAAAGCTACGTCGAAATAGAATTGGCCGGTTATAGGTATATACTCGCAGAAGCGCTCGTTTCAAAATTTTTCGAGGATTACAAAGTAGTAGAGAGAAAGACGGGTAAAGACTTGGAGGGCTTGGAATACGAGCCGCTGTTTAAAGAAACGGAAGACGAGATAAAGCGCATTTCTCCCGCAAACTCGGTTGCAAAGTCGCACTACGTCGTATGCGATACTTACGTCACTATGGGCGACGGCACGGGCATCGTTCACATTGCCCCTGCGTTCGGCGAGGACGACTATAAGGTAGGCAAACGCTACGGCTTGCCTGTCGTCCAGCTTGTGGACGAGCGCGGCTGTTTCGATACGCGCTTTGAAAAGCTAAACGGCGTATTTGCGAAAAAAGCGGATAAGACCATTCTCGATATGCTCCAAGCAAAGGGTCTGCTGTTCAAGGTTATCGCTTTCGAGCACGACTACCCGCATTGCTGGCGGTGCGATACGCCCCTTCTGTACTATGCAAAATCAAGCTGGTTTATAGAAGTCACGAAAGTAAAGAAGGACATCATAAAAGCAAACCGTTCGGTAAACTGGATGCCCGAAACAATAAAAGACGGCAGAATGGGTAACTTTCTGGAAAACGTCATAGACTGGGGGCTTTCGCGCGACAGGTATTGGGGAACGCCCCTGCCGGTCTGGGTTTGTCCCGACTGCGGAGAAATCGAGGTTATAGGCAGTAAAGCCGAATTAAAGGAAAAATGCGGCGTTTCGGGCGATATAGAGCTTCACCGCCCTTACCTTGACGGTTTGACTTGTAAGTGCGGCAAATGCGGCGGCAAAATGAAGCGCACGCCCGAAGTTATAGACTGCTGGTTCGATTCGGGTTCGATGCCGTTCGCGCAGTATCATTACCCGTTCGAAAACAAAGAAGTATTCGAAAAGACTTTTCCCGCCGATTTTATTTCGGAAGCGGTCGACCAGACTCGCGGTTGGTTCTACACTTTGCTTGTAATAAACACTATTTTATTCGGCAAAGCGCCCTTTAAAAACTGCATAGTTCTGGGACATATAAACGACAAAAACGGAATTAAAATGTCCAAGCACAAGGGCAACGTGGTAGACACTTGGAGCATTCTCGACAAGCAGGGTGCGGACGCGGTGCGTTGGTATTTCTATACGGCTTCCGCGCCGTGGCTTCCCTCGCGCTTTTCCGAAGAAACAGTTTCCGAAGCACAGCGCAAATATCTCGGCACGCTTTGGAATACTTACGCGTTCTTTACGCTGTATGCGGAAATCGACAAGTACGATCCTACGAAATACTCTTTGAACAAGTGCAAACTGTCCGTAATGGACAAGTGGATTTTATCCAAGCTCAACAGTCTTGTAAAGCTTGTTGACGACAGCCTTGAAAAGTATGAAATATTTGAAAGCGCGCGCGCAATGCAGGACTTTGCGGACATACTTTCAAATTGGTACGTCCGTCGCGGCAGGGAACGCTACTGGGGCAGTGAAATGACGGAAGATAAGGCGGCGGCATATACTACACTGTATCATGTTTTAATTACGCTTGCAAAACTGACCGCGCCATATACGCCGTTTATCGCGGAAATGATTTACCTCAATCTTGTTCCGCAATTCGATAAAGCCGCGCTCAAGTCGGTACACCTTTGCCGTTTCCCCGAAAGCGATAAAAAGTATATCGATAAAAAATTGGAAGAAGGCATGGACGAAGTGCTTGACATAGTGGTGTTAGGAAGGGCGGCGCGCAACGCCGGCAACCTTAAAAACCGCCAGCCGCTTGCGAAGATGCTTGTTGTATCCGACAGAAAGATAGAACTTTCCGAAGAAGAGCGCGCCATTGTTTTAGACGAGCTAAATATTAAAACCTTTGAATTTGCGGACGACGCGGAGAAGTATATCAATTACAAATTGAAGCCTCAGCTCAAAACGCTCGGACCCAAGTACGGCAAAAAGCTGGGCGTGATTTCCGCTTTCCTTGCAACGTGCAACGCTAAGGAAGTCGTCAACGCGGTGAAGAACGGCGGCAGCTACGAAATAGCCGGAGAGGACGTGACTTTAAAGAGCGAGGATTTGCAGATTTTTACCGAAAGCGCAAACGGCTTCGTCGCGGCTGAGGACGGGGGGATAACCGTCGCTCTCGATACGCGGTTGACCGAAGAACTCATTTTCGAGGGTATCGAGCGCGAAATTGTTTCCAAAATCCAGAATATGCGAAAGGACGCGGGCTTCGAGGTAACCGACCGAATAGAAATTTGCTACACCGCAGAAGGCAAAGCGGAAAAAGTGCTTAAAAAAGGCGGATTTGCGGGCGACGTGCTTGCGGAAAAAATATCCGCAGGCAGTGCGGACGGATACACCAAAGAACAGAATATAAACGGCGAAAAAGTAATTTTGACCATAATTAAAAAATAAACGGAGTGAAATATGTACGAAGATTTTTTCGAATGGCTTGACGGTGAAATCGTCTGTGTGGACAAAGGAGCCTATGCTTTCGCTATAATCGTTTATAGTAATAAAAAGGGATATGCGGCGGAACTTATAGGCGCAAATTCGTTTGACGACGAGGACGACGACTGGATTCACGATACGATGTATTCGAGCCGCGCGTACGGAGACGAGTTCAAATTTGCCGCCGAAAGCCGTAAAAAAGCTTTTGATTACATCGGTATGGCTTTAAAGGAATATCTCAAACGCGGCGCGCGTTCAAAACGCCTCAAAGGCAGTCATGCGGTTGCCTGCGGTTTGCAGGGCGGGGCATTGCGTCTTTTATACAGACGCTGATTAAAATTTACAACTTAAAACATATTTTCAAAACACGCTCATAGATTTATTTTATGGGCGGTTTTATTTTTAAACGTAAAAAACAGCAAGCGGATAACGCGCAGACGGCAGGCGGATTGTTTGGCTTGAACAGCGGCGAAAGCGCGGTAATTTCCAAAATAGAAATTTCGGGCAACGCGGCGGCGCGGTTAAATTCGCTGGGCGTTTCGGTCGGCAAAAAAATAACGGTTTTAAGCTATTCGCTTTTTAAATCGAGCGTGCTCATAGGCTGCGGCGCGGTCAGGCTGGGAATAAGGAAAGCGCTTGCCGTGCTGATTGAGGTGGAAAAATGCGCGTAAAAACGGTTCGGGTGGAAAAAGCGGCAAACGGCAAACGCGCAGTTCTTGCCGGCAACCCAAACGCGGGCAAAACAACCCTTTTCAACGCGCTTACCCACAGCAGTCTGCGCACGGGCAACTTTCACGGCGTAACCACCGCTTCGGCGGAAAAAACTTCGGGCGGAGTAACTTATGTGGACGCGCCAGGTCTTTATGCAATGAGCGCGTACTCTATGGAAGAGGCGAACGCCGCCGAGCAAATAAAGACCGCCGATCTTATAATAAACGTTGCGGACGCGCTCACGCTTGAAAACAGCCTAAACTTAACGCGCAGGCTTATAAGCACCGGCAAGCCCGTAGCGCTTTACGTTACAAAGCTTAACCAACTTAAAAAAAGGGGCGGCAGGCTTGACGCGGAAAAGCTTTCGCGCTATCTCGGAGTGCCCGTTTTTACCTGCTCGCCAAAGCAGTTCAAAAAGAGCGTGGAAGAGGGTATAAATTTCAACGTTGCAAAGGGCGGCGCAAGCATTGCGGAAGCGTATTCTTCGGGGCGCGAAGGGCTGTCGCGTGCGGATAAACTTTTTTATAACCGCTTTTTCGCTCTCTTTTTCTTTATAGCGGCAATCGCGCTTATGTTCTTTCTCGCTTTCCACCCAAAAATGTTCGGCGCGGTTTTAAAGGATTTGACCGAAAATTTAATTTGCGTGAAGCTGTCGGACGCGATAACTTCGCATATGCGCAACGAGGCGGTTATTTCGCTTTTGTCTGAGGGTATTTTGGGCGGCGCGGGCAGCGTGCTTTCGTTCGTGCCGCAGATAGCGGTTTTATATTTATTTCTTACGCTGTTGGATGAAAGCGGAATAACTTCCGCGCTTTCTTTTGCGACCGACGGACTGTTTGAAAAAGTAAAGCTGTCGGGCAGGGCGGCGTTTTCGCTTGTTTCGGGCTTCGGCTGTACGGCGGCGGCTATACTCACAACTCGCGGCTATTCTACGTCAAGTGCGCAAAAGCGCACGGTCGCCGTTTTGCCTTACATACCCTGCGGTGCGAAACTGCCGGTGTTTTTAACCTTTCTCGCCCCGCTTTTCAAAAACCCGTTCCCCGTAATAACCTGTTTCTACTTCGCGGGACTTCTTATTTCCCTTGCGTTCTCGTTTGTATTAAAGGGCGACGGCGAGGGTATGCTTTCGGAGGTTACGCCCATAATTTTTCCTCAGCTTTCCGCTGTCGGTAAAAAGTTGTTTTTTTACATAAAAGGGTTTATAATAAAGGTGTCGGGTGTAATTCTCGCATTTTGCGTGATAAGCTGGTTCTTTTCGCACTTTTCTTTTAAGTTCGAATATATGACGGCGGATGAAAGTATGCTCGCCGCTTTAAGCCGCATTTTAGCGTTTGCGTTTAAGCCTATGGGAGTGGACGACTGGCGCATAGCCTATTCGGCGCTGTGCGGCTTTGTCGCAAAGGAAAACGTTGCGGCAACGGTAGCAATGCTTATGCCCGAAGGAACGGGGCTTTCAATGCCCTCCGCGCTTGCGGTAAGCACGTTCATACTTCTCAGCCCTGCCTGTATTTCGGCGCTGTCGGCTTCCGTTAAGGAAACGGGCTTGAAATTCACGCTCAAATGTTTTGCGGTACAAACGGCGGTCGCGTTTATAGGCGCGTACGCGGTAAACTTATTATTCGGTTTATGAAAATTTTCACGGCAGACAAAAAAACAAATTTAAAGGACTTTACCGACTGCGTTTTTCCGCAGGGCGGTTTTTGTCTTGCCCGTCTTTTGAAGAACAGGGACGTAAAAGTGAACGGCGTGCGCGTATCGGGCAACGTTGCACTTGACTGCGGCGACGAGGTGGCGTATTACACAACCTTAAAGCAGGAGAGTATGCCGAGCCATAAATCCGTCTACGAGGACGAAAATATTTTTATTGCGGACAAGTTTTCGGGCGTGAATACCGAAGGACTTTTGTCCGAGCTTTGCGGCAAGGGCGAATTTTTCGCTGTGCACAGGCTTGACAGAAACACGCAGGGTCTAATAATTTTCGCAAAAAACAAGGACGCGCAGGACAATCTTTTAGAGGCGTTCAAGACAAGGCGCGTCGGAAAAACTTATATCGCGCTGTGTAAAAATTGCTTCAAGGAGCAGAGCGGAACGCTTACGGCCTACCTTAAAAAGGATGAGAAAAATTCGACGGTTAAAATTTACGGCAGGCAGGTCGAGGGCGGCTTGAAGATAATCACGGAATACTCGGTTGCCGAAGTGCGCGGCGACGTCGCGCTTGTGAACGTTACTTTGCATACAGGAAGAACTCACCAGATTCGCGCCCACCTTGCTTATATCGGCTGTCCCGTGCTCGGCGACGAAAAGTACGGCGACGGAAAGTTGAACAAAAAATACGGACTGACGCGGCAGTGCCTTGTGTCGAAAACGCTTACCTTCGGAACGGACGGTTGTCTGGAATATTTGAACGGTAAAAGTTTCACAAGCTCGTTCGGGCTGTAAATAATTGCCGTTTGCGCGTTTTTTTGCGTGTGGAAACGGTTATAAAATAAACAGGAATATTTTGTTAAAATACGGGCGCAAGCAAAACTGCGCTTTTCAAGGAGAAAAAAATGCAACAGGTAAAACTCGTTTCAGCGGGGGAGAAGCTCATTTTTTCGCTTTCCGGCGAAATCGATTCAGCTACGAGCGACAATTTTTACGCGGCTGTAAGGGCGGCTTATCAGCACGATAAAAAGGACGTTGTGTTCGACTGCGCCGCGCTCACCTTTATAGACAGCACCATGCTGGGCACTTTCGTCAAGATTCTTAAAGAGGTCAAGGCGGACGGTTATTCTATGCTACTTAAAAACGTTCAGCCGAGAATAAGAAAGCTTTTCGAAATCTGTGCGCTCGATACTATAATGGAGATAGAAAGATGAGGCAGTTTACGGTAGAATTTCATTTATGCGACAGCGAATATATGACAGCGCTCCGCCTTGTTGCGGGCGCGGTTTGTTCCGCCGCAAATGCTAATATAGACGTCCTTGAAGATTTTAAGGTCTGCGTTACCGAAAGCGCGCTCGTTTTAAGGAACTGCGGCTTCGATAAGGTAAGGGCGGAATTCCAGACCGCAAACGGGCTTTCCTGCACGCTTTCGGGCATAGGCGGAAATCCCTGTGCGGGCAACAACGAATTTTCTCTGTCGCTTATCCGCGCGCTCGTCACGGGCTGCGGAATAAAGAGCGACGACGGTGTGATAAGCAAGGTTACGATTAAAATATGATTGACGCAAAAGAGACGGAACGGCTTTTCGCCGAATACCGCCGTACGGGCGATATTTCGGTTAGAAACAAGCTCGTCGAAAACCATGTTTACATAGCCGAGATTCTCGCTAAAAAATTTGCGGGCAGGGGAGTGGAATACGACGACCTGCTTCAAGTCGCTTACGAGGCTCTCATTTCGGGCGTTGAAAAATTCAACCCCGATTTGGGCGTGCAGTTCACAACGTACGTTATTCCTACCATAACGGGAATGATAAAAAATTACTTCCGCGATTATTCGCGTTCGGTTCGCCTTCCGCGCCGTATCTATACGCTGGCTGTAAAGGTGCGTGCGGAGGTAAACGAGTATTTTAAAGAGCACGGCGAAAAGCCGACGGTAAAACAGCTTTCCCAAAAGCTTGGGGCGAGCGAGGAGCTTATAATCGAAGCGCTGGAATACCGCGCGCCCGTAAGTCTTGACACCACCGTAAAATCGGAGGACGGCGAGGGACGCCTTTACGACGTTATTCCCGACTTAAACAACAGCTTCGAAAGGTTCGAGGATTCCGAATCGCTTAAAACGGAGATACGCAAGCTCGACCCGACCGAACAGAAGGTGGTAAAGCTTCGCTTTGTGGAGGGCAAGTCGCAGTCGGAAGTGGGTAAAATTCTGGGCGTGAGTCAGATGTTCGTTTCGCGCGCGGAAAGAAAGATTGTAGAAAAATTAAAGGACGCACTGCTTTGACGATTAATTTTAAGGTTGACAACTTAAAAAGCATGCACGACGAGCTGAAAGCTTTTACATCTTTCCTGCTCGACGCGGGTGTGTGCGACGATGACGTTTTCGCAAGCAAGCTTATATCCTGCGAGCTGATAACCAACGTCATTCGTCACGGCGGCGACACTGCGTTTTTTACGGGCGCGCTGGATAACGGGGGAATAGTTATAACCATTGCGGCGGAAAGCCTGCGCGGCGCGGACTTGTGCGGCAGTCTGCCGGACGTGTTTGCGGAAAGCGGCAGAGGGCTGTATATAGTAAGAAATATGTGTCGCGGCGAAATAGAGCGCGGCGCGGACGGAGAGGTGCGCGTGTACCTTAAACGCAAATAAATTTAAACAAATAAAAAAGGCTTCGGCAATTGCCGAAGCCTTTATAGCTTTATTTTATTGAAGCATATTCAGTTCTTTATACATCTTGTTCAAAAGTCCGTCGGAAACAATGCTTCTCATTCTTCCGAGATAAATGAACACTGCGGAGAAGAATTTTTTATTGTCGCCGCCAATGATGTAGTCGGGAACTTTGCCTATATCGCCCTTGCTCTTTTCAATGAATATCATAGAGAACTCTATTTTTTCATTGTTGGTCAGCTTTTTCATAAACTCGTCGGTAGGACCTTGATAAACGGTGTTTACCTTGTAAATCCTTTCGGGAGTTTCGGGAACGTTGGGCGTGTAGGTCTGGTATACGTTGTGCGTGGGTATCTCCGTAGCACGCGGCGCCTGTGCCTGAGGAAGCTGAATATATTCGGGCTTAGGCTCAGCGGGTGCAGGCTTTTCGGGCTTGATTTCTTCTGCAGGCTTGTAATCGCGCAAGGTGTAGGGGAGTTCTTCGCCTACAGGCTCGGAATAGCTTACGTTGTCAAGCAGATTGTCCTCTGCTTCGGGCGCGGTTTCCGCCGCCGAAGGGTAGGAGTAGTCGTTTGCGTAATCGTTGTAAACGGGGGGTTGCGCGTTGTCCGCATAAACCTCGTTCGCGGGTGCTGCGGCAGGCTCGTTATAAACGGGTTGGAAGTATGATTCTACGGCTATGGGCTGTTCCTCTGTTACTTCCTTTCTGCTTCTTGCATATTCCATGATAAGGCGCACAATGCTTATTATGAACTGTGCCGCCGCCGCGATAAGAATGAGGCAGAGCAGGAACGCGGGTGAATATTTGCATACCGCGCAGGTTATGAACGCCGCCGCTATCGCCAACAGCTCGAGGAGGTATCTTGAAACGTTGAAGATAAGCTCGCCGCGTTTTGCACCGGTCGCAAGACCGATAATATCTATAAAGAAATTAACAAGCACTATAACCGCAACAATGAGTCCAAGACATACCGCCGCCTTTTCTTTCGCCGTCATTCCCAAAAGCAAAGTTTTGGGTCCTGCGGTGAAGAATCCGTCCAGCAAAAGGAATCCGCTTACGGTTTGGTCTGTATACACCATAAACAGCGGGTGGCATTTAAGTTTGTCCGCGAAGTTAAG
This sequence comes from uncultured Christensenella sp., assembly GCA_910585705.1. Classification (GTDB taxonomy): domain Bacteria; phylum Bacillota; class Clostridia; order Christensenellales; family Borkfalkiaceae; genus Coproplasma. The sequence goes on from CAJUER010000003.1 coordinate 69,087, forward strand.
GAATTTAGCGCCTAAGCTTCCCGTAATCCAGAATCCGAAGAGGAAAAGGAAAGCGCACGAGGACAACAGTAAAAGTACAAGCTTTACAAAACCCGTAAGTTTTTTGCTTGCTATGCTTTGAACTGCAAGCATTGCAAGCGCGCCTCCGAACGCTATAAGCATATTGTAGCTGAGCTTAGCTTCGGGCAGTGCGCCCAGTCCGATTATAAGGTACAGCGAGATTGTAAGCGCCGCCGCAATTTCCATTGCGTAAGCTATGACCGCGCCGGCTTTCGTCTGTTTTTTGAAGGTAATGCAGACCGGAATCAACATCAAAAGCGAAACAAAAGTTATAAGCGCGTAAAGCATAACGACGAGCGCCATAAAATCGAAAGGCTTACCCTTGCCGAAAAAATAGATAGGATAGGACAAAGAAAACGCCTTGCCCAAATCGGTTTCGGGTTTGTTTATCAGATTCAGGAATACGTTGGGAAGCTCTAACGCGAGTATTTCCTTACCGTTGAAAAGGGGTAGGAATAATCCCATAAGCAGGCATACCACCGCAACCGCATAGGTTATCAGCAGTACGAGCTTTTTGGTTTTGTTTTCCGAAGTTCCCATATGATTTTTCTCCGTTTAATTTAGTATAAAAATATTAAGAAGCGCGCAATATGCGCAAATCTCGATATTGAACTTAGTTTATTTTAATACAAATCTTAATTTATGTCAAGGATTAATAAGAATAATTTGTTATATCGGGGGATAATAGGGGGATTTTTCGTGCATTGCCGCCCGTTGCGTTCTCTTTTTAATTTGCTTCCGTTTGCGGTAATTATTCAGTTTGCGCAAGCCTGCCGCCGTGCGTTTTACGCACGTTTGCGCGTATTTTTCCAATAAATAAAAAAGATATTGCAAAACGCATAAAAATGCGTTATAATCTTACGGTGAGGAGGATAAAATATGAGTGCACACTCCGATAAACGCCAACAGTCGCAGGCTGTGCGGACAACCGTTTATTCACCCGAAAACACGCCTAAGGAAATAGCTTTGGCGGACGTTCTCGCCCAGCTTTCGAAGCAACAGCGCGAACAGCTTGTTTCGGGCTACAATTTAATGGAGCTTGCACGTGTTTTCGAGGACGCGGAAACAATGGAAACTGCCGACTGCTTTCTCGAAAACGGTATGAACGTTTCCGAAACTGCGCGCAAACTCTATATGCACCGCAACACGCTAATGTACAGGCTAAATAAAATACGCAACCTTACGGGGCTTGACCTGCACGACTTCGATTCGGCGCTCACGTTCAAAATTCTCCGCGCACTGTATGAATTAAAATAGAGAGAGGATACTTTGAAAAATAAAGTTTTCAAACACGGATTAACTGTTTTCCTTGCGCTCGTAATTGCCGCCGCAGCTTTCACTGCGGGATTTTTTACAAGCAAATGCGCGCGCAGCGGCAATCTGTCGTCGATAGAATGGGCAATAGATATAATTGAAAAAAATTATTATTTCGGCGGTGAAAACGACGGTTTTTCGGACTCGTCGATAGACGGCATCGTCAACGACCATCTCGACAGATATTCGAGGTACTATTCCGCCGAAGAGTACAAGGCTTTGACAGACAGTAACGCAGGCTCGAAAAGCGGGCTCGGCATTTCGTATTCTTATATCGACGGCAAGGGCGTTTATGTGGCTTCCGTCGTCGGCAACTCGCCCGCCCATAAAAGCGGACTGCGTGCGGGCGACGTTTTAAAGAGCGGAAGCGTAAACGGCAATACGGCGGAATTCAAAAACGATAAGAGCTTCAAAAAGTTTTTAGACGGAATAAAGGACGACGAATATTTTAATCTCAATTCCGTCTACGGGCAGGTTTACACTACCGCAAAGACGCGGTACACCGCAAGCTACGCCTATCTTTGCACAAACGAAACCGCATGGTGCTTCCGCGACTCTGCGAACGGCGGGCTTGCGCTTTATGAAAACCCGTCGGAATCGAAGGCGTATCTTCCCGACGGCGCGGCATATGTTGCGCTGTCGCAGTTCTACGGCAGCGCCGCAACCGAATTTTCCGTGCTTGTCGAAAAGTTCAACGCAATGCAATGCACTTCGCTTATTCTCGATTTGCGGTCGAACGGCGGCGGCTACGTTGATTTAATGCAACAGATTGCGGGGACGTTTACGGACGGAAAAAAGGAAGCCGCAATGTACTCGCGCGATAAGAAGAACAGGCGCGAAAAGTATAACTGTTACCCCGAAGAAGATCCGTCGTGCAGAATTTCGAAGGACGTAAAAATTTATGTGCTTGCAAATTCGGGGACGGCAAGCGCTTCGGAAGCGCTTATCGGCGCAATGATTTGCTACGGTGTGCTCGAATACAAAAATATTTTCCTTTCGGACTATTCGCAAGAATATCTCGACTGGCTGAGAGAAAACGAAGAAGAACCGAAAACGCGCCGCACGTACGGCAAAGGCATAATGCAGTCTACGTTCGTAAACGACAAAACGGGAGAAGCTTTGAAGCTGACGGTTGCGAAAATTTTCTGGCCCGACGGCACGACGTGCATACACGACAAGGGCATAACGGTTGAGGACGGCTGTACGCCGGTAAAAGCCGATTGGCAGCACACTAAATACGACGAAGAGCTTCAAAAAGTTTCCGAAATCATAAAATCTTCATAAAATAAGCCGCCCGACGGATTTATCCGTCGGGCGGCTGTTAATATACGGAGCATTACTGCGGCGTTTTCACCGACTTAATGCGTCTTACGCTCATTAATACGCAAATTAAAAAACCTTCTTCGCCGCGAGTAACCTCCAAAGAAGTATCGCCTTCGCATTCGAAGTATTCGTCCGTAACCTTTTTCAAATCCTTTAAAAACAACTCGCGTTCGGTTTCCGACATATCCTCACGGTCGAGTGAAATAATTCTCGTCATATTTCCGGTCATATTCTTTCCCTCACTTTTCTTTTAATAAAACCGTTTATACCGAAGTACGGCAAAAGCACGTTTACTATTCCGTCGCGCCTGCCTGCAACAAAGTCCGCCGCCGCCTTAAATGCTTTCAGGGTGGACTTTTTCCATTTTCCGGACGGCAAAGTCAAATCTTCTGGTATTACCGCCTTCAAAGGAAGGCGCAAAAGCGCGGCTATTTCCTGCGCCGTCATCGTGTCACCGCTTAAAATCTGTCCGCCGTTGAGCTTGTTCACGAAAAGACTGACGTCCTTAAAGCCGCTGTCCGCAAGGTATGCCCTGCAACAGTCCGCGCTTTTTATCGAAGGGGTGTAGGGTTCGGTGACGATGATAGCCGCGTCGCATTTTTTCGGCGCCAGCTTGTCGGAAATTATGTAGTCGAAAAGTCCGTCCAGCTCGTCAAAGGCGCGTTCTGCGGCGGTCTTGTCGTTTAGCCCCAAAGCGGACAGAAACATTAAATTCCCGGTTTTGGGGTGCGGAATAAGCGTCTGCTTGGCACGGCATGCGCCTTTGGAATAATCCTCTAACGTATAAGTCTGCATATTCGCAAGTCCGCTTATCTGCAACGCGCACGCGCAGTAAACGTCGCCGTCGGCAACAAGCGTGCGCTCGCCCGATTCCGCCAGCGCAAGCCCCAGCCCCGCACAGCAGGTTGTCACGCCTGTGCCGCCCTTAAAACTTGTCATATAAATTTTTTTAGCCATACTTTTTTACCTCGCTTTTAATTATATAATATAGTCAAGCAAAAATTTTAAAACGTATTGTCGTATGCTGTAATATTTTCGGCGCGGTTGTAATATTTTTTTATTACAACCATTGTATTTTAATTGACAAGCATTTCTGTATCGGATATAATTGTTGCATAATCGTAAAATATAATCAGGATAAAATTATGAAATTTGCAAAGAAAGCGGCGGTTTCACTGCTGGGAATAATATGTGCGTCAACATTTGCGGCGGGAGTTGCGGGCTGTAAGCCCAAGAAAAACCCGATAGGCGTACCCGAACACATTACAACGGTGCGTTACGCGCTGCCTAACGACGGTTCTACGCCCGCAGCCCATACCGGTCTTGAAAACATCGGTTATATGGCTACCGTGCTCGACAATCAGCCGTCATACCACGCGTACGCGCACAACTCCACCAAATCGACGGGGTACGAGCAGATTACGCAGACGTGGAAGGACTATAAGGGCAAGGCGCTCTCCGGTTACGAATCGGGGGTAATGGTTTGCTCCGACTTGTCATATTCTTCGCTTATAAAGTCGGGTATGCAGACGTGCTTTGTCAATAACGAGGCGTACACTCGTTCTTCCTCAAAACCCGGCAAGAACACCACTCCCGAAACGGCGGAGTGGAATACGTCCGTTCCCACAAAATACACAAAACAGGATTATATAACAAGCTACGGCGAATTTTCCACCGAGCTTTCCGTTTACGTTATTAACGAGGACACTGTAGATGGGTTCGAGCCCGTAACCGTGAACGAAGACGGAACTTACACGCAGAAATTTTACCTCAAAGAAAATTCCGCGTGCTACTATCAAAACAAAATGAAGACGAACGGTAACCTCAAAGGTTATCCCGGCTTCGAGAGCATAGACATCACTTTCACGTTTGACGGCAACTGGCAGGTGCTTTCCAGCTACTGCGAGGAAAAAGCCAAAATTTCGCCCAAAGCTCTCGGCGGTATGTCGATGAAGAGCACATCCAAGACGACGACGGAGTTCTCGTACGGCGGAGAGGGCTTCGGCGAGGTGAATTACGGTTACTTCGATTCTTATTTTAAGGATTACGTCGGCAAGGACATTGCGCCTGGCGACGGTCCGCAGAATAAAGACGAACCCGAAATTCTCGACGTGCTTGCAGGCGGTTTTTCCAAAGTTATGAACGGGGGACAGCAGTTCTCCGTAGAGCTGACTTTGGGCGACACGCTTTACAACGGTAAAATTTTTGCAAAGCTCGGAAATATGAACGACGTTTTGAATTCGCTCGAAATCCGCGCGGCGCTCGGCAAAGCCGACAGCGGCAGACAGGATTTGTACGCGGAATTCAAAAACGGAACTATAAACTTATATTACAGCGACAGCTTCGCAATGACTGCAAACCTTGACGCGGTTAAAACTGTGGCGGGGCAGTTTTCCGAATGGATCAAACGCTTCGACAATCCCGATAAAGCGCCCGAAGGCGAGGGCGAGGGTGAAGGTTCGGGCGGTTCTTCTTCGATTGATTTAAACGAACTGCTCGGTGCGCTCAAATATACGGTCAACGACTCTTCGGCGAATATCTCGCTTAAAACCGACAATCTTCTCGGCACGGGTATCGGCGCGGACGTCGGCATAGATTTTACCCGTACGGCAACGGCTGAGGGCGACGTTTTCGCTTTCAAATCGGCAAAGCTCGGCGGCATTACATACAGTGCGGACTCGGTAAAACTTTCCGCTTCGCTGGCTCCCGACAATTCTGAAATTATTTCGCGCGATCCTTCTTCTACGGCGGCAAACCTCGCAGACTACATATCCGGCGTTTACAATATGCTTGACAGCAACACTCTGAAAGTCGACGTCAATTTTGACGGTGGCAAGCAGGGCGTTATTCCCGCGCTTGACGGAATAAACCTTTCCGCGCAGGCATACGTTGCGCTCGGCAACGAAATAGCAACCAAAGCCGACCTTTTCGCAGAGTATATGGGTATGAGCCTCAAACTCACAGCCTTTTACGACGTAAACATTCACGGCGGCGATTACGGCGAAGTTTATCTCAACCTCACCGAGTTCAACGGCTGCCCGCTCGACGCTAAGCTTTACAGCAACATTAAAGACACCGTTACGGCGGTGGAGGGGCTGCTTTCCGTCATTAAAAACAGCGCGTCGCCTGCGGATTACGCCGAATTGCAGTCCGAAGAGGGCGTGAACAAGTTAGTCAAAATCGTCAACGGCGTATTGAGCCTCGATTTCGGCAAAGTTATCGGCGACCTTTACGCAAGCAACTCGGAAATCCGCGTTTCCGTAGACGTTGACCAAATCGTCGGCGTGCTCGGTCTGGATTTAAACGGATTAAAGTTCGGCACCGCCGCGCTTAAACTTAATATCAACAGCGACGAAAGAGCCGCTCTTTCTTTAAATCTTGCGGCTTTGGGACTTGATATGCACGTCTGCGGCGCGGACGATACGCTTACCGAACCCGACAAAAACGAATACCTCGACGCAACCGAGCTTGTAAATCTTGTGACCGTTGCGGCGGAGGAAGCAAAGAAAATCATCTCCGCGCAGGACGTAAACTTTGTTATAGACGCAACCGTTACCATTGATAACGTTCCTATGTCCGTAAAAGGCAAGGGCGAAGTTATCTGGAAGGACGGCAAAACGCGCGTTGCGCTCGACTTGGTTCTGTCTGTTTCCGACGGAACTTCCGCCGCTAAGGATTCCGTTGCGCTTAAACTCGTTTACGACGAAACGGTAACGGCGGACGACAAGCCTTTCGTTAAGTTCGCTTTCAATAACCTTGCTATGGAAATTTGCCGCAAGGATATTGCGCAGGTCAAAGACGGTATAAATTTAATAAAGAAGAATATCGACCTTCTTATAAACGGCGAAAAGACGGGCAACGCAAAGCCCGAAGACGCGGTTGCATCTTTCGCGCAGACGAACGCGAAGGGCGTTACCGATGAAATTCAAAACATTTTAACCAACGAATCGGTTCAGAAAATTTTAAGCTCGGTGCTCGGCTTCGCAAACGGTCTCGACGTAAGTTTGGGCAGCGTCGGCGTGAACGACGGCAAAATCAATTCGCTTATCATCAACCACGCAACGGCAGGCAAAGTTACGCTTTCCGCTAACGGCAATCTTGCGATCGATATCGATACAAGTTTTGCGGAAGCTTCCGCAACCGTCGCGGCGGGTAACGGGTCCACCGTAAACGCGGTATTGGATTCAATTGAAAATTGCGAGCTTTTCAACTCCGAAAACGCGGGCGGCGTGTTTGCGAAGGCGGTCTATAACTACCTGTTCGCGATTGTTGAGGACGCTTCGCTCGAAAACGTTCTCGGCGACGGAACATATACGGTGACTGCTGTGCTCAACGGCAATGCAAGCGCGATACCTGCGCTGTCGGGAATAAACGTAAACGCAAATCTTTACTACACGCAGGGGCTTGAAGGCACGCGCGTAACCAAAGACAAACTTGCGGAGCTTGACGTAGAGCTGGATATAAAGGGCACTAACGTGAAAGCCAACGCGCGTTACAGCGGTCAGAACATTTATATCAGCCTCGATAAAATCGGAAACACCGTTTATCACGGCATTAAGTTCACCGCTCACCGCGACGACGTTTACGGTGCGGCTGATCAGCTTGTAAAGATAATTACTGACGAAAATATAATCAAAACGTTCTCCAAGCTTCTTCACCCCGAAAACAATTCGGCGGCAGTTTATGCGGCTGTGGAAATGAACGAAAACACCAAGAGCGCGGTTACGGACGTTATCGCAAAACTGCTTTCTCTCGATTTTAAAAAGGCGTTCGAGTTCAAGAAGATCGACGGCGTGAATACCGCTAAGGTTGAGATTGATTACGTTCTTTCCGCACTCGGAATAGACGCGCCCAAGCTCGGTACGGTCACTGCTGGGGTCAATCCCAAAACTCACGAAATCAACGCGGAGCTTTCGCTCGGAGGCAATGTGTGGGCTTCGCTCAATGCAAAGGTAGCCGCACGCCGCGAGTACAAGCAGGGTTGGCAGAAAGATTATATAGACGTAGGCTTCCTCAATACTCTCGTAAAAGATTTGCATAACACCCTTACGGATAATGTGACGGGCGAAATGCACAGCTTGTTTACCTTCTCGGGCAACGCTAACATTCACGTTTACATCAACTTGAAGGAATTTATATCGTTCATGAATATTCCTATCAACGTAAACGTGCCGTTGAATATCGTTACGCTTACCGCAGGCTTTGACGAGCGCGGCGAGTTCTATCTTTCGATAGTAGCGGATATAGAAAAGGACGTTACCGCAGTAGGCTTTACCATTGCGCAGAAAAATAAAATTGCAATAAATTACTCGAAAGGTTATATTACGTTTGCAAAAGATCTGCACACTGGTTCGCCCAAATACAAGGTGATGACGCTTAATTACCTTCTCGATACAATCTTTGCAAAACAAGAAAACGGCATAGATTCGCCTTTGCGCTGGATGATAGGTATGAGCGACACTATCTGGAATATCGTCGCAGGTCAGATAAATATCGATTCGGGCATTTCCAAACCCCAGACCTATGAAATGTACTCCTCGCTCGCGCAGGCAAGCAAGGGCGACGGCAACTTCTATTTAAGCAGTCTGTTGAGCGGTCTTGCCGTCAACGTGAACGGAAACTCCGTTTCGCAATACGGCACGAACACTGCGGCGGCGGAAGCTCTCGGTCTCACCGAAAACTACTATGCGGCGGATATAAACGTCAGAAGCCTTACCAACGGACTTTTGGGCACGCTTTACGCGGCGCTTCTCCGTTCGGACGAACAGGGCATTTACGGATTATGCGCAAGCGCGGCAATGGCGCCTTCAAAGAATATAAACGTCGATTTCAACGTCAACCTCAATAAATATCTCGAAGGTGTTACGACGGAAAACGGAGCCGCACCCAACTACTTCGACATAGCAAACGGCAGTGTGGAAGGCGGAATAGATTTCGACAGAGAATTTACGGGCAGCGACCCCAACGTTAAACCCGAATTCGGTTGCTACAACTCGGAAAACAACAGCTATGAAGTCTCGAACGTACTTGCGCGCAGAATGCTGAGCGTCGTGAACGATTATGGTAATGTGCTTCATCAAATCGATTTGGCGCACGGCTCTACCGTAAAACTTATGAACGAGTTCTCGCCGAACTGGTCGGACGACAGTCATACTCAAATAATTTACTACACGGACGAGAACGGCGCCGACTTGGGCGAGGAAATGATTCTCAACGCGGATACGAACATCAAAATCGCAACGCGCGCGGCGACAGAAGTCATATTCGATATCGGTATCGACGGTATTGTGATAAGCGGTGCGGTAACGGGCGATTTGCACGAGTATCCTCTCGGCGGCTATTCGTTCCTCGGCTGGTATAACGACAAAGATTTCAAGGACAGGGCAAACAACGTAAACGATATAACCAACTTCGTGAACGGCGTAAGAACGGTTTACGGACTGTTCGTCAAAACGCAAGTAACAGTGAACGGCGTAGTTTACGGAATCAACACGCAGACTCTCGAATATGCGGTTACGGGCTACGACAAGGAAGGCATAAAGCCTTATACGGTTTCCGGCTCAACGCTCGTACTCGAAAGCAGTATCGGCGGTTATCCCGTAACGGCTATTTCCGCAAGTGCGTTCAAGGGTTTGAGTTATTCCGCTGAAGACGGCGGTGTGGGCGCGGGACTTAAAAACGTAATCGCACCCGAAACCATTACAAATATAGGCGCTCAGGCGTTTATGGATAACTACGGTATGGAAAGCGCGATTTTCTTCGCGGATACCGTGTATTTCGGCGGAACAACGGTCAGCGGCGATTCGGACAGATATGTATTTTTCGGCTGTTCCAGCGCAAACGGCGGCACGAGCACCTGGCTTAAATTATATTGCAACAAAATCACGTCGGCAGACAGCAACTGGCATTGCTTCCGCAACGAAGGCGGCTACCGTTATATAGGCTCCAACGGCGGCAATATTTACGGCGAAGGCGTTTGGTCCGTAGTCGAATATACGCAGACGGGCGCAGACCTTACTAAAGGACTCGATTGCCTTACGAGCGGTATAAAGGACAACGCGCAGACGGCGGACGAAATCAGGAACGCAGTACTTGCCGAGCTGAACGGCAGAACGGCGAAGGATTACGTCAACGCTTACGACGTAACGGTATCGAGCGGCTACGAGCCCGACGGCAAGCTTCACCGCATAACGGTAAACATTACGGAAAAGACGCCGGACGAATTTATGTACCGTCTTACGGTTGAAACCAACGGCGAATGTAAAGCCGAGTTCACAGTAGCGGAAGAAAGCAGCGTCGTATTCAACAACGTGACCTACGTTGCGGCAGGCGCAAAGGTTGCGCTCAACGCAACGGCGGACAGCGAAAACGTTTACACCTTCGATAGCTGGGAAGGCGCAGACAGCATTGCAAATCCTTCGGCTATGCAAACGGAATTTGTTATGCCTGCAAGCTCGACGCAGATATCCGCGCACTGGCATGCGAATTATGCGGAAAACACCTACGTTTACAGCGCTGTGGATTTCGTATACAATGGAAAGAGCTACGCGGCCGGCGAAAAGGTTAAGCTTACGAACGCAACGGTAGATAAACCGCTTGCAAAGGCTACGACCGCAAACGGCGAATATTTGTTGCTCGGCTGGGCGCTGAGAACGGACGACGGCGCCGCGCTTGAATTTACCGACGATACGGTTGTCGATAAAACGCGTGACATAACCTACTACGCTATATGGGTGGTTGCCCGCGATAAAATCGACGCGCAGAGCATAAACAACGTTTCGGGGAACATTCCTCAGATAAGCGTAACGGGCGGTTCGGTTTACGGCTGGTATCAGGCCGAAGACAAGAATTACACGGGCAATACGGTTGACGCGATTTCGACCGCGAACACCGTGCTCCGCGCAAGGTTTAAATATACGCTTACGGTAAATACCGAAGTTATCGGCTCGACCACTTCTAAGGAAATTACGGTAGACGGCAAAAATCAGACCTCGTGCCGTGTAGACGTTGTCGAAGGCTCTAAGATATATGTTTTCGACGCGGACGCGGCACTCGGTTACGACCCCAATAAGGTATTCAATATTTATATCGAAGCCGAGACCGATTATGCAATCGTCGGCGAGATAAGAATAAAAGCAAAAACGGGCGTGTTTGCAAAACTCGAAACTAAGGAATTGCGCGTTTCGTGCAGTAACCCTGCATGGGCAACAAACAACGACCGCATAACCGTCAACGAGGACGTAACTTTCACATTCAGCTATATCAGAAACTAAAATACCCCGATTTGTAAGCGGCGGCGCAGAATGCGCCGCCGCTTATTTTTTGTATTTTGCTATATATAATATGGTAAAGGCATTTTATGCGCAAAAAATAGGCTTGTACGCTTATTTTGCAAAGACATACAAGCACGGTGTGCGGTCATACAATATTATATGAAACTTTTGGAACAGATTTTATCCGAGCTCGGCGCGGACACACTCAAATCCTTTTCCGTCGTTCCCAACTTCGGGGGGTATTTCCGCAGTATAAAGGGCGTTGCCGAATATACTCCCGAAAAGGTAGTGTTAGCCCTGCGCAAGAACAAGATTACGGTGGAGGGCGAAAATTTACTGCTTGCAAAATATTTCGAGGAGGATTTGCTTATTCGCGGCAACATCAGGGAGGTAAAAATTGACTGACGTAACGCGCATAGCCGTAACTTCCACCGCCGAAACCGCCTTAAAAAAACTTAAAAAGGCTGAAATTTCCGTGTACGATTGCCGCAAGGACGGCGCGGAATTCATGTTCGGCGTAAAAGATAAACAACTTAAAAAAGTTTTTGCAATTTTTGCAAACCCGTGTTATAATATACGCGTAATGCAGTCAAGCGGTCGCGCGCGCGTGTTCAGGCGTGCGGCTGTCCGCGCGGGGCTTATCTTCGGCGCGTTCGCGTTTATAACGGCGGCTGCCGTTTCCAATTCGTTCGTGTTTAAAATTTCCGTAAGCGGAAGCGGGGCTTATCTTTCGCCCGAAGTCAAACGCATTATCTACGAGTCGGGCGCGAAAGAGTTTTCGACTTGCAGCCGTTTCGACGCGCCTTACGCAACGGGTAAAATTCTCGCCCTGCCGCAGGTTACATTCTGCAATATAGAAAAACGCGGAAGCATTTTAAAAGTCGACGTGCAGGTGGACGAGGAGCACGGAGAATCCGTAAATCCTTCGCCCCTCGTATCTGACAGGGAAGGAATTGTAAAAAACATTGTCGCCATATGCGGAACGGCTAACTTTTCCGCAGGCGATAAAGTAAAAAAGGGCGACGTGCTCATATCCGATACCGTAACCGTAGGAGAGAAGCAGGTGAAAAGTCTTGCCGCAGGCTATGCCGAACTGGAATGTTCGGACAGGACGGAATACTTCGCGGAAAGCGAATCGGACGAAAGTTTAAAAGCCGCGTTATCTTCAATAAGGTTGGAGGCGGAAAAAATACTCAGCCGTAAGCATACCGTAAAGGCGGCTGACGGCGGAGTGATTTATGTAATAGATTTTACCTATTTGCATAAGTTAAGTATTAACGTAAAATAAAAAATATTATGGATACTGTTGTTAAAAAAGTCGGTGCCGGCAGCGTGGACAAGCTGCAAAGAATGTTGGGCACGTTCGACGAAAATTTAAACGAAATAATGGACGAGTTCGGCGTGGTCGCGCGTGTCGACGGGCTTGACGTCGTTATAGAAGGCACGAAAATCAACGCCGAGCTTGCGGCTTCTGTTATCGAAAGCCTTCTCGCGCTTGCGGAAACAAGCGAAACGGTGGACAGGGGCAGGGTTAATTACTGTATTGAGCTTGCACGCGACGGCAGGGCGGGGGATATAACCAAGCTCTCTTCGGACACGGTCGCAATCACATATCGCGGAAAACCCGTAAAGTGCAAAACCGTAGGGCAGAAGCATTATGTGGACGCAATAAGGAAAAACCCCGTAACCTTCGGCATAGGTCCTGCGGGCACGGGCAAAACATACCTTGCGGTTTGCCTTGCCGTTCAGGCAATGAAGCAGAAGCAGGTTGAAAAGATAATTCTCACCCGTCCTGCGGTGGAAGCGGGCGAAAAGCTGGGCTTTCTTCCAGGTGATTTGCAAACTAAGGTAGACCCCTATTTAAGACCTCTTTACGACGCGTTGCAGGAAATGCTGGGGCTTGAAACCTATTCCAAATTTATGGAGCGCGGCTCGATAGAAATTGCGCCGCTCGCCTATATGCGCGGCAGAACGCTTTCGGGCGCGTTCGTCATTTTGGACGAGGCGCAGAACGCCACGCGCGAGCAGATGAAAATGTTTTTGACCCGTCTCGGCGACGGAAGCAAAATGGTTGTCACTGGCGACGTTACGCAGATAGATTTGCCTTCGGGCAAGTCGAGCGGGCTGAGCCACGCTGCGGAAATTTTAAAGGACGTCGACGGCGTCAAAATAATAAAACTCAACGATAAAGACGTTGTGCGTAATCCTATGGTAATGCGCATAGTGAGGGCATACGAAAAGCACGACAGCGGGAGGTTATCGAATGATGGTAACGAAACTGAATAAAAAGGACGTAATAAAAAGCATATCCGCATTTATAATCGGCGCGCTCGGGCTTGTGGCTATCGTCTTTTTGATGATTGTAATAAACGAAAAGTCGAACACATGGGCGTTCGTAACCGCAAAGAAAAACGAGCTTGTAATTACGGCGGTTGCGATAATAGTTTTGTCGGTCATACTTTATTGCTATTTCCTTTTCGAAAACAAAACCATCTTCAAGCGCGTGTCAAAGATGATTGAAATTTTCCTTCTTCTTTATACGTCTGTAATGCTTGTCTTCGTCATAGGAAAGTACGTTGATTCGGCGGCACGTCCGTTATCCTTCCTCGCGCTTATGGCGGCAATGCTTTTAAGGAACAGGGACGCAATTTTTCTCAACACGATATTTGCGCTATTATTGCTTCTTATCGACAGGTTCACGTCCATAACGGGGCTTAATATGTACGACGCGAACGCAAGCCTCTTGTGCACGTTCTGCACGGGTATAGTCGCAATTTTCGTTCTGCGCAAAGTAAAAACGAGAATAGGCAGCGTGCTTGTTGCGCTTGCGCTTTTGGCGCCCGTAGAGGGAATAAACTTTATTCTGCACCTTTCATACGAACACTGGAACGCGACGTATGCGCTCAACCTTTTGATGTACGGCGCGCTTGACAGCATACTTTCGATAATGCTGTTTATGGTTATACTTCCTCTGTTCGAGTTTATATTCGCAGAGCTGACAGTGTTCCGCCTGCGCGAGCTTACTTCCGACGACGCGAAGATTATAAAGAAGTTGAAGACCAACGCGCCGGGAACTTACAACCACTCGGTCGTAGTTGCGCAGATAGTGGAAACGTGCGCCAAAGAGATAGGCGAAAATTCCGAGCTTGCGAGGGCGGCCGCTTTCTATCACGACGTCGGCAAGCTCAAAAATCCAGAAATGTTCGCAGAGAACCAGTCGGAATACAACCTGCATGCCGAGCTCACGCCCGAGCTTTCCGTTGACATTATCCGCTCGCACGCGCGCGACGGTGCAAAGCTGATTAAAAAGAGCCGTCTGCCCGAAATTTTTGCGGACGTAGCCGTGCAACATCACGGAACGTTACCTATTAAATATTTCTACGTCAAGGCGCTTAAAATGAGCGACGGCGAGCTGAACATAAACAACTACTCGTATTCGGGTCCCACGCCGCAGTCTAAAATCGCGGCAATGATTATGATAGCCGACGCTTCGGAAGCGGCAACCCGTTCGCTTTCCGACCGTTCGCCCGCAAACGTGGAATCGCTTGTCAGAAGCCTTATAGAAGAGAGGCTCGATTTGGGACAGTTCGACGACTGCAATATAACCATGCGCGAACTTTCTATTATAAAAAGCACGATAGTAAACCAGCTTACGGGTGTTTACCATTCTCGTGTGGTTTACCCCAAACTCACCGTATCGAAGAAAAAGTAATATGAACGATTTGAAGATTATAAGCGAAGAAGATTTTACCGCGCTTGCGCAGGCATTCGGCGGAGAATTTAAAAGCGACTGCACGCTCGCGTGCGAAATAATAACGGCGGACGGCGAAGAAATCCGCCGTTTAAACCGCGAAACGCGAGGGGTAGACAGCGTAACCGACGTGTTGAGCTTTCCTTCGCTTGACGGAATTTTCGGTGTGGAAATCAAAAAGGAAAATTTCCCTTACGATATCGACGAGGACGGTAACCTGTTCATAGGCAGTATAGTCGTCTGCACGGAACGCGCAAAAGCGCAGGCGGAGGAGTTCGGACACAGTTTTAAGCGCGAATTCAACTATCTTGCCGCGCACGGCGTGTGCCACCTTTTGGGTTACGACCATATGACCGATGAAGACAAAGCGGTAATGCGCGAAAAGGAAGAGCGGGTGCTTGAAAAAATAAACGCGGTGAGGGAATAATGAAAAGCGGTTTTATAGGAGTTATCGGCAAAGCCAACGCAGGCAAATCCACGCTTGTCAACGTGCTTGTCGGCGAAAAGGTTTCAATCGTTTCGCCCAAGCCCCAGACAACGCGAGACGCGGTTATGGGGGTGCTAACAAAACCTGAGTACCAGCTTGTGTTTATGGACACGCCCGGCATCTACAAGGCGCAGAACCGCCTTTCTGATATGATGCAGAAAACCGCGCAGACGGCGGCGAAGGACGTGGATTTTCTCCTGTTCGTCCACGACGGTCACGGCGGAATTTCCGCCGACGATATTCAGCTTATGCAAAAGTATCTATCGGGTAAAATTCCAATGGCGATAGCGTATACGAAAATCGATATAATGCCTAAGGAAAGAATTTTGGACGACGTAAAAACTCTTTACGAAAACGGCATAACCTGCGACGTGCTGCCGGTTTCCGCAAGAAAATTCACAAACGTTTCCAAACTCGAAGCCTACCTTGCGGATAAAATGCCCGAAGGGGAAAAGGTTATTTCCGACGACATTGTAACCGACAGAAGCGACAGGTTTATGATTTCGGAGATTATGCGCGAGAAAATACTTTTGAAGTTCGGACAGGAAGTACCTCACGGAATCGCGATTTGCATAAACACGTTTGAAAAACAGGAAAACGGCGTGTACGATATAAATCTCGACGTAATCTGCGAAAAGCAGAACCACAAAGCTATTTTAATCGGTAAACAGGGCGCGGCGATAAAAGAGGTGTCTTCCTTCGCGCGCAAGGATATGGAAAAGCTTTTGGGCGCGAAAGTTTTTTTGACTACTTACGTCAAGGTTAAAGAGGACTGGCGCAACCGCCCCAATCTTTTAAAGGATTTCGGATACGAAGAATAAACCGCAAATAATTTCCTTGAAACTGCACACTTTAATTTTAAGGAGTGTGCTATGAAAGAGAGGGATAAGGACGCGGCGGAGCTTGCCTGGAAAATGTTCGAAAAGACGGGCAACGTCAGCTATTATATGTTATACCAACGCTTAAACGGCAGGAACTGAAATGGAGCAGATAGTAAACGCGCTTATGCTTAAAGCTGCGGATTACAACGAGAACGATAAAATATTGACCCTACTTACTGCCGAGCGCGGAAGAATAACCGCAGGCATAAAGGGCGTAAAAAAGGCGGGCGCGAAACTCAAGTTTGCCGCCCAGCCTTTTTGCTTTGCCGAGTATGTGCTTTCCCGTCGGGGCGAAAGGTACACCGTTATAAACGCAACGGAGTGCGAAAGTTTTTACGATTTACGCACGGATATAAACAAGTTCTATGCGGCAAGCTCGGTTGCGGAAGCGGCGTACGCTATTACGTTCGAGGGCGACGACTGCGCGGAAATTTTTTCCGCCGCAATCCGCGCGCTTTCCGATATGTGCAACGGCAGCGAAAGCTTGGCGCTTATCAAATTTCTGCTGGTCGCTTTGAAGCAGTCGGGTTATGCGGTCAATGCGGAAAACTGTTACGAGTGCGGAGCAAATCTTACGGAGGAAAGCGTGTTGCGCTTCGATATGGACGCGGGTGCGTTTACCTGCGGTTGCTGCGGACGAGGCGCGGGCGCAAGCGGAGTGACCTACAATGTGTTGAGGAAGCTTAGCGGAAAATCCTACAAAGAGGAGTGTATAACGGCGGACGGGGAAAAACGCGCCCTCAGGCTTATACGCGAATATCTTTCGTACAAGCTGAATCTGTCGTTCAAGAGTCTGTCGGAATACATAAGGCTTATATAAAAAATTACACGGCGCACACAAAATTTGCGTACACCGTGCAGATTTGATGAGGATGACGTGAGTAGCCGCCATCCTCTTTATTATAGTATCGTATTTACGATATGTCAAATAAAAATATCGTATTTACGATAAAATAATTATGTGGAAAATGATTTTAAGCATATTTTATACGAATTTCTGGAAGAGAATAACCTGACTCAGTCGGAGTTTGCAAAAAAAGTGAATATAAGGCAGGGGCAGGTAAGCGAGTGGCTTCACGGCAGGTCGAAACCGGGATACGATTTGCTTCGTTCTATCTCGCTTGCATTCAACGTCTCTGCGGATTATTTTTTAGGTATTACGGACAAGTATTAAAGGGCGGAGGTAAGGTCCGTTCGGAAGATAAATCGGCTCATGGATTTATCCAAGTGTAGTTAAATCGGTTGAAAGGTAATTCGGCGAGCACGCTAAAACGGTAAGGAGAATAAATCGGCGCGGCGGCGCAATTTGCGCCGCCGCGCCTTTTTTAAAAAACTTCCGTGAAACACTTGATTAAACGTGTTTTTTATATTACAATAATATATTGATAAACGTATTGAATTTTTTCGTGCTTTTTTTAAAAGCCGAGCATAAATATATAATTCAACTTGGAGGAACTTTTTAATGGCAAAGAAGTATTGCTATCTCTTCACCGAAGGCGATGCAACGATGCGCGAGCTGCTTGGCGGCAAGGGCGCGAACCTTGCGGAGATGACCAAAATCGGTCTTCCCGTACCTCAGGGCTTCACTATTTCGACTGAGGCTTGCACACAGTATTACGAGGACGGCAGAAAAATCAACGACGATATTCAGAAAGAAATTATGACGTACGTTGAGAAGATGGAAAAAGTCTGCGGCAAAAAATTCGGCGATAAGGAAAATCCCCTTCTCGTTTCCGTACGCTCGGGCGCAAGGGCTTCTATGCCCGGTATGATGGATACCATCTTAAATCTCGGTCTTAACGAAACGGTTGTGGAAACAATCGCGGCTAAGTCCGGCAATCCCCGTTGGGCGTGGGACTGTTACAGAAGATTTATCCAGATGTTCTCCGACGTAGTTATGGAAGTCGGCAAGAAATACTTTGAAAAACTTATCGACGATATGAAGGCGAAAAAGCACGTTGAGTTCGACGTAGACCTTACTGCGGACGACTTAAAGGCGCTTGCCAACCAGTTCAAAGCGGAATACAAAAAGCAGCTCGGCACGGACTTCCCCGACGACCCGAAGGTTCAGCTTTTCGAGGCGGTCAAAGCCGTGTTCCGTTCGTGGGACAACCCCCGTGCGAACATTTACCGCATGGACCACGACATTCCCTATTCGTGGGGTACTGCCGTAAACGTACAGATGATGGCGTTCGGCAATATGGGCGACGACTGCGGCACGGGCGTTGCGTTCACACGTAACCCCGCAACGGGCGAAAAGGGTCTTATGGGCGAATTCCTTATGAATGCTCAGGGCGAAGACGTCGTTGCAGGCGTCCGCACGCCGATGCCCATTTTCAAAATGGCGGAGGTTCTTCCCGAAGTTTACGAGCAGTTCCTTGCGGTTTGCAACACTCTCGAAAACCATTACCGCGATATGCAGGATATGGAATTCACTATCGAGCAAGGCAAGCTTTACATGTTGCAGACACGTAACGGTAAGCGTACCGCAGCGGCGGCAATAAAGATTGCTTGCGATTTAATAGACGAAGGTATGATTACGGAAGAAGAAGCGCTTATGCAGATTGACGCTAAGTCTCTTGATATGCTTCTTCACCCCCAGTTCGACGCAAAAGCGCTCGACGCGGCAAATAAAACCAACGTGGTCGGCACGGGCATTGCGGCTTCTCCCGGCGCGGCGGCAGGTTCGATCGTGTTCACTGCTGAGGACGCGGTAATCGAAGG
Organism: uncultured Christensenella sp.; assembly: GCA_910585705.1. Classification (GTDB taxonomy): domain Bacteria; phylum Bacillota; class Clostridia; order Christensenellales; family Borkfalkiaceae; genus Coproplasma. The sequence continues at coordinate 87,900 of CAJUER010000003.1, forward strand.
CAAGAAGGGCAAGAAGGTAGTTCTCGTCCGTCTCGAAACCTCTCCCGAAGATATCGAGGGTATGAAGTATGCACAGGGTATCCTCACCGTTCGCGGCGGTCAGACCTCTCACGCGGCGGTTGTTGCGCGCGGAATGGGAACTTGCTGTGTTTCAGGCTGCGGCGAAATAAAGATGGAAGAGGAGAAGAAGCGTTTCACGCTCGGCGGAAAGGTTTACAAGGAAGGCGACGTGCTTTCGCTCGACGGCTCGACGGGTAAAATCTATAACTGCCTTATTCCCACCGTACCCGCAGACCCCAACTCGGGTTACTTCGGAAGAATTATGTCCCTTGCGGACAAGTATAAGAGAATGGGCGTAAGAACCAATGCCGACACGCCTAAGGACGCAAAGCAGGCGGCGGCGTTCGGCGCTCAGGGTATCGGTCTTTGCCGTACCGAGCATATGTTCTTCGACCCTGCAAGAATCGGCGCGTTCAGAGAAATGATCTGCTCCGACACGGTAAAGGAAAGGGAAGCGGCGCTCGCTAAAATCGAGCCTATGCAGCAGAAAGACTTCGAAGCTCTCATGGAAGCGCTCGAAGGTCAGCCCGTAACGATTCGTTTCCTCGACCCCCCTCTTCACGAGTTTGTACCCACCGACAAGCACGACGTTAAAGCGCTTGCAAAGACTCAGAAGAAGAAAGTTCAGCAGATCGAACAGATCATTTCCGATTTGCACGAGTTCAACCCCATGATGGGACATCGCGGCTGTCGTCTTACGGTAACCTATCCCGAAATCGCCGTTATGCAGACTAAGGCTGTAATTAAAGCGGCAATCAACGTATGGAAGCGCCACCCCGATTGGAACGTTAAGCCCGAAATTATGATACCCCTCGTAGGCGAAGTAAAAGAGCTTGCTTACGTTAAGGAAACGGTTGTAAAGACCGCCGACGCCGTTATCGCACAGGCAGGCGTAAGCCTTAAATACGAAGTCGGTACGATGATTGAAATTCCCCGTGCGGCGCTCACCGCAGACGAAATCGCAAAGGAAGCGGAGTTCTTCTGCTTCGGTACCAACGACTTGACGCAGATGACCTTCGGTTTCTCGCGCGACGACGCAGGCAAATTCCTGCCCTCGTACTACGGCAATAAGATTTACGAAAGCGACCCGTTTGCACGTCTCGACACAATCGGCGTAGGTAAACTTATGGACCTTGCGGTCAAGCTCGGCAAAGGTCAGAGAGATACTCTGCACGTCGGTATTTGCGGCGAACACGGCGGCGACCCTTCGTCAATCGAGTTCTGCCATAAGATAGGTCTTGACTACGTTTCGTGCTCGCCCTACCGCGTACCCATCGCGCGTCTTGCGGCGGCACAGGCGGCTATTAAAGAGAAGAGAGCTAACGCTCCCGTAGTTGAAGCTAAGAAGGAAGAGCCTGCAAAGAAAGGCGCGGCAAAGAAGCCCGCTGCAAAAACTGCGGCTAAGGCGCCCGCAAAGAAAGCGGCTGCAAAGCCTGCGGCTAAAACCGCAGAGAAGAAGCCCGCTGCAAAAGCTGCCGCTAAGCCTGTTGCGAAAGCAAAGAAATAAGTTAAACACTGCTTCTTTCAAGTTATAAAATAAATTTTACGACAAAATTTATGTTTGTCGGAAAGCCAAACGCGCGGAACGCTTCAAGCGTTCCGCGCGTTGAATTTACCTTAGAGCGAGGCAAACAGTTTGCGAGGTAACCTGCTTGTTAAGTTAAGGCGCGGCGCTCGCGGAAGCAAAACAAAACTGCGCTTTTAACAAAACGAGTGTGCGAAATTATCAATAAACGCAGATAAAAAATTTGTCGGAAATCGTTTGCTTTTGCGCGCGTTCGCTAATATAATATTTGCCGTATGAAAGGCAGTAAAACAGTCAACTTAACAAGCGGCAATGTGTGGAAATGTCTTATTCTCTATTCTATGCCGCTGTTCGGCAGTGCAATCGTCCAACAGCTTTACTCGCTGGTGGACTTGCTCGTCGTCGGCAATTTCGCAAGGGAAGGGGCGCTCGCGGTTGACGCGATAGGCAACGCGACGGTAGTTATAAACGTGCTTCTTTCTTTCGCGCTCGGCGCAAACGGCGGGTGCTCGGTCATAATCGCAAAGCACTTCGGCGCGAACGACAACAAGAAAGTGCGCGAAACGGTCAATACCGCGCTAATCGCTTTTTCCGTGCTCTGCGTTATGATTATGGCTGTCGGCTTCGGCTTCGGTTCGCTGTCGCTTAAAGCGTTAAGCGTGCACGGCTCGTACTTCGGCGACTGCCTGACTTATCTGTACATATATATCGGCTCTCTGCCGTTCGTGTTCTTATATAATCTCGGCTGCGGAATCTGTTCCGCGCTCGGCGACAGCAAAACGCCGTTTATTTTCCTCGTTGTATCGTCCGTTCTGAACGTCGGGCTTGACCTTCTTTTTGTATGCGTGTTTCATCTTGACGTTGCCGGCGCGGCTTGGGCAACGCTTATATCTCAGGCGATTTCCTGTGTTTTGACGGTGTTCGTGCTTGTGAGAAAGCTGAAATCCGTCCGTTCGGAAGAAAAGCCGAAGGCGTTCGACAAGCATATTTTAAAGGATCTTACTTTAACCTCGATACCCATAATTTTACAGCAGAGCTTTGTCTCGGTCGGCAACTTCTTCGTAAGCAAGCGCATTAACTCCATCGGCGAGGACGCGACTACGGGCTTCACTACGGCGTTCAAAGTCGTATGTATGGCGAACATGGGCGTTGCGTCTATGACGAACGGTCTTTCCAATTTCTGTTCGCAGAACAAAGCGGCGGGGCAGTACAAGCGCATTGTAAAAGGCTACTTTGCGGTGTTGTTGTATGCACTTGCCACAAGCCTGATTTTCCTTGCGCTGTTCGTCAGTCTTCCCGAACCCCTTACAAAGCTGTTCGTCCAGAAGGAAAAACTCACCGACGACGCGCTCGAATACTCCGTGCAGTTTATGGTTATAGTTTCCTGCTTCCTGCCTGCCGTGTGCGTAAAAATAATTTCCGACGGCGCGGTGCGCGGCTGCGGCGGCAACTTGGGCTTTACAATCAGCACTTTTACCGACTTGGGTTTAAGGGTAATGCTTGTCTACGTTTTAACAGACGCGGGCTGGGGCTTTGCGGGCGTATGTTGGGCATGGGCGATAGGGTGGAGCATAAGCATGTTCATTGCGCTTGCATTCTGGTTCTTTACGGTAAAACGCTTCCCCAAACCTCAGGCGGAAACTACGGCAACGCAGAAAGATTGACATTTAAGGCGTAACGTGTTATACTGAAAGCCGACAAAAAAATTAAAAGGATAAATAAATGCATCCCGAACCTCTATTTCAAATATTCGGACGCGGCGTATATCTGTACGGAATTTGTATGGCGCTCGGCATAATACTTTGCTTTGTGTTCCTGCTTATCGCGTTCCGTAAACGCGGCTTTAACGAAGCCTCGTCCGATATGATTCTGTTCATAGGCGTATTCGGCACGGCTTTCGGCGTTTTGTCGGCAATGCTGTTCCAGTCGCTTTATAACTACATTGCAGACCCTGCCGCAGGCTTCAACTTCGGCAGTATGACGTTTATCGGCGGACTTATCGGCGGTGTAGTCAGCTTCGTCGGCGTATACCTTATATATATATACGTTGTCCGTCCCCGCACAAATATCAAGTGGCTTGCGCCCGAACTCAACGCAACCCTTACGGACGCGCTCCCCATTATCCCGATAGGAATAACTATAGCGCACGCTTTCGGAAGATTGGGCTGTTTCTTTGCAGGCTGTTGCTACGGCAAACCTACGGATTCCTGGATAGGCTTGCCCTGTGCCGACGGCTATCACGGCAATGTTGTGCCCGTTCAGCTTCTGGAAATGTCGTTCCTCGTCATTTTGGGGCTTGTAATGGCTGTGCTGTACTTCAAGTTTAACTTTAAATTCAACTTTTCCCTTTACGCAATCGCCTACGGCGTGTGGCGCTTCGGTATAGAGTACGTCCGCGCCGACGAAAGGGGACAGTTTCTCGGCACGGCGCTTTCCCCCTCGCAGTTTTGGAGCATTATAATGGTGCTTGCGGGCGTCGGTTATGTGTTCTTACAGCTGTATGTGCTTGAAAAGCATATGAAGCATCCCGAATTTGCGCTGTTGGAGGAAGAACGCAACAGGGCGATACCTACTGCGGAAATAACGCAAGCCGCTTTTTCGGCGGTAATGTCGGCGTTTGCAACACTTACGCCTAAGGCGGAAGTTAAAGCGGAGGCAAAACCGACGGAGAGCGAATCCGAGCCGAAGCTGTCTAAGCGCAAACAGAAGCGCAATGCGGCAAAAAAACCCTCAGAAGAATAAAAAAAGATTAAAAAAGCGCGGAGCTTTAAGCTCCGCGCTTTTTTTAATCGATAAATTAGGCGCGGCACCACAATATATTGTGGTGCCGCGCTTTCCAAACCACAATTTTAAAAAATTTGTCAAAAAAGCCTTGAAAATTGTATGCCCGTGTGATATAATCACGATACCACATTTTTTCAATTTAATATGTATCCGTGTCGGATACCGTCATAAGAATACCTGGCCTATGGCTTGTGTATCTCTTTGTGCAATTTAATCATTCTTATGACGAATTGAAAAGGTGTGGTAACCGCAAAGGGATGTTCTCGCAAAGTGTGTCTCTTTGGGGACACACTTTTTTTATTTTGCCTTAAAACGGCAACAAAGGAGAAACACAATGTCAAGGCTGTTTAAAAGGATAATGCTCGGCACGCTCAGCGCGTGTCTTGCAGCGTGCATACTCGCCGCAGGTCTTATATTCGGCATAGGCGGATTAAAAAACAATAATCACGGAGGGCTCGGCGGCGTTGACGGTACGAACAATTCCGGCTCGCTTGCTTCGGGTTCGCCGACAAGCGGACTCAATACAAACTACGCACATGAAATCCGCCTAAAAGGCGATAACGCGGCTATAACGAAGCAGTGGAATGAGGCTGTTTCTCTAAGCGGCGAGGTTTACGTCGTCCTCGAAAACAATTGGACGGCGGCAAATAATACAGACGGTTTCGGCAAAGGCGACGGATTTGAAAGCGCAGACGGCGGAATTATAGTTCCGGCAACAAAAAAAATCACACTCGACTTAAACGGAAAAACCATTGACAGAAAAGGCTCGGCCGCAAGCAATGACGACCTTTACTTTTTCCATGTTTACGGCACGTTAACCGTTTGTGACAGCTCCTTAACCGAAGGTAAAATTACCGGTGGAAGTATATTCGGTTACGGCGGCGCCGTGTTTGTTGAAAGCGGCGGTGCGTTCATACTCAACAGCGGAACTATTACGGAAAACTACTCCGGAATTAAAAATACTACAAACGGCGATGCTATGGGCGGCGCGGTTGCCTCTGTCGGCGGCGATATAACTATCAACGGCGGTTATATAACAAGGAACAACGGGAACACTAGCAACACGCTTTATGGCGGCGGCGGAATTTCCGTTGACGGTGGCACGCTTACTATTACGGGCGGCGAAATTTCCGAAAACGGAGCCTCTTGGGGCGCCGGTATTTCGGTGGTGAACTGTACTTTCAATATGTCGGGCGGTAAGATAACTCGCAACGTTATTAACGGGGCAAAGCCCGACGCGGGCGGCGGCATATATGTTTTTTATGGTTGTACGGTAAATATCAGCGGCGGTGAAATTTCCGAAAACGAAGCCGCTTTCGGTGGCGCTATAACAGTAAGCGTAGATTCCGTCTTGACAATGACGGGAGGAAAAATTTTAAACAACACGGCATATAATTTCGGAGGAGGAATTTATATTGCAGGAGGCAGAAAAGTTGCAGGAGGCACAGTATTTACAGCCACCGCAAACATTTCGGGGGTGGAAATTTCCGGCAACAAAATAGACGACACAAAAAAAGTAACTACTCACAGTTGTGACGGCTACGGCGGCGGTATTTTTGTATATAGTAATTGCAATGTAAGTATAAGCAACTCTAAAATCACAGACAACTATTCAAATGACGTCGGCGGCGGAATTGGTCTTGGTTCGGGAAGTAATAAGTCAACATTAAGTATTAATAATACCGTTATTACCGGTAACACAGCGGTTGGCAGCGGCGGCGGATTATATTCCGATTCAGGACAGTCAATAGGTTTGAGCGGCGGCGTTATAATTGACGGCAATAACGGCGGTAACGCTTTACTCAGGGGTACGGCGGCAAGCAATCAGACGAAATTTAACGTTACGGGCTTACTTTACGATAACGGAATTGTGACGAGTATCGGCGTTGCTTCCAGTTTAGCCATCTCTAATAAACCCGTAATAACCACGAACTATACAAAAAGCGGTAATACGTTCGATACGTTCTATTTTCATGCGGACAACAATACTCAATTAGTTAATTCAAATAACAACACTAATCCAAATAACCCCGAAGCTATTTTACAGGCAAAATCAAGTATATCTAACGCAGAGGTTGATCCTCTTGACTGGGAGTATCAGCTGGATAACGACGGAACCTGGATTTCCGCAAACAATAGCGGAATTGTTATACGCGAATATGACGGAAAAACCGTTACGGGCGTAAGGGTATTATATAAGGGAACGCTGATAAATTCAACCGACGGTCCCGTGCCGGACGCGGGCGACGGTAATAAGCCTAAGGATTTCGTTCGCTTCGTAAGCAGTGACGGCAGTACTTCCTTCACGGGGCTTAAAGACGTGGGCTCCGTCGGTTTTAGCGCTAACGGTACCGCGACGGCTATGAATCGGGCTTGGGGACCTTACTATACTTTCAGCATTATGGTGGTGCCCAAAGGCATTACCGTAACCGCAGACGACAAAACAAGCAAGTACGGTGAATCGATTAAAGCGCTCACAAGCGACGCTTCCGCCGACTTAGGCGTAACGTTGGAGAAAGATTACGGCTATGGCGTAGGCAAGTTTGCCATACGCGGAAAAAGTTGGACGAATACTAATTATGACGTTACTTTTGTAGACGGAGTTTACGAAATAACTAAGCTGCCCGTAACGGTAATAATCAACGATACATACGCAACGTACGGTGAAGTAGACAAGAGCTACAAGCTGAGCCAGACGGAGAACAACGTACCCGAGCAAGAGGACGGCGCGTCCGTTCAGTTGAAGGATGAAAACGGCGATCCGCTGTTCGAGGCGGACGGAGTAACGCCGCTCTACAAATACAGCGGCGGTTGGCGTTACGGCAAGAAAACGGACGGTACGGCTTCGGAAAAGTTTTTAAGCGTAGATAACACTACAACGAACAGACCGTTCACGTTGGTTTGCGACGACTTAACGGCGATTTACGACGCGACAAATAACAGTTATCTTGCCGAAGGCGACAGCTACATAATAAAAGTGGACGCGGAGAGTCTGAACAGGAACTATGATATCACGTTCGTGCAGGACGACGGTTCTGCAACGGGCGATTCAACCTCTTCGACGAGTAAGTTGAAAGTGGAAGGCGCGGAAATAAGCGTATTGAGCGCAACGGACTATGCGACGAAGAAAGGCAACGGCGCAAAGGGCTACGACGGAGTAGAATACGACGCAAAGAAGCACAAAATAGAACTTCCTACTGATAAGTTCACGGGCACGGACTCGAAAGAGTACAGCGCGGGCGCAGTGCAGTTAAAAGGCGACGTAGGCGCAACCGACGTAAAGATTCACTACATTATCTTTAAGAACGCGGACGCACCTAAAAAAGATGATGCGGACGATAAAGCGTTAATGGATGCGAGCAACACGGGCAAGTGGTCGGGCGGAGTTACGGCAGGTACGCAGACTGAGAAAACGGACGCGGATACCTATGTGGTTTACAGCCGAATCGAAGCGAAGAACCATAAGACGATAGTTTACAAATGGACTTATAAAATCAGCGCTAAGACGACGGCTTTCCGACTTGAAGTATATTGGAACACCACGAAAATAGAGAGCACTGACGGAAACGCGGTTATCCCCGATACCGACAAAGCGAAAGCGATTTACGACGGAACGACAACGGCGACTGCGAAAATCGAGTTTGTGAACGCGGACGGCACGGCAACGGGCGCAACCGCAACGACTTGTAAAACAATTTTCTATTACAAGAACGTGTCCCCGAAATCGGATACGGACAACAGCTGGAAGTGGGGTGCATGGGAAAGCACGTTTACGCGCGCAGACGCGGACCAAAACAGCCCTAAATACAAATTCTCCGACGACTACAACCATCACGAAGAGTACGGCACGACCGAGAAGCCGAAGAACGGCGGAACTTATACCGTGACGGTTGTGGAAGATCCCAGATCGAGCAACGGTTATAATTTGGCGACTGGCGGCAGAAGTCTGTCGTTTACAATCAACGCAAAGGAAGTCGAAGTGCCTTATAACACTGACGATTTCACTTATGACGGAACCGAACAGAAATTCGGCATAGACGGCTTCAAGAAAGACTATATGCAGATAGTCGGCGACCCTACGACGAGCAACGGCGAAGCGACGGGCTTGAAGTACGACACGCCCAACAACTTCTCCGACAGCGAAAGCGGCACAGATTACAAGCTTGTGGCAAAGAACGCAGGCGAGTATAAAGTGACGTTCGGAATAATGGCGAGCGCGCAGGACAATTACAAGTGGAAGACCACGAAAGATGACCCTGAAAATCCCGGAACGGAAATCGACATAGAGGGCTTCAACGCCGATAAAACGGAATACGAGCTTACGCTGACTATAAAAAAGGTACAGCTCAAAGCTACGTTCACTTCTCCGCAGAAGAACATCGATTCAAGCAAGGCGGACGCGTGGACTTGGGCGTTCGAGGCGTACAAAGGCTCGAAAGACGAAAACGGCAAGCCGAACGCGCTTATTAGCTACATTCTGGACGAGACGGTTATAGTCAACTCGGAAAGCGTAACCGTAAATCTGCGCTGGGCGGTGAAGCCCGCAACGAGCGGCACGGAGCTTTCGCCTAAGACTACAGGCGTAATCGACAACAAGACGCTGAACGTGGATAACGCGGCTTTCAAGAAAGATACATATTATGTATATCTCGATCTGCCTGCGGATAACGATGTAAACAAGAACTACCAAACTTTGGTAGTGGACGAAACGACAAAACTGCCTTCGGAACTGAACAGCAACGGCACCGGCGCGTGCGTACAGCAGTTTGTAATCGGCGACGGCAATGCGAGCGTAAACGGAATAACCTGGCAGTGGAAGGACGACGGAACGGCGTGGAACGAGTATGTGAAGAACAGCACGGACACGACGACGAAGCCCAACACGGAGCTTATATACAAGCTCGGCACGGACAAAAAAGCCGTAGCGTATACGCTTCAAATGGACACGAGCGCAAGCGGCGGATTCCCGACTTACTTCGAAAGCGAAAACTTAACCTATACCACGACATACAGCAAGACCGAAAAAGGCACATACTTAACGGCGCTGAACACGACGGACGCGGGCTACTACAAGACGACGGTAAGGCTTAAAATCAAGAGCGGCGAAACGATAAAGTTCGTAAACGCATCGGATAAAGGCTATACCTATGTGGACGAAACGCAGGCGGATTACACGTTCGAGTGGCAAATCGGTAAATTCAAGATCGATCCTAATAGTACGGTCGAGTTCGGATATAAGGTCAAGGATAAAAAGACGAGCCAGCTATCTGATTTTACGAAATTCTCAAGCGTAACGGAAAACGGCGAAGTAATCTACGAAGTCGGAGTGCAGGACGGCGGTAACGGAATAGTCGTAGCGGTTAAACTGCCTACGGATTTGAGCGCGGAGCCGTACGATACTTCGGTAATACTCAAAGTCGGAACGATAACGGGCAAGGGCACGGTTTTGACGCCCGAAACCAAACAGACGGCGGACGGAGTATTGCTTGAAACTACGATACCGTTCAGTATTCTGAGCGGCGCGGCGAACAACTATGAGCTTGCAAAAGACGCGGACGGCAACAGCTTAAGCGTAATAAAAATCAAGTGGCGCGTAGTTGCTTCTACAATATCCGCAGAGGACATCGTGTGGAGCGAGCCCGACGCGGAAGATCCTACCAAATATGTGGACGCGGACGGCAACCCCACGACGGTATCGGGCGAAGTAGACGAGATAGACGCGGACGGCAACAAGACAGGCAAAAAGATAACCGTAACTCTGCCCGCGCCCAAGCTTAAAGCAGGCGACGACAAAGTCAAATATGTGTACGTCTGGACAGATGATCAGGGTACTGAGCATAGGTTCGAAGGTCTGCAAGGTCTGTACGAGCTGACGGGCATATCCGAACGCGAATACAACGGCGGAATACTTCCCGGCATGGTAACCGTTAAGGCGGAACCTCAGGACGGGTACAGAATGGACCCGAGCGTACCCGAAGCGTCAAGGGAAACGTCGGTTGTTATCGGCGATACTAAGATACGCGTTCGCGTAACGCCTGAGGGCGAGCTGAGCGGCACTTACAAGGAAATATCGGTTACTTTCAAGGTTGAGGAGCTGGACGCTTCCGGCAACGCAACCGAGTACGACAAAGAGCTTTACAAGCTGTGGATTTACAGGAACGGCAACAAGGACGACAAAGTAGAGTACAGCACGGAAGCGCTTAAACAGCTCGGCTCTGGTAAGCATACCGTTGCAATAGAGCTTGTAAACACAATCGGCTATAAAATCGCGCTCGGCAGCGAGCAGTTCGAAATAACTGTTAAGCCCGTTGAACTTGAAATCCCGCAACTTAGCGAGAACCCGATATTCAACGGCAAAGAACAAAGTATACTCAGCCTGTTGGAAGCGAACGAAACGTATGCGGCGATAAAGGATTTGGTAACCGTAACGGGTCAAGGCTCGGCGGAAAACCTCCTGCGCAACGTCGGCAGCTATACGCTTGTAATCAAAATAAACGATACGGTCAACTACGTTTGGAAGAACGATACGACCGCAAGCGCAACTAAGTACACTTTAACGGACGGCGAGTCGGTACCCGAAAGCAACAGGGTAAGCGACGAAGAGTTGAATATCGCGTGGGAGATACTTCCCTACCGCATAACCGTAACGGACGATATGTGGAAGACCGGCGGCAAGGGTGGCGCAGTGCTGAACTGGGCGATACCCGAAGGCATGCTGTTGGAGCTCGGCTATAATTACTACGAAACGAAGACGGGCGGAAGCGCGCTCGAAAAGCTTAGCGAGGGCAGTTCGGTCTGGGCTTCGGCGATAATTACGGGCGAAGACGTGGACAACGGCAACGTAGTGTTTGCGGACAGCGGCACAAACGAAACTTTGTCGCGCGTGGCGCATACCGAGCCTAAGAGCGGATTAAAAGCGTTTGCAAACACGGCAGTGGACTTTGTTAAAAAGAACTGGCTGTGGTTTGCGATAGGACTCGGCGTTCTGATACTGCTTATAATTCTTATAATTATAATCGCGGTAGCGCGTAAGAATAAAGAAAAGCGCTTGGAAAAGAAAGCGGCGAAGGAAGAAGAAAAACAGCGCCGCGAGGAAGAGCGCAGGTTAAAGGAAGAACAGCGCGAGGAAGAGAAGCGCAGACGCGAAGAGGAACGCGAGGCGGCAAAAGCAAAACAGGAAGCGGAGTTGGAGCTTGCAAAAGCAAGGCAGGAAGCAGAGCTTGCGAAGATAAAGGCGCAGGCGGCGGCAGTTGCGGCGCCTGCAATGGCGGCGACTGCGGCAATGGCACAGCAGGCGCAACAGCCCCAGCAAATGCCTCAGTCACAGCCGACACAGCAACAGGCGCAACAGCCCCAGCAGATGCCTCAGTCACAGCAATACCAGCAACCTGCAATGCCTCAGCAAATGCCTCAGGCACAGCAGTATCAACAGCCTGTAATGCCCCAGCAAATGCAGATGCCTATGATGCCCCAGCAGGGCGGCGGAAGCGATATAGAAAGGATAATCTCGAAGCTGGAAGCCGAGTTTGCAAAGCTTCGCGCAGACCAGTCGAGAAGTTATCCCCAGCAGTTGCCTGCACAGGGCGGAATGGACGTCGGAACGTATATGCTTATGCGTTTGGAAAACGACGTTCAGCAGCTTAGAAATCTCGGCGGCGGACAGCTTCAGGGATTGCCGTATATGCAGAACGGCTATGGGCTTGACGGCAGAGGAATGAACGGAGTACAGGGCGGTATGCCGGTAAACGGCATGAACGCGGGCGGCGACAATGCGGCGGCAATTGCGGCGGCGGCAGCTGCGGCGGCGATTGCGGCGATGAACGCGCGGCAGTTCAAAACGGGCGTTGAAGAGCGGAAGATAATAGAAGCGGAGGCAAGCTCGCCTACGGGCGTTGACGCGCCTACCGTATATCCGCCCGACGCGGTGATAACAACCACCACAACCGTCGATACCACCAAAAAACAGTCGGTATCCGGCAGGTTCAAACGCACGGAAGAAGACGCGAACGCTTTCGATATCGACGGCTTCTACGAATCCTTTCAGGACAAATAATTAAATATACTACCCGACATAAGTATGTATTCTGTGTGGTAAACTTAAGCGGCGCGCCTTTTCAAGGCGCGCCGCTTGCCCGTTGCAAGACGAAAACTAATCATTAAATTAAATCAGTTTAAAAATGAATTTAAACAATAATCAAACTTATTGAATATAAGTTTAATTGATTTAATAAATCGGCGAATATAATTTCACGGCTTTCACATACTGCTTTTACGGCATAATTCGCCGCAGACAGGAGTTATATGAAAGCAACAGGAATTGTAAGAAGAATAGACGAATTAGGCAGGGTGGTTATTCCCAAAGAAATAAGAAGTACTCTGCGCTTAAAGTCGGGCGACCCGTTGGAAATATTCACGGACAGGGACGAACTTATGCTAAAAAAATATTCGCCCATAGCTTCGCTTGAAAAATTTTCGGAAGGAACGGCTAAATCGCTTTCCGACCTTTCGGGTCACATTGCCGTGATTTGCGACACGGACGAGGTTCTTCACGCTTCGGGGCGCGGTCAGCGTAATTTCGACGGAAAGAGCTTATCCGAAAAAATGGAGAAAATTTTGCGCGACAGAAAGTCTTACGTTGCAAACTTGTCCGAAGGCGGCGACATGGTGCCCATAACTTCGGGCGAGGAAGACGGCGTTACCGCGCAGATAATCGTGCCGATAGTCTGCAACGGCGACTGTCTCGGAGCGGTTGCGCTTATTTCTACCGAACAGGGCGCAAAGATGGAAGCGGGCGCGTGCAAACTTGCACAGCTTTCGGCAACCATACTTGCAAATCAATTCGAGTGATAAATGATAAATATTTATACTTAAAACCCCGCATAATAATTTTGCGGGGTTTTTAATATGTTCAGTCAAAAGCAATCTTTTATAAAAGGCGCAATAATAATATCCGTCGGCGGGTTTATCTCTAAAATTCTCGGCGCGGTGTACCGCATACCCTTGACCAACTTTCTCGGCGGAGAGGGTATGGGCATATATCAGATGGTGTATCCTCTGTACTGTATCCTCTTAACGGTATCGGCTTCGGGTATTCCTACGGGTATTGCGCGGTTGATATCTTCGGGCAGTAAGGGCGCGGAGCGCACGGCGTTCGCGCTATACGGTACGATAGGCGTTATAGGCACAATTCTTATGTATATGCTGTCCGCGCCGCTTGCGTCTATTCAGGGCGAAGGCGCAATAAAGCTTTGCTGTATAATGCTTTGCCCGTCGGTGTTCTTCGTGTCCGTTCTGTCGGTTGTGCGCGGTTACTTTCAGGGCAGGGGAAATATGTACCCCACAGCCGTCACCGAAGTTTCCGAGCAGGTGATAAAGGTGGTTATCGGCTGTGTACTTGCGTATATCTTCCGTGCAAATCTTGCGCTTGCCGTTGCTTCTACGCTGTTTGCGGTAACCGTCAGCGAAGTGATTTCCACAGCAATCGCGCTTGTATGGTATTCGGGCAAAAAGGCTCGCCGTCCGCTTTACAATCCCTCCCGCGTGCCCTATTCTGCAATAATAAAATACACCATACCGCTAACGCTTACGGCTATTGCGTTGCCTGCAAGCCAGCTTTTGGAAAGCATTGTGGCGGTGCGGCTTTTAAGGGAAATGACGGACGGAGCAACGGCGCTTTACGGTATTTTTTCGGGCTGTGCGGTAACTATAATCAATTTGCCCGTGTCAATAACGTACGGGCTTGCCGCCGCAAGCGTTCCGCAGATAAGTCCGCTTGCGGAAAAAGGCGATATTGACGGCGCAAAGAAAAAGGCTTACAAGTCAATGCTTATCACCTTTGCGATTTCACTGCCCGCGTCGGTGGTTCTGTTTGCGTTCGCGCCGCTTGCCGTTAAACTTATTTTCGCATCTCTTGCCGACGGCGAAAAGACTATCCTTGTCAACCTCGTCAGAATAATGGCTGTTAATGCGGTTACTCTTTCGCTCGTCCAGACGTCGTCCGCGTGCCTGACCTCGCTCGGCAGACCCGTGAGAAGCACGCTTACCCAGTGGACTACGGCAATCCTGCGCGTTGCGCTTACGGCGGTTTTAATCAAGTTTACAAATCTTTCAATCGCGGGTGCGGCAATCTCGGCCAACTGTTGTTATTTGGTTGCGGCTTTGATGAATTTCTGGTATATTAGTAGGGAAAAATCGAACGGGAGCAAACGCAATGAAGATAACGCTGATAGGATTGGGAGTAACGGACGGAGGGTTGACGAAACGGGCTGAAACCGCCCTTGCAGGCGTTGACAAAATTTTTGCAAGAACGGCGGAAACGCTTTCCTATAAAAACATTTCGGGCTACAATGTACAGCCTCTGGACGGACTGTTCGGGAAAAGCCGCAACTTCGACACTCTCAACAAAAAGCTCGCCGCAGAGGTTTTGAACGCTTCCAAATCGGGCAGCGTCGCTTACTGCGTGGACGGCGCAGTGTGCGAGGACGAGGCTTGTAAAATCATACTCAAAAAATGCAAAACGTGCGAAGTGATCGAAGGGGTTTCCAAAAGCGCGCACGCCGCGTCGCTCGCTAAAATTTCATCTGCGAATTATACGGCGGTTTCCGCATACGCGACAGGCGGCCTTAAAAGTTGCGCCGCTGCAGTAGTGTACGACGTGGATTGCTACTTTATTGCAAGTAACGTAAAGCAAGTTCTTTCAAATCTATTCGGCGAGGAAGCGGACTGCGTTTTTGTTCGCGGGGAAACTTGCGAAAGGATAAAGATTTACGAAATTGACAGACAAAAAAATTACGACTATTCTTGCGCCGTTGTTGCGGAAGAGTGCGAATTTTTGAAAAAACACAGGTACGATTATGCCGACGTTGAATCGTTGATTAAGCTTTTGCGCGCGCCGGGCGGCTGTGCGTGGGACAGAGCGCAGACAAACGAAAGCATAAAGCAGAACGTCGTCGAGGAGGCGTACGAGCTTGCCGACGCAATCGAGCGCGGCGACGACGACGGAATAGAAGAGGAAACGGGCGACGTGCTGTTGCAGGCGGCTTTCCACGCGGTATTGAAGGAGGAGCAGGGCGTTTTCAGCGGTTCCGACGCTATTACGCGGCTGGTCAAAAAACTCATTTTCCGCCATTCGCATATATTCGGCAAGGACAAGGCGCAGGACAGCGATTCGGCTTTAAGCGTATGGGAAAAGAACAAGACGGTTGAAAAAAACCAGTCCACCTTCGGCGAAACGGTGCTTGCCGTGCCCAATAACTTCCCCGCGTGTCTTCGCGCGCAGAAGGTGCAAAAGCGCGCGGCTAAATCGGGAATGGATTTCCTTTCTTCGGTTTCGGCGGCGGAACGGCTCGAAGACGAGTTGAAAGAGTTAATCGAAGCGCAGATTAAAGGCGACGCGGAAGCCGTATTCGACGAGGCGGGTGACGTGCTGTTTTCCGCCGTGAATACCTGCCGCCTTGCGGGCGCGGACTGCGAGGAAGCCCTTCGCGCCGCCACGCAGAAATTTACCGCACGGTTTGTAAAGTGCGAACAGCTTATTATTGCGGACGGAAAAGACATAACCGATTTGAACGAGCTGGAACTCGACGTGTACTGGCACAAAGCAAAAAAAGAATTATGAACGTTCACCCTCTTAAAATCGGCGGACTGACAACGCCGAACAATATTTTGCTTGCGCCCCTTGCGGGGTACACAAACGCGGTGTTCCGCAGAATGTGCGCACGGCTCGGCGCAGGCTTGACTTTTACGGAAATGGTGAGCGCAAAGGGGCTTTGCTACGACAACGAAAAGACTAAGGATTTACTGTTTGTTACGCCCGATTACGAGGGGGTAAAGGCGTGCCAGCTTTTCGGAAGCGATCCCGAGATTATGCGCCGTGCGGCGGAAAGCGTGCATCTTGCGCCGTTCGACCTTATCGATATAAATATGGGTTGCCCCATGCCCAAAATCTACAACAACGGCGAGGGGAGCGCGCTTATGGCAAAGCCCGAGCTTGCGGCGAAAATAATTTCCGCCTGTAAAAAGAGCGGTAAAAACGTTTCCGTAAAATTCCGCGTCGGGCTTGAAAAGGGCAAAATAATCGCCGCCGAATTTGCAAAGGTCTGCGAGGGAGCGGGCGCGGATTTGATAACCGTTCACGGCAGAACGCGCGATAAAATTTACGCAGGGGAGGTTGACTGCGCCGCGATTGCAAAGGCGAAGAGCGCGGTGAAAATTCCCGTTATAGCCAACGGCGGAGTTTTTTGCAAAGCGGACGCGGATAGGCTTTTGAACGAAACGGGCGCGGACGGCGTTTGCGTAGCGCGAGGCGCAATGTTTTCCCCATGGATATTCGCGGAACTTAGCGGTATGCCGAAGCCCGACGTTAAACGGCTTATTTTAACACAGATTGACGACACGCTCGAACTTTTCGGCGAACGCTTCGCTTGCGTGTTTATGCGCAAAATGTGCGCCTTTTACATAAAGGGACTATCGGGTGCGGCGGCATTGCGCACACGCTTGTTTGCATGCGCAAGCGTTGAAGAATTAAAGGAAACAGTAAGCAATATAGAATTTTGAATTTTTAAAAAATAAGGCGGCGCGTGCTTTGCACGCGCCGCCAGTTTTTTATGTTACTTATAAAACAAAATAAAAATCATAACGAAAACGGCTAAAAAACCTAAAACGACCGCAAGTCCTTTTATGCCGAATTGCATTTCGGTGAGCTGTTTTTCCGTCGGTATAATGTCTTCGTTTTCTCGGGACTTTGAATACATTTCCTCAACCGACATATCAAAAATTGCGGATATTCTTTTCAGTAAATCCTCATCGTCCGGCAGATTTGATTTTTCCCAACGTTGCAAGGATGATTTGGAAACGTAAATCATTTTTGCAAATTCGCGCAGAGAATATCCTTTACTTTGCCGTAGTTTTTTTATATAATTTCCCGAAATGCATTGCATATAAAAAGTGTATCACTTACCGCTGCGAAAAGCAAGAAAATAATAAAGGGACAAATTCGGGACAGCTTTTTTTCATATTGGTATTGACTTGAAACGAATTCTGTTATAAACTTTTATTATAAAATTTTTTAAGGAGAATAGTTATGAAAAAACAGAAAACATTTTTCAAAAGAGTTGCACTCTTGTCATTTGCATTAATTACGTTATTCGTAATTATGTTCGTATCTGCTTATCATAGCGATTTGAAACCGTTAGATAGCTTTACTATGTGTTCGGACGGCGATTATTACAGCGAAACTACGTATTACTTAACGGAAGAATTATTCAACCAAAGAAACGGGCAAAATCAGAAATCGGCAGCAGGTAAAAAGTTGACTGCAGAAGATAAAGGGGAATTTGTTTTAGCCGCCGAAAAAAAAAGTTTGGGTAGCAGAAAAGTATGACGGTGACGGAAACCCGAAAGACAGCCGTTTGTTGAAAAAATCAGAAGTGGAAGCTTATAAGCGCGATAGTTTGAATGAGAATTCTGATACACTTCGTACTTCTGCAACGCATTCGTTGGGCACGGATAAAGAAAGCTATTATGCTTTAAGTATAATGCTTACGGCGGATTACTACGCTGATTCTGACTGGTATAAAGTTTCGGGTTTTTCTATGTGGGAAAAGAATTATTCCTCTAACGATAATAAATATATAGCTGAAAAAGGTTATGAAGATTACGTGGGCTTTACTTGGGGCGGCGAAGGTACTATACAAGGTAGCGATTATAATATGAGAGGTTATTTTAGTGATTTTGTTAATAACCAATCATATAACAAACCTCTGTCAGTTTCAAGGTGTTTAACCAACTCTTTTTCCGGAGTAGTATGGCAGTTTATCGAGAAAAACCAGGACGGAAAATCTTTAACTCAAGGGTCGTCTTATGTTACTTTAACTAAGGTAGGCGAATTGCAAAACAAAATGACGTCCGTCAGATTTACATATATACATACTTACGATATTGTTAAAGGAACCGTATCCATAAATGTAGGTGCAGGCGGATTAGCCGGCGGAATTTCATTGTCAAGCGCAGAAAAGCAATGGCAGATAGAAATTGACCTTTCTGGAATAGAATATTAACGAGGTGAATGTATGGATAAAAAATCTTTTGATTTTAAAAAATTTTTAAAAACGCATTACAGAAAGCTGATTTTATACGCCGTAAATATAATTGCTTATGCGCTTTTTATGTCTTGGGCAATGAAGGTTTATAGGGTAGAGGGCGGACACGGCTATGATGAAATGGGGCAGATTGTTCCGTATACTATAAAATATTTATGGTTTGCATTTGCAACCATTGTCGTATATTACTTGTCTATCATAGCAAGCGCGCTTAACCGTGCCTATAAGACAAAGCAAGAACAAAAGCAAAAGCAGGATAACGATAATTGATTTCTGTGCTTGAAATAATTAACGGCGGCGTGCGGAGTTTCCGTGCGCCGCCGTTAATTTACCGTTATTTTCAATAGCGCGCACACGACGAAATTCGACGGGTTTCGCCGTTTTTTTACGCTTTTCTTATAAAACCTTACGCTATAATACCTTCTACAATGCAGGTATACGTTGAACTTGCCGTAGTTGAAAACTTCTGTATGGATTTCACGCTTCTATTCTGCGCAAAACTCGTAAGCAAAAACAGGGCGGGTATTTTCAGGCTTTGCATTGCTTCCGCGCTCGGCGCCGCGTTTGCGGTTGTGTTTCCGCTTTTCAAACTGCAAGCTGTATGGTCAATTTTAATAAAATTACTTTCAGGCTTAATTATTTGCGCAGTTGCAGGCAAGTACGGGAGTTTCAAAGCATACATTAAAATGTCGGCTCTGTTTCTCGGCTTCACCGCGTTGCTCGGCGGCGCGCTTATAGGCGTGTTTTCGCTTGCGGGGATAAGCTATGCGGAGGGCAAGGGCTACTTTCTTTCGTCGGTGCCGATAGGAATACCGCTTTTCTGCGCCCTTCTTCTGATTATACTTGCACGCAGAATTGCCGCAAAATTAAAAAAGGCAGGCAAAACCACAGTCCTATGCAAAATATGGTCTGGTGAAAAGTTTGTAGAGCTTTCGGGATTTTTCGACAGCGGAAACAAGGTTTACCATATGGGACAGCCTGTAAGCGTAATTCCGCAGTTTGCGGCTAAAAAAATTATCGACGAGAACCGAATAAAAGGCGCGGTAAAAATACATACTGTTGCAGGAAGTAAAAAACTTAAAATTTTTACTGCGGACAAGATTGAGATAAACTCCGGAGAAAAGACGGAAACCGTCAAAAACGTAATTATAGGAATAAGCCCCAACCCGACGGGTGGCGCGGTGCTTCATCCCGATATTTTGGAGGAATAGTATGTTCGAAAAAATAAAACACATTCTGTCGCTTCTATTCGGCAAAAACACGCTTGACTACATATGCGGAACGGAAGCTTTGCCGCTGCCCTTTTCGCAGGAGGAGGAAAGCGATAAAATTTCCCTCCTCGAAAGCGGGGACGAACGCGCGAAGGCCGACCTTGTCGAGCACAATCTGCGCCTCGTCGTGTACATAGCCAAAAAGTTCGAGGGTGCGGGCGTTGACGGCGACGACCTGGTTTCCGTCGGCACGATAGGACTTATCAAGGCTATAAATTCATTTAAATCAGAAAAGAACATTAAACTCGCAACATACGCTTCACGCTGTATAGAAAACGAAATATTAATGTATCTGCGCCGTATGTCGCGCCTTAAACAGGAGGTCAGTTTTGACGAACCGCTGAACACCGACTGGGAGGGTAACGAGCTTTTGCTTTCCGACGTTATGGGCACGGACGCGGACAGCGTATATTCGGACATAGAAGGAGGAGTCGAGCGCGAGCTTTTAAGGGCTTCGCTTTCCAAACTGTCCGCACGCGAACAGAAAATAATGCGTATGCGCTTTGCCCTCGACGGCGGCGACGAAATGACGCAAAAGGACGTGGCGGACAAACTGGGCATATCCCAAAGCTACATATCCCGTCTTGAAAAGAAGATAATTTCAAAACTCAAAAAGGATATTTCCAAACAGATTTAAAACTTAATTCCCCCCTTCGCGCGGCTTTACATATTCATCGAAGGGAGGGATAAAATATGTTACAGAAGGTTGTTATTTGCGGTGTGGATACGTCCGGACTGCCGTTGCTTTCGGGTAAAGAGCAGGAAGAGCTTATGCGCAGGCTGAAAGGCGGCGACGAGGCGGCGAGGGAAAAATTCATCGTCGGCAATATGCGCCTTGTGCTGTCGCTTGTAAGGCGGTTCTGGGCAAAGAACGCCAACGCGGACGACGTGTTTCAGGCAGGCTGCGTAGGGCTTATTAAGGCGATTGATAACTTCGATATTTCCGTAGGGGTTAAGTTTTCCACTTACGCGGTCCCTATGATTTTAGGTGAAATAAAAAGATACCTGCGCGACGGCAATTCGTTGCGTGTTTCAAGAAGCATACGCGACACGGCGTATCAGATTTTAAAAGTCCGTGAAAAATTAGAAGTTGACGACGAGGACGTAACCTACGACAAGATAGCAAAGGAAATGAATATAGCTGTATCGGAAGTCGCTTATGCGCTTGACGCCATTTCCGACCCCGTGTCCTTGTACGAACCCGTTTACAACAAATCGGGCGACACCCTTTTATTGATGGACCAGATATTCGACGCAAAGAACAACGACGAGGTGTGGACGGAAAAAGCGGCGCTGTACGACGCGATAGCGCGGCTTGAAGAGAGGGAGAAGAAAATTTTGTTTTTGCGGTATTTCGAGGGCAAGACCCAGACCGAAATTTCTCAGGAGGTAGGTATTTCGCAGGCGCAGGTTTCACGCCTCGAAAAAACGGCGTTGAAGCAGATTAAATCGGCTATCTGTTAAAAGCTTAAAATTTGCGGTAAATTAATAAGCTCATGCACCGGTGGGTGCGTGGGCTTTTTTCTTATTGACATTATAACCGCAATTTGCTAAAATAAAAATTGCCAAATCAATTTTATATTTAACTCTCATTGAGGATAGTAATGGTAGAACTATGCTCAGTAATCGTTTACAATCTCAATGAGAGTGTAAAATTGGTTTGGCGACTATGCGATGAACGGTATATTCTATGGTGTCGTTCTCGCAAGGGAGCGGCATCTTTTTTATGTGCGAATTTTCAAAGCGGGCTGTATGTTTTACCGGACACAGAAGTCAGAAATTATCTTGGCGCTTTAACGAAAAGGACAAGCGTTGCAAGGTAATGAAAAATACTTTAAGAAAAGAAATAATCAACGCAATAGAAAACGGTTTTAAAACCTTTTATTGCGGTATGGCTATCGGCTTCGATATGATAGCGGCCGAAACCGTGCTTGACTTAAAAAAGAAATACAAAGATATAAAACTAATCGGGGCGTTACCGTGCAGAACGCAGGACGCGAAATGGCTTGACCGCGAAAAGAAGCGTTATAAAAAGCTGTTGAAAAGATTAGACGGTATCCGCTGTATATATGACGAATATATCGGTGCGGAATGTATGTTCGAGCGCAACCGCTTTATGGTTGATAATTCACGGCTTTTAATTGCCTTGTATAACGGCACGGGCGGCGGAACAAAGTCAACGATAGATTACGCAAGGTCAAAAGGCTTGAAGATTGTAATTATCGAGCCGCTTTGAAGTTGAGCTTCCGTCGTAAAAAAAATCGTGCAACGTTGAAATTAAAATACCGAATATATAAGTAAAAAGCGGACGGGCTAAAGCGCAATTCCCATAGGGAACAGACATGCGATTATAAAAGAGCTCTCAAACAAATTTGTTTGAGAGCTTTTAACTAAACATTTTAATAACGATAAATTGAAATTTATCGTTACTATGATAATTTGTTATTCAAGCACTGAATGTATTGTGCGACTAAAAAATAATTTTTTATATCTGTTTCGTCTAATCCTCTGAACAGAAAAAGGTCATCGTAAATTTCCGCCACTCTATTAATATCTTTTCCTTCAATATGGAAAAACCCCGTAACTAAATCAATCCCGACTAAAACAGATGAATCTTTAGCTTTATATGCAACAATTTGCGGTACTGCACCTTGCGGTAATTTCTCTCTATTAGATTCATTTTTCATAATGTTGAATTCTACGACATCATGAAAAGATAAAGAATCTAATTTTTCAAAACGATATTTGTTGCAAAAATAATCATTTATTTCTGCTCCGCTTTTCCGATTCGGTTTCAACTTATCACGATTTTCGTTATATATGCATTTCCACTCCTGAATCATTTCAATAGTTGGCTCTGTTGTAAGCATATTAAAATCTCCGCTAAATTACTGTTTATCGTACAATCATTATATCACGAAAAATGAAAGAACGCAACCGATTGAATTTTGCGGGAAATATAAAACATATCTATATCTCACTAGGCTACGAGTAGCCGAGTTCGTCCACAAAAAAAGTACAGAAAAGGCACAGCTTAACGCTATGCTTAAATCTTTTTATTTGCATTTTATTAAATTCCTTATGGGAATTACCCTAATTGCGTCCGTTTTTTTATTTGCAAAATGGCTTGAAGCGTTAAAATAAAAAAATCAGTTGATTAGTCAACTAAAAAAGTTGACAACGCACATAATAACAGATATAATCGGTAATGGTTGACTAATCAACTAAGGCTGACTATGGAAGATTTATTTGTTGATTTTACGGTATCTGTTTTAAGGCTGAATAAGCTGGTTCAGAAAATAAAAACCTATGAAATTGAAAAGTACGGCTTGAAGCCCGTTCACGTTATGTGCAGCTACTTTCTTAAAAAAAATCCGCAGGGATTGACGGCGAAGGCGCTGGGCGAGCTTGCTTTGGAGGACAAAGCGGCAATTTCCCGCGCGTTGCAAATTATGCAGGCTAAGGGTTATGTGAAGTATGACCCGAACGGTAGAAACGCGGTTGTAACTCTGACCGAAGAGGGCGGAAAAATTGCCGACGAGGTGTGCCTGCGCGCAGAGAAAGCGGTGGAGGCAGGCAGTATGAATTTTACCGATGAGGAAAGAACTTTCTTCTATAAATCGCTTAATACGATAGTTGGAAACTTAAAAAATTATTATAAGGATTTAATTGAAAAAGATGATTAAAATTATAGTGGACTCTGCTTCCGACGTGGAAAAGACGGAAGCGGAAAAGTTGGGAATCAGCTTAATACCTATGAAAGTGCGTTTCGGCGAAGAAGAATATTCCGATGGCGTAAACCTTTTACACCGTGAATTTTTCGAAAAGCTTATCGAAAGCGCACAGCTTCCCCAGACAAGCCAAATTAACGAGTACAGCTGGGAAGAAAGCTTCAAACAGCTTACCGACGACGGAAGCGAGGTTATAGCGATAACAATTTCCTCGAAGCTTTCGGGAACTTATTCTGAGGCGGTAAAAGCCGCCAAGAAGTTCGGCGGCAAGGTTTACGTTGTAGACAGTATCGAGGCGTGCATAGGCGAAAGAATTTTATTGCAGTATGCCATTAAGCTGGTAAACGAGGGTAATCTCACTGCAAGCGAAATCGTCGCGGAGCTAAATGAGAAGAAGCATAAAATACAGCTTCTCGCCGTGCTTGACACGTTGAAGTATCTCCGCAAGGGCGGGCGCATTTCTTCCGTTGCGGCTATCGCGGGCGAAATGCTTTCCATCAAACCCGTAATTTCCGTCGTCAAGGGCGAAATAAAGTTGCAGGGCAAAGCTGTGGGCTCGAAGAAGAGCAATAACCTTTTGAACCGTCTTGTGGAGAACTGCGGCGGCATAAACTTCGATTTGCCGTATGCGCTCGGCTATTCTGGGCTTTCAGACGAGTTCCTTCAAAAATACGTCAACGACAGCGAAAAATTATGGAAGGGCAAAACCGAGAATCTGCCTTGCTATATGATAGGCAGCACCATAGGCACGCACGTCGGACCGAATGCAATAGCGGTTGCATTCTTTGCGAAATAAATTATGAAAATAGGAATTCCCCGCGCGCTTTTATATTTCAAAAACGAAAAATTCTGGACGACCTATTTTGACGAAATAGGCGCGGAATATATAATAAGCCCCGAAACCAACAAGGAAATTTTGACTCGCGGCGAAAATATAGCCATTGACGAAACATGCCTGCCGACAAAGCTCCTTTTGGGACACGTCGACTGGCTTATCGGCAAATGCGACTATATTTTTATTCCGCGCGTCGCGTATCATCGCGGTTACGAAATGTGCACCAAATTTTTATCCCAGACAGATTTGGTGCAAAACACCTTCCGCGACAGAAATGTAAAACTGCTTTTCTATAACGTCGGCGATAAAAAAATTTACCGCGAGCGCAAAGCGGTTATGAAAATGGGCAAGTTCCTTAAAGTCAAACGCTCACAGCGCAAGTACGCCTATATGATGGCGAAACAGGCGCAGCAGTACTTTGAAATGTTCAGGGACCAGAACCAGGAAAAAATTCTCGAAGAAAGCCGCAAAACAAAGCTTCTGCTGGTTGCACATTCCTATAACGTGGGCGATAAGTACGTCGGCGAGCCAGTAATTAATATGATTAAGGAAATGGGGTGCGAGCCGATAATCGCCGAATATCTGGACGAAATGAAGTGCATACGCGCCTCTCACGAGGTTTCCAAAAATATGCCGTGGGCATATAACAGGCACCTTCTCGGCGCGATTCAACTTTTAAAGGACAGAGTGGACGGAATAATTCTACTCACCACTTTCCCATGCGGAACGGACAGTATGGTCAACGAGTTTATCGTGCGCAAATTCAAAGATAAGCCCATTATGACGCTTACAGTCGATTCGCAGGACGGTTACGCGGGTATGGAAACGCGAGTGGAAAGCTTCGTCGACATAATTAATTTAAGGAAGGAACAACTATGATTAACAGCGGGGTTGTGGCGTGTTTTCCGCACATGGCAAACTATGCCTACGCTTTTAAATATATTTGCGAAAAGGGCTTCGAAGTGAAGTACCTGATTCCGCCGCCCATAAGCAAAAGGACGTTGGAGTTAGGCAGTAAAATCAGCCCCGATTACGTCTGTTCGCCGTTTAAGTATTCTATGGGCTGTTTTCTGGAAGCGTTAGAGCTCGGCGCAAACTGCCTTATGCAGATTTACGGAGGTTGCCGCCTAAATTATTACGGCGAGCTTAACTCAACGATTTTGCACGATTCGGGCTATGATTTCCGTTTTTTCGATATGGCGGCTGTGGACTGGCATTCGCGCAAATCGGTGTTTGAAAATTTTAGAATTATAAACCCCGAAATGTCGATAGTGAAGGTAGGGCTTGCCATTCCCGTAACTTTAAGTATATTCAAAACGCTGGATAAATTCGAGGATTATATCCGCCGCAACGTCGGGTTCGAGGTGAACGACGGCGAATTCGATGCAACTTATAAAGAGTTTCTTAAAAAAATCGAAGACGTATCAAACGGCAAGGAGTTTAAAAAGCTTTCCAAAACATACTGGAAAAAGCTAAACGGAATAAAGACGGACAAGCCCCAGAAGACTATAAAGGTGGGACTTGTCGGCGACTACTTTACCGTGCAGGAGCCTTTTTCCAACTATTTTATGGAAAAGGAACTGGCTAAATTCGGTATGGAAGTTTACCGCCAGATGAATATAACCTGCACGGTAATTCAGAGGCAAAACAAAAAGAAACGCAAGTACGCAAAAAAATACGCAAAGTACAATCTCGGCGCAACGGCAAACTGCACTATTGCGGAGGCAATCAAATTCGCAAAGGAGGGCTGTGCGGGGATTATTCAGGTAAAATCCTTCGGCTGTACTCCCGAAATCGACGCTATGCCTATCTTGCAGAACGTTAGCAGGGATTTCAATATTCCCATTCTGCATTTCAGTTTCGATTCGCAGACGAGCGAGACGGGCGTGAAAACAAGGCTCGAAGCATTTTACGATATGGTGGAGGCAAGGAACGCAAAATAATATGAAAGGTTATTTAGGTATAGATATAGGCTCGATTTCCACGAAAGGCGTGGTCATTGACGAAAACAACAATATACTCGCACGGGAATATCTTTGGACGGAAGGCGACCCTATGGGCGCGGTCAAAAGACTTTTGAAGGTTCTCCAAAAACAGCTCGAAGGCAAGGACGTAAAGGTTGTCGCCGTAGGCACTACGGGCAGCGCCAGGAAGCTTATCGGCGTTATGACGGGCGCTTGCGTCGTTAAAAACGAAATCACCGCGCACGCTATCGGCACGACGACCGTCCACCCCGACGTGAACACCATTTTCGAGATAGGCGGGCAGGACTCGAAAATAATTATCATAGAAAACGGATTCGTCGTGGATTATGCAATGAACACCCTTTGCGCGGCGGGCACAGGCTCGTTTTTATCGAGCCAGGCGCACAGACTCGGCGTTTCCGTAGAAGATTTCGGACGGATTGCCCTCACTTCTAAAAAGCCGACGAACATCGCCGCGCGTTGCACTGTTTTTGCGGAAAGCGATTTGGTGCACAAAGCGCAGATAGGTCACAAGAAAGAGGACATAATCGCAGGGCTGTGCAAGGCGGTTGTCACAAACTATTTAAACAACATCGGCAAGGGCAAAAAAATAACCGCTCCCATAGTTTTTCAGGGCGGCGTAAGTAAAAATTGCGGCGTCAAAAAGGCGTTCGAGGACGAGGTGGGATGCGAGGTCATCGTCGACGAAAACGGTCACCTTATGGGCGCGTTTGGCGTTGCCGTGCTTGCAAGAAAGAGCGGCAAGGAAAAAGCCTTCTCGTTCGATACTGCGGATATAGAGTTTAAAACGCGCGGCTTCGAATGCGGAAAGTGCGCAAACCACTGCGAAATTATCTGCGTTTACAGAGAGGACGAGCTTATCGACTCTTGGGGAAACAAGTGCGATAACGGCGCTGTAAAAAAATAAAGTAAAATAATAAATTAGGGCGGTGCGTGCAAGTTTGCACGCACCGCCCTTTTTTTGCGCTTATTTATTCAAAAAATTAATATCCGACCGAAGCTGGCAAATTTTCTTTACGCTGTTACGCTCGGAAATCACGTTAATGTTGTGCAGCGCGTCAAACGTAATTTTCACGCTCTTTGTGTAGTCGGCGTTTTCGGGCGTTTCGTCAAGGCAGTAACTTGCGTTGTACTTATTCAGTATTTCGAAAAGCGTCATCAGTCCGATACCGCTTCCGCCTTCGGAAATGTGCGTGCTTATCCGTCTTCTGCCCATGTTTGCAATAACCTTTTCGTCAAACGGTTTTCCGCTGTCGAAGAACGTTACGCACGGGCTTGTTCCGTCCATTGCAAAAATAACGCATATTTTCCGCCGTTCAACGCTCTTTGTCGCGATAATCGCGTTTTCGCCCAAATCGCACAAAATCGTGTTCAAATCGGTGTGGTCCTTTACGCATTGCAATAACGGATTAACCGCTTGCTCGTCCACAATAAATTCTATTTCGGCGTCGGCTTGCAAAGCTTTGTTGTAAATGAAGTGAATAACCGCGTTAAGCGCAATGTTTTCAGTTTTCGGCAAAGTGTCGGCTTTCTGTTGGTAGTTGTTTATAATTTCGCTGTGCTCGGCGGAAAGCTCTTCAAGCTGGCTTAAAAGCTCTTTCAAATCCTTTTTGTTCGGCGCGTCTGCAATCAGCTTTTTAACCGCCGTAACCATTGCGGGGATAAGTTTGTTGTCCCTGTGAATAATTTTGGAAAGTTCTGCGTTCTGCTCTAAAAGCGCGTGTTTTTCTTTTTCGTATTCCTCTATCCGGCTTTCGTACATAATTTCGTTGCGCTTTTGAATCTGGTCGTGGTAGCTGTTTGTAACATGCTTTCTCCATAGAATGATTATTCCCAGTCCGCAGAAAACAAGCGTCATCATTATCAATTCCATAGGCGATTGAGTTATGTTTTTGATATAGAATGCGGAATAGAAGAAGATACTGAGAATACTGGTTAAAAGCAACAGCTCTATTGTGCCGTTATTGTTTTGCAGTGAAATTCCGCTGCGCAGTCTTTTGATTCTGAAAATCAAAAACGTTGTAATCATTTGCAGAGAACAAAGAAGTACGGCAATTATGGCATTTCTTACAGTTTCGTGTAAAACAAACTTAAAAACAATAAATTCCATAGGAATAGATACGATAAAGGCAATAACCATTGTAAATATCGCTATCCCGCAGGAAATAACGCTTAAAGTTACGGTTGTTAAAAGCGAACGCCTGTACCGCACAAGCGTGTAAAGGAAGGTAAGCAACAAAAAGCAAACGGGAAGCAAAAGCCTGACTTTGTTGGTTGCAAAGTAAAGCGCGCACGCAAAAGCCACCGCAATAAGCACATCAAGCAGGTTTATAAGTTTTAACTTAATTTTTGCAAGCTTCAAATATCCGTAAAATCCGCATATAAACAGCACGGAATATTTTGAAAGCGCTAATAAAAATGCTTCCATAGTAAATCCTAATTGTCAAGTATTTCTAATAAAAGTAACTCCCAAAACAGAATTTCGGTTTTTGTTTGAAAATTCTATAATCAAAGAAAAACAAAGGAGGAGTTAAAAAGTCATCATGTGGAAAGAGTTGAAGGCTTTTTGGAGCTGGTGTAGATCGTTTTGGCTCTGCATCTAAATTTTTTAAACCGGCAGCACGCTAACCGTGCGGCCGGTTTTTTTAATAATCGTTTTTAATTTTCTGCGCGTAGTAGTAAATAAATTCGGTAATAGTGGGCGCGCCCTTTTCCAGCTTTATTTTCGCGGTGTAGTTGGCAAGCAGTTCGTTTATATCGGAAGTGCGCCACGCGCGGTTAATCGCGTTTTGCATAGCGCGCTCAACACTGCTTTCGGTTTTGCGGTACTTTTCGCCTATAACGCCGCAAATGCGCGGAACGGGGTCCTTTATCGTCATTGTTATTGCGTCGATAAGATATTTGTAACCTATAGACTTCTGGCTTATGCCCACTTTATTAAGCTCGGTGCAGATTCTGCGCTGAATTCTTTTCGCCGCCTGCGTGGGAGACTCTTCTATGTTCTCCGCGCCTGTCTGCTGTCTGCGGTTTAAAATTACCGATTTCGTTATCTTCAAGAAGCTTAAAACGGACACGGCGGAGTAATTTTCCTGATTCTTCGTCATTATAAAGTCCGCACCCATTTCCCGCGCGATTTCGTGCGTAACGGTGCTTATGTTGTTTGTGGTTATAAGAATAAAAGGAACATGCGGAAGGTTCGCCTCCCTGATTCTTTGCAAAAGGTCAAGCCCGTCGCCGCAGCCGTGATGCAGTTCGAGGTCGAGGATAACGGCGTCAGGGTGGGAGTCTATAACGTACTGGAAAGCGCGTGCGGAATTGTTGGTTATTCCTATAAGGGAGAAGTTGTCCGGATCGTTGTCAACCGCGCTTACAAAGCTTTTGCAGTCGTTTTGATCGTCTTCTACTAAAAGTAACTCTAAAATTCTGTCCATTTGTTGCTCCTTTTCCAGATATTACCACAAAATCCAACAAAAAGCAACAAAAATATACAACTATAAAACAACAAAAATCGACAAATGCTTGTTATAAAATTTAATATGAAAAGATAGGCGATACACGCTGGTGTTGGATTTTGTGGGCGCTGGTGAAACCTTTCCCATATCCGCGAAGAAAGTTTGAGGAAAAATTATGGTTAAGGCATACGGACTTTTTTTGGCAAGAAGATTTTTCCCCGATAAGCAGTTTGAAACGGTTACGGGATTAGTCGGAAAAAATGAAGTTGTAACTTTGGGTCGTAATTGCGTTTTGGATAATTTTCAAATATTCCAATTAATTAAAACCGACTATTTTGAAAGTCTTATGTGCTTTCAGGAAGACGTTGCTTCTTTAATTCGGAGCGCCGAATCGATAACCGAAGAGGAGGCGCTTATGATAACGGAAGCTAAAAAGCAGCAGCTTACCTGCGGCAGACAGTTGCTTTATTTCGAAAGATACGACGGACAAAGCGAAGCGAGAAGGCTCGAAGGCTTGCAGGGCTTCGAGTTTTGCGGATTCGATATAACGGACGGACTTTGCGCTATCAGTTTTGTAACGGATAAAAAGAATATGATAAGCAAGCAAATTCACAGACTGAACGAGTACGGCTTGTTCGATACGTTCGAAGAAGCAAGCGCCGCGCGTAAACAGATGAGGGACGACAACCCTTACGAGAATATGCAAGACGCGACGGTAAACGCCGTGTGGCGCTGTCTTAAACCCCTAAAAAAATTTAATATGCAAAATATGTGACCCGTGCGTTTAAAACGTGCGGGTTTTTTATCATTATTTTGCGTAAAACACTTGACAAGCAATGCTATGTATTGTATAGTATTATTCCCGACGGATAAGCGGCGTAAATATTTTTTTTCGTTTAAAGAATAAACTTTTTGCTTAAAGTCAACAATCAGATAAAACGCATAAGGAGGCGGCGAATGGTAGCGGCAGACTGGATTGCTATCGCGGCGGTAGCGGGAATTTGCGCGCTTGGCGCATTTCTGGGCTTTGGCAAAGGTTTAAAATTTTTCACCGACGGAATTTTCGGAATTATTATTTCCGTGTTTATATGTTATTGTATAGGCGGAATAGTGCTCGAATTCGATTTCGTGCAGGAAATACTCAATAAACTTACGGGCGCGTTGACGGACAAAAACGGCTTCTGTGATTTCCTTCTTAAAATTCATATCGATATAATTCTTTACTATATCGTCCTGTTCATAATCGTACAGCTCGTGCGCATTTTGATTGTTCTTATTTTAAAGAATATTATCGAGTCGAACAATGCGGTGTTCAAAATCATAAACAGGGTACTGGGCGCAATTCTGCTCCTTGCGGTCGCCGCGCTTTTGGTGCTTCTCGTATTCCAGATAATCCACTGGATAGGCGGCTCTACGGCGGCAGGCTTCCGCCTTAAACTCGAAGGCAGCTTCTTCAAGCTCGATAAGCTGTTTGAAAGCAATCCGCTGTTATCGCTGCCCGACAGAATTTCGCAGGCGATAAAGCTGAGATAAAACAAAATAAAAAGCGAATGCGGCAGACAATTATCAAACGTCTGCCGCATATATTATTTAAAAAAGCGTGGATTATTATGGAATTTAAATTTTCCGATTTAAAACAAAAGGAAGTTATAAACTTAACCGACGGCAAGCATTTGGGCAAGGTATGCGATTTATCGTTTACCTTTCCTGAAAACAACGTGCTGGGTTTTTACGTTACGGGTTGCAAGGGTTTCAGGTTTTCGCGGCAGGAACAGTTTATTCCCGTGAAATGCGTCACGAAGATAGGGGAGGACGCTATTTTGGTAAAGATAGACGGCGGCAAGCCGCCCAAGCCCGACTGCCCGCCGAACGACCGACGCGGGAACTGCCGCCCGGACTGTCCGCCGCCGAATTGTCCGCCTCAAAATTTTTGTCCGCCCGAACCTAACGGGTTCTACGAAAACAGGCGTAGCTTAGACGAATACGAATAAGCGCAATTGGTTTTTTATTCTGAAATTAAACAAGACAAATAATTTAGAAAATATTTTCTAATTTTAGGGAATAGCTGTCGGGCAGGTTTTTCGCAACGTCGCGGAGAACCTCTATTTTGCAAAGCGCAAGCTGGTAGTTACCCTCGTAAATGAGTCCGCAGGCTTCGTTAAGCCAGTAGTCGACGTAAGAAATATCGTTGTGCGGCAGAAAGATATGCAGCTTCGATTTTTTGTTTGCCCACATTTCGCGCACGGCGTAGCCGTCTTCGCGGTTGGCTTCTTCGTTCTCTATTTTTCTGTACAGCGTTTCGAGCGCGTCTCCGAATTGTTCGAACTGTTTATGCAGGTAAATTTCCACGCCGATAAAAACGCCGACGCAAAGGGCAAGCGCGGTCAATGTGTATATTATTGATTTTACCATTTCCCGCCGACCTCCATTTTAAGAATTTTATACTTTTCACCCTTTTTCTGAAAATAAACTCTGCCGTCGGCGTTGACGGTCATAACAACGACTTCCTTCATTTTCGCGTTCTGCGCGGTGAGGAAGTCTTTTAATTTCTGTAAATCCAATCCGCACAGGTTAAGGTTTTTCTCGTCGGGCTTGCCTCCGTCGATTACAGTAACAGAAAGCGAGGTGGTGTTACGGTCGGGATTTTCCAATGCGGAAAAACTTCCGTTCGCCTCGTAAAGCCCGTAATACACGTCGTCAAGCGCAAAGTAGCCTGCAACGCGCATACTTTCGATTAGGTCGCCTACGTCAAGGTTGTTTTTCTTCAATTCCTGTTCGTCTATGCCGTCCTTGTTAATGACTATCGAAGGCTTTCCGCAGACAATGGTTTTCATAGGCTTAAACCACAGGTCCAAAAGCCAAACAATCTGGTGCATGACGAATATAGCCACTATCGCGATAATGCCGTATAAAAGCGGAATCGAGGTATCCGCCATAGGAATACACGCAAGCTCGGCGATGAGCAGGGTGATTACGAACTCGAAGGGCTGCATTTCGCCTATCTGACTTTTACCCATAAGGCGCATAATAAACAGCAGAGTTATGAAAATAATCGCGGTGCGGATAAATATAAGTGCCATAATATAAGTATTATCAAAATTTTTTTCAATATTCTTGATTTATGCGCCGCGCCGTGATATAATGCGGTTATGCACGGAAGCGTCAAGTGTTGGCGGTAGGACAGCCGCCAAACGAAAGACGTAAGTCTGCGGTTGACGTGCGCGTCCTTAAAATAAAATTTTTCGGACGCCTCAGGAGGCGTTTTTTTGTTGGAAAAAATTTCTCAAAAATCAGTGTTCGGTAAAATTGCGTCGCTCGCGTCGCGCGGTATGGACTTCGGAACGACCCGCACAAGGCGCATGCTCGACGCGCTCGGCGGTCCAGACGGCAAGCTGAAAATAATTCATATCGCGGGTACAAACGGAAAGGGTTCGACTGCGGAATACGTCACGCGCATACTTGTTGCGGCGGGCAGGCGCACGGGCACGTTTTCCTCGCCGGAAGTTTATTCGTATTTCGAACAGTTCCGCATAGACGGCAAGACAGTCGAACGCCGCCGCCTTGCGCAATGCTTTCTGCGCGCGTATGAAGTTGCCGAAAGTTTGGGCGCAACCCGTTTCGAGGCGGAAACGGCGGGAGCACTGCTCGCCTTTGCGGAAAGCGGCTGCGAATACGCGGTTGTGGAGTGCGGACTCGGCGGACTTAACGACGCGACAAACGCGGTGAATAAAAAAGAGCTTGCGATAATAACTTCGATAGGGCTCGAACACACTTCCGTTCTTGGCGGCACGCTTGAAGAAATATGCGCGCACAAGGCGGGCATAATAAAAAACTGCCCCGCATTGGTCAATGCGTACCAGTGCGGAGAGGTGAAAAAATATTTCGAAAATACAGGCGCGTTTTTCTGCGTTCCGTCGGAAATTTCCGAACGCGGTTTTACTTACGGCGGCGAAAGGTATCGCATTAAAATGTACGGGGAGGCGCAGGCGTACAATGCGGCGTGCGCGGTTGAGGCGGCTCGGCGTTTAAATATCGGAGTGGACGCAATCCGAAAGGGGATAGAAAGCACGGAGCTTCCCGGCAGGTGCGAGGTTATAAAAAAGGACAGAATTTATATCCTTGACGGGGCGCACAATCCGCAAAGCTTTTTACCGCTGTCGGATCTTCTCAAAAAGTATGCGGATAAAAAAATCACGGTAATTTACGGCTGTCTTTCGGACAAGGACGCGGCGGGCTGTCTTAAAATTTTAAGCTCGCTTGCGCAGAGCATAATTACCGTTCCGACGCGCGGCGTCCGCGCCTGCGGCGCACGGGAAACGCTGGAAGTATGTAAAAAATT
The DNA here is from genome assembly GCA_910585705.1 of uncultured Christensenella sp. Classification (GTDB taxonomy): domain Bacteria; phylum Bacillota; class Clostridia; order Christensenellales; family Borkfalkiaceae; genus Coproplasma. Next base: position 121,981 of record CAJUER010000003.1, read on the forward strand.
ATTTAAAAACGCGCGGTGCGAGGAGAGCGCTGAAAAGGCTTTAAATACGGCGGACGGCGAGGTGATAGCAGTTTGCGGCACGTTTACGATATTGAAAGAAGCAAAGCAAGCTATAAGGAGGCGGAGTTATGGACAGGCAAAAGGCGATAAAAGCCGTTGAGGATTTGTTGGACGCGCTCGGTGCGGACAGAAACAGCGAGGGGCTTAGGGATACCCCGCGCCGCGTTGCCGACGCTTACGCCGAATTGCTTTCGGGCGAAAACCAAACGGCGGAGGGGCATCTTTTAAAGACCTTTACGGCGGCAAGCGGCGAAATGGTGATTGAAAGGGACATATTTTTCTCGTCCACTTGCGAACATCATTTAATGCCCTTTTTCGGAACGGTTGCAGTTGCGTATATTCCCGACGGAAAAGTGGCGGGCATATCCAAGCTGGCGCGTACGGTGGAGGTGTTTGCAAAACGTCTGCAAATTCAGGAAAGGCTTACCGAGCAGATTGCCGAAGAAATTATGCTCCGACTTGCGCCGAAGGGAGTTATGGTCATATGCGAAGCCGAACACACATGTATGACCTGTCGCGGAGTTAAGAAGTTCGGAAGCAAAACGATTTCTTACAGCGTTAAAGGGGATTTCCCCGAAGAAAAGAAGAGGGAAGTTTTCAATCTATTAAAATGATAATCGCAAACAGAAAATTCGAGAACTACACTTACGTTATGGCTATAATAAACTTAACGCCCGACAGCTTTTATGCGGCGAGCCGTAACAACGAATACACAATATTGAAGGCGGTGGAAAAAGCGCAGAAGGACGGAGCGGCGGTTATAGACATAGGCGCGCAGTCAACGCGCCCGAATTACACCGAAGTAAGCGCGAACGAAGAAATTTCACGCTTTATTAAACCGTTAGAGCTTATAAAATGCAACTTCGATATACCCGTTTCAATAGACACTTATTTTACTGAAAGCGCGAAAGCCGCGCTCGACTGCGGAGCCGATATGATAAACGACGTGTGGGGCTTGACGCACGATAATGATATGGCTCGGACGGTGGCGGAATACAGAGCGTCCGTCTGCATAATGCACAATGCGCAAAAACCGCTTACGGGCGAAATTTTTCCGCAGATCACTTCGTTTTTGCAAAACAGCGTAAACGTTGCGCTGGAAGCGGGTATAGACAAAAATAAAATCTGCCTTGACGGCGGAATAGGCTTTGCGAAGAACAGAGAACAGAATTTCGAGCTTTTAGAAAATTACGAAAAGCTTCACGCGCTCGGCTATCCTCTTCTGCTCGGCACAAGCCGCAAATCGATGTTCGGCGGCGACGTGGCGGGCAGGCTTGCGCCTACGGTTGAATCGACGCGTCTCGCCGCACGCAAAAAAGTTCTGTTTGTGCGCGTTCACGACGTGAAGGAAAACGCGCAGGCAATAAAGGAAGTTTACGATGAAAATTAAAATACGCGGACTCGAAATAAACGCCTGTCACGGAGTGCACGGCTTCGAAAAGCAAACGCCCCAGCGATTTGTGATAGACGCCGACCTTTCCGTCGATTTTTACGAAGCGGCTAAGCACGACGATTTGAATAAAACGGTCAACTACTCCGCCGTGTGTTCGCTTATCGCAAAGACGGTGACGGAAAACTGCTTCAATCTTATCGAATCGCTGGCCTACGCCTGCGCGTTCGCGGTAATGGAAAACTTTGCGACGGTTAGTAAAATCACGCTTACCGTAAAAAAGCCCGACGCTCCGCTTAAAGTTAAATTCGACAGCGTGGAAGCAGAAGCGGAGCTCGAACGCAACACCGTCTATCTATCGCTCGGTTCGAGTATGGGAGACAGGGCGGCGTATCTTGACAGCGCCGTCGATAAGCTGAAAGCCGTGCGCGGTGTAAAGGTTGAAAAGGTTTCCGAATATATGACGACCGAGCCGTACGGCGGAGTTGCGAAAAACAGCTTCCTCAACTGCGCCGCAAAAATAAAAACTCTTATTTCTCCCGAACAGCTGTTGCTTGAAATACACCGTATAGAAAAGGAGTGTCGAAGGGTGCGCGATAAGCGCTGGGACGACAGAACGCTGGATATAGACATTATATTTTTCGGCAACAAAACCGTGCGAGAAGAAAACCTGATAATCCCCCACCCCGATTATGCAAACCGCCCTTTCGTAACAGAACCCTTAAAGAATGTCGAGCCCGAGCTTTTTCTGCACGACAGGAATATATATTTAAAGGATTTATGATAAAACCGAGCAAAAAATCTTTGTGCAACTTGCACAAAGATTTTTAAAAATTATATACAAATTGATAATAATATGATATAATCGCGAGGATTTGATTTATCGAAAAAGACAAAAATTACGAAGGCAAAAAGCCTTAACACGGAGTGCATTTTGGAAAAAATAGGCATCATTGATTTAGGTTCGAATTCGGCGCGTCTCGTAATCGTCAACTTGTTTGCGGACGGTTATTTTATGGTTGTGGACGAGCTGAAAGAAAGCGTAAGGCTTGGTCAGGATATGGAGCGCGACGGATTTTTAAAGCCGGCGCGCGTAGCCGAGACCATTAAAACGCTTAAAATGTTCCGCAAGCTGTGCGACGCAAGCAACGTATCGCGCATTATCGCGGTGGCTACCGCCGCCGTGCGCCGTGCGAAAAACCAGCACAGCTTTCTCGACGAAATTCAGGCGAGCTGCGGAATTAAGATTCGCGTTCTGACGGCGGAGGAGGAGGCGGTTTACGTCTATCGCGGAGTTATAAACTCTATGGACGTGCCAAAAGGTCTCATTCTCGAAATAGGCGGAGGTTCGACAAAAATCGTATATTACAACCGCCGCAACATTTTAAACTATGTAACCCTCCCGTTCGGCGCGGTGACGCTGACGGGGCTGTTTTCGGAAGACGGCTTGAAGCCCGAAAAGCAGGCGAAAAAGATCGAGGAGTTCTTCACGGAACAGCTTAAAAAAGTCGAATGGATAAGCGAAATCGATCCCGACGTGCAGATGATCGGCGTGGGCGGCTCGTTCAGAAATCTTTTCAAAATAAACAAGATGGTCAAAAAGTACCCCCTCGACACGGTTCACAATTACTCGATGCCTATCGATGATTTCAACCGCGTTTACGATATGATAAAGGTGCTCGACCTCGACAAAAAGAAGAAAATAAAGGGGCTTTCCGCCGAGCGTGCGGATATACTCCCCGCCGCGCTTGCAATTATAAAATCGTTTGTAGGCTACTTCGGCTTTGAAAAGATTTTAATGACGGGCGCGGGCATACGCGAAGGCATTATGTTCAACCAGGCTTTGCCGATTACGGAAGAAAAGCCCATTTCAGACGTTCTCAATTATTCGCTGACTACGCTCGTTAAATATTACGACTGCGACGAAAAGCACGTCGAGCACGTCGTGAATTTAAGCATACAGCTTTTCAAACAGTTGCGCGTTCTGCATAAATTCCCCCGTCAGTACCTGCGCGTTTTAAAGGTTGCGGCAACCCTGCACGACTGCGGCATGCGCATAAAATACTACAACCACCAGCGCCACAGCTGTTATATGATTTTGAACGCCAACCTTTACGGCGTATCGCACCGCGATATTGTGCTTGCGGCGTTTACCGCTTGCTGTCACAAAAAAGAGGATATAAACGTTTACGAATGGGCGAGGTATAAGGATATTCTGAACGAGGACGATATGGAAATCGTCAAAAAGCTAGGCGTAATTTTGCGCATAGCGGAAAGCCTCGACAGGTCTATGTCCGGCACCGTGAAGTCGATAAACTGCGATATTTTAGGCGATTCCGTCATAATGAAGACGGAAGTGGACGGCGACGCCGCTCTCGAAATACGCAACGCAATGGCGGCTTCGGCAGAGTTTAAAAAATCTTTCCACAAAAATCTCGAAATACTTTAATGTAAAAATGCCGCCTAAACTTTGCGGCATTAAAAATTTTTATGTTTATTCTTGCGAGCGCCTCGCCGAGAAGACGCGAACTTTTGAAGCAGATTATTCCGAAGTTCGAGGTTATTCCTGCGGCGGCAGACGAAAAAGTTAATCTTTCCCTGTTTCCCGAGCAAATGGCGTGCGCCCTTGCCGAAAGCAAGTGCGACGAAGTTTATGCCTCGCACACGGAGGACACCGTTATCGGTTGCGACACTATCGTATGCTTCGGCGGCGAAATTCTCGGAAAGCCGAAGGACAGGGCGGATGCGTTCGAAACGCTTAAACGCCTTTCGGGTAAAACGCATTATGTAATAACGGGCGTATGCGTGCGCAATAAATACAACAAACTTACCGACTTCGACAAGACCGAAGTAAAATTCAACGTCCTATCGGACGAGTTCATAAAAATTTACGTTGACGGAGGCTCTCCGCTGGATAAAGCTGGCAGTTACGGGATACAGGACGGAGGAATCGTCAACGAGTACTTTGGAAGCTATACCAACGTTGTGGGGCTTCCCGTTAATTTAGTGAGAAAAATGCTTAAAGAGGTACGTTAAATGAAAAGACTTGCAATCGATTTAGGTTCGAACATAACCAAAATTTATATGCCGGGCTGCGGCGTGGTGTTGATGGAATCGACTTGCATTGCCGTCGAGGAATACATAGAGGACGGCGAAAAATGTTTGACCATTAAGGCGCTGGGCGACAAGGCGCGCGCGCTTTCGGGCAGGGCGGCGGTAAACACGCAGATAGTAAATCCCGTATTCGAGGGCGACATTATTCACGAAGAGCTTGCCGCGCACCTTTTGGAATACTTCCTGGAAAAGATAGAGGTTACGCGCCGCCGCGCAAAACATACCGAAGTTATGTTTATTCTCCCTTGCGGCTGTAAAAGCGAGCTTAAAGACAAGTATCAGCGCATAGCCGACGCGTGCGGAATCTGTATGACTTATTTTACGCTTACGCCGTTTGCCGCAGTGCTCGGTCATAACGTATCGATAAGCGAAACCACACCCGTTTTCTGTGTGGACATAGGCTACGGCATAACCAACATAGCCGCGCTTTCGCAGGACGGAATTATCGCGGGCATAAACGTAAATCTCGGCGGCGGCAATATTGACGTGCATTTGATTGACGAGCTTGCGGAACACAAAAACATAAAGATAGGCGCACTCTCGGCGGAACGCGTGAAAAACACCGTCGGCAGTCTTTTGAACGACGACAATAAAATGACGATAGTCGAAGGCAGGGAGGTATCGGGCGGCGCGCCCGTTTCGGTTTCGGTGAACTCTGCACAGGTGTACGACATAATCGTAACCTATGTGGATAAAGTTCTGGAATATGTTTCGCTCGTGCTTTCAAAGCTGCCTGCCGAAGTATCTTCGGGCATCGTACGCGGCGGCATTTATCTTTCGGGCGGACTTTTGAAAATGGACGGTCTTGCGGAATATATCGAGCAGAAGCTGGAAATCCCCGCAAACGTTACGGAAGAGCCCCAGCTTGCCGCAGTAATCGGAGCAGGAACTATACTCACCAATGACTCGCTTTGGGAAAAACTTGCAACCTGCAAGGATTGATCTGGCATAAAAAACCGCCGACTGTCGTCGGCGGTTTTTTATTATTTTTACTATTCTTTTTGTTCGGTTTGTTCGGTTTGTTCGGACAAACGTTTTTTCTGCAATCTTCCAAGTATATATTCATACAGCGCCACGCCCCCGAGAGTTGCGCCAATCAGCAACGCGGCAACAACGTACCATGTAAGGAAGGTTCCCTTCACAAGCGGTGCGCCGATGTACATTGCGCTTTCGAATTTAAATGCGTCTATTAGGAAAAGTCCGTAACACATCATAAAGCAAAGCCCTACGGGGAAGGCGTAAAACTTTTTAAGCGAGGGTTTTACGAATCCGCAAACCACGAGAAGCACCGCAAGATAGCATGCAACGCCGTGATGAAGAAGTCCCGAAATCGTTGCGGGGTACATTACGCTCGAAGCCTGCCCGATAAAGTCGGGATAGAAGGTGGTGATAGCTCCGCCCCAGAAAGCGATATATGCAAGACAGTGGAAGGGGAGCGCGTCCTTTTTGCAGACGAGCGCGCATATCGCAAGGCAAAGGCTGGTCATTCCGCAGAAGCTGTCGGGAACCAATCCCCACGCGTCATGCCTGTGGAACGCTATCGCTATCCTGTTAAAGATAATAAGCGCAAGCAACAGTCCGCCCAAGCTTTTAATTATGATGTTTAGCGTGCGCTCGCTTTTTACTTTCAGTTTAATTACAGTAAGCGTTGCGGCGAACGCGGCGACAAAGATTACAAGGTATACGATGTGTTGCCACCCGAATACTTTTGGCATGGGCGTTTCCTCCGTTTGTAACGTATTTCCATTATAACACGGCAGTTTTATGTATGCAACAGATTAACGGCAAAATGACCGTTTTTGCGCTTGCAAATAGATTATATTTGAATTATAATTGATTTATATATGGAAAAGAAAAACATACGCAACTTCTGCATAATAGCCCATATCGATCACGGTAAGTCAACCCTTGCCGACAGACTTATGGAAAAGACGGGACAGGTTTCCAAACGCGAAATGGAGGACCAGCTTCTCGACTCTATGGACATAGAGCGCGAAAGGGGCATCACCATAAAGCTTACGCCCGTCAGAATGTTTTATACGGCTAAGGACGGGCAGGAGTATGAGCTTAATCTTATCGATACTCCCGGTCACGTCGATTTCACTTACGAGGTTTCGCGCTCTCTCGCCGCGTGCGAGGGTGCAATTCTGATTGTCGACGCGTCGCAGGGCGTGGAAGCGCAGACGCTTGCAAACGTGTATCTTGCGCTCGAAAACAATCTCGAAATTCTTCCCGTGATAAATAAAATCGATTTGCCTTCCGCACGCCCTGACGAGGTGAAAGCGGAAATAGAAGAAGTAATAGGGCTTGACGCAAGCTACGCGCCTCTTGTTTCCGCAAAGGAAGGGCTGGGCATCGAGGACGTTTTGGAAGCTGTTGTAAAGTATTTTCCCGCGCCCGAAGGCAACGGAGAGGCGCCGCTTCGCGCACTTATTTTCGACAGCTATTACGATAACTACAAGGGCGTAATATTGTTCGTGCGTATCAAGGAAGGCGCGGTTAAAGCAGGCGACAGAATAAAGACCTTCCGCTCGGATAAAATTTACGAGGTGGTGGAAACGGGTGTTTTCAGCCCCAATCTTTTGCCGAAGGACCGCCTTACTGCGGGTGACGTAGGCTATATCGCCGCGTCGATAAAATCCATTCTCGACGTGGCTGTGGGCGACACGGTGACGCTTGCGGACAATCCTGCGCCCGAACCGTTGGCAGGCTATAAAAAAGTGCAGAGCGTGGTTTTCTGCGGTATTTATCCGCTTGACGGCAGCCGCTTCAACGACCTTAAAGAAGCTATTTTAAAATTGCAGTTGAACGACGCTTCGCTAATATTCGAACCGGATAATTCCGTCGCGCTGGGCTTCGGTTTCCGTTGCGGCTTTCTGGGGCTTTTGCATATGGAAATTATTCAGGAACGCATAGAGCGCGAATTCGGTCTCGAAATTATAACTACCGCGCCTTCGGTAAGCTACAAGGTAGTAAAGACGGACGGCGAAACGCTTTTTGTGGACAACCCTTCGCACCTTCCGCCGCAGTCGGAAATCGAACATATGGAAGAGCCGATTGTCAAAGCCGACATATTCTCTCCGCCCGACTATCTCGGCCAGATTATGGATTTGTGCAGGGAAAAACGCGGCACGTTTTTGCAAATGACTTACCTTGACAAAAGCAGGGTGCGCCTCGAATACGATCTGCCGCTGAACGAAATCATTTTTGACTTTTTCGACAGTATAAAATCACGCACGCGCGGTTACGCAAGTTTCGATTACGAGCTTAAAGGCTACGAAAAGAGCAAGCTCGTAAAGCTGGACATTCTTTTAAACGGCGAGGCGTGCGACGCGCTTTCTATGATTGTGCACGAGGATTCCGCGTATGCGCGCGGCAGAACGCTTTGCGAGAATTTAAAAGACGCCATTCCCAGACAGCTTTTCGAAGTTCCCGTGCAGGCGGCGATAGGCGGCAAAATCATCGCGCGCGAAACGGTTAAAGCCGTAAGAAAGGACGTGCTTGCGAAGTGCTACGGCGGCGACATAACTCGTAAGAAAAAACTTTTGGAAAAGCAGAAGGAAGGCAAAAAGCGTATGCGCAGTATAGGCAGCGTGGAAGTTCCTTCCGAAGTGTTTATGCAGATTTTAAAGACGAACAAAGACTGATTTGTGGAATAACTTTTCCGACGCACAGCCGATGCGTTTTTAATGACGGCGGCGGTGAAACGCAATAAGAGAGATGTATTGAAAATGGAAAGCGGATTTTTCGAGAAGGTGTATAAGTTCGTTAAAAGTATTCCCGAAGGCAAGGTGACGACATACGGTTGCGTTGCCCGCGCGGTCGGCGCGCCGAAGTGTTCGCGGCAGGTCGGCTGGGCGTTGCACGTCAATCCCGAGCAAGGAGTAATCCCCTGCCACAGGGTGATTTTTGCCGACGGCAGACTTTCCTACGGATTTGCATTCGGCGGCATAGAAGCGCAGAAAGCAATGCTCGAAGCCGAAGGCGTAGAAGTTTCGGCTGAAAATAAAGTGGATTTAAAAAAATACGGATGGGGAGGCGAATAAGTTGGCAGGCATTTACGTTCATATTCCTTTTTGCAAATCGAAGTGCCGCTATTGCGATTTTGCGTCGTTTCCTGATAAGTTGTGCTTTGCCGAAAGCTATATGGCTTGCGTTTACCGCGAAATGGCGAAGCGGAAGGAAGAGTTGAAAGATTACGCTTTCGATACTCTTTATATAGGCGGCGGCACGCCGTCGGTGATAGACGAAAATTACATAGCAATGCTTGTTGCGGCGGCAAAAAAGAATTTCAATTTAAGCGCGGACGCGGAAATCACGATAGAAATGAATCCCGGCACGGTCAGCGCGCGGAAAATAGAAGTTTACAAAAAGTGCGGCATAAACCGCTTTTCCGTCGGGTTGCAGTCGGCGATAAACGAACAGCTTTCCGATCTTGGCAGAATACACACGTTGAACGAATTTGTGACTTGTGCAAAGCTTTTGAAGGGCGAAAATTTCAGCGTTGACGTTATGATAGGTCTTAAAGGGCAGACTGCGGAGGACGTTGAAAAAACGATAGAGGTCGCCGCCGCTTTCGGCGCAAGCCACATATCTATGTACGCGCTTACACCCGAAGACGGCACTCCGATTTATACCGACTACCTCAACGGCGAGTTGCCTGACGGGGACGAGGTTGCCGGCCTCTATGAGTCGGGCTTTAAAAAGCTTAAAGAACTCGGCTTTGCCAGATACGAGGTTTCCAATTTCTGTAAAAAGGGAAAGCAAAGTCACCATAATCTCAACTACTGGCGGCGGGGTGAATATATCGGATTCGGCGTTTCTGCTTCCTCGTGCATAAACAACGTGCGCTTTACCAATACGTTCGATTTAGACGAATATTTCAAGTGTATACTGTCCGATAACTTCGCCGTGATAGACAGCGAGGAAATAGACAAAGAGGGGCAGGAAGAGGAATATATAATGCTTGCCCTGCGCACGGAGGAAGGCATAGATTTATCCGACTTTAAAAACAAGTTCGGCGCGGACTTTGCGGAAAAATACGCGGCGCAAATCAAGCGACTTGAAAACTTTTTACTGCTTGAAGACGGACGGATAAAAATAAAGCCCGAAAGCCTTTTCGTGCAGAACGGCATAATAGTGGAGTTTTTAAATTAGCATACAAACGAGGGGCGCGGTCGTAAAAGACCGCGCCTTTTATCCGTTAATTTGTTTATGCGCAATTATTTTTCCCTTTTCCCCGTCGACCAGAAAGGCTTCTATTTTCTTTTGGCGGTCGCATATTCCCACATAGTAGTAACAGCCTTCGTCGTATAAAAGCCGCACAAAAATTTCGCCCTTGAAAACTCCGTTTTCGGTCATTGACGCAAAGGTGTCTGCTTCGTGTTCAATAATGCACTTCGCGGCGCCATCGCAGTCGAGAATTTTGCCGTACTTCACGCTCGAAACAGTGTAGGTTTGGCTTTCGCCGCCGTAGGTTAAAGTAACTTCGGTGTTTTCGCCCGAAACCGCCGCGCCCGAACCGCTTAAATAATAACAGTTTTCAACCGCTCGATAATTCATTTCGCCCTCAATCGAGCCTGCGGAAACGCTTACTTCCTCGTGGTTTTCGGGCAGGGTAACATAAATTTCGGTCAGCTCGCCCATTGCGCCTTTAATACCGTCGGCGCAAAACGGCGTTTCCTTTTCGGACAGATAAATTTTTATTTCGAGTTTGTCGTCGGAATAAAGGTATATGTCCGTTCTCTTTTCCGAAACATAGTCAAGGTAGTTGACGTTCTTTTTACAGCCCGCAAGGCAGCAGGCTAAAAGCAGTGGCAAAGCAAGTAAAATAAATTTCTTCATATTTCAAATATATTGCGTTTGCGCGCCGATATGATTAAAATTTTAATTTTTCAAACAGTTGCATTTTTTACGGCTGTGTGATAGAATACTTCTAATATACATTTTTTACGGAAAAAGACCGATGACAGACCGCAGAAAAATCATTTTAAAATCCGCAGTCATTACGCTTTCCGCGCTTGCGCTGGCGGCATTGATTGTGTTTGCAATGTGGATACTCTGCGCTCCGCACACAATGGCTGCGGTAAGCGAAAAGACGGGCAATTACTCATTTGCGGTAACTTGCGCCGACCTGCGCTATAAGTATACGCGCGACGCTTACGACCTTTCGCGTTGCGTTGACGACAGTATACTTTCAGGTAACGACAAACTGGTGGTAAAATACGCCGAAAAACTGATTTCGCATGAAAAATTCAACGAAGTTTGCAAACGCAAGTCTGACGAAATTTCCGAAGGCTCGGAGATTAAGTTCGATTACAGAAGTCACGTCTGCGGCAACGCGGCGTACTCGTATTACGCTTCGGGCGATATTTCAGCCGCAGTAAAAACTGCGAAAAAGAGCGGAACGGAAACGGGATTTATCAAACTCACCGTTGCGGTTTCCGAAAGAGGCACGGCTAAGGAAAAAAGCGATTTGAAGGACGTGCTTACCGAATTAAAATACGAAAAATTAGCAAATATTCTTTAAAATCACTTAAGGAGTCATTATGAATAAAATTGTCAAGGAAGCTCTCACGTTCGACGACGTTTTGCTTGTACCGGCGGCGTCCGACGTTATGCCGTCTACGGTTGATTTGCGCACGAAGCTGTGCAAGGGTATAGAACTCAATATTCCCTTAATCAGCGCGGCAATGGACACCGTTACGGAAAGCAAGCTCGCTATCGCTATGGCAAGAGAGGGCGGTATAGGCGTTATTCACAAGAATATGTCTATCGAGGAGCAGGCGTTGCAGGTGGACCAGGTTAAGCGCAGCGAACACGGCGTAATAACCGACCCGTTCCATTTAACACCCGACCAGCCCGTTAAAGCCGCGTGCGAGCTTATGGCAAAATATAAGATAAGCGGCGTTCCCATTACGGAAAACGGAAAACTTGTGGGAATACTCACCAACCGCGATTTGCGCTTCGAAACGGATTTCGAACAGCCCATTGCAAACGTTATGACGAAGGACAACCTCGTTACGGCTTGCGAAGGCACTTCTTTGGAAGAAGCGCAGAAAATACTAGGCAAACACAGAATAGAAAAACTGCCCATCGTTGACAAAAACGGCAATTTGAAAGGGCTTATCACGATTAAGGATATAGAAAAATCCATTCAGTATCCCAACAGTGCAAGGGATAAAAAAGGCCGATTGCTTGCGGCGGCGGCAATCGGCGGCTCGCCCGACGTTCTCGACAGGGTCGCGGCACTCGTAAACGCAAAGGTCGATATGGTCGTTCTCGACTCCGCTCACGGACACAGTAAGGGTATCGTGCAGGCGGTTGCTAAGGTCAAAAAGGCTTATCCCGACCTTCCGCTCGTTGCCGGCAACGTGGTTACTGCGGAAGCTACGCGCGATTTGATTGACGCCGGCGCTGATTTGGTAAAGGTGGGAATCGGTCCCGGTTCTATTTGCACCACGCGCATCGTGGCGGGTATAGGTATGCCTCAGCTGACGGCGGTTATGGACTGCGCAGAGCAGGCGGATAAAATGGGCAAGCGCATAATTGCGGACGGCGGCATTAAATACTCGGGCGACATTGTCAAGGCGCTTGCGGCAGGCGGAAGCGCGGTTATGATAGGTTCGCTTTTCGCAGGTACGGCGGAATCGCCCGGCGAGCTTGAAATTTATCAGGGCAGAAGCTTCAAATCTTATCGCGGAATGGGTTCTCTTCCCGCAATGGCGAAGGGTAGCAAAGACAGATATTTCCAATCCGACGCGAAGAAATTCGTACCCGAAGGCGTGGAAGGGCGCGTGCCTTATCGTGGCGCGCTTGCGGATATCATTTTCCAGCTTATGGGCGGACTTCGCGCAGGTATGGGATACACGGGTTGCGGTACGGTTGAAAAGCTGAGAAAGAACGGCAAGTTCGTCAAGATGACTGCGGCTTCGCTCGTAGAGTCGCATCCCCACGATATTTCCATTACGAAGGAAGCACCCAACTATTCGCCGAAAGGCTGAACATAATAAAAAAAGGCGTAAGAAATACTTGCGCCTTAAAAAATTTACAAGAGGATTTTATGGAACATCAGAAGATTTTGATTTTGGATTTCGGCGGCCAGTATAACCAGCTTATCGCACGCAGAGTGAGGGAGCACAAAATTTACTGCGAGGTCAAATCCTACAAAACGCCCGTAGAAGAAATCCGCGCGATGAATCCTAAGGGTATAATTTTCACGGGCGGTCCCAATTCGGTCTATCTCGACGATTCGCCGAGAATCGATAACTCCGTGTTCGGGCTGGGCGTGCCTATTCTCGGCATCTGCTACGGCGCGCAGTTCCTCGTTTACGGACTGGGCGGTAAAATCGAAAAAGCCAACGATACGGCGGTTGCGGAGTTCGGCAGAACGGAATGTGAATTCGATACGAAATCCCCGCTGTTTAAGGGTTTAAAGAAAAAGTCTGTCGTATGGATGAGCCATAACGATCATATAGCTACGCTACCCGAAGGCTTCCGCGCGATAGGTCACAGCGCAAAATGCCCTTACGGCGCGATAGAGAACCCCGAGAAAAAATTCTACGGAACGCAGTTCCACCCAGAAGTAAACCATACCGAACAGGGCTTCGATATGCTCGGCAACTTCCTTTATAACGTTTGCAGCTGTAAAGGCGACTGGACTATGGAGGAATACGCCCGCACGGCTATCCAAAGCATACGCGAAAAAGTGGGCGGAGGAAAAGCTTTGCTTGCGCTTTCGGGCGGGGTTGACAGCTCGGTCGCGTGCAAGTTGCTTGCAAAAGCGATAGGCAGCCAGCTTACCTGCATATTTGTCGATCACGGTCTTATGCGTAAAAACGAGGGCGACGAGGTTGAAGAAGCGTTTGCAGACAGCGGAGTGAACTTTGTGCGCGTGAACGCCGGCAGCCGCTTTCTCGGAAAGCTTAAAGGCGTCACGGAACCCGAAGCAAAGCGCAAGATAATCGGCGAGGAATTTATCCGCGTGTTCGAGGAAGAGGCGAAAAAGATAGGCAAGGTTGACTTTCTCGTTCAGGGCACCATTTATCCCGACGTTATAGAGTCGGGCTTGGGTGACGCGGCGGTAATAAAGTCGCACCACAACGTCGGCGGATTGCCCGATTACGTTGACTTTAAGGAAATAATCGAGCCTTTGAGAATGTTGTTCAAGGACGAAGTGAGGGCGCTTGGCATTGCGCTGGGTTTGGACGAAAAACTGGTATGGCGCCAGCCCTTTCCCGGTCCAGGACTCGCCATAAGAATTATCGGCGACATTACGCCCGAAAAGGTTGCCGTCCTTCAGGACGCGGACGCCGTTTTCCGTGAAGAAATCGCAAAAGCGCACCTTGACCGCGACATTAACCAGTACTTCGCCGTGCTTACGAATATGCGCTCGGTCGGGGTTATGGGCGACGGAAGAACTTACGATTATACACTCGCATTGCGCGGTGTGACGACAAGCGACTTTATGACGGCGGATTTTTCGAGGATTCCTTACGACGTGCTTGAAAAAGTTTCGATAAGACTAGTAAACGAGGTAAAACACATAAACCGCATAGTTTACGACATAACCTCGAAGCCCCCCGCAACCATAGAGTGGGAATAATAAAAAAACGAGCTCCCGTTCGGTTTGAACGGGAGCTTATATTTTATTCTATTTTTGTTTGGTGGTGCGGCGAAGCCGCTTTATTTATAACGCGGGTAAGCGGAAGAAACAGCGTGCAAACGGTTATTATCGTGCATACGACCTGAGGAAGCATCGCCGTGAACGAGGCGTAAAAATACGCGAGCGCCGTCCCGCGCGAATAGCCGTAAAACGTCGGGGTTATAACGTCGTCTAAAAGCGTGAATATAACAGTGCACACGGCGCCGACGGCGGAAAAAGAAATTGCTTTAAGCGCTTCGGCGGAGTTTTTTTTGTATATTTTTCCTGCAATAAAAAAGCCGTCGAATATAAGACAAAGACAGACGCACAGCGCAAAAATTACCCAAAGCAAAGCGTGCAGAGTGTATTTGTATATGCGTGAAATTTTAATTAAGTCCAGCGCATACACGACCGCGCAAGTCGTCGCCGCCGCCAGAAGCACGGCGTTTACAATCACCGCAAGATAAAGCGGTAAATTTTCGAACGTGCTGCTTTTGATTTTTCCCAAACCGCCGAAAACTGCGGCGAGCATGGGATAATACAGAAGATACAAAATCAAAGCCGTAGGATAAAATCCGAAGATTATACACCTAAGCAGAGAAAAAGCCGCCGCGCATATCACGCCGTTGCGCACGCCCATACAATAGGCAAAGCACGCGAGAATGAGCGTAACGATTTCCACGCCGACGACAAAGGAAAAAACGTATTGACCGCCTATCAACACCGCGCAGGTCAACGCGGTGTACGCAAGCTCCTTTGCGGGCGGTATTTTTTTTGTTTTTGTATTTTGCATTATTTTAATACACTGAGTAAACGAGCGCGTAAGTGTAACCCTCTACGCAGGGCAGATAGGAAACGCCGAAGCTTGCCGAGTTGAGGGTTTTTCCGTTATATTCGAATGTGCCGTATTCGCTGTTTGAATAAACGGCGTCGTCGCCGTCTAATTTTACAAGGTCGGTGTACACCGCCCAGAACGCATTGCCTTCGGCTTTCTTGCCGAACACCGACTGAATATAGAACCCGTATTGACCGTCCTCGCCGTCGAAAACAAGCTCGCCGCTTTCCGAAAGCGCGTCCATATAATCTTTCAAGGAGGTTTTTTCCGTGAGTTTTAAAAATCCGCCGTCTGCGGTAAACACAACGTCGTCTCCGTTTTTAACCACGTTCCCGCTCGTTTTACCGCTTGTTTTTTCGTTGCAACCTAAACATAATATTATGCAGACAGTCGCCGTTACGGCAAGCAAAGCCGATAAAAATTTCCTCATATGTAACCTCTTTAATTTATTAAATTTTAGTTTACGCCCGAAAAATTGTCAAGCCGTTGCGCGCAAATACGTTGATATCCGTAAAAAAAAGTATTATAATTTTAAGTATGAAAAAGTCTTATGCGTCGGCAATAGCCGAAATTGCAATCTTCGTAGCGTTAATGGTGGTAGGCGCGTGGGTGCAGATTCCCTTCTATCCCGTGCCGCTCACTTTCCAGACGGTTATCGCCGTGCTTTCGGGCGTACTTCTCGGCTGGAAGAAGGGAGTTGCCGCCATGTCTGTATACCTTTTTATGGGCTTCGTGTGTTTTATCCCCGTTTTTTCCGATCACTCGCTTGCTGGGTTTGCATATGCAATGAAACCCTCGTTCGGGTACATAATCGGGTTTATAGTTTCCGCCCTCGCAGGCGGTCTTATAGTGAGCGGAGGCAGATATTCGTTCAAGCGCTGTCTTGTTGCCGCGCTTGTCGCGTTCGTTGCAAACTACGCCGTCGGCGTGCCGTATTTTGCAATAGCCTGGAAATTCTTTTTAAACGGAACGGGGCTGGGCGCGGCTATGGTTACTTATAATCTTGTGTATATGCCTAAGGACCTTGTTTTAAGCGTGCTTGCCGCAATGCTTGCATACAGGGTTGCGCCATATCTTTCGGGAAGCGGAACAAGGCTTAAAAAAGACAAATAACTTGCAAATGCGCACAAGTTATGATAGAATGAAAATATAAACAACCTGCGGCGTTAAAGCATATAATTTGAATATGCAGAAAACGCTTTCCAAAATCAGTCTTCCGTCCCTGCGTAACAATGCGGCAAGGGTAAAAGCCCTGCTCGGCGGCGCAAAATTTTTTGCGGTTGTCAAAGCCGACGCTTACGGACACGGCGCGGAAGAGGTTGCAAATTACATAGAAGATTTAGCCGACGGCTTTTGCGTAGCCATTGTCGAAGAGGGCATTGCTTTACGTGTTGCGGGAATTATGAAGCCCGTGCTCGTTTTAACTCCTCCGCTCGATAAGTACGACGCCGAGCGCGCAAGGGCTTACAGCCTTATCCAGACGGTCAATTCCGCAGAAACGGCGAAAATTATCGGCGGCGCACCCTGTCACATAAAGGTGAATACGGGTATGAACAGGACGGGCTGTAATTTAAACGAGTTGGGCTCGGTTTTAAAAGCTCTGCCGCAGGAAAGCGTGCTCGGCGTTTATTCGCACCTGTTCGCGCCCGAAAACGAACGTGCGGCTAACCGCCAGAAGGAGCTTTTCAAACGCGCGGCGGCTGCGGTTAAAGCGGTGAACCCGATCGCGACCGCACACCTTTCGGCGAGCGGCGGAATACTTCGCGGCGGGGAATTTTTGTTCGATGCGGTTCGTTGCGGAATACTTCTTTACGGATACGCGCCTTCGGGCTTTAAAGCCGAAGGGTTCGAAAGGGCGCTTAAAGTTTACGCGCGGCGAACCCAGACGACGAGGTTTATCGGCGGAGGAGTGGGTTACAACTTTGCGGACAAAAGCTACACGACGCTTGCAACGTATAGGTGCGGCTATGCGGACGGGTTTAAACGCACGGTTGCGCTTGGCGAAAAAACTTTGTGTATGGACGCGTTTGTGGGCGAGGATAAGGGCGGACTGCTTCTTGTTATGGACGACGCGGACGGTTATGCGAAACGTTGCGGAACAATATCATACGAGGTGCTGACGAGCGTTACGCACCGATCGGAAAGAATTTATGAACGTTAAAAACGAATTGCGCGAAAAGCTGAAAATCAAACGCAAATATTTCGAAGGTTACAGAAGGCAGACGGCGGACGCGGCTATATTCGAGAATTTTTTCAACGCTTACGGCGGTTGTAACAGCTTCCTCGTTTATAACTCCGTAGGAACGGAAGCGGATACCAAAGCAATAATCGGACAGCTTTTAAAGGACGGCAAAAAGGTTTACCTTCCGCGCGTTTGCGGCGAACAAATCTTGGCCGTGCCTTACGGTGAAACGCACAAGGGTGCGTTCGGCATAGAAGAGCCTGAGGGCGAGTCGTATACGGGCGAAATAGATATAACCGTTGTGCCGCTTCTTGCCGTCAACGGACAGGGCGTGCGCATAGGCTACGGCAAGGGTTATTACGACAGATACCTTGCGGACAGGCATACCAAAAAAGTGGGCTTGGGTTATTTTTTCCAGTTTGAGAATTTCGAAGGGGAAGAGCACGACGTACCACTTGACGAATTTGTGTGCGAGAAAGGAATTTACTATTATGCAAACAAATAATAAGGGTAAAAAAATTTTGTGGGAAGCGTTGGACGTGCTTACCGGTGCGGCTTTTCCCTTTATGCTTCAGCTTGTGTTCAGTGCGTCGGTTATACTGTTTGCCGATTACGGTGCGACGGAAATCGCGCTCGGCGCGGTCATTCTCGTTATCGGAGAAATGCTTATGGGCGCCGCGTACTTTATCTGCGGCAGGCAGAACGGAGTTATAGCTGTCAGGCGCGGCATACAGAACGCTAAAAAGACGGCGATAGGCTCAAACGATTTAAAGGCGGAACTTGGAATAGGCGAGTACGCGCTGTACAAGGGCGTAGTTATCGGTTTGGTAACATGTCTGCCGTTTATGCTGGTGCAGTTTATAGATTGTTTTGCGCACAATCGATTCTGCGAATTTCTTTTGAAATATGCGTTCGGCTGGGCGGCAATGCCCTTTGCGCTCGCCGGTAAAACTGTCGAGGGCGGAATTTCGGCGTGGCTCAATTTTATATGGATAGTGTATCCCGTAGCCGTGCATACGTTTGCTTATTGGTTCGGCGCGGCAAAAGAAAACAAGCGCAGGCAGATAGAGGAGCAGGCGCAGGAAGCAAAGGCAAACCGCAAAAAATGAGAGTTATAGCAGGCAAATACAGAGGGTTGGCGCTGTCCGAGTTTAAGGGTATGCAGATACGCCCCACTGCGGACAGGGTTAAGGAAAGCCTTTTCAATATCCTTTCGCCGCATATCGCGGGGGCAAGAGTTCTCGATTTGTTTTGCGGAAGCGGCGGTCTGGGGATAGAAGCAATTTCGCGCGGAGCGTGTTTTACTCAATTTAACGATATTTCCAAAGACAGCATAGCGGTACTCAAAAAAAATTTATCCAAACTGCGCGATGAAAATTTTTCGGTAACTAATTCCGACTATTCTGCATGTCTGTCGTGCGCAGGGCGGTTCGATTTGATTTTTATAGATCCGCCTTATGCGGAAGAATACGGCGTGAATGCGTTGAAACTTATTGCAAAGGGCAATAATTTAAACGCGGACGGAATTGCGGTTTTCGAACGCGATATTAAGTTCGAAGGCGAAATAACAGGGCTCGAGCTTTTCGACGAGCGCAAATACGGCAGAACGTATTTGAGTTTTTTCAAGCCCGCGCTAAAATAACGGCGGTAAAATAAGGTTTATATGAAGAAGTGTGTTTTTGCAGGCACGTTCGACCCCCCTACGACGGGGCATAAAAATATAATAGAACAGTGCCTTAAAATTTTCGACGGGGTGGTCGTCGCGGTAATGATAAATTCGGACAAGGTTCCGCTTTTATCCGAAGAGCAGAGGCAAGCCCTGCTAAAAAAAATGTATAAGGACGACAGCCGCGTAAAGGTAATAGTTTTCGGCGGTGCGGCGGTAGACCTTCTCGAAAAGGAAAACACGCCTTTCTACGTTCGCGGCGTAAGGAACACCTTAGACTTCGAATATGAAAATATTAACTACTTTGCAAGTAAAAAACTTAAAAAAGATATGGTAACTATTTATATTCCGTCCGAACAGGAGAATTTGCACGTCAGTTCTAAACTGGTCAGAAATTCTTTGAAGTTCGGCAAGGATTTCAAGGACTGTATTCCCGAAGAAATTTACGGCGATTTTGTTGAGATGTTGGAGAAAAACAATGTTTGAAAAACAGATAAAAATTCCCGAACCCGAAGAAATACTTGCGAGTATGCCGTTGCCGGCAAGCCTTAAAAAAATAAAGGCGGAACGCGACAAGCTCGTTTCCGACGTTATTTCGGGCAAAAGTAATAAACTGATAATTATAGTAGGTCCTTGCTCTGCGCACGAGGCAAGCCCCGTTTTGGACTACGTTGAAAGGCTGGGCAGGCTGAACGAAAAGGTTAAAGACAAGCTGGTGCTCGTGCCCAGAATTTACACAAACAAGCCCAGAACGCGCGGCGTAGGATATAAAGGAATGTTTTCACAACCGGACCCTGCCAAGTCCGAAGATATTTTAAAAGGAATATACGCTATCCGCGAATTAAACATTAAGGCAATAGAAGCGAGCGGACTTTCCGCCGCAGACGAAATGCTTTATCCTGCGAACATCCACTATGTTGACGATTTGCTTTCTTATATAGCGGTGGGAGCAAGGTCAAGCGAAAATCAGCTTCACCGCCTTGTCGCAAGCGGAATAGACGTTCCCGTCGGTGTAAAGAACCCCATGAGCGGTTCTGTAATGGTTATGTTGAATTCTATTTACGCCGCTCAGAGCGGGCAGGTTTTCAAACTCAACGGCTGGCAGGTTAAAACCGACGGCAACCCTTTGGCGCACGCAATTCTTCGCGGCGCGGTTGACGGTTACGGAAACGATATCCCCAATTTCCATTATGAAACGGTTATGCAGGTGGTGGAGGGATATTCTAAATCCGGGCTTAAAAATCCTGCGATTATAATAGACGCCAACCACTCGAACAGCAGTAAAAAATACAAACAGCAGATACGCATTTGCGAAGAGGTTATGCAAAACCGCTTGTACGACGGTGACTTCAAGCGCAACGTAAAGGGCTTTATGATTGAAAGTTTCATAGAAGAAGGAAACCAGGACGAAGACAAGGTTTACGGAAAATCCATAACCGACCCGTGTCTCGGTTGGTGCGATACCGAGCGGCTTATTTGTGATATTGCGGAGAAAGTTTGATATGGGCAGAGTCGGATATTTGGGCCCCGACGGAAGTTACTCGCAACTTGCGGCGGTTAATATGTGCGGCGACGGCGAATTGGCGCCGTTTGCAAGATTTACACAGGGTTTTAAAAAACTTGAAGAAGGCTATTTCGACGCGATTGTTGTGCCGATAGAAAACACTTTAAACGGCGGTGTGGTGCAGAATATCGATTTGTTACAGGCTTCAGACGCGGTCGCCGTGCGCGAATGTACCGTTAAAATAGACCATCGCCTCGCAACGCTTGAAAGCGCAGACCTTACAAAAATAAAATACATATATTCGCATCAGCAGGCTTTGGAGCAGTGCGGCAGGTACCTTACAAAAAACTATCCGAACGCTGAGGTTATCCCTACGTTTTCGACGGCGGCGGGGCTTGAAAAGCTGGCTTCGGACGAGGACGCCTGTATTGCAGGCGCGCACATCGGCAGGGAAGGCATAAAGCTTTCCGAGCAGTGTATTTCAGACGAAAAAAGAAACTTCACGCGCTTTCTTTTAATTCGGCGCGGAAGCGTGGACGAAACAAATAAATCATCTAAAATTTACTTTTCATTGACGTGCAATAACCGCACGGGCGCGCTTTCCGAGCTGTTGTTGCCTATTGCGGCAAACGGCTTGAATATGACGAAGATAGAATCTCGTCCGATAAAAGAAAGACCCGAAGAGTACCGTTTTTTCATAGAAACCGAAGGCGACTATTCCTCGCGCGAGGTCAGAAAAATTCTTGAAGTGGTAAAGGCGGCGGCAATAGAGTTCAAGCTTCTCGGCTGTTATTAAAACAACAATAAAAGTGCGAAGCACAAAGCCGCTTGAACGAGCTTGACGAGTATGAATTTAATGGGCTTGACCTTTGCTTTTACAAGATAGCAAAGCTGTTGTAAAATAATGGAAATTCCGCCGAAGGTTATTAAAAATCCCGCGAAAGGCAGAGCAAGCTTTTCCGTACATGCGGACAGTGCGCGGCAACCTGCCGTGACTTCGATAATTCCCCGACACACGGCGGACGCGGCGTCCTTATTCGTGAAAAGGCATAATAACTGTTCAAGCGGATACAGCAAATTAAAGTCATAAGCAATCTGTGCGGCAACGCAGAAAAACGCGATAAACCCGCCCGCAACCAGAACGGCGGTAACCGAACCGTAAAACGCGTTGTACAGCACGTTTTTATCGGGAACGCCGTGCTTTAACTTCCGCGTATTTTCTTTTTTGGAAACAAGCGACAGAATAAGTGCAACGGCTATTACGGAAAGCGCGTGCGCGAGCAGAATTTTCCAGCCTGCGGATTTGTCGCAGAACATTTTAACGCCTACGCTTCCTATGACGAACAACGGTCCTGAGGTGGAGCACAGCGCCGCAAGCTTGCCCGCGTCTCTTTCGGTTATCGAACCGTCTTCGTAAAATTCGGCGACCGCGCGAGAGCCTGCGGGATAGCCAGAGCATATACTTATTAAAAAGCATACAGCGGCGGCGGGAGGAAGCGAGAAAAAACCTGTAATGCGTTTGAGCGGCAAAGCGACTTTTTCTGCGGCGCCCGTTTTTATGAAAATCATTGAGATAACCATAAACGGAAACAGCGAAGGCAGAACGCATTCCGCCCACAATAAAAAGCCTTGCAAACAGCAGGAAATATAGCGCTCGGGATAAATTATAATCGCAAAAGCGGTGAACGCCAGCGCGGCGAAAAGCAGCAAACGGCCGAATAAACGTAAATACTTCATTAAAACCCCAACAAAACCACGCGGAAATTGCAAACAATTTTTTGCGAATTATATTATTAAAATTATTTCGGAGGTAAACCGATTATGAGTAAAACACTCGGACTTGTTCTCGGAAGCGGCGGCGCAAGGGGCGTTGCGCATGCAGGATTTTTATATGCGCTCGAAGAGCAGGGAATTAAACCCGACTATGTGACGGGCTGTTCTATGGGCTCGGTAGTGGGCGGCTGTTACGCAAGCGGTATGACGGCGGTTGAAATCAAAGACGCGATTTTGAATTTGCGTATGCGCGACCTCCTCGATATTTCCGCGCTTCCGATCTTTAAGCTGTCGCTTTTAAAAAGTGAAAAGATGCGCGATTTACTTTCGCTTTACGTTAAAAAGAAGAATATCGAGGATTTCCCGATTCCTTTTAAATGCGTCGCTACCGATTTGCTTTCGGGCAGACTCCACGTTTTCGACAAGGGCGACGCGGTCACGGCAATGCAGGCATCAAGCACGATTCCTTCTGTTTTCCGCCCCGTTCCGTTTAACGACGGGGAGGAGCTTTTGGTTGACGGCGGCTGTCTTTGCCGTCTGCCGATAAAACTTGTAAAGGAAATGGGGGCGGACGTAGTCGTCGCAATAGACGTACTTAAAAACAGCTCGTCGCCGATAGAAAACGTAGATAACATAATTATGCTTATGCTCAGGGTGTTCGAGGTAATGGACGCCAATACGACCGCGCTTATGCGCTTACAGGACGGGCATATGTGCGATTTGCTTTTGGAACCCGAAATGAAGGGTATAAGTTCGTACAAGGTAAAGGACCTCGACCGTACTTTTGACGAGGGCTATAAGCTCGGTCAGGCGAACGTAGACAAAATTAAGGAACTTTTAAAATAATGAGCTTTGACCTTTTCGATTTAAACGGTAACGAGGACGGGGCAAAGCCGCTTGCCGAGCGTATGCGTGCAAACAATCTGTCCGAATTCGTCGGTCAAAAGCACATTGTTTCGGAGCAGTCGCTCTTGCGCCGCGCTATTGCAAGCGACAGACTGGGGAGCTGCATTTTCTGGGGTCCGCCGGGTACAGGCAAAACCACGCTTGCGAATATAATAGCCTCAACCACGCATGGTAATTTTATAAAGCTCAATGCCGTGCAGTCGGGTGTGGCGGACGTTAAAAAAGCGGTGGAAGACGCGCGTTCAAGCTTGAAAATGTACGGCAAGCGGACTTATCTTATGCTTGACGAGTGCCATCGTTTCAATAAAACCCAGTCCGATTCTCTTCTTCCCGCAATTGAAGTCGAGGCATTGCCTTTGTACACCTGTAATCTATTATATCAATCGCACTATATCGCTTAAAAATTTAAAGTCAAAAAGACTACGTCGTAGAAGAAAAAGAGATGGATAATTTATTTACAAATTTATATAACGACCGTAAGCCGTTAGCAGAAAAAATGCGTCCTACAAGTTTGGACGATTTTGTAGGGCAGCAGCATATTCTTGGGGAAGGAAAACTCCTTCGCCGTTTAATTCAAGCAAAAAAAGTGCCGAGTTGTATTTTTTATGGCCCTCCGGGAACAGGTAAGACGACACTTGCGAGAATAATAGCTGAAACCACCGGTGGCAATTTCGCTATGCTGAACGCTATTTCGAGCGGTGTGGCGGACGTTAAGGTTGTTATCGAAGAAGCAAAAAAGACATTTGAAATGTACGGCAAAAAAACCTACTTGCTTTTGGACGAATGCCACAGATGGAGTAAAACTCAGAGCGATTCGCTTTTGGCTGTATTGGAATCAGGACAAGTAGTATTGATAGGTTCTACTACGGAGTCGCCTAATTACAGTATGACACGCGCTATTGTAAGTCGTTGCACTTTATTTGAGTTTAAGCAAGTTGGTATAGAAGATATAAAAAAAGCTTTGCGAAGAGCAATAGATGCTCCCAACGGCTTAAAAGATTTTAATATTAAAATCGATGATGAAGCTTTGACCTATTTTGCAACAGCTTGTGGCGGAGATGTTCGCAGTGCATTAAACGGGCTTGAAATAGGTACTTTAACAACTCCGATTAGTGCAGACGGAACAATAGTTATAACGAAGGACATCGCTGCGGAATGTCTTCAGAAAAAAGCGCTAAGTTTAAATGACGACAATTTTTATCACATATTAAGTGCGTTCTGTAAAAGTCTTCGCGGTAGTGATAAAACGGCGGCACTATATTATGCGAACAGATTAATTGAAGCCGGTTGTGAACCGCAACTTTTAGCTCGGAGAACGATAGCGCACGCAAGTGAAGATTGTTGTTCGGCAAAGGCTTTAAATACTGCTTGTAACGCTTTATTCGTGCTTAACAATTTAGGTATGCCAGAAGGTAATCTTGCATTAACGCAGGCAATTATCGAAGTGTGTGAAGCCCCTAAAACGAACCGTGTAGTAGTAGCGATGAATATGGCAATGGATGATGCAAAAAATCATCCGGACGATAGGATTCCGGAATATCTGAAAAATCACACTGAAGCAAGCAAAAAGTATAAATACCCGCACGATTATGGCGGTTTGGTAGAACAACAATATTTACCCGATTCATTAAAAGACAGAGATTACTTCCCGAAGGATAAAAAGTAAATTACTTAAAGAGTAGGCCATCGCCTACTCTTTTTCATTTTTGATATTAACTATTGTTTTGATTAAAAACAGTAATTGATTTACGTAAAAGTTGTAACATAATTTTGTGTGCAATTGCCTTTAAAAACTTATGATATCACTTGCTAGGTTTTCAAGCTTTTCATTCGGGTAATCCATTTCAAGAAGATCAAAACCTCTTGCTCAATTCTTGAAGCGTCTTCATTCTTTTCCCGCTATATGGATTTTTGAACTTTGGTAGCGTATATAGCTATAAATGATAATGGCAATTGCTACTACTTGTCTACTCTTTTCTAATATCAAGGCAAGATGAAAGACTACTTATTGGGTTAGAAGAAGAATATTAAATCAATTTAATTTGACATTTTTCTATTTGATCGATAGCTATAGAAAACCATAAAGAAAATACTTAAAACACTTGAAAATGCCTTCGGAATATGATATTATTTTTACATGACAAACTTCAAACAAATTTCTAAATTGTCTTGGATTATTAACAACGCATGTAACTTGAAGTGTATCCATTGCTATCCCAATTCGGGCATGGAATACAAGAAGGATTTTTCAGATGATGATTTTAAAAAAATGCTCTACAACTTTGAGGGGATGCACTTTCAAAGGACTTTCTTGTCCGGTGGCGAGCCCTTGCTTGACAAGAATTTTAGTAAATATTTAATGATAGCGCAACAAATCAGTGATGAAGTATACTTATGTTCAAATGGTACATTGTTGACAGATAGTAAGTTGAGTGAACTGATCGATGGCGGTCTTAATGGAATTGTATTGAGTTGTCAGGCTATCGATGCTGATACTGCATTAAGGATTTACGGTAATGAGAAAGTGCCGAGTCAAGTATTTTCGGCAATTGAAAGAATAAAGAAATTAAATATTGCACTCAGTGTTGAAATGTCCTTAATGAGACAGAATGTACACGAGCTTGATAATATCATCGAAAAACTGATTGCTTGTGGAGTTAAATCACTATCGTTTAAGCGGTTGCTTCCTGTTGGACGAGGTGATGCGTATGAGGTAGGTTTATCAAAAGAAGAAAACTATGAAATATTAAAAAGAATATATAATTGGCAAGTAACGCATGAGGAAATTCACTTTAACGTCCACGACCCATTGTATGGCACGATACTTTTTGATCACTTGGGACAATATTGCGACGATGAGGCGATGTTTAGATGGCTTCATGGTTTTTCATGTAGAGCAGGTACTCGTTGGATAGGAATTGACCCGTTAGGCAATGTGAGCCCATGCCCTATATTGTTGTACAAAGATACAATCATTGGTAATTTAATGAATACTCCTTTGGTTGATATTTTGAACAACTCGACACTGATAGAGCTGTTTCAAAATATCGACACTGAAAATAATGGCTCTTGTAAGTATGGAAGTCTTTGCTTAGGTTGCAGGGCAACAGCTATTTCTAAAAGTGGTAAGTTGTTTTCAAAAGATCCTATGTGCATTCATATAGATGAAGTGTGCCCCATCTCTGTAAAACATTAAGGAACAGAATCAGATGAAAATAATTAGAAACCATAGCGATATTCAAGCTATTTTTCCAGAATATTTTTCTGGCAGAACATGCCAAGAAATAAAATTATCAAAATACACTTTCTTTCAGAAGGTTTCCGCAGATAAATTCATCCTATTTTCTTTTGTGACAGATGCTATGATGTTGCTGTCGCGGAAGGAATACGAAACAATTCTTACAATGAGTTTTTCTGGGGAAGAGCTCTTGTTTGAAACATTATGTAAGAACGGGTTCTTTATAAATAAAAATATAGACGAATATTCACTAATGGTCAGACAAAGGCGAGCTATTTTTTCCGCTGTTCCTAAGACACTGAAAGTGGTTATTTTGCCGACCACGGGTTGCAATGCACGGTGTAGTTATTGTATTGGTGTGGACAACCCAATAGCAAACATGACGTATGATACTGCCAAAAAGGCAATTGAATATATTGTGGAAAGAGCTAGAGAATATGAGAATATTAAGTTCGATTGGTATGGTGGAGAGCCGTTGTTAAGACAGGAGTTAATCTCTTTTATCTGCGATGAGGTTCATCGGAAGTTACCGCATGTAAACTATGCTTCTGTCATAACATCTAATCTAGTTTGTTTTAACGATGAAACACTGAAGCAGGCAATCCAAAGCTGGCACATACAGAAAATTAACATAACGATTGATGGCGACGAATATGAGCATAATGTTCGTAAAAACTATTTGCAATCTGAATTCAATGGCTATAAGCATACATTAGACTGTATTCGCAGTATTTTAGATAAGCAAATTAAGATATTCTGTCGCTATAATATAGACCGAAATAATACGCATCAATTGAGTGGTGTATTGGAAGAATTAAAGCCATTTTTTACCGATAAAAATTTTTATTTTTTTATTTCACCATTGCGTGGAGACGACTGTCATGAAGAGTTCTATCATACGGATGAGTATAATGATCTTTTTTATAAGACAGGAGTTATCCTAAATAAGGCCGGCGTGCATAATGTTATTGACAGTTTTGTCCCTAAATTCAAGAATGGTTTTTGTTTGGCGAAAAGTGAACATAGTATAGTAATAGGACCAGATGGGGCATTTTATCGCTGTAATTTAGATGATTTGGTGAAATCAAATACTACGGGATCCGTATATAGTGGTTTGAAAAAAAACGACATTTATTATCAATTCTCATGTTTAGAATTGGATGTGCCTTGTAAAGAATGTGTCTATCTACCCATATGTCAGGGTGGATGTCCGGTACAGAAAAAAAATACATCTAAAAGCAATTGTCAATGTGATAAATTTAAATTCAAAGTAGAAGCAATAGCCAGCTTGTTAGCGGAATACTATATATAAAATTATCTATTGACAAAAATTGGTAATTGTGTTATCATATGATAGGATAATATTTAATAAGGAGTGCATTATGAAAAAGACTACTGTTCCTGAGAAAACGAATCCAGATAAGAAATTTGTTGCGCATTTGATGGCGACACTTAAAGCGAAGGGCAATAAGGTTGATACCCAATACCTTTGTTCCGCACCTGCGCCTGTAAGATTTGAGAAAAATTAATAACTTTTATTGTTCGACTTTAAGATGAAATACAATTTCGAGCGCATAAAAGTATTGATTACCAGTGCGTGCAATTCAAACTGCACGCACTGTTTTCGACGTACAGAAAAAAATACAGAAGAACTTTCATGGGAAAATCTCAAAGAGATTGTCGACTTCGGAATAGAAAACAATTGTGAGCAGTTTTCATTTAGCGGTGGCGAATTTTTTACCCATCCGTCTGCATATGAGTTGATTGAATATTGTCTGTCGAAAAACGTATATGTAAGCGTTTTAACGAATGCTTTGCAGATGAATATACCATTCTTTGAACGACTGAAAAATAAAGAGCTGCTTTCTTTCCAAATTTCCGTCGACGGATTAAGGGAAAAACATGACATCCGACGTGGTGCTGGTGCGTTTGATAAAACTATGGCGAATGTCAAGCACTTACATGAATTGGGTTTCTCTCTGTCGGCAAAAACCGCCTTGGATGAATACAACTTTGCCGACATTACAGAAATATTACAGATGCCTTGGTTTTCAAGGGTTTTGATTCTGCCTGTGGCATTTTTCGCAAAAGAAAGAATAAATCAAATTATTTCAGAAGAATATAGAGATTTTGAACAGGTTATACAACTAATTTACAAAACGCTAGTTGAAAATAACAATTATAGATGTCGTTGTTATCCTCACGAGTTAGCTATCAAATATGACGGTGGAGTCTATCCATGTACAGAGGCTAGAGAACACGGCGAGTGTTTAATTGGTAACATTAGGAATAAGCCGTTACATGATATTTTAGAAGAGTACGAATCACATCCAGAGAAAAAGTTTATTTGCCCTCAAGCAAGAGTTGAAGTATGTGAAAAATGCCCACAACATTTAGTGTGTAATCACGGTTGTAGGTTAAGAGCTTTGCGGTTTCACGGGGATTTTTTAGGTCCGGATCCTTTTAATTGTCGTGTTTTTAAAGATGAAAATACCGATGTTCCAATCGGCCAATTATTTTGGGGCGACAAATAAACTTTCAAGGAGAAAATACGAATGAAAATCATTGCATTAGATGGCGCAAGCGGCACGGGGAAGTCGGTTTTAATAGGACAACTAAACGCCTACTTTAGAAATACTCCGGGTATTAGAAATGATCAGGTGCGAATAGAACGACTTCTTGATTCCGAGCTAGAGAAGCGTCTTGATGACCTTAAAAAAACCAGTTCGATGGAGGAGCAGCGTCCTGAATATTGTGAAACGTTAGTACGTGCTTATCGGGATGGGTGCGCTCGGCTGCATCGCGAAGATGCGATATTTCAAAGGGAGAATGACGGATGTGAACTAATTTTTATCCTTGATAGATATTTGTTTTCTCTTTATGCAATTCAAGGGCTACAATGGGGCATTAGAGGATTATATGACCAATGTAGGGACATCCAAAAACCAGAGTTACAATTTCTTATTAGGTTAGCGAGTAGAATGCGTCCAGAAGATCAGATTTTTCAAGTCGCTACGGAGGAATGGCGTAGACATGGTTATAGACCAGCTCGGACGATCCAAAATACACTAAGTTACAATGATCAGAAGCTTGATCCAGCTGGATATCTTGAAGTGAGAAGTGCTATATTGGATTATCTACATACGCTGTAGTGGAATATACAAGGGTTTTTGAGCGGAGTGCTAGTATGACCACAAAAGAATGTACCGAATACATAAAAAATTATCTTGACGACAAAACAAAAGCCGGCAGTGCTGTTATGTTGACATCTTCTTGGGGAAGGGGTAAAAGTCATTATATCGAAAATGATTTAATTATCAACAGCGGTCAAGAAAATTGCGTAAAAATTTCGCTTTATGGGCTGAAATCCTTAGAGGATATTAGCAAGGCACTATATCTTGCGCTAAGGTCCAAAAAGGAAAAAAGTGAAACACAGTTGAAAATTGCTTTAGCTTTTCGCACAATAGTACGTGGGCTATTAAGCTATCATAAACTGAATTTGCAAGCAAAAAATGACGAGTGGCAGGAGATATATGAGTCCATCGATTTATCTGGAAAACTCATTATATTTGAAGATGTTGAGCGGTCCTCTATACCCATCGCCGATATTTTGGGATATGTAAACAATCTTTGTGAACAAGACAGCTTAAAGGTATTGTTGGTTGCGAATGAAGATGTAATTATCGCAAAAAATGGCGATTCTGATGAATACTATCGGATTAAAGAGAAAACTGTTAGTGACACAATTATTTTCGACTGCTCAATAGAAACTCCAATTGAAAATATATTAATTGAATTTCGGAGCATTGATGATAATTTTGTTCATCTTTGCAAAACAAGAGATGCCGAAGATTTCCTTGTTGCCGTGAAAGAAATACGTTCCATTATGGAAGAAGACAATAGCAGAAATGCGGGCAACGGCAACAATTTGCGTTCATTAATTTACGCTTGTCAGAAGACGCAAGACCTTTTCAAATTGGCTAAGAAGAATAATATTGTTTACGAAGAAGAATTTTTTGACGCATGTCTATACAGTATTATTGCGTTTTCTCTAAAATTCAAGCGTGGAGAGGGTCAAACTGGTCGATCAACGTTGTGGACCAGCGACTTAAACTCTCCGAGTATGCTAGGGCATATTAAATACCCTCTTTTGAAAGAATGCTACGACTTTATCATGGAACAAAAATTCGACCGTGACAGCTTTAGCGAAGCTGTAAGTGGTTATCCGAGAATTAGGCAAAGGGAAATAAATTGGAGAAAGTTAAAAAATTATGACAAATACCCTTTTCATGATTTAGTCGGTGCTATTGAGGGAATTCGTGATCTTGTGGAGGCGGATGCGTTTCCTTTAGAAGATTTTGGCACATTAGCAAACATTTTGTTTTCTGTAGAAGCCACAATTGAAGATATAGATTATGTAATAGCGCCACTGTTAAAACAGATTAAGACGAAATTGGAAGAGGCATCATTTTGTCCATACGAGGTTTATGGTAAGATTGTTTCCCCTTCTGTTACACATGACTTAGCAGAACAAACGCAGGTGTATGAAACTTATAAGCAGGAAATTGCGCAAATTATAATTCAAAAAGCGGTTGCCGAGCTTATAGAATTAACGGCGACCACAGAGGGCATAACTCAATTTCGAAAAGTGATTGACGCCTATGAAAGCGCACCGAGTGAATTATTTGAGTCGCTTAGACCAGAATTCACTTTCCATTTAGATGTTCAATCATTGGTTGAAAACCTGGTGCGCTGCTCCCCGAATATCGTTTCAGAATTTGTTGATGGGTTCTGTAGAATCTATGAAAGTGAGAGGAGATTGACAGATGCCGACAATGTTCGTGTTATTCGTCAGGGGGAAATTATTTCCGAATTGTTTGATGCCTTACCGAGGTATTTTAAAGATGGATCAACCGTTACCTATCTGTCGTCAGACGACAAAGAAGCGATAAAAAGATTCAAAGAGGCAGTTGAAAGACAATATACGGAGATGATTGCTGAAAAAGTTTACCTTGAAGATAGAGAGGAGCGCATCATATCCAAGTTGTTAAAGCATTTGAAAGATAAAAATAAATCGAATATTGATAGAATAACAAAATACCAATTCTCGCTATTCATAGATAAATTAGAAGTGTGGGTGCAGCACGGCAAATAGCTTAATATATTCAAAGCAATAAATTATTGCTACTGGGAGAACATGGGTTCTCTCAGTTTAAATATGCGTTTATATTTTGAAGGGTTGCCCTTATTTGCATTGTACGCTACTCTTACGCTAAGGCGTGTAGCATTTGATAGTAAAACAAAGATTACGTGTTTCGAATATGAAAAGTAACCATAAAAATATGTCACTGTTGTGATATAATAATTCAAAAACATACAATTTTTAAGTTGATTATTCGGAGTTTAATATGAGTTTATACACAGGATTAATTTGGATTTCACAAGATATAAGTGTCCCGTTTAGCTTTGAGAATAATATCCTTATGTTACATTTCAAAAATATGATGTGCCCTATAGATGGAGAAGTGCAAGATTTATATGGTGATAGTTATAGCGAAGCTAACGGTATATTATTTCATTTAACGTTTCCTATATCAACCATATTAAAAAGAATAAGATTTTATGGAACAGAACCATTTCTTACGGGAGAGGTTTCATTAAATGTGGATTATTATATTACAAATTTCAAAAGTGATTGTAAATATGAAAATATGGTATTTCGATTTGAAGAACTGAATTGGTTTGCTCCTTCTATTTGCAATTGTGCCTTTAACAGAACGGAAGGAGAATATACTTTTTTAAAACGTGTTACAGAATTATCAAAATTTGATTTCGATTATAATGGTAAAAAAATAGAATTTCTTTTGAGAGCGCAGTCTGATATTTCTTATAGCGCAAAGTGCAATGCTTCAACGTTTACTGAATTGGTTTTGGGATTTGAAAGAACTGATGATATCAATTTTATAATAGGTTTGTATATTTTGATTAAAAATGCTTTTTCTTTTATATGTAACCGTAGGAATATTGATATTAAAGAAACTATATTGCAAGGGAAAGTTGTTGAATTATTGCCCACAAAAAATGATCCACAACAATTTGAAGAAAAAGAAGTTGAATCTGAGCAATGGTTATATATCATTGATGATTACCAAGAAGATTTAGAATCTCAAAAAGAGATACAACGAACAATAAACTATGGATTGGTTGCATCGCATTTTAGAGAGTTGATTGAATTAATTGGAGATAATAAAGTATCGATATTTAGTATCCATTCTTGTAATAAAGTTAAGAATCTTATTGATTTGGATCAAAGTTTACATATTACAGCTGCATTTGAATATTATCAAAGAACTTTTCTTCCAGAAATTGCATCAGATGTGTCTATTGAATTTTACAATGATATTAAAGACCTAGTAGAAAATTACGCAGAGAAACAAACTGGAAATAAAAGGAAAAAAGCTAAAGAATTGATTAAACATCTTGTGCCACCCATATCGTTAAAAGAAAAAATAGTGAAAGTATATAGTGGGTATAGTACATGGAATGGGTTAGCCGAAATACTTAATAAATGGTTTAGTAATAAGGTAAGTGATTTGGCTCAAGTTGCTAATGATTGGCGCAATGAATTAGCTCATGAAAAAAACGAATATCAGATAGTTAGAAAAGTTGTTGATGCAATAAGACTTGTTGAGCATATAAATTACTGTATAGTACTCAGACAAGCAAAATATAATGATGAGGAAATTAAAGACATAATAGAAGAAATACTTAAGCATTCGTAAATTTATGTAAATAAGGTGGCACAATAGTGGCGACAAATTAGCAGTAAAATGCGGTTGCTAAAATGATATCATCGAAAATTGTAAGCATAAACGCCGTTTGGACCAAAGTTCAAGCGGCGTTTTTGCTTACAATCAGAAATGCAATATTGTTAATCTAATACGGTATTATATTAATAAAATACAAGTTTCGACACGTTTTTAATATCAAAAATGGTATACAATTAGCACATTTTCTTGACTTATTGATTTTTGTGTGGTAATATATGGATAAAGGAGATAAAGTAATGAAAAGACTAATCGAAAATGATTTACTGGCTTGGAAGAATAATTCTTCAAAAAAGCCGCTAATGGTATTTGGAGCAAGGCAAGTTGGTAAGACTTATTCAATATTAAAGTTTGGTAAAGAAAATTATGCAGATATGGTGTGTTTTAACTTTGAAAACAATGCGCCGTTATGCTCGGTATTTGAGCAAGATTTAGATGTTAACAGAATTATAATTGCCTTAACAGCATTATCGGGTAAAAGAATTATTCCGGAGCAAACGCTAATTTTCTTTGATGAAATTCAAGCCGCACCTAAAGCGGTTACATCTTTGAAATATTTTTGCGAGAACGCACCACAATATCATATTATCGCTGCAGGCAGTTTACTTGGGGTATCAGTCAATAGAGAGTCGGTTTCTTTTCCCGTTGGAAAGATTGACAGTCTTACTATGTATCCTATGAATTTTCGTGAATTCCTTTTAGCGACCGAAAACGAGACGTTATTACAAATGATAGAAGATTCATTCGTTTCCAACAAGCCGCTTGTTTCCGTATTGCACGATAAGGCATTGGATTTGTACAAAACGTACTTGTTAGTTGGCGGAATGCCCGAATGTGTTTTAGAATATATCGGTAAAAAAGACTTTGATTTTGTTCGGGTAAAACAAAACAGAATATTTAACGATTATTCTTCAGATATGTCCAAATACGCTACAAAAGCAGAATCGGTACGCCATGAAGCAACGTATAACAGTGTTCCCTCGCAATTGGCGAGAGAAAATAAAAAGTTTCAGTATAAACTTATCAAAAGTGGTGCCCGTAGTAGACAATATGAAGACAGTATTCTTTGGCTGTCCAAAGCAGGTGTTGTACTGAAATGTGAAAAAGTCAATGAGGGAAAAACTCCTATTGATTTTTATAAAGATGAATCGAGTTTTAAGATATTTATGTCGGATGTCGGATTGTTGACGGCAAAGATGATGGTTCCGTATGCCACTGTTTTATCGGACATAAATTTCGGTGGAGAAGCAAAAGGAGCAATCACTGAAAATTATGTTGCTCAGCAACTCGTTGCTAATAATGTTAAATTATATTATTGGGCATCTGAAAATACTGCCGAAGTCGATTTTGTTATGCAGTGGAGAGAATATGTAATTCCTATTGAATGTAAGGCAAACGATAATGTTCGTTCGAGAAGCCTGAAAGTATATGCAGGGAAGTATTTGCCACCTTATTCAATTCGTATATCAAGCAAAAATTTTGGTTTTGAAAATGGAATAAAATCGGTTCCGTTATATGCAGTGTTTTGTATAGGTGCTTAATATATGGCAGATCATATACAAATACCTCAAACATGGATGCGAAATTTTTCTAAGAAAAATAATCCGTTACCAAAAAGTGTTTATTGTTTGTCATTACAATATAAGGTTATAGACTGCGTAAAAATTAAAGAGCTTGGAGCGAGTGAACATTACTATATAGAAGATTTTGAGCATTATTTGGATGTTAACTGGGAAACAAAAATAGGTTTGATATTTAAGAAAATCCGCGATGAAGCAAAAAAAGATAAATATGAATTAAACGATGATGAGTTACAATTTATAAAGCGTTTTTTAGCATTGAGTGTAGCGCGTAGTAAGTCGTATAGAGTATTAAGCAGATTAAATGATAAATCAGGATTACCATTCATAGGTGAGGCGGAGATAAATCCACTATCTGTTATTTTTAGTGGAGGAATGCTATTTAAAGATTCTAAATATCGTTTTATAGTAAATACAAGTAATGTGGGATTCGTCTTGCCTTCATATTCTTATTACTATATAAATTCTGAGAATTTGAAATGTCCAATTATGGTTATCAATAGCAAAATTGCCATTTCTTTTGTTGAGAAAGACAAGATAGAAGGCGGTCAAGTGTGGTACATTAGAGATGATGTAACTATTAAAAGAATGAATTATTGGGCTTTGGTTGCAGAAAGATATACAAATAATGATTTTCTCATAGCAGAGAATCCGAGTGATTTTGCGTTTGAAACTAGTTAGAAAACCAAATGGCACAAAATTGGCAAAATATTGGCACAGAAATGCCTACGTAAAGTAGTTTTAAATATGATAAAATGAACTATAGTACAATAAAAGAAATTCGCTTAAGAGGGATTAATGGAAAATAAAAACAGAATGGTGTTGCTTTTACGTAATTCAACGAAGAAGCAAGCTGAAAAGAAGATAAATGATTCAGGTAAAATTGAATACGATATTCCGCTGCAAAGAGATATTCTTACGCCTTGGGCTGAAAGACAAGGTTATGTAATAGTTAAAGAATTCGTTGAGGGCGGCGTTTCCGGTTTTAAAGTTTCGGCAGAAAAAAGAGACGCGCTTATAGAGATAAAAGCAATGGCAAATCGCGGTGAATTCGATGTGTTAGGCATTTATATGTCGGACAGGCTTGGGAGAATTGCCGATGAAACGCCGCTTATTGTTTCCTATCTTAATGCTCGCGGAATTAAAGTGCTGTCATATACTGATGGTGAAATCTCATCAAAAACTCACGACGAAAAGCTGATGACTTACATACGCTATTGGCAGGCTGAAGGCGAAAGCATCAAGACTTCCAAACGAATTAAAAACGCGCATGAAATGGCAGTCGAACAGGGTAAGTGGAGAGGTGGCAATCCGCCTTACGGATATAGAACTGTAAGTAAAGGAACGTTGAACGGAAAGGGAAGACCTATCTTCGATGTTGAAATTGAGCCTCAAGCCGCAGAGGTGGTAAGAACAATTTACAGACTTTATAGAGAGCATTATGCATTTAAAGGGATTGCTAAATATCTCAATGATAATAAAATTCCTACTGCGACAGGATGCTTATGGTCTTGGACACAGGTACAGGATATACTTCACAATAAATTATATATCGGTATTTATGAACTTGGGAAGTCAAGTAATAATGTCAGGGCGGTTTCGCCAGTGATGGAACATTTAATTATAATTCCCGAAGAAGAGTACAATGCGGTGCAAGAATTAATTAAGACGAATAGGAAAAAACCGAGTGGTGTACGTCCTACTGTACGCGGTTCACAACTGTTAACGGGGCTTCTGTACTGCGAATGTGGCAAAAAATACACAAGTCAAACAAACAGAACGGTGCGGCATAAAGCCGATGGGGCGGAAATGTATTATGAGCGCAACACATATCGTTGCGGTTCATACAGAAATCCCAAAATTGGACAGTGTTCAAAATTGCCGATTAAAGTCGAGACGTTAGATGAGGCAGTTATTCACGATGTTAAGAATTTTTTATTGCAAACCGATATAGAGAAACTTTTGAAATTTAATGATAATGGAATTAAAAGAAAAGGAAGCTGTTTTATCCGAACAGTTGAAGCATCTGTTAAATGATAAAACTAAATTAGAAAAAGAATTGCAGAAGTTACGCGAAGAAGTTTGCAAAGTGATTATGGGCGAAAGCCTGTGGTCGCAATCTACGCTTTCCAATGCGATTGAAACCAAAGAGCAGGAGCTAGTTCAAATTAAAAAGAAACAAAAAGAACTTGAATTTAAAATTAGCGAAGTGTCGTCTTATTTGTCGGCAAAGAAAAAAACTTGTTCGGATTTTGAAGATTGGGGCGAGAAGTTTGATTTGCAGGATACTGCTATGAAAAAATCAATGCTTATTAATATGATTGACAGAATAACAGTTTACGATGATAAAATCACAGTAAAATATAGATTTAAGTGTGATTATTTGCCGGGCGGCTCAAAATATGATAAAAGTAATGATTTAGGTTTTGAATCTGTATTGGAGGGCGGAGTATTATGTCCTGCTCGTGTACAGAGTACATACCAGCCGAACAGGGCACGATAATTTTTATAGGTTCAACAACCGAAAATCCGTTCGCTTCGATGACTCCCGCAATCGTTTCGCGTTGCCGCGTATTCGAATTTAAAAGACTTTCCGAAGAGGATATAGAGGGCGCTCTTTTAAAAGCCGTTTCAGATAAGCGTAAAGGATTGGGCGAATATAATGCCGTAATAGACGAGGACGCGTTAAAGCATATTGCCCGTGTTTCGGGCGGCGATTTGCGGACTGCTTACAACGCTTTGGAACTTGCCGTTTTGACAACTCCGCCGCAAGCCGACGGAAGCGTCCGCGTAAAGCTTTCCGACGCCGAGCAATCTATTCAGCGTAAAGCAATGTCCTATAACGAGGACGCTTATTACGACTATCTTTCGGCTTTTTGCAAGTCTCTTCGCGGAAGCGATTCCAACGCGGCGCTGTATTACTCGATGCGGTTAATAGAGGGCGGCTGCGACCCTATGATGATTGCCCGCCGTCTTGTAATTCACTCTTCCGAAGACGTCGGAATGGCGGACCCTAACGCGCTTGTCGTTGCTTCTTCCGCAATGTATGTGCTTGAAAAAACGGGCTATCCCGAAGGGCTTATTCCGCTGTCTAATGCGATAATTTACGTTTGCGAAGCGCCGAAAAGCAACAGCGTGGTAACTGCAATGAACGCGGCTAAGCGCGACGCGAGGGAAGTGCGTGACGACGAGGGTGTGCCGCCGTATTTGAAGGACAACACTTTCGGCGACAAGGATACCAAGTCGCAGAGTTTTAAATATAAGTATCCGCATGACTATGCGGGCGGTTGGGTGGACCAGCAATATCTACCCGAAAGATTAAAGGATAAAATTTATTATGTTCCGTCCGACTACGGCTATGAACAGACTGTAAAGCTCAACAGACGGAATAAAGGCAAACTGAAATAAATTAAAAAACGCACATTAAACTAAGCGGCGGCGGACCTTAGGTCCGCCGCCGCTTAATTTTAAATTATTTTTTTCTTTCTTGGTTTTGGTACGGGCAGTTCGTCGTAAATAGCTTCAAACAGTCTGCGCAAAAATTCGCCGTCATCCACGTCTGCCACAATCATATTCTTTGCGCCTTTGTAGGGCGGGGCAAGCTCGGCTTGCGGCATCATTTCAAGTGCAGTAGGCACGGGCTTAATAAAAAGCCTGTCGTCGCAAATATCGCCGACTAACCTTCCGCGATAGTAAACAAGGTATTCGCCCATCATAGGACGGAAAGTTATTTCGTCGGGCATGGAAAGCTGTTCAAAAACGTAATTCAAAAATTCTTTACTTGTTGCCATAATTAATCCTTAAATAAATTTTTTATCATACTGTTGACGTAGAGTATGGGCACGATTGCGATTTTGTCTGCGTACTTTGCAACTGACTTCATATTCTTCGCGGGCACCAAAATCTTTTTAAAACCCATTTTCACACACTCGGCAACGCGCTTTTCGCAGTATGAAACGGCGCGGACTTCACCTGTAAGTCCCACTTCGCCGAACACCGCCGTGTATTTGTCTACGGGTTTTGCGAAATACGAGGAAGCAAGCGCGGCGCACACAGCCAAATCGCACGAAGGCTCGCCCAGTTTAATTCCGCCCATTGCGTTTACATACACGTCGGAGGAGGAGAGTGCAAGTCCGCACCTCTTTTCAAGCACGGCAAGCAATAACACAAGTTTATTGTAGTCTACTCCGAGCGGCATACGTCTGGGCTGCCCGAACGAGGTTTTGGAAATAAGCGTTTGAATTTCTACGTTCATACATCTTGCGCCGGTCTGAGCAGGGGTTACGACCGAACCCGCCTCCTCGCCGCGACTTTCCGAAAGGAACACGCCCGAGTAATCCGTCACGGGTTTTATTCCGTCGCCGGTCATCTCGAACACGCCGACCTCCTGAACGTTGCCGAAGCGGTTTTTAACCGCGCGTAGTATTCTGAAATTCTCCTGGTTTTCGCCCTCGAAGTAGAGGACGGTATCCATGATATGTTCAAGCACTTTCGGTCCCGCAAGCGCGCCTTCTTTGGTGACGTGCCCGACGATAAAGAATGTAATTCCGCGACTCTTTGCAATTCTCATAAGCTTGGTTGCGCATTCGCGCACTTGTCCGACGGAGCCTGCGGAAGAAGACAGGTCGTCGGTATAAACTGCCTGGATAGAGTCTATTATGCAGTATTCGACGCCGTCAAGCTCGGCTTCGAGTCCGTCAATGCAGGTTTCGTTTATAATAAGGAGCTCGTCCGAAGCGAGTTGAAGCCTTTGCGCGCGCAGTTTTACCTGCGAACAGCTTTCCTCTGCGGAAAAATATAAAACTTTTTTATTCTGTGAAAGATAAGCCGCAATCTGCGTCAACAGCGTCGATTTGCCTATGCCGGGATCTCCGCCTATAAGCACGAGCGAGCCTTTGACGATTCCGCCGCCCAGAACGTTGTCGAATTCCGAAATTCCGGACGAGGTTCTGTCGTAATGCTCGTAAGTAATTTCGGAAAGTTTTTTTGCCCGTGCCCCGTATAAT
This sequence comes from uncultured Christensenella sp., assembly GCA_910585705.1. Classification (GTDB taxonomy): domain Bacteria; phylum Bacillota; class Clostridia; order Christensenellales; family Borkfalkiaceae; genus Coproplasma. The sequence continues at coordinate 161,705 of CAJUER010000003.1, forward strand.
GAAGTCCGCGCCGCTTTCTGCGGTTCGGCAGGTTTTACGATTTCTTCCGCCATAGTATTGAATTTGCCGCACGAGGGACAGCGCCCCAGCCAGCGTGGACTGGAAGCCCCGCATTCGCTGCAAACAAATTCCGTCACGGTTTTATTCGTCTTTGCCATTTAATTCTCCTTTGCGCAGAGAGTGGCTATACAGTAAACGCACACGCCGCGCCCTTCGCCCACAAATCCCAAGCCTTCGCAGCTGCCTGCTGTGATTGAAATTCTATCCCTGTCCGCGCCAGTAATCGCGGAAAGGCGGGTAATCATCTTATCTATATACGGTGAAAGCTTCGGCTTCTCTGCCTGAACCGCCACCGAAAGCCCGTTCACTTTAAGTCCCCTGTCTGCGGCTAAAAGTAAAACTTTCTTCAAAAGCTCGGCGCTGTCCGCGTCCTTGTAAGACGGGTCGCTGTCGGGAAAATAATTACCGATGTCTTTAAGCCCTGCGGCTGAAAGCACCGCGTCCATAACCGCGTGCAACGCCGCGTCGCCGTCGCTGTGTGCAATTAAGCCTTCGTCGCTGGGAATTTCCACCCCACACAGTTTTATAAAGTTCTGTTTTTTTCCGAACGCGTGGACGTCGACTCCGATTCCCGTGCGCAAGTCCGCTTTTTGATTTGCGCAGTAGGGGGCGGGGAACACCGTATTTGTAAAGTCCTCTTTAAACGTCATTTTTTTATTTAAAGCTGTGCCGCAGGGGCAAATTTTTGCAGGCGATACATAGCGCGAATATAACGAACCGTCGTCCGTGTAAGCGTTTCCGTCGCCTATCGCTTTTTCGTAAGCCGAAAGTATGTCCTTCGTGTAAAAGCCCTGCGGCGTCTGTATGTTGTAAACCGCAGAGCGGGGAGGCACGCTTTTGATAAAACCGTTTTCGGCAATCGCGGTTGTGTCGGTCGCGGGCGAAGCGCATATCGCACTGCCGTATTTTTCTACGCACTCTAAAACTGCGCGGAATTGTTCCGCTGAGGTGAACGGTCTTGCGCCGTCGTGGATAAGCGTAATTTTTTGCGTAACGCTTTTCAGTGCGTTGTAAACGCTTTGCGTGCGCGTTTCGCCGCCGTAAATTACTTTACAGCCGAAAGGTTTGCATATTGCCGAAATTTCTTCGAAATCCTGCGGTGAAGACGTAACTATAATTTCCGCGCTTTCAAAACAGCTGCGCACAGCCGAAAGGGTGTGGTAAAGCGCGTTTGCACCGCAAAAGGGGACAAGAAGTTTATTCCTGCCCATGTGCGCACGTTCGCCTTTACCTGCCGCGCAAACTATAACGCTGATTTTACTCTTCATCGCCAACCGTCCGTATTATTTCGTAAAGGGAGGCGGCTTCGTCTTTTTTAACCGTCTCCTTTAATTCCTTTATAATAAATTTAACCGAGCCGTACGTGTAGTTTATTTCAACCTCGTCGCCGACTTTTATCTTGTGTCCCGATTTTACGGCTTTTCCGTTTACGCACACTTTGCCTTTTTCGCACGCTTCCTGCGCAAGGGTGCGCCGCTTCAAAACTCTCGAAACCTTTAAAAACTTGTCAATTCTCATATATACCACGTTAAAATTAATTTTGATAGATTTAAAAGCCGTAAAAACTGCTTGTCGTACCGCAAGCATTTTTATATTTGGTAAATTTTTCAAAAAACCGTAAAAAAACGCTTGACGCGCTTGAAATATTAGTTTATAATAATACACTGTATTAAAATGCAGTTTTTGTACTCATTTGCCGATTTTAACGCAAAATTAAAGATAATTTACGACGTTTTTCGGCAAATAGCCGCCCTTTTAACCATTAGATTATACTACATAATTATTAATTTGTAAAGAGGGGAAGGAAAATTTTTCCGCGATAAAAAAATTTTTTGCGGACAAGCATTAACGGCATTGTAAAAATTTGTAACATTTAAGATTTTTTCCGGTGAAAAGATATATACGGATAATCGCCTATGTGAAAATAAAAAAATAAAGGCAGTTGCCAAAGGAGAATTATTCTTAAATGAATTTACCGGTTCACAAGTACGGCAAAACGCAAAGACGGAAATTCGGCAAGATTAACGAGGTTATCGAAATTCCCGACCTTGTTGAAATTCAGAAGGCGAGCTACAATTCGTTTATAAACGAAGGCATAGCGGAGGTGTTCGAGGACTTCTCACCCATTACCGACTATTCCGACCACTACGAATTGTATTTCCTCAATCATTGGTTTGACGAAGTTCCGAAATACGACGAAAAGGAGTGCAGAAACCGCGACGCAACGTACGCGCTTCCTTTGCACGTTACGGTAAGGCTTGTCAATAAAGTTAAGGAAGAGGTTATCGACCAGCCCGTGTTTATGGGCGAATTCCCGTTAATGACAGATTCGGGTTCGTTCATTATAAACGGCGCCGAGCGTGTAATCGTTTCCCAGCTCGTCCGTTCGCCCGGCGTTTATAACGCTTCTTCGAGGGATAAGACGGGTAAGGAAATGTTCGGCACGACCGTTATTCCCAATCGCGGCGCGTGGCTCGAACTCGAACAGGACGCGCAGGGCGTGCTTTGGGTTCACGTTGACAGAAAGCGTAAAATCTGCGCGACGGTTTTACTGCGTGCGCTCGGCTTCGGCTCGGACAGGGCTCTTTTAGATCTGTTCGCCAACGACAAAATGATTGAAAACACCATCGCAAAGGACACGACAAAGTCCGAAAGCGACGGTCTTATCGAGCTGTACAGAAGGCTGCGTCCCGGCGAAGTTCCCACAGAAGCGTCGGTTAAACAGCACCTCAATAATCTGTTCTTCGACCCTCGCCGTTACGACGTGGTAAAGGTCGGCAGATACAAATTCAATAAAAAACTCAACCTTGCTTACCGCTTGCCCGGATGTACGCTCGCCGAAGACGTGTTCAACCCCGAAACGGGCGAAGTCTTGGCGCACAAGGGCGAAGTGGTAGAAGAAGCTAAGGCAATTGAAATGCAGGACGCTGGCGTTAACGAAGTGTTCGTTCTCGTTTCCGACCCCGCAGGCGGCGAAATCAAGCACAAGATTATCGCAAACAACACGATAAATTTCAAAGCCGTCAGCACGAAGAACCACAAACTCTTCGGTCTTCTTCCCACAATATATTATCCCAACTTTAAGTTTATGCAGCGCATTGCCGCAGAATGTGCGGGAAAGAAAATCGAGGAAGTTGCGCAGGACAACCTCGACGAGATTAACTCGATTTTCTATACCGCAGAAACTCCCGAAACGGACGACGAAAAGCCCGAAGATAAGAAGAACAGGGAAAAACGCCGCGATATGCGCGTGAAATTCGTTGCGGCTTGTAAGAGGTTTGCAGAGCTTCTTGCCGCAGATATCGACGTGCTCGACGCGGAAGACAAGAAGACGATTAAACCCATCGTTGAAAAACTCAACCACAAGCACATCACTGTCGACGATATAGTTGCGGCGATTTCAACCAATATCGACTTGCAGTACGGCATAGGCACAATCGACAATATCGACCATCTCGGCAACCGCCGCGTGCGTTCGGTGGGCGAGCTGTTGCAGAACCAGCTCAGAATAGGTATTGCAAGGCTTGAAAAACTCATTAAAGAGCGTATGGCAACGCAGGACGCAATGGAGGTAACTCCTTCCGGGCTTGTAAACGTGCGCCCCGTATCCGCAGTAATCCGCGAATTCTTCGGTTCTTCCCAGCTTTCGCAGTTTATGGACCAGACCAACCCTGCTGCAGAACTTACGCACAAGCGTAAACTTTCCGCGCTCGGTCCCGGCGGTCTTAACCGTGACAGAGCTACGTTCGAAGTGCGCGACGTTCACCATTCGCATTATGGCAGACTTTGCCCGATAGAGACCCCCGAAGGTCAGAACATCGGTCTTATTTCCTCGCTCGCAACTTTCTCGAAGGTAAACGAGTACGGATTTATAATGAGTCCTTACAGGAAGGTTATAAAGGATAAAGACGGCGTTGCAACCGTAACAGACCAAGTCGATTATCTTACCGCCGACGAAGAGGACAGATATATCGTCGCACAGGCGAACGAGCCTTTGGACGAGAAGAACCGCTTTATGAACGAGCACGTCGGTTGCCGTCATAAGGAATTGATTACGCAGCTCACTCCCGACAAAATCGACTATATGGACGTTTCGCCCAAACAGCTCGTATCGGTCGCGACGGCGCTCATTCCTTTCCTTGAAAACGACGATACCAACCGTGCGTTGATGGGCTCGAACATGCAGCGCCAGGCAGTTCCTCTTATGAAGACGGAAAGCGCGATAGTCGCAACCGGCATCGAGGACGCAATCGCGCGCGACAGCGGCGTTATGGTTCACGCGAAAGCGGCAGGCGTTGCAGTGGGCGTTTCTTCCGATATGATTAAAATTCAGGAAGAAAACGGACTCATCACCGAATACAAACTCAAAAAGTTCGAGCGTTCGAATCAGGGCACTTGCCTTAACCAGCGCCCGATAATTTCCACAGGCGACAAGGTTGCCGCAGGCGAGATTATCGCCGACGGTCCCGCTACGAACAACGGCGAGCTTGCGCTCGGTAAAAATATACTCATCGGCTATATGGAATGGGAAGGCTACAACTACGAGGACGCTATTCTCATTTCCGAAAAACTCGTTCAGGACGACGTGTTCACCTCTATCCATATAGAAGAGCATGAAACCGAAGCGAGAGATACCAAGCTCGGCGAGGAAGAAATCACGCGCGACATACCCAACGTATCCGAAGACGCTTTGAAGGATTTGGACGCGGACGGTATCATAAGAGTGGGCGCTGAGGTTCAGCCCGGCGACATACTCGTCGGAAAAGTTACGCCTAAGGGCGAAACCGAGCTTACCCCCGAAGAAAGACTTCTCCGCGCTATATTCGGCGAGAAGGCAAGGGAAGTCAGGGATACTTCCTTAAAGGTTCCTCACGGTGAAGGCGGTATCGTAGTAGACGTTAAAATTTTCACCCGTGAAAACAAGGACGAGCTTTCGCCCGGCGTAAACAAACTTGTGCGCGTTTATATTGCGCAGAAGCGTAAAATTCAGGTCGGCGATAAAATGGCTGGCCGTCACGGTAACAAGGGCGTTATTTCGCGCGTGTTGCCTCAGGCGGATATGCCTTTCCTTGCCGACGGTACGCCTTTGCAGATAGTTCTCAACCCTCTCGGCGTTCCTTCGCGTATGAATATCGGTCAGGTGCTCGAAGTGCATTTGGGACTTGTCTGCAAACAGCTCGGCTGGAAAATCGCAACCCCCGTATTCGACGGCGCGACCGAGCAGGATATTAAACAGCTTTTCAAAGAAAACGATATAATAAACCCCGAAGGCAAGGTAGACGGTAAAATTCAAGTCTACGACGGCAGAACGGGCGAACCTTTCGAAAACAGAGTTACAGTCGGCGTTCAGTATATGATTAAGCTCATTCACCTTGTCGACGATAAAATTCACGCAAGATCGATAGGACCTTACAGCCTTGTAACCCAGCAGCCTCTCGGCGGTAAAGCGCAGTTCGGCGGACAGCGTTTCGGCGAAATGGAAGTTTGGGCGCTGGAAGCGTACGGCGCGGCTCACATTTTGCAGGAAATTCTTACGGTCAAGTCGGACGACATAGTCGGACGTGTCAAGACGTATGAAAGTATAGTCAAGGGCAACAACATTTCCGAACCGGGTATTCCCGAAGCGTTTAAGGTGCTTTTGAAGGAGCTTCAATCGCTTGCTCTCGACGTTAAAGTGCTTACGGAAAGCGGCGAAGAGCTTGTTATCCGCGAGCTTGACGACGACGATGAAAGCATTCCCACCGCAAGGGCGCGCGAAGCTCAGGAAGCCGACGCAAAAGTACCCGAAGAGGAATTCGAGCTTGTCGGAGGCGAGGAAAGCGAGGACGAGGATATGGAACTCGATTCTATTTCCATATTCGATAACGACGAAGACGACTTCACCGGTAAAGAGCTGTTCACGGGTGACGAGGACGAAGATGAAGACGATGATTTCGGCGACAAGTTCACACTGTTCGACAGCGACGACGAAGACGAGGATAAGGAATAAAGGGAGGTTAAAATATGTTTGAATTAAATGATTTTTGTTCTATCAAAATCAGCGTAGCTTCCCCCGAAAAAATAAGGGAACTTTCTAAGGGCGAGGTAACAAAGCCCGAAACCATAAATTACAGAACCCAAAAGCCCGAAAAAGACGGACTTTTCTGCGAACGTATTTTCGGACCGATGAAGGACTGGGAATGTCATTGCGGAAAGTACAAGCGTATCCGTTATAAGGGCATAACGTGCGAAAAGTGCGGAGTAGAAGTAACCCGCGCGAAAGTAAGACGCGAAAGAATGGGTCATATCGAGCTTGCCGCACCCGTATCGCACATATGGTATTTTCGCGGCGTGCCTTCGAGGATAGGTCTTATCCTCGATATGTCGCCCAAGTCGCTCGAACAGGTTATATACTTTGCGGCGTACGTCGTTATCGATCCGGGCACGGTGCCCACGCTCGAATACAAGCAAGTTATCAACGATAAGGAACTGCGCGAAATCGAGGAAAAATACGGCGTAAGCGAAGTTACCGGTCTTAAAGTAGGAATGGGCGCGGAAGCAATCCGCGAACTTTTAATGGCGGTAGACCTCGAAAAAGAATGCGAGGAGACCAAGAAAATAATCGATACCAGCACGGCGGCGCAGAAGCGCGTCAAGGCGGTCAAGAGAATAGAAATTCTCGAATCGTTCAGAAAGAGCGGCAACCGTCCCGAATGGATGGTTTTAACCGTTCTTCCCGTGCTTCCTCCCGAAATCCGTCCTATGGTTCAGCTCGACGGCGGCAGATTTGCTTCCTCCGACCTGAACGACCTTTACAGGCGCGTTATCAACCGTAACAACCGCTTAAAGAGAATGATGGAACTCGGCGCACCCGAAATGATTGTAAAGAACGAGAAGCGTATGTTGCAGGAAGCTGTCGACGCGCTTATCGACAACGGCAGGCGCGGCAAGGCTTTGTCCGGTCCCTCCAACAGAGAGCTTAAATCGCTTTCGGGAATGTTGCGCGGCAAGCAGGGACGTTTTCGCCAGAACCTTCTCGGAAAACGTGTAGACTACTCGGGACGTTCGGTTATCGTTGTCGGACCCGAACTCAAACTCTATCAGTGCGGACTTCCCAAAGAAATGGCAATCGAGCTTTTCAAACCCTTCGTTATGAAGAAGCTTGTTGAAAGCGGCCAGTGCCACAATATCAAGAGCGCGAAGCGCACGGTCGAAAAGGCGAAGCCCCTCGTTTGGGACGTCCTCGAACAGGTTATAAAAGAGCACCCCGTTCTTTTAAACCGCGCTCCCACGCTGCACAGACTTTCGATACAGGCTTTTGAACCCGTTTTAATCGAAGGCAGAGCTATTAAAATTCACCCGCTCGTATGTACGGCGTTCAACGCCGACTTTGACGGCGACCAGATGGCGGTGCACGTACCCCTTTCGGTTGAAGCTCAGGCGGAAGCAAGATTTTTAATGCTGTCCTCCAACAATATCTTAAAGCTGTCCGACGGCAAGCCCGTTATGCAGCCTTCGCAGGATATGGTTATGGGCGCGTATTACCTCACGATTATCCGCCGAGAGGACGGAAAGTTCTACCGTTGGGGCGGCGACAGATATTACGAATGTGCGGAAAAGGACGAGGGCGCCGAGAAGTACGTTGCAAACGCCTACATTTCCGAAGACGAAGCTTTAATGGCTTACCAGACCAAGCTCATTCATATGCAGGACGAAATTTACGTCCGCCGTACGCATACGTTCACGGACGAAAATTCGCCTTACTTCGGTCAGACCGTTCAGGGCAGGGTTAAAACCACAGTCGGCAGAATAATATTCAATACGAATATGCCGCAGGATCTCGGCTTTGTAAAGCGCGATAAAAAGGAAGACTGGCTCAAATACGAAATTTCCTACGAATTTTTGGACGGCGCGGTTGCAGTCGGTAAGAAGCAGCTCGGTAAAATCGTCGAGCGTTGCTTCAAGACGGGCGGCGCACCGAGAGCGGCTGACGTGCTCGATAAAATAAAGACGCTCGGTTATAAGTATTCAACCGTCGGCGCAATCACGACTTCGGTCTTCGATATGCACATTCCCGACGCGAAGAAAGCAATCGTCGAAGAAACCGAAAAGAAAATTATCCAAATCGAAAAGAAGTATCAGCGCGGACTTCTGCGCGAGGAAGAGCGCTACAACGCTGTTATCAACGCTTGGGATTCGGCTACCGACGAGGTTACCGACGCGCTTAAAAAATCGCTCGACAAGTTCAACCCCATCTGGATGATGGCGAACTCCGGCGCGCGAGGCTCTATCGACCAGATGAAGCAGCTTTCGGGCATGCGCGGACTGATGGTAAACCCTCAGGGTAAAAAGATAGAAGTTCCCGTTAAATCGTGTTTCAGACAGGGCTTGTCCGTTCTCGAATATTTCATTTCTTCGCACGGCGGACGTAAAGGACTTGCGGATACGGCGTTAAAGACGGCGGACTCCGGCTATCTTACGAGAAGACTTGTAGACGTTTCTCAGGACGTTATCGTGCGCGAGGAAGACTGTATGGCGGGCAGCAAGAAGCCGCGCGGTATGGTCGTAAAAGCTATTATAGGACCCAACGGCGAAGTTATCGAAGGTCTTGAAGACAGAATTCAGGGCAGATTCGTCGCCGAAGACGTAAAGGATAAGGACGGCAACGTAATTATCGAACAGAACAAATACGTTACCGACGCAATCGCAAAGCAAATCGTTGCGGCGGGAATAGAACAGGTTTCAATCCGTTCGGTATTCAGCTGTAATTCGCGTTTCGGCGTCTGTGCAAAATGCTACGGCAAAAATATGGCTACGAATACTCCCGTACAGCCCGGCGAGGCGGTCGGCGTAATCGCGGCTCAGTCAATCGGCGAACCCGGTACCCAGCTTACCATGCGTACTTTCCATACGGGCGGTATTGCGGCAACCGGCGATATTACGCAGGGTCTTCCCCGTGTAGAAGAGCTTTTCGAAGCGCGCAAGCCTAAGGGCTGTTCAACGCTGTGCGAAGTTTCCGGCGTGGTTACCGTCGACGATAAGGACAACTTGAAGCATGTTTCAATCCGTGATACGGTTACGGGCGAAACGAAGAAGGAGTATACACTTCCCTTCAACGCGGAACTGCTTGTAAAGACGGGCGACAAGGTAGAACCCGGTTCGGTTCTCAACGCAGGCTCTGTTTACCCTCAGGATATTTTAAGAATATCGGGCGTAAGGGGCGTGCAGGACTATATCCTCGAACAAGTTCAGTCCGTTTACCGTTCTCAGGGCGTTGACATCAATGACAAGCACGTTGAAATCATTGTCCGCCAGATGCTCCGTAAAGTAAGAATCGAAAGCGCAGGCTCGACGAATCTCCTTCCCGGCGAGACGGTCGATATGTTCACTGTTGAGGAAGAAAACCGTAAAGCAATCGAAGAGGGCGGAATGCCGGCGCTTCAAAAGCGCGTACTGCTCGGCATAACGAAAGCCGCGCTCTCGACCGACTCGTTCCTGTCGGCGGCGTCCTTCCAGGAAACCGCAAGGGTACTCACCGACGCGGCTATCAAGAACAAAATCGATCCGCTTATCGGACTCAAAGAAAACGTTATTATCGGTAAGCTTATACCTGCGGGCACGGGCGTAAAGGAATATAAAAATATGTCCCCCGTATTAAACGCAAACTATAACAGTATAGTTAAGCCCGTAACGGAAGAAGTAACCGAATAATAAAATACCGTAAAACAAGAAGCGGCGCAGTGCCTAAAAGCACTGCGCCGCAAATTTTTTTTATTTATTCCTCGTTGCCGTCGGATTCGTTTAATTGTGTGCCAGTCTCGTTTGTCTGCGTTTGGTTTTCTTCGGAAGCGGTTTGCTCTTTCAGCTTTTCACGCTTTTCAACGTAAGCCGTCAGGCAATATGTTCCCACAGCGCCCAAAACGCACAGTATAACGCCTATGGCAATTTGCCACGCATTTAACGGCGCTTGAGGGAAGTTGCCGTTAAAGGTAATGAACAGTGCGGGGATAGAGCCCAAAACAAATCCAATTATAACCCAGCGTGTAGCGCGCGGAAATTTGTGCAGAAAAAATTTCATCAACTTTGCGATACTGAAAAAGCCTATTAATATTCCCACCGCCAGCGTACCGAGCACCAAAATCGAATGCAGGGGGTCCGTTTTGATTGCGGAAACTGTGTCCAGTACGGAATTGTAATAACCGAATATCAGCAGCAGCATAGAGCCGCTAATGCCGGGCACAACCAGCGCGCACGAAGCCGCCGCCCCGACGAGGATTAACAGGAAGTATCCGTAAACGGGCATTGACGGCGATAAATCCACGTCGCCGAGACCGGGAACAAAGCAAATGCCGATAACCAAAAGGAAAGGGATTACGCTTGCAACAATATCTATCTTTTTGTTGAAGCCTGTATTTAAAGCGTCCTTGAAAACTTTCGGGGTAGAACCTACCATAAGCCCCGCAAAAAGCAGAATGGTGGGCAGTGGCGCCTTATCCAGCGCGAAGCGTATCGGGAAGTACATTGCCGCAACCGCAAGCCCCACGCCCAAAATTATGGGCAGTAAAAAGAAAAAGCTGTTTTTAAAATCGCGGCGTAAATTCCCGACCGCGTTAATCAGCTTTTCGTATACGTTCAATAGTACGGCAATGGTGCCGCCGCTCACGCCGGGTATAATCATCGAAACGCCGATTGCCGCGCCGCGAGCGATGTTTATGAAAAATTCTTTAACGTTCATAGTTTATATTAAAATTTTACGCTACCTCGCAACGTTTCATACCATGTTGCTTCTTTTTACGTCGCGTATGTATTTACCCGCTATAACAAATCCAATGACAATAACCGCCGCGCCCAAACCGAAAAGAATATAAGGCACAAGGTTTGCTTTGGTGTTTCCGATTATCGTGGAGTGCGGATCGTTCTTATTGTACCAAATTGTCAGCTCGTCGCCGTCGCTTATACTATATTTAAACCATGTGTCGACGTCCGAACGGTAAGTTTTACCGTCCACGACGTAAGTCACATATGAGGGTTTATATTCCGTGCAGGTTTCGCCTTCGCGCATTAAAACGCCTCCGCTAACGGTTGCCTGAATCTGCACATAGTCGTTCTTTTTTCCGTACATTATGCATCCGCCCAAAATCAGTCCCGCGCCGATTAACATAATGATTAAAAATGCCAAAATAAATTTAATACTTATTTTTTTCATTTACACAAATTCTGTTAAATCTATATTTGCCTCGTTCAGCATTTCGGTAACTTCACGGTAATACTTTTTGTAAAGTCTGTAAATTCCCTTTGCCATATCGGGAACGACGGGGAAGGCTATACTGTCGTCGTGCACAAGCTCTTCGAGGCGGTAACTGCCGTTTACTTTCCAGTATTTGAACACACCGACGTGCACCGCGTCCATAGGACAGCCGAAGGCACAACCCATACAAAGCACGCACTTGTTCCCGAACTTAAATTTTCCGTCAACCCTTTCGATATTGTTTTCGGGGCAGGCGGCAACGCATTTTCCGCAATCAATGCACTTGTCTGCTTCCACTTTGAACATAGGTCCGTGCAAGTGCGCAAACTTCTGCTCTATCCAGCCGATAAGCGGAATAAGCATAAGCCTGTAAAAAGGCAGTTTTACGTTTTCACGCTTATGTGCTTCAAGTTCGCTGCAGTTGAGTTTTACAAGCGCCTTTGCGTAAATGTACATCTGTTTCGCCATTTCGTCGGAGTGGCGGTAAATCATATTGTACGGCATAACCACATGCCGCTCACAGGTTACGTCGTAACCCTTTTTAGAAAGAATTTTTATCAGCTTCTGCGACGAGCGGTCGTTCATATGCAACCCTTCGCCGGAAGTTTTAAATACAAACGCGCGTCTGTAAGCAACCGCAGGCAGACTTTTTGCGAATTTTATTACGGGCTCGGGTGCGCAGAATGCGTGAATGGGATAGCCCACGCCGATAAGGTCGAACCCTTCGGGCGAAGGCGCCGCGCCGCTCTTTTCCGAAATACGGTAAACCGTAACGTCGGCGTTTAAATATTTTTTATAAAGCGCGGCAACTTTCAGCGTGTTGCCCGTGCCTGAAAATACATATAATGCAACTTTCATTTTTCTATGATAAAGTCGTCCTCGCTTTCCGAAAGGGGGAAGACGTCGTTTTCCTCATTTTTATCGTGTGTGTCGTAATATACCTGCGCATAGAAAGGAATGTCCTTTGCAAGCGCTCCGTATCGCCAGGGTTTGGGCTCGCAGCAGTGCGGGCACCAGTAACCGCCCTTTAAAATAGTGTAGGGCGAGGACTCGAATTCGTGTCCTTCGCGGCATTGCCATTTTACCTTTGAATAAATTCCGCCCGAAGCGTAATCTTTTGAAAGGCATTTGCCGCCGCGAAAAGCCGCCGCTTGTTGCAAATCGTCAAAATCAATTTCTTCAAGCGGTTTGCTTTCGTCATAACCGTGATTTAAAAGCAAGCCCTGTTCTTTTGCGTAATTTTTATCTTTAAGTTTTTCGTATACTATTTTACCGTCGGCGGTTTTGCCTTCGCAGAGAAGGGGAAACTTGTTCCAGTCAGTGCCGATAGCTTCGAATTTATCTTTGCCGCCGTAAAAGGCTTTTATGCGTCCTGTTTTGTCGTGCTTAATCCAGTACATGGGCGCGTTGGTGTTTTTGAACAGTCTTTTGAATACCAATTTTGTGATAAGGGAAGAGGGCACGATTTTCGCCAGCTTGAACCAGCCGTATTTTTTGCCCATTTTCTTCCAGTAATCTTCAAAGCTTTCACTGCGGAATTGCAAAAATTCTTCCAACTCGTCGCTGTCGTAATACCATACGCCGTGAAAGTTGCGCGGTATGTTCCAGTTGGGTTTGAAGAACGACTTCGCCGTTTTTCCCATAAGCGAAAATCCCGCGTCAAGCGATTCGTAGCCTGAAAAGCGACATTGCTTTCCGCCGCCTATGTTGTAAATTTTATTCCAGAACCCTTCAAGTTTTCCGCCGACGTCGCGCTCGATAAGGTTGTTGCAAAGCCTTCCGCTGTCAACGTCTGTAACCCATTCCAAAACGCAGTTCCAGCTTGTGTGGAACATCAGTCCGTCTTTTAAGTTATTGGCAAACATAAATTTGTGCAAAACGCCCGTCTGCCTTAAAGAAACGAATTTTTTGAGTCCGCTTTCCAAAAGATACCTTTCGGCTTTGAGTTTGTAAAGCGAGTAGTAGTCGTAGTCGCTTGAAATTATCGGGTCGCCTACACGCCCCCAAACGTGCGGATAACTGCGGTTGCCGTATAAAGCAACAGTAGCAATGTGAACGAAAGCTATTTCGTCTTCCCTGCCGCTTGCCTTGACCGCGTCAACAAGATTTTTCGTGCCGACGTAGTTGCTTAAATATGTGCCGTGCGGATTGTGGTCCGACTTGGGCGGAATAATGGAAGCGCAGTTTATAACGTAATCGCAACCGTCAATAAGCTTTACGCAGTCGTTATAATCCGAAATATCGCCTCTGAACGTTTCTATGCGATTTCCGCCTTGCTTTAATAATTTTTTTACGAATTTATTTATATGCTTTTCTTCTTCGAAAAGAATACATTTTATTTTGAAATTTTCGGGCGAGGACAACAGGCTTTTTAAAACTTCACCGCCCATTGCACCCGTTGCGCCCGTCAGTGCAATAACTTTTCCCATAAATCTTTTGTTGATTTTACCTCTTTCACAATTTTATCACACTGAATGCCGCCCTGTCAAACGTACGACAAGTATAAAAATTGCTCTGCAAGTCAATAAAATGCAGGGAGGTAAAATTATGGCAGAAATCACGGCGAAGGAACTTGAACTCATTTCAGACGCTCTTACGACGGAAGGACTTATTTGTAAGAAGGCGAGGGCGTATTCGAAAACGCTGACGGACGTTGACCTTGCACAGACTATGACCAAAATCGCAGACGAACACGAACAGCGCTATTCCGCGCTTTTGAAGCTTATAGGAGGTTGAAATGAAGCTGACTAAAATGGATTGCACACTAAACGAAAAGGATACTTTGCAGGATATGCTCGAAGCCGAAAAACAGCTTATGGCGCTTTACACTACGGCGCTGTACGAAGGCAGTACCAAATCGGTCAGGAAGAATATTTCCGCCAACCTTCTGGCTGTTGCAGAAAACCAGTACAGCATATTTTCGCAAATGCAGTCGCGCGGTTATTACGAACCCAAGCCCGCAAAGAAAAATATGCTCGACGAGGCTACCGACACCTACAAAAAGCAGAAAAACGCTTTAAAGGCAAACTGAATTTTATAAGTAAGATAATTAAAGCGGCGGCGCTATTTTGAGTCCGCCGCTTTTCCGCGCGATAGTCATTAACTATAAATGTGAAAAGCCCTATCGCGTTTTCGTGCCTGTTATTTTAAATGAAGATGAAAACCTTATCGCGCTCTCGCATCCGACGTTGCAAAGGGAGATGAAGAACTTTGTCTATCTTTCGCACCCGTTATTACGGACTTTATTGAAGAATCTTCCCGTTTGACAGCGCAAGGGCAAAGTGATAAAATATAGCTATGTTTGAAAATATAAAATTCAACGGAACTTTCCGCGATTATCAGCAGAAAATTCTCGACGGCTCGAAGCGCTATCTTTCAGACGGAAGAATTAACATAGTTGCCGCGCCGGGTAGTGGTAAAACCATTTTGGGGTTAGAGCTTATAAGAAGGCTTGCAAAGCCCTGTCTTATACTTTCGCCTACGACAACCATAAGAAACCAGTGGGGCGAACGCTTCGAAGAGAGCTTCGTTGCCGCAGACGGCGCAAAAAAGCCCGAAGTTTCATTTGATTTGAGAAAGTGCGCGCCCATTACTTCGGTAACTTATCAGGCGCTGTACTCGGCGGTATCGCACGTTAAATGCACGGAAGGGGAAGAGGTGGACTATTCCGATTTGGACGTTTTCAAAACCGTGCGCGAGGCGGGAATCGAAACTGTCTGCCTTGACGAGGCGCATCACCTTCAAAACGAATGGCAGAAAGCGTTGGAGCTGTTCATAACCAAAGCGCAGGGCAAATTGAAAATAATTTCGCTTACGGCAACGCCGCCTTACGACGCGGGCGAAGGAGAGTGGAAAAGGTATGTAAGCGTCTGCGGTGAGATAGACGAGGAAATTTTCGTGCCCGAGCTCGTCAGACAGGGCACGCTTTGCCCTCATCAGGATTATATCTATTTCAATTATCCCGACGGCTCTGAGAGGGAGGCTTTTTCCGAGTACTGTGACCGCGCTTCCAATGCGCTTAAAGAGCTTTTAGCTTCGCCTTTGTTAAAGAACGCGGCTGAGGCGCTTGAGGACTGCGCGGAAAACGATTACGCCCGTCTTTATGAAAACGCAAAAGAGGTGTCTAACGTCGTCGCGTTGTTAAGGCATGCGGGTGTGGAAATCGACAAAAAATTTTATAAGCGCTTTGCTTACGGCTCGAATGTTAAGTTCGATTTAGACTGTGCGGAAGCGGCGCTAAACTTCATTGCGGACGGGGAATTTTTCGGCGAAGAAATCGCGGAAGCGCTCAAACAGCTTTTCGGAAAATATAAGCTAACCGAACGCGGAAAAATTGTTTTGGGCATGAACGACAAGCTTCGCCGCCGCTTGACTTCCTCTGTTGGTAAGTTAAAGAGTATTGAGGAAATTGCGCGGTGCGAATATTCCTCGCTCGGCGAAAAACTGCGCCTGCTCGTTCTAACGGATTACATAAAGCGCGAAGGGCTTGCCGACATAGGCACGGAGGAAAGGTTTGACTCGGTAAATATAATAAGCGTTTTTGAAACTCTGCGCAGAACCTGCCCTTTCCCCGTAGGCGCGGTTTCAGGCACGCTTGTAATTCTGCCCGAAAGCTGTAAAAGCATATTGAAGGAAAAAGGGGCGCGTTTTTCCGTAAAACCGCTTAAAGACACGGGATACTGCGAGTACGTTATTTCGGGCGGCAACCGTGAAAAGGTGAACTTTATAGGCGAGCTGTTTAAAGAAGGGGCAGTGAACGCGCTTATAGGCACAAAATCACTGCTCGGAGAAGGTTGGGATTCGCCGTGTATAAATTCGCTTATACTTGCGAGCTTCGTTGGCAGCTTTATGCTTTCCAACCAGATGCGCGGCAGAGCTATAAGAATAGATAAAAACAACCCCGATAAGACGGCGAACATCTGGCATCTTGCCACCGTCGAGCCGCCGCAGATTTATGAAGACGGAATGTTGAGCGGCATAATAGCGCGCATTCTGGCAAGCAGCGGCGAGCTAAATTCAAGCGACTTTCAAAGTCTGACGCGCCGTTTCGAGTGTTTTGTCGCTCCGTCGTACGACAAGTGCGAAATACAAAGCGGGATTGAAAGATTAAGCGTAATTAAACCGCCGTACACGGCAAGCGGAATAAATCGCATAAACGAAGAAATGCGCCTGCGCGCGGCGGACAGGGATTCGCTTGTGCAAAGCTGGCGCGGCGCTTTGGGCGAGGGCGCAAGCCTTTCGAACTGTGCGGAAATACCCCTGTCAAAGAAGGCGCCGTCGTTCACGTTTTACAACATAGGGCGTGTTTTCGCGCTTATGGGCGCGCTTTGTTTAATGGCGCTTGCGATGGTTATGCTGTTCAAACATTTCGGCGACGGAAGCATACCTTTTATCGTCATAGGCGTTGCGCTGTCGTTCGTGCTCTGGGTTGTGCTTTGGTCGGTCGGGTTGAAAATTATCCGCAACCTATCGCCTAAGCGGTCAATCAAAAATCTGGCGGACTGTATTCTTAAAACATTGAAGCAGTTGGATATTGTGGAGGACGGTTGCACGCTCATTATGCAGGGCGACGAATTTTATGCGTCCGTAAGTTTAAAGGACGCAAGCGTGCGCGACGCGAAAATTTTCCAGCTCGCCGTTTCGGAAATATTCTCGCCGATAGAGGACGCGCGCTATGTGCTGATTCCCAAAGGCTTGTTTGGAACGTACAGATACGTTTGCGCATTGAACTGCCCTTCGGTTTTCGGAGGGAAGAAGGAAAACGCGGAAGCTTTTGCTTACAACTTGAAAAAACCGCTTGGGCGGCTGCACGTTGTTTATACCAAATCGGATAAGGGCAAAGCTATGCTTTTTGCCTGCAAGCGGTTTTCATACATAAATTTCAACGACCGCGTAATACGCAGACTCATGCGTTACAATTAATATTTTAAAACCGTTCGTAAAGTTCGGGCGGCGCAAAGGCAACTGCCTTTGCGCCGCCCGTTTCTATTTTCAAACCTTAAAAAGTTATATTTCGGACAAAGCGTAAATAAATATAAACAAGAGGGACCGCAGGCGTTTTCTCCAAAATAAATTTTATTTCGGTATAAACTCCCAAAATTCGCGGTACTCAATTTGTTAATATCGGAGAAGAGGAATTGGTCAAGGTTTTTAAACTCAAAAACATATTGCTTGTTGCGCTTGCCGCAGTACTTATAGCCGCGCTTTCAACAACGGCTTACTTTACAGGCGCGTACGCCGTATACTTCGGCAACACGCCCCGCCTCGTTCCCATTTACAGCGTGGAGAGGAACGACAAGGTTATTTCCATATCTTTCGACTGTGCGTGGGGTACGGAACACACCGACGATATTTTAAATGCGTTGCGCGTCAGCAACGTTCACGCCACATTCTTTATGGTCGAATTCTGGGCGGAAAAATATCCCGAGTACGTCAAAAAGATAGACGGGCAGGGACACGAAATAGGAACTCATTCCTCAACTCATTCCTATATGAGCAAGCAGAATGCCGAAGAGATAAAGCTGGAGCTTACAACCTCTTCCGAAGCGATTGAAAACGTTACGGGCAAGAAGGTGGAGCTGTTCCGTCCCCCCTACGGCGACTACGACAACGAACTGATAAAAACGGCGTCGGAACTCGGTTATTACACTATTCAATGGGATACCGACAGCCTCGATTGGAAAGATTTATCTGCAACAGATATAGCAATGCGGGTCATCAACGGCGTAAAGAGCGGCTCGATTATATTAATGCACAATAACGGGCTGCACACTGCGGAAAGCGTACCTATTATTTTGGAAACACTGAAAAACAAAGGCTACAGCTTTGTGCCCATAGGCGAGCTTATCTACAAGGATAATTACACGGTTGACGGTTCCGGCAGGCAACAGCCTGCAAAATAATTTCAAACGGCGAAAAACATTTTTTGGAGGCATATATGAATTACAGCACGGAAAAAAACAACAAGGTGTACGTCTACGGTGAAATCGTGTCGGAAGCGGTTTTCTCACACGAGGTGTACGGCGAAGGCTTTTACGAGTTTTATGTAAAAGTTATGCGGCTTTCGGGTCAGGCGGATATACTTCCCGTTACCGTATCGGAACGTATAATGACGGAGGAGATGAAGGTCGGCGGCACAATCTGCGCGCTCGGACAGTTCCGCTCGTACAACAAGCTCGAAGGCGGAAAATCGAGGCTGATGCTTACCGTTTTCATTCGCGAGCTTCTCGGCGACCAGCAGAGCAAGAACCCCAATTCCATAGTTTTATCGGGTTACATCTGCAAACCGCCCGTGTACCGCACGACTCCTTTTAACCGCGAAATTGCCGATTTGCTTATCGCCGTCAACCGCAGTTATAACAAATCCGACTATATACCGGCAATAGCATGGGGGCGCAATGCGCGCTTTGTGCGTAACCTCGCCGTCGGCGACAGGGTTGCGCTGTCGGGAAGAATTCAAAGCAGGGAATATCAGAAGAAACAACCCGACGAAAGTTTTATAACTATGACCGCTTACGAGGTTTCCATATCCAAGCTCGCCGCGTTCGATGACGAGTCGGAGTTTGACATAGAGCAGGAATTCGATTTGTATTCGGTACCGCGCACGTTCGAGCACAATGAACAGTAAATAAAAAATACGCGCCGCGCTTAAAATAAGCGCGGCGCTTTAATTATTTTATGCTTAAAAGTTTTTCTATCAGTCTGTATCCGTCCGCAACGTATTCGCCCGTCGCGGCAGCCTCCGCTTCGGTATAGCGTTTTGCGCCGTTCGAAAGATTGATTTTGTTGGTGTATAAAAGGTAAGGCACCGGCTCGGAAACGTGCGTCTTTATCGCGCAGGGGGTGGGGTGGTCCGGGCAGACGAGCATGGCGAAATCTTCTCCCGCGTCTTTAAAGCGCTTTAAAAGCGTGCCTATAACTTTGTTGTCTATCTGCTCTATCGAGTAAACTTTATGCGCATAGTCGCCGTGATGTCCGCATTCGTCGGGGGCTTCCATATGCAGGTAAACAAAGTCGGTGCCGCCTAAAAGCGCGTCTGCGGCGGCGTTTGCTTTGCCTTCGAAGTCGGTGTTGTAGTCGCCCGTCGCGCCTGCGACATCGATTATTTTCATATACGCAAGCATACCCAATCCGCGTACCAGATCCACAGCGGAAATTATTGCGCCCGTCAAATTTCTTTGCGCTTCGAAGCAGCCGAGCGCGGGCTTTGTGCCTTCGCCCCACAACCATATACTGTTTGCGGGATTTTTGCCCTCAGCCTTGCGTTTTGCGTTTATCGGGTGGTCTTTTAAAAGGTCGTAGCTTCGCTTCATCATCGCGAGGTAAACGCCTGCGTTTTCGCCTTCGGGCAGGTGACCCGTTACGGGCTTGTCGATTATGTCGTGCGGCGGAGTAAGCTCATGCCCCGTTACGCCGTTTGCCGCCACAAGACAGTGTCTGTACGAAATTCCGGCATACAGTTTGAATTTATCGCCGTCAAGGTGGGTTTTCAAAAAGTTTATAAGTTCGGTTGCTTCCGCTGTGGATATTTCCCCTGCGGAATAGTCCTTCATTATCTTTTCGTCGAAAGCGCCGCCTTCGGAAAGCGTAACAAGGTTACAGCGCAAAGTTACGTCTGTAGGCTTTAAATCTATTCCCATAGAAACGGCTTCCAACGGCGAGCGTCCCGTGTAGTATTTCAGCGGATCGAAGCCGAGCACCGACATGTTCGCAACGTCGCTTCCCGGTTTAAGTCCGTCGGGCACGGTCTTGCAAAGTCCCGCCTCCGAAATGGGCGCAAGCTTGTCGAGGTTGGGCGTTTGCGCCGCTTCCAGACAGGTCTTTCCGCCAAGCTTGTCGCTTTTCCAATCCGCCATTCCGTCGCCTAAAACGACAACGTACTTCATAATTTTACTCCTTTAATTCAAATCCCAGTTTACGGGCTGTTTGCCGTGAGATATAAGATATTCGTTTGTTTTCGAAAAATGTCTGCAACCGAAAAATCCGTTGTAAGCGGAAAGAGGGGATGGGTGCGCGCACTGCAAAATGAGGTGTTTATGCGTGTCTATAAGCGGCGCTTTCGACCTTGCGTTTCCGCCCCAAAGAATGAACACAACGTTTTCCGTCTTGTCGGAAATCAGCTTTATTACGCTGTCGGTGAACCAAGCCCAACCGCATTTGGAGTGCGAGTTCGCCATGTGTTCGCGTACGGTCAGCGTCGTGTTCAGTAAAAGAACCCCGCTTTCCGCCCACTTTGTCAAATCGCCGCAAGCCGGCTCTTTAATTTTCAAATCGCTTTCGATCTCTTTATATATATTCACAAGCGAGGGCGGAATGGTAACGCCGCGCCTCACCGAAAAGCAAAGCCCGTGCGCCTGATTCGGCTCGTGATAAGGGTCCTGCCCCAAAATCACCGCCTTGATTTCGTTCAGCGGTGTGTAACGGAAGCAGTTGAAAAGGTCGTACATATCGGGATAAACAACGTGCTCGCAATATTCTTTTTTCAGAAATTCGCGTATCTTTAAATATCTTTCGTCGCCGAACAGCGGCGCAAGCAGTTCGTCCCAGCCGTTTCCCAAAGGTTTCATAAAAAGTCGAGTATCTCCTTGTATTTCTTACATTCTTCTTTCGCGCCGTCGAGGTCGTGTTCGAGGTAGTTTCCGCATTCCTCGCGCTTGTTTCCGGGAATTTCGGTAAAGGTCTGCGCCAGCGCAAAACTTTCCTTTAAAAGCGCAAGAGTTTGCGCGTAATCCAAATCAACCGTGCAAAGGTAAAAGCCCGTGCGGCAGCCCATAGGACCGAAGTAAATTATGCAGTCCTTTTTGTCGGAATTTCTGAGGATTGTTGCAAGCAGATGTTCTATCGAGTGCAACGCCTTCGGGGAAATAAAATCGCCCGCGTTGGGTTTTTTAAAGCGTAAATCCCATGTCGTTACGCCGTGAGTGTGTCCGCATTCGTGCAGACCGGTTTGAAGCGCGTCGTGGTTTTTCGAAAAAGAAGGTATTTTTTCCATAGTTTATTCACCCGATATTGCAGATATTTTTAAGCTCGCGCGAAAGCGTTTTGAAACAGAGCGAAAGATTGTTTAAATACTGTTCGGTCGTGCTTCCGCTTCCCGCCGCGTCGGAAATTATTTTAAACGCAAAGCAGGGGACCTGCGCGTGCATGCAAACCTGCGCAACCGCGCCGCCCTCCATATCGCGTATATCGGCGGACAGTGTCTCCGTCAGCAGATTAAAATCCTCCTTGCTGTCGTTGAACCTGTCGCCCGTCGTAAGTTTTTTAAGGGGGTAGAGGCGGCTAACCGCAAGCGGCAAAAAGTTTTCTTTGCACTCGTCAAGCGTGCCTATCTGCGTGCCGTTAAGCTGCGTAAGGTCAAAGTCGTATTGCACTGCGTGTGAAACCGAATATATTTCGCCGACGCGCACACCGTCGTTCAGTCCTCCCGCAACGCCTAAGTTGATTACCGCTTCGGGCTTGAATTTGCTTATTGCAATTTGAGTTCCGCAAGCCGCGTTTACCTTGCCTACGCCGCAAATTACAACCGCAGTTTTTTCGCCGTAAAGCTTGCCCTTTACAACTTTTTTACCGCATATGATTTTTTCCGAAACCGAACTCATCTGCGCGATTACGGGCGCGGCTTCTTTATCCATTGCAATTACAAAACATTTCATATTTTCATTATACCAGAAAAACGTGCGAATATCAAGTGAATTAAAAACAGTCCGCACCGCGCGGACTGTTTAAAGCATTAACGATTCAACGTATTCTATTTGCGCCTTGTTTGCAAGGTTCTTTGTGAATGCGCAGGCGCTTCCCGCCGCAGTAGCAAAGTTCAAAGCGGAGAAGTAGTTGCCGGACTTTAAATATTCGTGTATGAAGCCCGCAATCATCGAATCCCCCGCGCCGACGGAGTTTACAAGCTGCCCGCGCGCCGCGCGCACATAAATCGCCTGTCGGCTTTCGGTAACCATCGCCGCGCCCGCACTGCCCATAGAAACTATTACGTTGCGTGCGCCCCATTCCTGAAGCTTGCGCGCGCAGGCGTAAATTCCTTCGATGTCGGGTATTGCGTTCAGTCCGAAAATTTCGCACATTTCGTAAATGTTCGGTTTTATTAAAAAGGGGTTGTATTTCAGCGTTTCCGTAAGCAGTTTACCGCACGCGTCTACAACAAGGTTGACTCCCTTAATGTTTTTCAGTCTTTTAAAAAGATTTGCATATGTGTTTTCGCCGAGAGAGGAGGGGACGCTTCCGCTTACGATAAGCCAGTCGCCTTCCTTTAAAAGCCCTTTCAACTTCCGCACGAGTTTGTTTACGTCGTTTTCGCAAACCTCCGCGCCCGTGCCGTTTATGTCCGTTTCATTGTTGCTCTTTATTTTTACGTTTATGCGGCTTTGTCCCGCTACCTGAATAAAGTTGTGGTTAAGTCCCAAAGCGGTTACTTTGTCAAGAATGGCTTTGCCCGTAAAGCCGGCAACGAATCCGAGCGCAAGCGTTTCGTCGCCAAGCTCTTTTAACGCGAGTGAAACGTTCAGACCCTTTCCTCCTACGGCAAGCCTTTCCGATACGGTTCGGTTCACCATTCCGCTTTTGATGTTATTTACTTGTACATAATAATCCAGCGAAGGATTAAACGTTACGGTGTAAATCATATACTAACTTTATATTATTTGCGAAAATTTGTCAATAAAAAACAAATTTAAACGCTTGATTTTTTTACTGCCGCAAGGTTATAATTATTGTACGGAAATATTCCATAATATCGATTTGCTTTCGGGCGAGTTTCAGATTCGATTGCGGGCAAAGAAAGAGAAAAGCATATCAAAGGCTCGGCTTTGTAAAAACGGAATTTAAATTTAAACGCAGAATCAAAAGATTCGAAAGTCGTAGCTTTCCCCTCGAACAGAGCGGCAAGCTTGGCTTGCGCAGCGTAACTTAAACGCTGTCCGTCGCCTACGGTTCACCGTTGACCGTAATGCGGCGCTATTCAAACGGTTAACTTATTAATGCGTTTTACCGCCCGCGTTAATTCGTAATTCGCGGTATGCCTTTGCAACGGCCCGTCCGTCGGCGCTTGCAAGGAAAGTTTAAAGGCGGAATAAGTATGTAGAAAGCTCTGCCTGACCCCGTAAGACTCGGGTGCAAGTCCCGACTCGTCCACCACACGAGACGTATACGCACACCCTGCGTTTACGTCAGAATTAGAGGTTGATATATCGACCTCTTTTTCTTTTACGCCGCTTTCGTCCTCGCCGCCGTCGGGGTAATCGGGAAAAATCAAATTCAAAAGCAATTCATTTTGCTGTTCGCCTTTTAAGTTGAAAATCACTTTCATTTTATCGTCATACAGCACAACACGATAAATAAACGTGTCGATTAGGTCTTTGCGGTTTTTCGTCTTGGAATAGTCCAGCGTTCTAAAATGTAACAGCCATTTGCGAATGTCCGCATAGGTGTAATTGATTTGCAACGCCTTTTCGCTCTCTATGGTGTCGTTCAGTTCCTTGTTCTCGCTCTCTAACTTTTCAATTTGAGCCAAAATCGTGTCCGCGATTTTGCCCAGCATAAGGGCTTGCATAAGGTTGTTTATCGCCTTTTGGTTGTCTGCGACTAAACTTTCAAGCCGCTTTATCTCGCTGTCGTTGCGCTCCTCTTGTATCAACATATAGGTTTCTGCCGCGACCATATCAATAAAATCGTCCGTCAAAACGCCGTGCGGATTTTGCTCCGTGCCGTTGCCCACAATGGCGTAAACAATTTCGTCCTCAATAAATTGCTTGCGTATCGTCCGCTTGTCGCAAATGCCTTTTGTCGTTCCTACGCACTTGTAGTAGTGATGTATCTTTTTGCTTTTACTCGTGGACGATATACCCGTCATTTTGTGTCCGCACTTGCCGCACAACAATTTTTCCGACAAAAGATATTCGACCTTTGCTTTGCCGCGCGAGGGGGCGGCGGCGTATTTCGCTAACACCTTTTGCGCCTCTGCAAAAAGCCCGTCGTCGATTATGCGCGGCATACCGCCGTCGATTTCCTCGTCGTGAAAAATGTACTTGCCCAAATACCGCCGATTGCTGAAAATGCGGTGAAAACTGCTTTTGTTCCACTTGCCGCCCGTTGCGGTGGGTATTCCGCGCTCGTTCATATAGCGTATCAAATCGGCATAATTGTAGCCCGCGACAAACATTTCAAACAGTTTTCTGACAATGGGCGCGGTGTCCTCGTTGACAATAAAACTTTTGTCCTCGCTGACTTTGTAACCGAGCGGAACGCTCCCGCCGAAAAACTTACATTTCGAGGCAGATATAGCGATACCGCGCTTTATCTTCTGCGACAATTCCGCGCTGTAATATTCCGCCATACTTTCAAGTACGCCCTCAATCAAAATGCCGCTCGCGTCGTCCGTGATATTCTCTTTTGCCGAGAGTACGCGAACGCCGTTTTTCTTTAACTTGGCTTTGTACGTTGCGCTGTCATAGCGGTTACGGGCGAAACGGTCTAACTGATAGACAACGACAAACTGAAAGCCTTTGCGCTTGCTGTCCTCAATCATTTGCAGAAATTCTGGGCGTTTGTCTGTCGTTCCCGTCAATGCGCGGTCTATGTACTCGTGGACTATGCGCAAGCCGCTCCGCTCTGCGAAAGCGTAACATTCTTTGAGTTGTCCCTCAATGCTTTGCTCGTTCTGCGCGTGTGAACTGAAACGGGCGTAGATAACTGCGTTTTTCATTGTGTTTTGCTCCTTTGCGCTGTCCGTGTGGTGTGCGGACTGCGGCTTAAAAATTTTGTTGTTCGCTTTGGTGCTTACCGTCTTAACCGGCAAAAAATGCCGCCGCAGGCAAATTGTCAAGGGTTTGCGCCGTAGGCGACGACGGTTTTATGCCTAACGGGAGATAAATCGTCGCCCTTTACAATTTGTCAAGGCGGCGTATTCCGTCCTC
>CAJUER010000004.1 GCA_910585705.1 uncultured Christensenella sp.
AACTTGAGGTTTTTATTTTATCCAACATTTTTTAGCAAGCTATTTTATCCCCCCCAGTAGTACTGGCGGTTAACTTAAGCTTGAAGCAAACAATAAAAACAATCCCCCGACATATGTCGGGGGATTGTTTTATCTGAAAAAATGCTTTTAACCGCATATGCGTATTAAGACAGTCTTAACCGTTCAACGCTTCCTGCACTTTGGTCCTAAGTAATTCTTCACTTAACGGTCCCTGCTGCACGAAGGAAATCACACCGCTTTTGTCTATTATTACAGTCATTGGATAAGTGCTTTTTCCGCCGAGCATCTTGTATGTATCCGACGTATCGAGCGCAAACATAATAGAATAATTTTTCCAATAAGTCACTTCGCCCGTAGCGCTGTCTATATTGCTTTTTTCGTCGAGAAAACGCTGAATTTCCGCGTTAGAAGTCATATCCTTTGCGTGAATGGCTATCATTGTAACTTCGCCGCCCAGCTCTTCTTTAACCCTGTTAAAGCCCGGTAATTCCGCAACGCAAGGACCGCAATCAGTATACCAGTAGTTAAGTACGGTTACCGTGCCCCTGTTTTCAAGCATAGAGAATTTTTCGATTCTGTTTCCGTCTTTGTCGTATGCCCCTGCGGTGTCGAACGTTCTTTCCAAAGTGAAATCGGGACATCTGTCGCCCTCTTTATAAACCATAGTAACGTCCGTCGGGGCAAAGAAGTTATAATACACAAGAGCTGAAATTAGCACTGCCGCCGCAAGCGCCCAAGCCGAGAACTGAAGCCAGAACGCACGTTTTTTGAACTTAGCAACGACAACACTGTGTTTTGCTTCGGGCGTCTGTTCTGCGCCGTTTGAAACGGGCGCTGAGTCCGTTTGCACTACGTCAGCCGCACAAACGTTTTCCGTCGTCACCGAACCGTTGCACGAACCGCTTGCAAGCACTGCGCTCAACGGCTTTACTTCCTGCCCTTCCGCCTCTTTGACGGGACTCGATATTTCCGATTTGGGAAGGAAAATTTTAGAGCCTTTCCAGCTTATCGCCTGCGTGGGGCAAACGCTTAAACATTCGCCGCAGTTAATACATTCGTGGTCGCCGACTTTGCGTATATCCATTTTACAGGTCTGTACGCACAGTCCGCAGTCGATACACTTCTTCTCGTCGAGTTTTACACCTATTAAAGCGATCTTATTGAATAAGCCGTATATCGCGCCGAGCGGACAAATGAAACGGCAGAAAAATCTGAATATGAACACGCTGAGGACGATGAACGCCATAAGCAGCATGAACTTCCAACTGAACAGGAACCCGAGCATTCCGTACAAATCGGCGTTGTTTCCGTTTGCAAGCTGTAATACTGACGCCGAAGTACCGGCGGGACATATGTATTTACAGAAAGCGGGAACAGTATTATAGATGAGCGGAATCGCAATTACAAATACAACTAATAGTACATATTTAAAGTACGAAAGTATCCGCGTATATCTGCTTTTTTTGAGTTTGGGAGTTTTAATTTTGTACAGCAGCTCCTGCGCAAGCCCCATAGGACAAAGGAAACCGCAGATGGTTCTGCCTAGCAACAGACCAAAAACGCCGAGAATACCTAAAATGAAATACGGTGTAGACCTGTCTGAGGTCATAAGCGAGTTCTGCAACGCGCCCAAAGGACACGCGGCAATTGCGCCGGGACAGGAATAACAGTTCAATCCGGGTGCGCACAGATTTTTTGTGCCGCCGTGATAGATGATGTTATCTCCTTTTCCGAATAAGCCTTTGATGTTCGCGTTAAATAAGAGCGCAGTGTATATCTGAATAATCCGCCGTCTTGTGGGAGCGTGGTTTTTAAACCAACGGCCGATTTTTACAAAAAACGATTTTATCTTACCCAAGACCGATACACTCCGTACAGATTGCTATAGCCTTAGTAAACACCTCGCGCATACTGCCGTTGAAAATACCGGCTATTATAAAGGATACTCCCACACATCCTACCGCTACGCGTAAAATAAGTATACGGTGTTTTAAAATGAATTTAACCGCCTTTGAGACGAACGCGAAAAACTTGCTTGTCTCCGCTTTGGCTTCGAGTTTTAATAAAATTGCGTTTTGCTTGGGAAGCGGATTTTTTACGCCCTTAGTTAATAGCGCGACTTCCTTCAACTGCTTCTTTGCCGAAACACCTTCGTAAACCGCAACGCCCAGACAAACGGCGAAAGCCGCCGCCACGCACGGCATAACGTTTTTAACCATACTTAAAACGGGCTTCGAAAGATTTTCGACCGCAGGGAAGTTAGACGGTACCGCAAGGTAAACTATGGTATAAATTGCCGCGCCGACGCACATTACCGCCGCAACAGCCCACAGAATTCTTATTATCAACTGTTCGCGCCGAACAATATTAAAAGAACGCTGTAAATCGCCCTCAACCGTTTCGGGCATACGCTTTTTCAAACGGTAAAGCGTATAGCGCGTATCGGGTTTGTTTTTCGCCTTAGGCTCGGGGAATACTTCCCAAAGCACAAAGCCGCCGACAACCATCACCGTCCATATGCAGATAGCCGGCAGAGCGCGTAAAAGCTGTTTGCCGACGTTTCCGCGAGTGAATGCGTACAATCCCTCGTAGTCCGCCGCTTTGCCGCCGACGTAAATTTCCCATACGAAAGCAGTAAGCAACGCACCGGTAATCACGGTCATTATCCCAAGCAGAATACCGTAAACAAGACGAATATATTTTGCTTTTTCTTTCATACGGCACCTCCTTGTTTTTGTGAATTAATTATATCATTTTTGCTTGTTTCCGTCAAGTAAATAAATCACTTGACAATGCACGCGCGTTATTATATGCTTAAACTGTAAATCTTACTTTGGACGGCGGTTATGGACGAACAGACGTATAAAACTTACCTCAATATTTTGGATGAAGAGCTTCTGCCCGCAATGGGCTGTACGGAGCCGATCTCGGTCGCATACGCCGCCGCAATAGCCGAAAAAACGCTTAAAACACTGCCTGAACGCGTTGAAATATCTGTTAGCGGAAATATATTAAAGAACGTTAAAAGCGTAATCGTGCCAAATACGGGCGGTTTAAAAGGCGTTAAAGCGGCAGCCGCCGCAGGTATTGTTGCGGGGAAAGCCGACAAAAAATTGCAGGTACTGGAAGATATTACCGACGGCGACATAAAGAGTATTACCGCATTTTTACAGACTGCGGAGTTCAATGTGGTACAGGCAAAAAACGGCTGTGTGTTCGATATAGGCGTAAAGCTTATAAAGGGCGGTAACGAGGTTTTCGTACGCATCGAGGGGCACCACACCAACGTTGTGGAAATTACGCACAACGGCGAAAAGGTTTTCTGCGGATGCGTAATGAAGGAAAGCTGTGCGCTCACCGACAGAAGCGTGCTGTCAGTACGCGGAATACTCGAATTTGTCAACGTTGCAAACTTTGACGACTTGGAAAAAATTATTTCAAGGCAAATCGACTGCAACACCGCCATTGCCGAAGAGGGCTTGAAAAATGATTACGGCGCGCGCGTGGGCAAAGTTCTTTTGAAGGCTTTTGGGAACGGCGTGCACAACCTTGCCAAAGCAACCGCCGCCGCAGGCTCTGACGCGAGAATGAACGGCTGCAACCTGCCTGTGGTTATAGTTTCCGGCAGCGGAAATCAGGGCATGACGGCATCTCTCCCCGTTGTGGTTTACGCAAAGCACTTGAATGCGGACCGTGAAAAGCTTATCCGCGCCGTTGCGCTTTCCGATTTGATTACCATACATCTGAAAACGGGTATAGGCAGGCTTTCGGCTTATTGCGGAGCAGTCAGCGCAGGTGCGGGCGCGGGCGCGGGAGTATGCTACCTTTACGGCGGCGGGCTCGAAGAAATTTCGCACACGATTGTCAACGCGCTCGCGGTGGATTCGGGATTAATATGCGACGGAGCGAAATCGAGCTGTGCGGCAAAAATCGCCTCCGCAGTAGACGCAGGTCTTTTAGGTATGGAAATGAACAGATGCGGTTGCGGTTTTGTCGGCGGCGACGGAATACTTGAAAGCGGCGTAGAAAAAACCATAGACAACGTCGGCGATCTCGCGCGCATAGGTATGCGCGAAACCGACGAAGAAATAATAAGACTGATGATTAAAAACGTATAAAAGTTTTTTATATAAGAGAATTACATAAATGAAAACGGACGGCACTAATACCGTCCGTTTTTTAAATTTAACTAAGCCAAAGATATGCAAGGCCTATCACTATTCCGAAAGCTACAATTACAATTATCATAAACGGGGCAAACGCCGCAAATGCGCCGCGCACCATATCCCAATACTCTCTGCGCGTGATTTTACGCTTGATTTTTCTTTCCCCGTTGTTTTTCTTTTTCGAGGGGTCGTACCAGCGAAAACCTTCCACGTTCATATCGACAAAAGTCGTTTCCGTGTCGAGATCGTCTTCCCTTTTATTTTTTCGGGACATTCTTTACACCATTGCTTTTCTTCGCAGATTTTTTAGCCGCAGGCTTTGCTTGCGATTTGGTTTCTGATTTTTTAGCTTCGGAAACACCTTCCTCAGTCTGCTTTTCGGCGGGCGTTTCTATCTTGAACGCTTCGTCAAAAGCCTCGCACGTTATATCTTCGATAGTGCGGCGCCTAACGGGTTTTTCCGCTTCCTCAACGGGTTTAATTTCCTCTTCGCCTTGATTTTTGCGGTTAAAGAGTCCCTTTACTTTTCTTACGACAGTGTTTTTGACCTTATCCGTCCAACCGTACCATTTGGGGCGCTTGGCTATTGCCTCCGCTTCCAGCTGGTCGTTCACGTCAGCCTGAATTAAAAGCTGTTTGTTTTCCTCTTCCGTATTGTAAAGGTGGCAAGCGCAGAAATGCCCTTTCTCCACCTCTTTGTAAAGCGGAGCTATGCGCGAGCATATTTCCATACAGTTTTCACAACGGGTATGAAATTTACAGCCCTTCGGCGGATTTACGGGCGAAGGGATATCGCCTTTAAGTATTATTCTGTTCATCTTAACGTGCGGATTGGGCACGGGAACAGCAGAGAAAAGCGCGCGCGTGTACGGATGAAGCGTGTTGTTGAATATCGCGTCCTTACTGCCGTACTCTACCATACTGCCGAGATACATAACGCCGACTTCGTCGGATATATGCTTGACGACAGATAAGTCGTGTGAAATAAACACATAAGTAAGACCGAGCGTCTTTCTCAAATCTATAAGCATATTGATAATCTGCGCCTGTATCGACACGTCGAGCGCGGACACCGGTTCGTCGCAGATTACTATTTCGGGTTTAAGCGCAAGGGCGCGCGCGATACAAATTCTCTGACGCTGACCGCCCGAAAACTCGTGGGGGTATCTTTCGAAGTAATGAGGTTGAAGTCCGCACATTTCCATTACGCTCAGAATATAATCGTGATATTCCGATTTGGAAACGATTTTGTGCTGTTTAGCCGCTTCGCCGATAATTTCACCGACGGTGAGTCTGGGTGAAAGACTTGCGTACGGGTCCTGAAAAATCATCTGCATATTGGGGCGCAGCTTATCGAACTCACGGTTTTTCAAGTCCGTGAGTTTTTCGCCCTTAAAATACACTTCTCCGCCCGTTACGTCGTAAAGACGAAGAATGGACCTGCCCATTGTGGTTTTACCGCAACCGCTTTCGCCGACTATGCCGAGAGTTTTACCTTTTTGGAGCTTGAACGAAACGCCATCCACCGCCTTCAAAAACTTTAACGGTTTACCGAAAAAGCCGGTCTCTACGGTGAAGTACTGTTTTAAATCCTTTACCTCTAAAAACGCGTCGCTTTCGGCTATTTTATTTTCCGTTTCAGCCATTTTTCACCTCCGCGTCTTTTTCGTATAAATAACAGCAAACGCTGTGCGTGTCCGATACCTTTATAAGTTCGGGATACTCGCCCGAGCATTTTGCCATACACTTCTCGCACCTGTCGCGGAAGTAGCAGTAATCGGGCATATTTATGGGATTGGGCACGAAGCCGGGTATACAGTAAAGCGAATCGACCTTGCCGTCTACGGTCGGCTTGCTTTTTTGCAAACCTATCGTATACGGGTGCAGGGGATTATCGAAAATATCCGCCGCAGTGCCCATTTCTATGACCTTGCCTGCGTACATTACCACAACGAAGTCCGCCATTTCGGCAACGACGCCCAAGTCGTGCGTAATCAGCATTATCGAACCGTTGATTTTGCCTTTGATTTCACGAAGCAGGTCGAGAATCTGCGCCTGAATAGTTACGTCAAGCGCGGTAGTAGGCTCGTCTGCGACGATAAGTTTGGGATTACACAAAAGCGCGATAGCTATCATTACCCTCTGGCGCATACCGCCCGAAAGTTCGTGCGGATATTTTTTGTAAACGCCTTCGGGGTCGGCTATACCGACGAGTTTAAGCATTTCTATACTTCTTGCCTTAACCTGCTTTTTCGATAAGCCTTTAATGTGCAAGCTGCCGACTTCGTTAAGCTGGTTGCCTATTGTGAACACGGGGTTCAGCGAGGTCATAGGCTCCTGAAATATCATAGAAATTTCTCTGCCGCGAATCGAGCGCATAGCTTCAGTAGGCATTTTTGCAATGTCCACCACGCGCGTTTCCATCTCGTACATATTTCCGCCGAGCGAATTCTTCTTTATTACGGGCTTGCCTTTTGAATTGAGCTTTACCCTTTCCTCCCCGTTTTCGTCCGTTTCGGTTTCGTATACGGGGATTTTTTTGCCGCGTGAATCACGTTTGAAAAGCTCTGCGCGGAACCTAATGGAACCGCTTACAATCTGACCGCTCGGCGCCTGCACAAGCTGCATCAAAGAAAGCGAAGTTACGCTTTTGCCGCACCCGCTTTCGCCTACGACGCCTACGGTTGAGCCGGCAGGCACGGAAAAAGTTACTCCGTTTACCGCTTTGACCGTACCCGCGTCGGAAAAGAAATAGGTGTGCAGATTTTCAAATTCGACGATGTTGTTTTCGTCGTTCATTTGCGCAGTGTAATCTTCAACCTTTGCTTTACGCTTTTTCTGCTTTTCGAACTTGCGGATTGCGCGGGAATTTTCCTTTGCAATCTGCCTCGATTCTTTACGCGATATATAATGTTTTTTCTTATCTTGCGTCTTGTTGTCCGCCATTTTTTACCTCTTCATCTTGGGGTCGAACGCGTCGCGCAAACCGTCGCCGACAAAGTTGAACGCGAGTATCGCAAACGTAATACATATTCCCGAACCCAGCCAAAGGTTAGGATAATAATTTCTGTATCTTGACACCGAAGCAAGGTTTATTATATTGCCCCAAGTCGCCGTGCCGAGAGGCGCGCCTATGCCTAAGTAACCCAGCGTCGCCTCCATAAGTATTACGCTGCCCAAGCCGAGCGTCATAAACACGATAAGCTGGGGTATAATGTTGGGAAGCAGGTGCTTGAATATCTTTTTGCCCGTAGACAAGCCCGAGCATTTAGCCGCAAGCATAAACTCCTGTTCGCGCAACGTAAGTATCTGTCCGCGCACTAACCGCGCAACGCCAGTCCAGCCCAATAGCGTAAGGACAAGCATCATGTAATACAATTTGGAAATAGTTACTATTCCGAGCGAATCGAACACCGCGCCCAAAATAAGCATTATAGGCAGCGAAGGAATACAGCTTAAAATATCCACCAAACGCATTATAAGCTGGTCAACCCATTTGCCGAAGTATCCGGCAAGTCCTCCCAACAGAACGCCGAGAAGCGTTTCCAGAATAATTACGACAAAACCTATCGTAAGCGACACCCTGCCGCCGAGCATAAGGCGTGTAAAAACGTCGTTTCCTTCGTAGTCGGTGCCCATCCAGTGGTCTGCGGTTATGCCGCCTAAACTGTTGTAAGGCAGAAGCTTATCGTCGATTGTCACGTCGTACGCTTCGTAAACCGTTCCGTCCGCGCCGGTGTAGGTTATGGGTATATAAGTTCCGATAACGTTGATAGTGTCAAAGTCCTTTACCGTGCCGCCGTTCCCGCTCCATTTTGAGAACACGGGTCCGAGAAACGAGAACAGAAACAGCGCTATCAACATTACAAGTCCGATAACCGACAGCTTAGAGCGGAAGAACCGCTTCAAAACCGTCATACCGGGTGAAAGCACTTTCGCCCTTTCCGTCAGATTTTCGCCGTGAAGGTTGTCGTTGAAATTTCCGCCTGCGCCCGTCGCGGGTACGACGTCTTTTTCTGTTTTATTATTTTCTTCCATAACGTCCTCCCTTACTTTGCAAGTTTTACGCGCGGGTCAACCACTGCGTACATCAAATCCGCAAGCAGTGTTCCAAGTACGGTAAGCACTGCCATAAACATATTGTAGCCCATTGCAAGCGGTATGTCGCCTATTTTCAAAGCATTGTACGCCGTTTGTCCGATACCGGGAATATCGAACACGGTTTCGGTAATCATCGCGCCGCCGAACAGCATAGGAAGCGTTGAGGCGAGAACGGTAATCAAAGGAATAAGCGTGTTCCTGAAAACGTGCTTGTAAACTACCTTCCCCTCCGAAAGACCCTTTGCGCGCGCCGTCCTTATGTAGTCGGCGTTAAGCACTTCGAGAGTGTTCGTTCTCGTATACCTCATAAGCGAGCCTATATCGAGAATTACCATAACAAACAACGGCAGCACCAAATGCCAAGCCATATCGCCGAAACGCACGAAGATATTCGAACCGTGCGGAAGGTCGATAGAAACAAGTCCGCCGGTTTCGAACCAGCCCAAGTCGACGGCAAACCATTTTATAAACATATTGCCGAGAAAGAAGGACGGGAACGCCATGCCCACCATGCAGAGCACCGTAACGGTATAGTCTATTTTTCCGTACTGGTTGCAGGCGCATTTTATGCCGAGAGGGATTGCGATAAGCATTTCGATAATGAGCGAAACAAAGGAAATTCCGAACGAAATGCCCATTTTCTCCTTAATTATCGTTTCAACCTTGATATTATATTGGAACGACGTTCCCAAATCGCCCTTTAAAAAGCCCGTAAACCAGTTCCAGTATCCTTTTAAAATTCCAAGAAAGCTATTGTCGTCCAGACCGTACAACGCAAGCATACGCTGCAAATCCTCTTCCGAAATACCGCCGTTGTTAGACATCTGAGTTCTTACTTTGTCTTCGATGTAGTTGACTGGCATAAGTCGGATAAGGAAATATATCAGTACCGAAATACCGAACAGAATCAGAACGGCAATCAGCAATCTTTTGATAACGTATTTAAACATTAATTTACTCCGGTTTGTATCGGTTTATTTTACATAATCGATGTTCCAAATCATATCGAACGTGCCGATATTATTGTTGGGGTCCTGTACGAGCGTATTTCCGTCGATGACGTTTTTATTGTATACGCACAAATCACTTCTCTGATAAGTGGGGAATTCAACCGCAAGCTGCATAACAAGGTCAAGACATTCGGCATAGATAGGCGCACGGTCTCCCTGTTCGAGCATATTTCTTGCATCCTCGATTTTTGTACTGAGCTTCGTGATTATATTGTATTCATAGGGCCAATCGGAAGAAGCGGTTAAAATGTTTTTATAGTTCCAGTTATTTACGCTGGTCGCGCCGCTGTCCTTATGGTATACCTGATACATATCGGGGTCGCTCGCAGAAGACCACGCCGCCGCCCAAACTGCAAGGTTACCGGAAGTCATTTTCTTCAACGCCTGCAAATCGTTCTGCACGGTGATATCGAATCCTATTCCGTTGAGAATATCGCGTGCCATATTGAACATAGAGTACGCAGGGTGGTCCGAACTTTCGCCCGCAATTGTGAACGTAAGCTTAAGCTTGGTTCCGATTTTAGCATGCTTCATACCTGCAATTCTGTCGTTGGTTTTGGTGAGCACTCCGTCAGAACCTTTCGTATAGCCCGCCTCTCTTACGAGGGTTTCTATCTCATGTATCTTTTCGTTTGTTCCCGCAAACGAGTAATCGATGTTTTCGTCTTTATACACGCCGACGCCGTCGGGATATGCCCATGAAGTTTTAGACATAGGTCTGTTAATGGTCGTCGCCAACCTTTGTCCGTAGAAGCCGATGGTCATATTTACGTCAAACGCCTTCATTATAGCCTGTCTTACTTTGTATTCGGGTACGAATTTAGGGTTAATACCTACATAACCGTAACCGCCCGTATAGTAGGGCTTAGGCGCTTGAAGGTGAGAAATCTGTCCGACTCTGTTCTCGTTGGTAAACGTGGCGTTTGGAGTACCGTAGTCGATTTCCTCCGTTTCCAGCGCTTCCATAATTTTGTCGTCGTTATAAACCTTGAAGTTGACGTACTTTATCTTAGGGTTGCCAATATTTTTTGCAACGGTATGGAAATTTTCGTTACGCTTGAAATAACAGATATTGTTGGCGAAGAAGTTCGATCTTGTAACGTCGCCCTTATCGTCGCGATTCGTGCACTGGTAAGTGCCTGCGCCGACAGGAAGTCCGTTCTTATCGTCGCCCTGTAAAACGGTTCTGAAAAAGTCGCTGTCGCCGAACTCAACGCCGAATTCGGTAGCGCTGTTTTTAGCCGCCGCAACGTAGTCCTTGCCGTTAAACGTGCCTGAATAATAATGCAGAGGCGCAACGGGAATAGCGAAGTTATAAATAGCTTTGGGGTCGATTCCGTTGATAACTACTTTCAAAACGTCCTTTCCGTCGTCACTCTTTTCAGTGGTGATACCTCTGATGGTTTTGATTATAAGTTCGCCCTGATTTTGTTCCTTTATGTCGTCATAATAAGCAGTGCGCTCGTCGGAAGCGAAATAGTTTAACGCTTCGGTTGCGGTAGACCAGTAAGACAGCACGTTGGAAATCATTCTCTGTCCCGTGTAGTTATTGTAAACGGTCTGAATTGCGCATTCGCGCGACAGTGCTTCGTAGGCTTCATCTTCCGTACAATTGTGGTCTGCAACGTACTCTCTGATTTTTTCATCGGTAGTCGCAGCCGCAATTTCGTCTATACGGTTCTGAGCCGCTATTTCGCCGGGTGCGAATTTGCCAGTCTGGTCTACGTCGAGGGTGGTGTAGTAAAGCTCGCCGTCTTCGCGCTTACCGTTGCCGTTCGTATCCTCGAAAATCTGTTCGACCGAGCCGTTTGCGTTAAGTTTAGTCTGAACTTCGATTACGCCTTCCTGGAAATAGTAAGCTTCCCAAGTGTTTTTGAAGCGGTAAGAAGTTTTATATCCTTCCCTCCAGCTTGACGAAACGTTTGTCCAGTCCGATTCCAGCTCCTTTCTGAATAAATCTACGACGATGTCATAGTCCTCTTTAAGATCTGCATTGCTGGGCACTTTTTCCGCCGCACCATCCTCAGACCAGTCGATTAATGCGTTGACTCTGATTTTAGCATTGTTAAGGAACATATTTTCAAGTCCCGTATCGCCGCTGTCGTCGGAAACTTCGCGCTGGGCGCGATAGGATTTAAGTCCCTGAATATCCGTCGAATACATAGTGGACGAACCCGTATATGCGGGGTCAAGATAAACGTAGTAATTGAACAGAACGTCTTTTATCGTAAGCGGAGTTCCGTCGCTGAATTTAATACCGTCTTTAATTACGAATTTGTATTCGGTTTTAACCGCATTCGCGCCGTTGTTTGTAGCCGCGCCCGACGCGTCTATCATGGTCGTGGTATAGCGGTCTACAACCGTAGGCCAGTCGTCGCCGCAGACAAGTCTTCCTTCCTTGTCGGTCGTAAGCATAGAAATCTGCGTCATCGCAATCATATTTCCGTCGTTCTGCGCGGTGTAGAAGAACGGGTTAAAGTTTCCGTCAAGCGCACCGACAGACAGTTTGAGCGGACGGCTTTCGGAATCGAGTTTGCTTTTCTTACATCCTACTGCGCCGAACATTGTAAGACAAAGTCCCGCACACAAAGCTCCTTTGATAAATTTTTTCATATAATATATGCCTCCTATATTTTCCCTTAATTCTTTTTCTCGATAACGTTACCCGGAGCGGTTTCGCTGTTTTTGGGACCCATCGATAATGTTGCGTCCGTTACCTTAACGGTGTTGTACTTTTCAAAGAACGCCGCGTCGGTCGTAAATCCGCCGAAAAGCCAACAGCTCGAATCGTAAACTCCGTTTTTCTTCTGGATATTGATTACCGTAGAAGTGTCGGGCAACGTTACTTTCCAATTGACTTTGTTAAACGAAACGTTTTCCA
Source organism: uncultured Christensenella sp. (assembly GCA_910585705.1). Lineage (GTDB taxonomy): Bacteria > Bacillota > Clostridia > Christensenellales > Borkfalkiaceae > Coproplasma. The sequence goes on from CAJUER010000004.1 coordinate 12,180, forward strand.
ACTTCGCACCGTCCTGCACTTCCGTTACGAACAAATGCATTGAGTTGATTATTGCATTGGGACGCACGGTCGCATTCAAAGTGATATTGCTGAAAGTCAAATCGCTGATTTTTGCTTTGGAGGTAAGTTTACCCAAAAGAGACGCCGAGTCGCCGTTGCGGAATTCGAGCGTTATCGCCAAATTCGAAATGGTGTGTCCGTTACCTACTATTGTCGCGTTTGTGTTTGTGCCGAATTGAAGACCGAAGCTGAGATTGCCCGAGCAGTCAATATCTTTAAAGATATAATAGCTTTTTTCTTCCGCTAATCCGTTCATCATATTTACGGCGTCGGACGGCGACCTTACCATCGTGTACTGACCTTCGATATACTTAGCGTATAACTTGACGTTATCGCTGCCCGAATCGGGTTTGTTTACCGAACCCGAAAAAGGCTTCGTGCACGCTTCGTCGGAATAATAGTCATAGAAAGTATAATCCGTGCTGATACAGTCGGGCGCCTTGCTGTTATCGACTTTGACGGAAGGTTGCTTACCGAATTGCTGATAAGCAACAGGCTCTCCGCATTCTATTTTTGTTCCGTCGGCAACGGTTATCGGCTTGCCGCCGTCCGTTACGAGAATAAATTCGATACGGACGTCAATAAGCCATTTTGCGCCGAAGTAAAAATGCTCTTTCTCTTTGATATAAACGGGTTTTGCCGGATCTATCCATTCATCGGTGAGCTTGGCGATTTTATTTTCCTTATCCTCGAATACGGGTTTTCCCTCGTCGTCGAGTTCCACCTTATACCAGCCGTCGAAAATATAGTCGGTTCTCTCGATCGAAAAATTCTTGATTTTGTCAAAGTCAACTATTATCTCGCTGCCGACTTTGTAATAAACGTTTTTTTCGTTCAAATCGAGTCCGTCGAACTTCCCGCCGTTGGCATAGTAGGTAACCTGCTGGTCCCTTGCCTCTTTGTCTTTGAGAAATTTATCCGCCGTTGTTTCACCTATTTTACAGCCCGCGAACAGCGCAAGCGCCGCGCACATTGCCGTAAAGGATAGCAACAATAATTTTACTCTCGTTCTGATTTTCATTTAGTCCTCTTTTTCGTCGGATTTTACGTCCTCTTCGGTCTGCACATCATTTTCTTGCGCTTCCTCCGCTTCCGCGTCGGTTGCAGTCGCTTCGCCGTTTTTACCGCTATTCGACTTTTTCTTTAAGAAAAGTACCAGATAGCCGACCGCCACAGTTGCCGCCGCAATGAAGCATATTCCGCCTATCACACAGCCGACGATAAGTCCTACGTTTGTTTTACCGCTTCCGCCTTCATCGACGTCGGCACCGCTACCGTCCACTGTTATGGAAAGGTTTATGGTCACGCCGTAGCCTTGCAGGATAACGTAAACGTTGAGCTCGCTGAGTTCGCCGTCGTAACCGGGAGCTATCGCAATTTTGCTTAAATCTGCTACCGAAGTAGTGAAGTCGTCATAGTTTACTATAAGCACAAGTCCCGTCATGTCAAACTTTTCGCCCGCCTTATAGTGCGATTTGTGCGTACTGTCGGGGCTGACCGTAAGCGAGGTAACCTTTGCGGAAATACCGAAACGGGATTTTACGGGTTTGAGCGCTTCTTCCACAGCATAAAGGTGTTCGAGATAGTTCACTCCCGTATCCTTATCGACAAGGAAGTTGAGCTGAGCTTGTTCCGTAATGGTGTTGTAAAGCTCGTGCGCGGCTTTTACTTTATTCGAATAGCTGCTGACTGCCGCCCTGTTCGCGTCGTTTACTTCGAGGTTGTTCCAGCTGTTAATCTCTTCTATATCGAAGGATTTAACGGCATTAATAAACTCACGCGTGGTGTCGTCCATAAGCTCGCCGAGAAGCTTCTTCTCTCCGAAGTAGTTCGAGTAAATATAATTATCGTAACCCTTTCCGTTAGTCGGATAGAATAAACGCATTGTCGAAGGCTTCGGCGACGTTACAAATCCGTCAACATGGTTTACAAACGCGTCGTAGAAGTTTTCGTAATAGAGATACAGGTTTGAAGTATCGCCGCCGAGTTCGGTGTATTCCGTAAGCAGCGCGGGTGCGTTTATGCTTTCGAAGCTGAATTCGCTGATGCGGCTGCCGTAGAACGCCCTTGCGCCGATTGTCTTGACGCTGTAAGGAAGTTCAACCCTGTAAATAGTCGAAACATTGAGGTTTGCAAACGCATATGCCTGAATTGTAACCGTGCCTTCCTTTATACGGAATATGCGCGTACCGCTGTCGGATACGGGCGTAACCTTAGCAGTGGGATATGCGCAAAGCTCGTAAGTTTTATCCTGCGCGTTTATTACGCGGTACAGCACGCCGTCTTCCGTAAAGAAGTTTTCGTTTGCTTCGTTAACAACAAATTCTTTGAGGTTGACCGATTTTGCAAACGCCGCCGCACCGAGCGATTTTAAACTTGCCGGTAAATTTATCAGGCTTTCTCTTCCGCCGTAGAACGCCTTGTCGCCTATCGTTTCCGCTTTGGGGATTGACAACTTAGTATAGTTTGTGTTTGCGAACGCACCGTCGCCTATAAACTTAGCGTTTGCGAGGTTGAGTTCCGTCAAAGAACCGCAGTTGCCGAATGCGTTAGCTCCGATTGTTTCAATCTTGTCAAGGTTTGTTACGTTTGCAAGGGCGGTGCACAACGCAAATGCATTGCTTTCCACCGTCGTTACATTGTTAAGGTTAATGCTTTCGAGTGCGGAGCATTTTCCGAACGCGCCTTCGCCTATGGAAGTAATTGCGTCTCCCAGCGTTACCGAATTAAGCGCCGTACAGTTATAGAAGGTATAAGCGCCGGTGACGGTTGCATTGCCGCCGAACGTTACTCTTTCGAGCGAGCGGCATTCCGCAAACGCAGTATTGCCCATTTCCGTAACGGAGGGAATAACCGCGCTTTCAAGTGCGTAGCACCTTAAGAATGCGCTTGCGCCGAGCGTTACGAGGCTTTCGGGAAGCGTAACCGCTTTAAGCGAATTACAATCCGCAAACGCGCCTTCGCCTATGCTTTCAAGCGCTGTAGCCGAAGCGAAGTCCAATGTTTCAAGAAGCGAATTTTCCGCAAACGCACTTTGACCTATCGTCTTGATATTAGCGCCGACGGTGAATTCCGTCAATGCCGCGCCCGCAAACATATGCGCGGAAATTTCAGACAAGGCCGCAGGAAGCGTAATTTTGGACAGGTTGGAGTTTGCAAAAGCGCCCTCTCCTATTTTTGTTACGCTGTCCGGTACCGTTAAAATTTTTCCGTCCGCAAACGCACAGCCCGAGAATGCGTAAGGCGCGATTTCGGTTGTACCTGCGGCAATTTCAAAACCTGCCGTTATCTTTTTAGGTGCGAGCATCAATTTCGTGCCGTTGTAAACCGTACCGTGAGCGTCTACCGTGAACGAACCGCTTGCCGCCGTCTTAATAGTAACGGGTGAGTTTTCGAATACGCTGTCGCCTAAGTTCGTAAGTCCTTCGGGCAGTGTGAATTCTTGCAGGTCACGGCAGTTTGCAAATGCCTTATCGCCGATTACCGAAGCCGTTCCGCCGAAACTGAAAGTTACGGTCGTTAAGCTGTTGCAACCGCGAAACGCGCGTGCGCCGATAGTGAATAAATTGTCCTTTTCCGCAGATAATGCGTTGAAGAAATCAACCGATTCGAGTCCGATACAGTTTTCAAACGCGCTGTCCGATACTGCGGAATTATTTATTGTTAAAGTTTTAAGCGACTTGCAGCCGTAGAATGCGCGTTTGCCTATCGCGGTGTATGCACCCGTAATTAACTCGTTCACGGAAGTGCAGTTTTCGAATACGCTTTCACCACAGATATGAAGTCCCGTTGCGTCCACTCTTTCAAGCGACTTACAGCCGTAGAACGCGCGGTCGTTCATCGTACCGATGTTGGTCATATTTACAACTTCTTTAAGCGATACGCAGCCTGCGAAAACTTCCGCATCCAGCGTGATTACTTTACAGTTGGAAAAGTCAATCTTTTCAAGCGCGGTACAGTTGTAGAACGCTCTCCTTCTTATGGTAGAAAGCTTAGCGTCTGCGGGTTTAATGGTTTCTTCGCTTATGAAGTAAACCTCTTTAAGCGCCTTACAGTTTATAAACGCCTTCTCGCTGATTTGAGTTACCGTTCTGGGAATTATTATTTTGGTGATATTGTCGTTGTCTTTGAACGCTTCTTCACCGATTGCATTTATATTTTTATCATCGGGAATTTTAACGACTCCGCCGTTGCCGTGATAACGCGTAAGCGTATAATTCGAAATCGTGAAAGGTTCCTGTACCCTTAAAAGCACGTTTGCAGAAGAAGCGATTATGCCGTTTTCGTACAGCGTCGCGCTTATCTGCGCAGAACCCTTTGTATCTTTTATCTTTACGTTTCCGTATTCGTCTACTTCGGCGATATCCGCGTTCGTGCTGGTCCATACAAGTTTAAGGCTTTCCGCAGGATAGTACCAAGGATTGCAGACTATGTCGAGCTTAAACTTTTCACCGGCATTTACGTTTACCGTACCCGTAGCTTTCACAAGGCTTCCGTCGGAATTTTCTATCGTTCCGAACGAAATCGCCGGGTTGGGAAGAACGGTATTGCTTTCAACTACATTTACCTTTATACGCTTGGAAGAGCCGTTGGCTCCGCCTATGGTGATAGTAGCGGTACCGGGTGCAACTGCAAAAATTTCACCGTTTTTGACTTTTGCAACACTGTACTTGCTGGAAGTCCAGGTAAAGTTAGAGATACTTGCTTCGCCCTTGAAATCCAAAGCCACTTTATAAACTTGGTTCACGCCGAGCGTAATTTCCGTATCGCCTACAACTTCGAATTCCGAAGGAAGATTCTTCTCGCTTGAATTTGAAAAGCTTATCTGGTGAACTCTGTGGTTGAACGCATAGTCGTCAATCTGTACGAACAGCCTTTCGTTATACTTTTCGTAGAAGTCCGTAATTTCAATGGAAACAGTCGTTATACCGTTCTTATTTGCGCGGTACACGGGGGTAATATATTTTGTAGCAAGTTTCAAATTGGGAACGCCGTCGACGTAACCGTCCTGATAACACAGAATTACCGACTGCGCATAGGTGTTGTCATAAATATCGAGGTCGAGATAAACCTTCTGCTGGGGACGGTTGCTCGAATCATTGTAATCATAGTATCTTATGCGCGAATCCGCAAGCACGGGCGCTTCATAGTCAACGTAGAACACCATCGAGAACGAATTGTCGTCGTTCTGCTTTTCGGGTTTGTTCTTATCTTCCGCTTTGAAATAGAAGTGGAAATCCAACTGATACTTTCCGTTATTAACAAGCCCCAAATCGTCGGGTTTGAGATCGAGCAATACCTGTGCGGGAACCGAGCTTCCGCCGCTGGCACGCGCTTTATTTACCCTGTAAACTTCGTCGCGTTTGATTAACTCGCCCGTAGCGGTATCGAGCAAATCATATGTCACGAGCTCGGCGTTCCTTAAAAGTCCCGCATACAGCGCCCTGATAGAATAAATCGTCAGGTAGTTGGAGGCGTCCCTGTCTTTCTGGTAATCGTCAAAACGTGAAATTACCGCGTGCTCTCTATCGACGTAAATCTGGTCCGCGTCGGGGTCCTGCGTATAAAGGTAGCTGCCGAGAGGCATAGAATATTTTTCGTTGGTGTAGGTGCCATAAGCCTGAGTTGCCCAAACGCTTGCCTGAGGACGGGTATTGTCGTCATAGTTCGTATCCTGCTGGAAATCCGAAATTTCATAGCAGTCGTAGTCAAGCATGGGAGCGGATTCCCAGTCTCCGTAGAAGCCCATAAAGGGAAGCGTTAAATCACACTGTCCTTCCGTTGTGGATTCGAGCTTTAAGAAGCCTTCTATAAACATTCCGTTTGCAAACGACCTGTCAAGATAGTTCTTCTCGCTGTTCGAGAGAGTAAGCTTAACGGAAATTTGCGCAGTGCTACCCGCCGCAACCGTTATAGTTCCGCCTTCGCTAACGGCTTTTTTATCCACCGTCCACTGGGCGGGAATATGGTCCGCATAATTTGTGCCGTTAAACATGTGCGCTTTTTCGGCAACGGCAAGTCCGCCGCTCGCAAGCGTTTCCGTGAAGAATATCGATTTTGTATTGAAGCTTAACTGCTTGTCGCCGAAATTGGTTACGGCGAAATCAAGCGTGTAAACGCCGTTCTTTTTCTCGTCTTCGCCGAATTCTATTTTAGGGCGGTTATCTTCCGCAACCTCTGTGGAAAGGTAAGCGTTGGTAGAGAATACGTTACTTAACGTTGCAAGACCCGAACCCTGCTTTCTGGGCGAGTAAGGCAAGCCCTCTCTGTCGTACACGGTAATAGCCGTGCTCATCATAAGCTGGTTCGTAAGTTTCGTAAGCTGTGACGGAGAATATTCGGGATGCTCCGCTTTAAGCTTGCCGCGAAGCAGAGCCGTAAAGCCCGCGAGGTTAGGCGAAGCCATCGAAGTACCGCTCATTTCCTCGTAGCCGCCGGCTACAGTAGAAATAATTTCACCGCCGTGCGCAGTTATATCAGGCTTAAGCTTTAAATCGGGCGTTGTACCCCACGAAGAATAATCGTTCATGAAAGGTCCTGCCTGATAAGACGCGCAAAGCTCTATCGTACCGGTATTTCTCTTAGTGTTACCGTCGTAACGGAGCAATTTGCCCGCGTCCATATTTACGGAAACCGCAGGTATGGCATTTTCTATTTCGCCGACGTTCATACCTACCGTGCCCGCAACGTTATTGTAAATGATAACGCCGTCCGCACCCGTATAGGTTCCGTCGTCCTCTAAGCCCATGCTCATAAGGATTTCTATTTTGTCTTTGAAGGTATTTTTACCACGACTTATAACGGCAATAGTTCTGCCCTGCGATTTGTCTTTGAGTTCGTTCATAACCGACTGGGTGTAATCGGAGGCTTCACCCATACCGTCGATAATTACATACTTAAAGGTTTCGCGCGGTTTATCGCCGAGAAGCGATTTTACGAAATCACGCTTGATTCCGTTTGAATCGCTGGATTCATCGAAGAAAATATAATCGCCGTTGCCCTTACCGTCGCCGTTGGAAATCATGTACGACGAAAGCTGACCGTTAATACTTCCGACGGATATTGCGCCGGTAAAAGTCGAGGGCGAGCCGACCGTACCCGAATCGGGATTGGTTGCAAGGTTTGTACCGAACGCACCGCCCGCGCCCGAGCTGCTTTCATTGCTCGCCGCGCAGATAAGGCTTATACCCGCGTCCCTTATTTCTTCATAAATTTTGTTAAGAGCCTGACCTTCGTCGTCGCCTTCGATATAAATCGAAGAGAAGCCCGCCGAAGTTCCGAGACTCATGTTTATTACGTCGACGCCGAGATTAACGCAGTCTTCCAAAGCCGCAATAATGTCTTCAGAAGTTGCGCCGCCCAAATCTTTGCTGTTAAAGTCGTCCGTGAACACTTTGCAAATGACAAGCTGCGCTTCGGGCGCGGCGCCGCGAAAGCTGATTTTATTGCCGTTTGCGTCCGTCGCTATATTACCGTCTTTATCGGTATAGCTGTCCGCCTGACCCGCAACAATACCGGCAACGTGCGTACCGTGCTGTGAATACGAAGGATACACGTCCGCGTCTTTATCGGCATAGTCGTACGCGAAGGGCACTTTTGCATTTACATAAACGTCGTCAACGGTTATATTTTTACCCTTGTTTGACGAAAGCTCCGACGCCGCAAATTTCTTTTCGGAAAGTTTTTTCGCAACATAGCTCTTGTCCATTGCAAGCGTATCCGGCATTTTGCTGAACGCTTCGTGGGTGTAATCGAGACCGGTATCAAGTATTGCCACCGTCGTACCGCTGCCGTCATATCCGCAGTCGGACGAATCGTAAATACCCGTAGGATAAACGTTGCTGGGGTTTGTTGTCACGGCGCTGCGCGAACTCTTAACCGTCTGCGGATACGCATAAGTTTCCGAAACGTATACCGATTTAACCTGAGGCAGACTTTTTATTCCCGAAAGGTATTTGGTATTGACTTCTATCGCAACGGCGTTAGTGACCGTATTGTATTTATAAACCACCTTGTAGTCTATATCCAGACTTGTCAGCGTATTTAAAAGATTTGTCTGCGCCGAGTTAATGCTCCTCAACTTTCTGCCGCCGTCGTAAGAAGAAAGATACTCGGAAGTATCCGCACCTTCGGGCATAGCTTCGATAAGGCTATCCCCTTCGAGTCTTACTATTACGGTCTGCGTACTGTCCTTAAACGACGACGAAATTCCCGCATTTTCAAGGACGGACGAAGAAAGATTTTTAAGGGCTACGCCCGACATATCTATTTTACCGGTTACGTCAGTCGTCGTTACCGTGTCATATCTTCCCGACGCCGTTTTAAACCCGTTTTTACCGCTTTTTGCAAAGGCAAGCGCGTTGCCCGCCGCAAACGTTACCGCCATGACTGCGGAAAGCGATAAACAAGCTATTCTGCGTTTTGTATTTGCTTTCATGTAAACCTCCGAATGATGAGAAAAGAATCTGAACTTAATCTGCTTAAAAATACCGCAAAAAGGGCAATTACTGCCCTTTGCTTATAATTGCGGTTACAGTGTTTCCTTGTATATGGTCAAAGCGACTTCCTTCTTGTTTGCAAGAATGATTTTGTAATCGTCGCCGTCTTTGACGAACTTACCGTAATCCGTACCGTTGGGATTGAGTATACTAATCTCTCCGCTTGCGCTGATTTTGTAATCGAGAAGAGTCGTCTTACTTCCTTCGGTAACATAGAATACACCGCCGACGGAAAGATTGCTCAATCCGTTGAAGCTATATATCTTATTTTCGCCGTCGATAAACTTGTCGGTGGGCGTAGAATCGCATTTACCGAATTCTATGGTCACTTTCAAACCGGAGTAATCGACCAAAGCGCGAAGCTTTGCGCCCGACGAATCGGTAAGAGTCAGCGCACACTGCGAGTTCGCCCTGTCGCGCAAATCAATCGTGTACGAATAAACATTTCCGTTATTGCCCTTGAGCGTGCCTATTCCGTTGAATTCAAACGAAACGGTATCGCTTACTTCCAGCTTTCCGTTCTCGCCGAGTGTTGCAAGATATGCGGAGTAGCCGTAAAGGAAATCACACTTCACAAGTTTGTACGATTTGCCGTCCTTCGTGTATGCGCCTTCAACGTCTGAAGAACATTCAACGAACAAATATCTTGCACCCGTAACGTCGTCCATAAATTCCACGCCGAATTTTGCCGTAGCCGTATAAGAGTAAGTTGCTATAAGCATTCCGTTTTCATACTGCCTTGCAACGCCCTTTACATGATTGCTTGCGCCGAAACCGTTCATCTCGATATAGTTGCCGGTTATACTTGAAGTATACTCCCCTTTATAGCCGTCAATGCGGCTCGGAGAAATACAAACAATCGAAAGCGCTATATCTCCGTTCTGCAAGTATACCATAAGCTCGGTTACGCCGTCGTCGCTTACAAGCTGACTTACATAGAACATAACGTCTTCATGAGTTTCGGTATCTTTCACAATGAACGTAAGGTAGCCGCCGTCTTCGTTATGGTAAACGAATTCGGTGTTCTGACCGAACATTTTGCCATGCGCCTTCATCGCCGCATTGATATCGCCGATAACAAGTTTATTATCGTCGTCGGGAACCAACCATTCACCCGTAAAGCCGTTGACGACATACAGCGTTGACGTCGCGCCGTCAAGGTTAAGCGTAAAATCCTCACCCATTGTAAGCGAGCCTGTTGCCGCGCCCGAAATCGTAATATTATTTGCGGAAGCGAATTTATAAGTGTAATTTGTTTCCGTGCTGCCGTTCTTTACCGTAAGCTTGCCGCCCGAAGCAAGGTTGCCCCTGCCGTCGAACGAGTAAACGTTGCCGCTTCCGTCTTTCAAATCAAGTCCGTACATTTTATCGTGCTTTATGAAGTCAAACGAACCGCCCGAACCGTAAGTTACGGAGATTATATCGTTTTCTTCGTCGTAAGCAATGTTGTACGTTACGCCTTCGAACTCGAACGAACCTGTAAGCGTTGAGTTTACCAGAGTATACTTGCCCGCTTCCACGCCGTTGATTTTAATGTTGCCGACAACCGCAAGATGGTTTGAGTTACCATTAACGTCGTAATTGCCGAGTCCGTTGAACTCGATAAGCTCGAGATTGCCCGTTTCGCTTATCCAACTTCCCCTGAAATCGTCGTACAGGAAGAATATCGCGTTCTGAATTATGGAGGAGTTTCTTATAACATAAATCTGTCCCGTAAGCGTATTGTCGCCCGCGTTGTAGGTAAGAAGTCCCAAAGGCAAGTCGTTATAATACAGTGAAATAACGGGTTTTCCATCCGCGTCGGTTGTAGATACATAAACCGCGTCGTAGCTGCCTATTTCGCCGTAATCGACGAACGCGCTGCCTACTCCGTTTACGCCTATGCCGTTGAAAGTAATTTCTACGGGATCGGTCTTGTTAAAGAAGTTCCATACTCCTACAAAGCTGTTTTCCCTGTAATACATTTCTCCGCCGATTTCGATGAAGCCGTCCTGATTGAAGCCGACTCTCAAACCGCCGAACACAAGTTCGCCGTCCGTGTTTATGGTGTAAGTGCCCGAAGTTTTGCTTTCGTTCACTCTGTTGCCGTCTTTATCGTAACCGAACGTTACGAAGGTGTAGCCGCCCTTGCCATCGAAGATATACTGCTTTTTCGAGCTTGCGGATTTTTCCCATACGCCGTAATACTTATCGAAAGGCTTTAACTCGACGTAGTCAAAGGAAGTAACGTAGCCTTCGGCGTTGACCGCACAGTCCACCCTCAATCCGTCGATGTCGATTATCAAACCGCCTTCTTTTTCCGTATAGGTGAACGCTTGCGTTCCGGACGAATAAACAATCGATCCCTTACCGTTTACTTCGAAGATATAAACCGTGCCGTTCGCGTCGTAATAATTGCCGTATTTGAAATTGTCGTGTTTTTTATACAATATTAAAGCGTCGGGCACGGGGTGATTTCCGTTATCGTAAATCAACATCGTTTCCCCGTCAATCACGGCTTTAAAGGTCTGATAGGTATCAGCGCCGTCAAACGCTATTGCAATGAACGTATTATAAAGAACTATTTCATTGCCGTCGTAAGAATAATACGAGGTGTGATTGAGCGCGCCGTCAAAGTAATTCAATGTGCCGTCTTTGTCCAATTTGACGTAGCTTTTAGCCGCGTCCTTAAACGAGTACTCTCCCGCAACTTCGGAATAATCAGCAAAACCGAGATAAAGCGTTATACCGTTGATGGGAATATAACCGTTCGGTACCCTGTTTTTAAGTTCCGCGTCGAAGTAGTAACCGTAAGAACGTTTACCGCTGTCCGCATTGATAAAGCCGTTAGAGTCAAGATCGGGCGTGCGGATGAACCAGTAAGACATAGGAATGTAGACGCTGTCTACCGCTATATTCAATTCGTTTTTGGAATTGTAAGTTTCGTTGCCGAAATTCAGTTTAAGAGTAAACTGCTTTCTTCCGTCCGCGCTCTTATTTATTACGGGGAATTGGTTGTCGCCTTCAAAAATCCAGTCTTCCGAATGCCAGCCGAGTTTATTTAAAATCAAATCTTTATTTATATTATCCGCATAACAGTTCAACTGAATTGCAGGGTTTGCCTCAACGGGAATAGTCGCGTCAACAACGCCGCCCTGACTAAGTCCGCCGGTAATGCTTCCTGTATACGCGTACTTACCGCCCGTAACGTCCGCAGAAGAATAAGCATAGGTTTTGCTTACGGAAAAGCTGTCGGCAACTATCGCGTCATATTCGACATAGCCGGCAATACCGCCCGCATAAGCATAAGCGTATTGCTCTATGCCGGGTCTGAGTCCGTTGGTGTTGCGCGCTTCGACCGAGCCCGTAGAATAACAACCCTGAACGGAGCAGAAAGGACGCAGAACGCCGACTATTCCGCCCGAGTACATTGCGCCCGAAACGTTACCCGTAGAATAGCAGTTAATAACCGCCGACGCGACTTCGGGACTCTGAGCCTCGACGATACCGGCAATGCCGCCCGCCGCGTTTATACAGCCAGCAAGACCTTCAATGGTTACGGAAGACGAGCAAGCGTTTACTACGGAAGTATAAGCCGAGCTGCTATTCCGATAAACCGAAAGCTGATAGCCGATAATTCCGCCGACGTAACCGAAGTATTCATCGTCTCCTACCACCTCTATCAAGCCGTTCGTCGTTTCGCAGCCGGTAATAGATACTCCGTAACCGTGTCCGACAATACCGCCGACAAAGAAAGAACTTCCTTCCTCCGCCGCATTTACGCTGATTTTAAAGTTGTCGAGTCTGAGGTTGTAAATTTCGGCGTTGCCGTTTTCGAGCATAGTCGAAGACGTGCTGCCAAACAAGCCTACAAAAGGCGTATGATAAGGCTGATAAGTTTCTGAACTTATAAGAGTATCGGTGATATAAAAGTTCGAAATGGTTTTTCCGTTACCGTCAAAGTGACCGAGAAAAGGAAGTTCCTGCGAATTACCGATTATGAAAAGCTGCTCGCCTTTCATATCTATATCGTTTGCAAGCTTGTAATACGCCGACTTGAAGATCGAAGTGCCGGGCGCGTTCGTATTTACCATTGCGGAAATTTCGTACAAGTCTATGGGAGAAGTAACAATGAAAGGGTTATCCCTCGTGCCTTCGCCGCCTTCCTCCGCGCTCTTTTCACCGAACCACTGTCCGAGCGTAATGTCGCGAACCGTAATGTTTGTATCGTTTGTAACGGTAAAGGTATAAACACCCTTATCGTCGGGATTTATGACGACGGTATTTGCAAGCACCTTCATTTTGGAGGTATCGTAATATACGCTCATGTCCACAGTGAAGCTGATTTGGGTACCGCCCTCAGCAATTATGCCCTTTTCGGTGTCGCCGTCTTCACTGCTGTATTTGATATACAAATAATCGTCGCCGTCGGGATCGCCCTTATCGAACGTTACTTCGTATTTGTGGCGAACGAAAATATCCAAAACGTTGACCACGCTGTCGGAAGTCATTTTGAACGAGTAATTTCCGTTGCCGTCTTTATTGATTTTACTGTCATTGACGGTAACGGTAGGCTCGCCTACAACATTGTCCGCACAGGTTATAGAGAAGGAAACAGTTGCACCCTCTCTCACTTCGTAGCCGCTTTTAATATCGCAGTTGTAAGTTATACCCTCTACCTTAGTGAAGGTAATTAAATAATATTTGGGTTCCGAGCCGTCTACGCACGCAACGGCAAAGCCGAGACATAACGTACAGATTGCTATGAGAATACCTATTATAAATTTTTTCATTGCCATCTCTCCAAAATTTATTTATTAATTACACGGCGCAGCTATAAGCAACTGTCGCATATAGCACGCCGATATTATCACACATAAAAATATTATACAGTACTGCGAATAAAAATTCAAGTAAATTATGCCCGTTTCGGGCAAAAAACCATAACAGTTACTTATCAGTCCATAATTTGAGCTTATACCTTTTTTAGGCGGCAGATTGCGCGCGGACAAGCGGATAAAGTCGTAACACGGGCGATAATTGCGGGAAATACCGTAAAAACCTTTAAAAGCACAGAATAAATACGGTTTTGAACTTTTATGCCTAATGTTTTTATATATAAGGTATAAGCGCCCTGTATATACAAGTTTATACGTTTTTTTTGCATAAATGTATATAGTTTCATTTATAATGCAAAATACGCGCCCCGAAGACGGAACGCGCATTATTTTTGAGTTGTTTTAAAGCAAGTGCTTGCGTATCGCTTTAATTGCGGTGTTTGCAATCAGGCGCGAGCCGCGCGGCGTGGGGTGAACTCCGTCCGTTGAATATTCGGAGTATGGCGTCGTTATCGTTAGACCGTTGAACATTTCGTCGAAAGCGACAAATTCGTCGGCAATTTCCGAAGCAACCCTGTCTATGACGGCAAGCTCTTCGTCGAACAGCTTTCTCATTCTCAGTTTGTCCGCCGCAGGCATGAGGAAAGGCTCTAAAAAGATTACCGCTATCCCCGCCTCTTTAAGGCGCGTCAAAAGCTCGACCAAGTCGCGCTCGAACTGTTTTAAGTTCAATTCCTTGCCGTACTTGAATTTGTGCAGAGTATTGTTGACCCCTATCATTATCACGACCGCGTCGGGGTTGAGGCTTATAACGTCGCGCTCGACGCGCGCAAGCAGGTCGCACACCTCGTTGCCGGAAACGCCTTTATTAATAAGCTCGAGGTCGGTATCGGGATAAAGCGGATGCAGCTTGTCCGCAATTACTTTAACGTATCCGTTCCCCAAAGACTTTTCGTCGTTCCTGTCGCGCTCGCAATCCGTTATCGAATCTCCGAAAAAAACTATTCTCATTTCATCCTCTTAATCATATACTTAATTACCTTAATATTTTACCACAAACAAACGGCATATGCAAGTACAGCGGAAAAATATTTTTTGAAAAGCTCGAAATAATGCTTTGACAAACACATAAAATTATGGTATAGTTTTTTTAGCTTTGCGGATGTACCCAAGTGGCTCAAGGGGCTCCCCTGCTAAGGGAGTAGTACGGGAAACCGTAGCGTGAGTTCAAATCTCACCATCCGCGCCAAAGCAAAAACAAGGGCGTAAGTTTTTACTTACGCCCTTGTTTTTATGTTGTTATAAATATTTCAGTTTGCGGACGTTTCTTCCAAAATGCCGTAAGTGTTCTTGTACGGAACAATATTTATAGTTTTCTTATTTTGTAAAAACTTCGCTTCCTTATGCGTGAACCAAGACCGCGCCCATTTTTCTTTTATATTACCGTTCTCGTCTTTATATTCTACTTTAACATAACAGACAATCCATTTTACAACTTTCTTTACTTCGCCTTGCTTTATTGATAAATTATTATTTTCTAATCCTACTATAATTTTTTTATCAAGTTCGTTTCGGTAAATCCCCCTATAAATTAAAAAATATGCTGATACAGGCGTTAATATCGCAAACAATATTGCCATTGCCAAATGCAATTCATAATTAGGTTTCGTTAAATCAGAATAACGCTTAGGTGAAGAAATATTGCTGTTAGGCACTATTGTAATTATCAATTTATCCCCGACACGCTCAATTGCTTGGCTTTCCGAACCATAAATTCTGTCCGTGCCTTTATATACCGAACCGTCTTGTGCAATAAAGCGGTATTCAGTTTCATAGTTGTAGTTATGAATATCATCTCCGCCTTCACTCACCCGATGGTATCCGATAATTTCCGCTTCAACTTCAATTCCGTATTTATTGAGTAATTCACTTTTATAATCGGAAGAAAAATAAATGGCAAAAAAAATTCCCGATACAACAACAGATATAATTAACCCGACAGAAAAAACAAATAGTATTATACCAATATCTTTATAAATACCGATTTTGCGTACTTTATCCATATCCGTAAAACGCTGTTGAATTTATAAAAACCTTTCGTCGAAATAGCTTATGTATTTTACCGATTTATTCAGCTCGTCGTCGGGGAAAAGATAACCGAAAATTTCAAGGAAATAATCGTCCGTCATACTCGCGATAAAATCCACAGCTATATCGTCGTCGGAAAATTTCTTTTTGCCGCGTTCGTCAAAATAGTGGTTGCCGAACATTTCGTTAAGATGGTTCGTGTATACGGGCGAGCTTTTATTTTCTTTTTTCAAATCGTCGAGGAACGTGCGGTACAGCTTTTCCATCATAGGACGGATAGTGTTGTCGTACTGCTCGTTCACCTCTTTGCTTTGATAAATTTTTTCGTTGTTTTCGTCTTTTATCCGCACCATAGCGTCAAAAACGTCGCGACTGACGGAAAGATACGGCTTGTCCATACTGTTGGCGATTACGTCCGCGACAACGTTTTTAATCACGTCCAAGTTGCTTTTACCGATGACGCTGTCGCCGAAGCCGACCTTCATTTTAAGCCGAAGCGCGTCCTGCCTGTCCTTGCCCATATACGCAATCATATCGCTTATACGCACCACACAGCCTTCGAGCGTGCCAGGACGCAACGTCTTTACGGCGTTCTCCTCCGTATAGCAACGTTCATATACTTCATGAAAGTCTTCAAAATTCGTCAGCTTGCCGCACGGATATTCTTCGTTGACCTTTTCGCCGCAGTGGCATAAAATTCCGTCTACCGTCTGCAAGGAGAGGTTAAGATAGGAGATTTCCTGCAATACACGCACACTGTGCACGTTGTGATTAAAGTATCTGCCCGTATTGCCGTTGTACAGCGCGTTAAGATATTTTTCGCCCTTGTGCCCGAACGGCGTATGCCCTATATCGTGCCCGACCGCAATCGCTTCTATAAGATCGGTATTCAGGCGCAGCGCTCTGCCTATCGTCCTTGCTATCCTCGAAACGAGTTGAACGTGCGAGGCGCGGCGGGTAATATCGTCGTTGCGGAAAAAGGAAAACACCTGCGTTTTGTCGCTTCCGCGATTAAAAAACGGACTGTGAATAATTTTATCCACGTCAATGGCAAACTGCGTGCGCACAACCTCGTCCGCATACTTGCTTTTGCGTTCGCGTATGCACTGCGAATTTTTGCACGCGTTCGGCGAATACAGCTTTTCCGTCTCCGCAAGAATTGCGCGCAGGCTATCGAGTTGTTCTAAGGAAGGGTTTTTCACTGTCTTTAAAAATTACTTAGTTCCGAAAAGTCTGTCGCCCGCGTCGCCGAGTCCGGGTAGAATGTAGCCATTCTCGTTTAAACACCTGTCAAGCGTGGAAACATACACAGGCACGTCGGGGTGGGATTTTGCCACGTTTTCAACTCCCTGCGGCGCGGCGATAATCGCCATAAATTTTATGTTTTTACAGCCGCGTTTTTTGAGCGCGTTCAAAGCGTCGCACGCAGAACCGCCCGTAGCAAGCATAGGGTCGACGAGGAACACCGTTTTATGCTCTATGCCTTCGGGCAACTTGCAGTAATATTCCTGCGGTTCGAGGGTTTCCTCATTGCGGTACATACCTATATGCCCTACCTTCGCCGTAGGAAATACTTTATGCACTCCGTTCACCATTCCCAGCCCCGCGCGGAGAATGGGCACGATTGCCACACTCTCTTCCGGTACTTTGTACTGGGTGGTTACTTCCAGCGGAGTTTCCACCTGAACGGGCGCAAGCTTCACGTCGCGCATGCTCTCGTAGGTCATAATCGTGGTGATTTCTTCTACAAGCTCGCGGAATTCCTTCATCCCCGTTTTCTTGTCGCGCAAAATCGCGATTTTATGCTTGATTAACGGGTGGTCGAAAATAAATACGTTTTTAAAGTCCTTCATTTACTTTTCCTCCGTGTTTTCTTTTTCTGCGTCCGACGTTGCTTTAAGTCCGTCTATTGTCAGCTGTTCGCCGTCGCTGTCCTTCTTGCGCCTGACGTTTACAAGAACGTTTGTAAGTATGCCGAGAATGAGCGAGCACGCGACCGCAGTAACGGTTACTTTACCGAAAGTAAGCACGAGTCCGCCCACGCCGGTTATAAGTATTACGGATACGACGAACAGATTTTTGTTTTCGCCGAGATCCACATCCTGTATCATTTTAAGTCCAGAAACCGCAATGAAACCGTACAGCGCAACGCACACGCCGCCCATTACGCACGACGGAATGGTTGCAAGGAAAGTAACAAAGGGCGCCACAAACGAGAACAAGATCGCAAACCCTGCCGTAACAAGTATGGTTATGACCGAAGCGTTGCCCGAGATTGCCACGCATCCGACCGACTCTCCGTAGGTAGTGTTGGGACAGCCGCCGAAGAACGCGCCAGCCATAGAACCGACGCCGTCGCCCAGAAGCGTGCGCGTAAGACCGGGATCCGAAAGCAGGTCGTGCTCGATTATCGAAGAAATATTTTTGTGGTCGGCAATATGCTCGGCAAACACAACGAACGCGACGGGAATATACGCCACCGCAACCGAACCTATGTACGCGCCTATCGAGCCGCCCTTCACCGCCATTTCACCCTTGAAAAGCTGTAAGAAAGCGAAATCAGGATACCACTGCATATTTTTGAAAAGTTCGAAGTTTATTATTTTCAGCGCATCGCACTTTGCCGCATAGCCGATACCCGTGAACGCCGCCGCAAGGATATAACCCGAAAGTATACCGATGATGAACGGAATCATCTTCATTAATTTTTTGCCGTAAACCGAGCATACGATTGTTACGGCGAGCGTGACAATACCGCAGGCGAGCGCCGCATAGGGCGAGCAAACCATTTGCGAGGTAACCTGTTCGCCAAGATAAGGCGAGCCGTTTTCATTGAACTTCACTACCCATTCGGTTATCTGCTCGGTAACGTTTCCCTTCGTAAGGTCGCCGACCGCATTGCCCGCGAGCGAAAGTCCGATTATCGCAACCGTAGGTCCGATTACGACGGCGGGCATAATTTTATTAATCCATTTAACGCCCGCAAATTTTACGATTACCGCAATAATCACATAGACAAGCCCCGCCATCACCGCGCCGATTATCAGCCCGAGATAGCCGAGCGAGGCGGAAACGCCGCCTGCAAAAGCTGCCGACATACTGCCGAGAAACGCAAACGAGCTTCCCAAAAATACGGGGCTTTTGAATTTTGTGAACAGTAAATAAACTATCGTGCCCACTCCCGCGCCGAAAAGCGCTGCGGAAATAGACATTCCGTTGCCGACAATCATAGGAACGGCGATAGTCGCCGCAAGAATTGCCAGAAGCTGCTGCAAAGCGAACAGAATAAGCTGTCCCGCTTTGGGTCTGTCTTTGACTCCGTAAATCATTTTCATAAGTAAAACCTCTTATCGGATTTTCACCCGTTTTTCATAATATAACATATTTCAATGCAAAAAGCAATAAAAGCCCGCCAAAAAATGCACTCGAAACATACAATAATGATATGGAAGAATTAAATTATAACAGGCAGGCAGCCGTATCTTACGCAAGAAAATGGGCTTTCAGGCGCAACCCGAATTATTACGACTTCGAAAATCTGGGCGGAGACTGCACCAACTTCGCCTCACAGTGTATTTATGCGGGTGCAGGCGTAATGAACTACACGCCGGTATTCGGCTGGTTCTACAAATCCGCAAACGACCGCACCGCAAGCTGGACGGGCGTAGAATATCTTTATAACTTCCTCACAGGCAACGACGGTGAGGGACCTTTTGCGGAAGAAGTTCCGCTCGGCAAACTCGAGATAGGCGACGTAGTTCAGCTCGGCAGGGCAAACGGCGATTTTTACCATTCGCCCGTAGTCGTGAAAATCTCGGGCAGAAAAATTTACGTCGCCGCGCACACTTACGACGCGTACGGAAAGCCGCTTTCCTCGTACCGATTCGAAAGGGCGCGCGGAATACATATACTCGGCGTAAGAAAAAGCTGAACTTAATGCAAAATACTTTTACTCGGATAAGACCAAATTAAAATCACGAAACGTAAAAACAAGCGCGGAACTCAGTTCCGCGCTTGTTTTTTATTGCCACAAACTTATACTTACCGTCTATTCTTATTTGTCGAACGTGTCGTAAAAGCCGTCTATATCAAATTCTCTTTCCGTATTTCCGCGCTTCAATCGCGTCGGTTTTTTCGTCGAATCCACTACCGTAGTGGTCGTAACCACCGCGTCGGGAGGATACACCGTCGGAGTGCTCGCTATTACGGGCGGTTCGTTTCTGACTATCTGCTGATCATACTCCGGCAACGCCGCCCTTGACGTGACCACCTTAGAAAGCGCGTTCAATATCGCGTTGCCCAAAAGCTCGGCGGTGAGTCCGTTATTCGCCTGCCTGTCGGAATCGACGTGGCGGTATTCGAAGTGAGACGCATTTCCGTCCACACGCGACTTCAACACTTCGAGCTCGGTCTTTAAATTTGCGTTCTGGAAAGCCGCGTTCTGCAATGCCCGCATTTCCGCAATCTGCGCCTGCAACATCGCAATCATCATACCCTCGCCGCCGTTCTGCTGAGGCATTTGCTGGGGTAACTGATACTGGGGCATTTGCTGAGGCATCTGCATGGGCATCTGATACTGCGGCATTTGAGGCATTTGCCGGGAGGGCTGCTGTGCCTGTTGCATCTGTTGCATTTGTTGCGGTTGTGCCTGTTGTGACATAGCCGCAGTTGCCGCCATTGCCGCCGCAGGCATAACCGAAGCCGCCTGCGCTCTTATTTTCGCAAGCTCGGCTTCCTGCCTTGCCTTTGCAAGTTCGAGTTCCGCTTCCTGCTTGGCTTTGGCCGCCTCGCGGGCGTCCGCGCGCGCCGCTTTCTTTTCTTCGCGCTTGTCTTTGTTCCTGCGCGCCGCAGAGATTATGATTATAAGGATTATAAGCAATATCAGCGCGCCGAGTCCTATCGCAAACCACAGCCAGTTCTTTTTAACAAAGTCCACTGCGGTGCCCGCTATGTCGCCTATCGCGCCTAATCCTTTTTTGGGCACTTTATACTCGACCATTGCGGATATCTGTTTGTTGCCGTCCGCACTTTCGATAAACTCGAAGTTTTCCGCGTCCTCACCGCAAAGCACGGCGTCGACGAATAAGGATAAGCCGCCTTTGAACTCTACCGATTCAAGCAAATTTTTGCCGTTATCGTAGTAGCGGTATTCGAGCCCTATGTTGACGATACCCGAGTTTATTTTTTCCTGCCATGCGGAAAGCACGTCAAGCGTTGCGCCGTCACTGCTCTTCAAATTCCAACCGTCTGCCGAAAGCTTGGCTTTATTTACTATCCACGTCAGTATCAGTTCTGAACCGTTGATTACCGCCTCGTCTTGCGCGGTTGCTTTGAAAGCCGCCGTCTGGGGCTGGTCCGCCGCAGCGGTTTCCCACGCGTAATTTTTGTCTGTTATATTGAAATACGCTTTGTAGTCGCCCGCGTTCCTGTTGCTTCCGCCGCCCGTTATAGTTACAATTCCGTCGGCTATAAGCTGTTTAAATTCGTCGCTGAAATAATCTTCGAGCAGGATTTCTTCGCCCGTGAAAGTTATTTCCGAATACGACGGAACGGCTATGAGCTTAGGTAAAATTTTAAACGATACGGTGGAACCGGAAAGATAATATCCGTTTGCTTCACCGAGCGCGTTAAGCTCGGCTTTAACGATATAGTCGCCTGCATCTTTAAGATACTTGCCGTATTCTTCGGGATTTTTCAACTGGTCGGGAGTTAATTCCGCAATCAGATTATCGTTGCCGTCGAATATTTTCACGACGTAGAAATCTTTATTTACGGGCGTACCGTCTTTAAGCGTAGCGGTTACGCCTAAACTTACTTCGCCGAAGGTCGAGCCGCTGCCGGTGATTTCAACCTTTACCTGTGTTAAGCCGTCGCCGGCGTTGAACTTTGACGAAAGCACCGCAAACGGAGCGAATTCGTAATTTGCCGTGTCGGTAAGCTCTACCCGCACTTCTACGGATATGGCGTTGTCCTTATCGGCGTATTTATTGAGAAGCGCAAGCGCCTCCGCGCCCTCCATATCGGTTACGGTTTGAAGCTGACCGTTTTCGTCTGTGTAGCTGAAACTGTATAAATATTTAATAACGTTTTCATACTGCTCGTGACAGTCGATAACCTTTACGGCGCACTCGTCACCGTTAGCGTCGGGAAGAACGCCCGAAATCCACGTTGTAACGTTAATAAGTTTTTTGGTTATTTCCCACTCGAAAGTAAAATCGTTAGGGCGCGCGTAGTTGCCGTCTGCGAGCTGAGGCTTGAACGCTATAGTCGTTTGGTGACTGCCCAACGTTCCGGGAAGAGGTCTCTCCTCTTCGATTTCGAAGTCCTCCGCCGATAAACCTTTGGGGAGATTGTCAACGTCGACGCGCGTTTTTACGGCATAGCCCGATTTAAATACGGGCATTCCGTCGCTGAAATTGCGCCATTCGGTATCGCCCACATACTGCCACTGCCATACTAGCGCGGACGTATCTATTTTTGCTTGATTGATTTTGAACTTTAAAGTGAAAGTTGCGTCGGGGAAGTTTATCGAAGAATCCGCCGCGACAATTATCACGCTAATTTGGTAACTTCCGCAGTTCGTCGCTTTAACGTCTCCCGTATATCCGCTGACTTTAACCAAATAATCTATTTCCAGAAGCTCGTCATAAACGGAGATATTATACTCTTCGCCCGTATAATCGAGCTGTAATTCATCGCCGTCCAAAACAAAACCGTCTTCGCCGAGCTGAACGACTTTATCACCTACGGTGAACTGCCAGATAAGATCGCTTTCCGTGAAGTTCGCGTCGGGGGCGGTCACCTCGAAAGGTTTGGATACCGCCGTGCAAGTGTAGTTGCCGCTGCTGTTCGTCTCGCTTGCGGAAGCGAGAGTTATTTCCAACGTATAACTGCCTAACTGCAAATTTTTGGGCATCGTTATTTTATAGCCCTTGTCTTCCGCGTTGTAAGCTATCGCAACGGGAACGGGCACTCCGCCCGCTTTTGTGTAGGTTGCCTTGAATTCGAGCGTAGCCGCGTCTGCTTCGGTGACGCCTGCCGCGCGAACGGTTACCACCACGACCGAACCGCGTTTCCACGTCCAGTTCACAGCCGTAGCCGAAGCCGTTACGGTTATCTGTTTGGGGGTTACGGTAAGTCCGCCTTCAAGGGTTTTGCTTGCCGTGCCGCCGCCTGCCGCAGCGTCCCACTCGGTGTTTTCCCAATCTTTAAGTTTGAAACTTACCGTATAATTGCCTGCGTTTACAGCCGTAAGCGTGCAGTTGCCCAAATCGTCGACTTCGCCGACGGTCATACCGTCTGCGATAATTTCGTAAAACTCTTTAACGCCCGTAAACGAGAACTCCACGTTTTCGCCCGTGAACGGCTGTGAAGCGTCGCTTACAAGCGTGGGCAGACTTACGGCTTTTTTGCTTATGGTGAAAGTTATGCTGTAAGGTATCAGCTCGTAATTGCCCGACTCGTCCACAATTTCGGCAGTGGCGTTATAAAGTCCTGTACCGCCGCGCAGTACTGAGGGCGCGTCGTAACTGTCGTATCCGCCCGAAGTTTTTGTGTAGCGCAGTTTGAAGGATATTTTGCCGTCGTCGCGCCCGAATATCTGATTACCTGGAACAGTGTCGTCCAGCGCCAACGGATCGACGGGTTTAAAATCTTCGTCGAGGACTATTTCTTTAAGTTTAAGTCTCTTCTTCTTTATTATAAATTTAGTTTGCTTATCGTCCGTATCGGTAGTACCGTCGTCATGGATCCACACTGTACCGAGTGCAATCGCTTCCGGCTTAATGGAAGCGGATAATCCGTATTCGCCGGCGTCGCGCATTTCGGTAATTCCGTCCGCAAACGACAAAGTCATTCCGGCAGGCGAATACCAGCCGCTGTTAGTATAAGCAGGCAAAGCAAGGTCATAGTAGTCGCTTGAGTCGTACTCTACTTCGATATTTTCGGGAACGGTGTAATTTATTTGTTCGAAAGTATTCACGGTAGGCGTTATGGAGAAGCTGCCGTAATAGGTACCGCTGCCGTAGCCCTCACCGGACCAAACGGCAAATCTCTGTATAAATGTTTGGGGTTCAAAAGTTTCGTTTTTGTAAACCACTCCCGTAACATTGAGGGTTTTTTGCGGAACGCTCATACCCGACGAAGAGCAATAACCGTAATCGAGCGTATAAGCGGAATTAGCGTCGGAAAAGGCGGAGCCTGCGGTTGCCGCCGTAGGCGCGGTCACGGTATCGTTTGAAAAGCCGTAATTAAAAACGTGTACGCCGAGACCGGAAGCAAGGCTTTTCCTCTTTGCCGCAGAATAAACCAACTGATAATCGACGGTGTACTGCTCCATTGCGGGCACTGTTACTGAAGCCGTAACTTCCGCAAAAACGCACCTGCCGACGTAAGCGCTGTTACTTGAACCGCCGAAAGAAACAACGTTATCGGCTAAAGTCGCATATAAATCGCAACCCGATATACTGTCGCTCATACTCGCATAGGTTATACCCCAAGGGCTTCTACTGCCCACCCACCAAACTTTTGTGTCGGTCAAAGCGATGGTTACGGGATTTGCCGTTTCCGAAGCAGCCGAAGCCGATTTTACCTTATCCTTCGGCAAAAAAGGCGCAATAAAAGCACAGCCCAAAAGCGCCGTGCATAACAAAATCAATAATATCAAGGCGTATTTTTTTGTACGCTGAAATAACGTGCCGCTTTTTTCGGCGCGTTTTGCGTTTACGCTATAAGTGCTTGCCCCCCCCCCAGCAAATTTCTTATTAAACATATAATTTACTCCTTTTGAAGCTTAGTCTTTTTTAGTACACAATATTATATCACATATATTGCAATTTTCAAGTATTTTTGACAAAAAATTTAAAATAGTGGTCGGACTCGTGCCCGACCACTATATATTGTATTACTGCATTATTTGTTTTCGTCAAAGGTATCGTAGAAGCCGTCGATGTCGAACAGTCTGCC
>CAJUER010000005.1 GCA_910585705.1 uncultured Christensenella sp.
TAACTATTAAAACAGATATTCATTTTATATTTTTTAAATTGCGATTTCTTTTTTATCTTAAAGCCGTTATTTGCAAGCAATCTATTCGATGCAATATTATCTTGCGCAACTTCCGCAGTTATCTCAATGCCACCATTGTTGCGTATTAAAGTAACAATTAAAGCCAATAGTTCAGAACCAAATCTTTTTCCCCAATAGCCCTTATGAACACAATATCCTATATCAAATATTTCCTTTTTTTCGTCAGGGAAAATGCAAGCAGAACCTATTATCTCATCAGAACCGTTTAAAACAACTGTCAAATAATATCCGTTTGGGCTATCTTCAAGACTGTCAAGTGCTTTTTGAAAATCACTATCAACATATTCAACCGTCGGGTCGCTCATATATTTGCCGTTTTCCTTATCAAACCACATTGCGGTAAGATATGGCAGGTCTGACTTTTGATAATTCCGTACAGTTATTCTTGAAGAAACAAGTGGTTTCTCTATTAGCATTTTAAAAGTTTTCCGCCAAATTACTGTTTATCGTAGTTTCATTATATCACGAAAAATGAAAGAGCGCAACCCATTGAATTTTGAATTTTTTTGCGTGCTATATAAAACATATCTATATCTCACTTGGCTACAAGTAGCCTCGTTTGTCCACGCAATATAAATATCAAAAAAGGCGTGGCTTCACGCCACGCTTTAATCTCTACAACCTGCGGCTTACCTAATATTCCCTATGGAAACTGCGATAACGGCGCGCCGCTTTTATTCTGCGTAAAAATTTCTTTTTCGGGCGTGAAAGCAACTTTATCACAAAGCCCGAAGCGAATACGGTCAGGCTTACGGACCACCCGAAAGCCGCCTGCGCCCACAGCGGATATCCGCCGAACATTCCGTGTTCTATAAACGCATAGTGATAAACCGCCCACGCCGTAAGCGATATAAGTACGGCGGGACATAAGAATTTAAGCGAAAACACAAACGGTTTATAAGGCATTTTTGCTTTGCGCGTATAGCGGTTGATTTCGCCGACAAGGTTGACCTTTTTCGCTTTGCTTCCTAAAACCATACACTCGGCAATACCGAGAAACAGAATATTGAAATAGTTTGCAAAGTGGTCTGAAATATCTAGGGTGGCTTCCGCAACGGGCGTAGAGAATATTACGCACGCCGCCGCGCCTATCAGCGATATAACGGCAACCAGCCGTTTTTTATCGAGCCCGAATTTTTCGGCAACAGGATTTGCCGCCGCCTCCGCCATAGAAACCGCCGACTGCATAGCCATCATTGCAAGCGAGGAATAGAACAGCACGCCGACTGCGGCGCATACCGTGCCGTTGCCGCAGAAGCGCGTTATCGCAACGGGGTAAACCATAAACGCGGTGACTATGCCGGATTGGGAAATTTCACCCTGCATACCGCAACCGTAAAGCGTTGTAAAAAGCACCACCGACGAGAGCAAGGACACAAAAAAGTCGGCGGCGGCTATTATTATACCGTCGCGGAAAACGTTGGTTCCTTCGGGCAGATACGCGCCGTACGCAGGCATTATGCCGACAAGTATGGACAGCGAAAAGAACACCTGTCCCAACGCGTTCAACCACAGCTCCGCACTGAGAAAGGCTTTGAAGTCTGGTACAAACAGAGCGCGGAGCGCCTCTCCGCTATTCGAGTATAAAAGACCGCGCACCGCCATAAAGAAAAGCAGAATTATGGGGATTACTACAGTAAACTTTGCGGTTTTGGAAAGCGAGTTTGCACCGCCGCGCAGACACAGATACATTAACACCCAGCCGCAAATTCCGCAGACCAAAACGAGCGGCGAAACCTTACCGCTTTTCAAAACTTGTGTAAAGAAATAATTTCCCGCTTCCGCGCTTTGCGTTGCCTGTGCCGAACTGCACAGCGGAGCGATTTTTATGACCATAACCAAAATCCAGCCCAAAATTCCGGCATAGATTATTGCGACTATCAAGGAGTTGAAGCACGAAGCCCAGCCTATCGGTTCGGCGCGCTTATAAAGGCTTGCCATACATTTGGGCGCGCCGCCGCGCACCTTTCTGCCGAGCGCGATTTCCGCATTGAGAATGGGCAACCCCATAACGATAAGCGCGATAAGGTACACGAAAAGAAAAGTTCCTCCGCCGTACTTTGCGCACAGACCGGGAAAGCGCAGCGCATTGCCCAGCCCGACCGCCGCGCCCACGCTTGCCATAATGAACCCGCCCCTTGTTTTAAATCTTTCCTGCGACATATTAATAATATATTAAAGGCGGCGCGTTCAAAGAACGCGCCGCCCGCTTTTTATTACAGTTACGGCCGTGTATACCGTTAAGCCCCTTAACCGAAGGCCTCGCCGAAAATGAGCACTATTTTAGTCTTTTCAATTTGTCGAGATTAAGTTTAGTGAACACGAACACGCCGACCACCGCGCACATTTCCGCCGCGACGGCCGCAATCAAAATTATATAGCCTATAAGTCTGCCCTGATCTTCGAGCCCGACGCTTGCCGAAACAACAGCGAAAACGACGAAAGCCGCGACCGTTACGCAGACGGCTATAAACAAGATTTTAATTACTTTCAAGCCGAGCTCCGCACGCGAAGCAAGCTTTTCCGCAAATTTTGCTTTTTCCTCTTCTTCCATAACTAACCTTCGAGCATAATAGAAAGTATTGCAAGGTTTGCCGCAACGTCTATGTGCCGCACGACCACCTTATCGTCCGTCCTTATCATAACGGGAGCAAAGTTCAAAATCGCCTTAATTCCGCATTCCACAAGCTTATCCGCAACCTCCTGCGCGAACTGCGCCGGCACGCAGACGACCGCAAGCTCGGCTTTAAGTCTCTTTATTTCGCGCTCCGCCTCGTCCATAGAATAAATTCTTTTGCCGGCTATTTCCGTGCCCGTCTTTTCTGGGTCGGAATCGAACGCGGCGACTATTTCTATACCGTAATTATTAAATCCGCCGTAGCTTAAAACCGCCCTGCCGAGCGCACCCGCGCCGACAAGCACCGCGCTTCTTCTGCCGTTGCAGTTTAAATAATCTTCGAGCGCGGCGATAAGCTCGCTTTTAACGTAGCCCACGCGCGGCTTGCCTGCCGCCGAAGTATAGGCAAGGTCCTTGCGCACAAGCACTTCGCCCATACCGAGCGCCGCCGCAATGCCGCCTGAGGAAACGTAAGTTTCGCCTTCCGGCAAACCTTTGAGATAGTTGAGATAGACGGGCAGCCTTTGCAACGAGATTACGGGAATATCCTTGTTCATATCAATCCTCTATCCATAGCGCCGCCGCCCCGAGAGCGCCCGCCTTAGAGCCGAGCGTCGCCGTTTTTATTTCAACGGGGGCATAGTCCGCGCCGCCGAAAAGTTCTTTATTCAATAAATTCTGTAACGGAACGGTGAGCTTTTTACCCTGCCCCGATACGCCGCCTCCGAGCATAATTACCTGAGGACGGAAAATATTAGCAAGATTCAAAAGTCCGCACGCAAGATATTTCAGATACCAGTCCACGACCTCGCGGGCGGAAACGTCCGTGCCCATAAAGTCGAAAGCCGTGCGCCCCGTGACCGTATCAGACGTGCAGCTTGTCCACATTGCCGAACCAGCGTCCTCTTCCATAGCCCACTTTGTGCGCTTGATAAGCGCGGTTGCGGATGAATACGCTTCGAAACAGCCGCGCCGCCCGCACGAGCACGCGTCGCCGCCGCGTTCTATCACCATATGTCCGATTTCCGCGCCTGCGGATTTATTGCCTTCGAATAGTTTGCCGCCTATGATTATGCCGCCGCCGACGCCCGTGCCCAGCGTAACCAGAATACTGTCGGAATAGCTTTTGCCCGCGCCGAACTTTGCCTCGCCGAGCGCCGCCGCATTTGCGTCGTTGGTTATTTTGACGGGGATTTTTACTTTGCTTTCAACAAGCTTTGCAACGGGCACGTTCCTAACGTCGAGATTACCTGCAAAAACTATCGAACCGTTTTCCGCATCAATCATACCCGCGCTGCCTATGCCCACGCCTTTAAAGTGCGACTTGGGTTTGCCGACGGTGAATATAAGTCTTTCCGTCAAAGTCGAAATAACGTCGGCGAGCCTGTCGCCTTTTTGCGTAGGTGAACTGTCCTCCGCATACACCGTGCCGCTCTTATCTATAACGGCGCCTTTAACAGTCGTTCCTCCTACGTCTATTCCGATATAAAGAGACATACTTCCTCCGCAAAGTTATATTATATAACAAGTATAACACTTTAAAGCCGTAACTGTCAAGATTAAAATTTTAAGGCGGTGCTTTTTACGCATTGACAAGGGGCGCGGAAAAATTCCGCGCCCCGTTATTTTATAAAACTGTTATTTACTGCCCGTAGAGCCGAAACCGCCCGCGCCGCGCGCCGTGTCGGAAAGCTCTTCCGCTTCGACAAACTGTGCGGTTATGTACGGCGTGATTACAAGCTGGGCGACGCGTTCGCCCGCCGCGATTGTCTGCGCGGTTTCCGAATGGTTGTGAAGCGCAACCTTGACTTCTCCGCGATAATCGCAATCCACAACCCCGACTTTGTTCGCGGGTGCAAGCCCCTTCTTAGTCGCAAGTCCGCTCCTTGCGTAAATCAGTCCCGCGTAGCCTATGGGCAGCTCCAACGCAATGCCCGTAGGAATCACTTCTGTGGCGTGGGGCGCGATTTCAACGTCTTTATCTATGCATGCGTACAAATCCGCGCCTGCCGCAAACTCGCTGCCGTATACGGGGATTACGGCTTTACCGTTTAATTTTTTGATGTTGATTTTCATTTGTATACTCCTTTTTAAACCGCAGACTGTTCGTCCCACAGGACTATTTCATCCTTTTCCAAAGAGGGTTTGACAAGTATTATTCTCTGGTTGGACGAGCCGCGAAACAGCAGGTTCAAATCCTTTTTTTCTTCTATAAATCTGCCGTCCACAAGCACGTCAAGGCAGTGCAGAATTTTAAGCGCGATTTCTATTTCGCACTTTTTGCCCGTCAGAATATCCGACTCGTAGTCGTAGCCCGTGAAGCACCAAAAAGATTTATCGGGATATATTTTCCTCAGGCGCTCGATAAACGGCGCAAGCGCCTGCACGTTTTCCGGCTCGAAAGGGTCGCCGCCAAGAAGGGTAAAGCCCTTTATATAATCGGGCTTCATCGCTTCGATTATTTCGTCCTCTACCTTTTTAGTAAACGGCTCGCCGTACTCGAAATCCCACGTTTCGGGATTGAAGCAGTTTTTACAGCGGTTGCGGCAGCCGCTGACGTACAAAGACACGCGCACTCCCGGTCCGTTGGATATATCGTATTTTTTTATTTTAGCGTAATTCAAAATTATTACCTCGTTTAAGGTGTATAAACGACGCTTACGTTTTCGCCGAAAGCGTCGTTCATTTAAGCGTTGTTTTAAAGGTGCAGAACCCTCGATTTTATTTCCTTAGTCTTTCCTACGTTCCAGAAATTTTCGCCGAGATAACCGCAGGTGCGGCGCGTAACGTTCATTTTACGCTGGTCCTTGTTGTGACACACGGGACATTCCCATTCGTTATCGTCGTTTATGATAATCTCTCCGTCAAAGCCGCAAACGTGGCAATAGTCGGATTTGGTGTTAAATTCCGCGTACTGAATATTATCGTAAATGTATTTTACCACGTCTTCGAGAGCGGTAAGGTTGTGGCGCATATTGGGAATTTCCACATATGAAATCGCACCGCCCGAAGAAATCTGCTGGAAACGGCTTTCGAAAGTGAATTTCGAGAACGCGTCGATATTTTCGCGGACGTCAACGTGGTAACTATTGGTATAGTAGCCCTTGTCCGTAACGTCCTTAATGTCGCCGAACTTTTCCTTGTCTATGCGCGCGAAGCGGTAGCAAAGGCTTTCTGCGGGAGTGCCGTAGAGTCCGAAACCCAGCCCCGTCTCCTTCTTCCACTTTTCGCAGTGGTCGCGGAGCGACTTCATAACTTTGAGCGCAAACTCCGAGCCTGCGGGATCAGTATGGGAAACGCCCTTGACGAGCTTCGTTACTTCGTACAAACCGATATAGCCGAGAGAAATCGTAGAATATCCGTCGAGCAGGTACTTGTCGATTTTTTCACCGGGTTGCAATCTTGCAATCGCACCGTACTGCCAGTGCACGGGGGATACGTCGCTGGTCACGCCCATGAGCGCGTTGTGGCGGCACATAAGCGCCTCGTAGCAGAGCGCAAGCCTGTCTTCGAGAATTTGCCAGAATTTCTTTTCGTCTCCCTTTGCAAGTATACCGCACTGGGGAAGGTTAATGGAAACAACGCCTTGATTGAACCTGCCCTCGAACTTATAGTTTCCCTCTTCGTCCTTCCACGGGGAAAGGAACGAGCGGCAGCCCATAGGCGAGAATACGTTTCCTTCGTAATTTTCGCGCATTTTCTTTGCCGAAATGTAATCGGGGTAAAGGCGCTTGGACGAGCATTTGACCGCAAGCTTAGTAAGATAGTCGTACTTGCCGCCTTTAAGGCAGTTGTTCTCGTCGAGGACGTAAATAAGCTTGGGGAACGCGGGCGTCACATAAACGCCCTTCTCGTTCTTTATACCCTCGTAGCGCTGTTTTAAAATTTCTTCGATTATCAAAGCGTTTTCGTCTATATACTCGTCTTTTTCGTCGAGATACATAAACAGAGTAACAAACGGCGACTGACCGTTTGTGGTCATAAGCGTATTAATCTGGTACTGTATGGTCTGCACGCCGGCTTTAAGGGATTCCTGCACGCGCATATCCACGATTTCCTTTTTCGCCTCTTCCGTTAGGCGGTCGCCGAATTTTGCGTCGCACTGCTTTTTATACTTCTCGCGCGTACGCCTTAAATATTTTCCGAGATGCGCGATATTCACCGACTGTCCGCCGTACTGCGACGACGCGACCGAAGCGATTATCTGCGTGGTTATCGTGCAAGCCGTCTGGAAGGATTTAGGGCTTTCTATCATTTTTCCGTTAATGACGGTACCCTTGTCCAGCATATCCTTAATATTTATAAGACAGCAGTTGAATATGGGCTGTAAAAAATAGTCCGCGTCATGGAAGTGAATCGCGCCCGCGTCGTGAGCTTTGGAAATATGCTCGGGCAAAAGCATACGGCGCGTAAGGTCCTTTGAAACCTCGCCCGCAATCAGATCGCGCTGGGTGGAAGCCGTGCGCGCGTTCTTGTTGGAGTTCTCCTCCATTACGTCCTTATTGGAATTTTTTATAAGCGAAAGAATACTCTCGTCCGTAGTATTCGCCTTGCGGACGAGCGCGCGCTCGTAACGGTAGAGAATGTAGGACTTCATCAGCTTGTACTTCTGCATTTCCATCAGCTTCTCTTCTACCATATCCTGAATGTCTTCTACGAGCAAACGGGGTCTGTGGCGGCAAGCAATGTCGTCGGCAATGGCGTTAATCTGTACGTCGGTAACCCTGTCCTCGAAATCGACAGCCTCGTTCGCCTTCGATAAAGCGACGACTATTTTATTCCTGTCGAACTCGCAAACGGAATTATCACGCTTAATTACCTTCATTTTTATGCCCTCCGGTTATCTTTCGTATTATACGCTGGTAATTCACAGCATATCACATATTTTGTGTCTTGTCAATAGCCCGACCACAATATATTGTGGTTTTTCGCCTTTTCACGGGCGGCGACGGTTTTTAGTATAGTACACCCCGCAGTCAAAAGTCAAGCCTTACGGACAAAATATTTTTATGAAAATTTTATCGGCTTATTTTCGCATTTTAACAGTTTTATGACTGAAAAATTTTCACACCCGATCATTTTTTACACATATGAAAACCGACGGAGTATGAACTCCGTCGGTTCCCATGCTTTTACAGCACCATAAGTATGGTTGTGGTAAACCCTGAATCACTTATTTTCTTCAAACGAATCGTAGAATCCGTCGATGTCGAACATTTCATCCTTTTTATCACGCGTCAGGCGCTGCGCCTTTTTTTTAGTGGTGTCAACCATCGTAGTGGTGGTTATAACCGCGTCGGGCGGATACACGGTGGGCGGCGCAATCGCCGCAACGCTTTCTTCCTTGTTCTGCGCTATTTCCATGTAATCCTGTCTTTTTAAAGGCATCGGCTGACCCGAAGCGAGGTTCCTCACCATAGAAGCCAACACCGCGCCGAGCATATCCGCGTTATTTCCTTCCGCCGCGTTGAATTGCGGATTATTCTGCATCATGGGCGACTGGGGTGCGTGATAGTACATGGTAGAGTTGGATTGCATTTCATTTCTGAACTTAGCAAAGCCGAGCTCCATTTCCTTACGCATTGCCGCAAGCTCTCTTTCCGCACGCTGTTCCGCGCGCATATTGGCAATTTCGGATTTAAGCTCCCTCAGCTCGGGGTCGCCCGCACTCTGCTGAGCCATTTGCATAGGCATCTGCATAGCAGGCTGAGCCATTGCCGGTTGCTGATACTGCGGTTGCTGAACGGGCTGAGCCTGTTGAGGCTGTGCCTGCTGTTGTACCTGCTGTACAGGCTGCTGAGACTGTACCTGTTGAGCCTGAGGCTGTGCCATTGCCGTTGCCGCCATTGCCGCCGCAGGCATTACCGAAGCCGCTTGAGCCCTGATTTTCGCAAGTTCCGCTTCCTGCTTGGCTTTCGCAAGCTCTAACTCCGCTTGTTGTTTTGCCTTTGCCGCTTCGCGCTCTTCTTCGCGTCTGCGGCGCAGTTCTTCGCGTTCTTCTTTGCTCTTTCTCTTCTTGCATGCTACTACAATAATGATTATAAGCAGAATGAGTATCGCAAGGGCTATCAGGAGCCATGCCCAGATAGGCAAGCCCATCCACGTCTTGGTTACGAAGTCCTTTACTTTTCCGAACGCCGCCGCCGCGCCGCTTTGAGGCACGGTGTAGTTTATGCTGTTCGAAACCGCGCCGAACTCGGTATCGCTGTTCTTGAACACTACGTTTCCGTTCTCTGCGTCAAAGCCGCCCATTACAGCCTCTACCTTGAACTGCTTGCCGCCCTTGAACTCTACTTCTTCAAGCGCTTCGCCGCTCGCTCCGTCATAGTACTTGTATCCTATCGTAAGCGTTTCGCCGTCTATCAGGTTCTGTACGTTCTGCGGCAGGTTGAGCGTCGCTCCGCTCTTACCTTTGTTCCAAAGCTCCGTTGTGTCTATCACAAGCGGCGCTATGTTCCATTTGTATTCCGCTACCGTCGCGTCTACGGGCACTATTTCCGCGTTTGCCCTGCCGTATCTTGCAGGCGTCTGTTCCTCTGAGGGATAAGCCCAGCAATAGTTCGGATTTTTAAGCGTTACAGTTGCCGAATAGCCGTTCTTGCTTACGTTTCTTATATCCCTGTAATCCGAGCCGCCAACTTCCATCAAATCGGCGTCGAACCCGGCGAGATAGTCTGCAAAGTTCACGCTCGCGCCGCTGAATATAATCTCGTTCAGCGTAGGCAGCGCCAATTCTTTCGGCTTGATTTCAAACGTGATTTTGTTCGACTTGTCAAGCGTATAGTCTTCCGCATACTCGTTTTTGATATTGATCTCGAACGTGTAAATGCCTGCGTCCTTTTCCGACGGATTGAACTCGGAAATAGTTCCCAAATCCACGCCGTCCTTATACACGCGGATTTCATAGTAAGACGAATCCCATTCGTCTCCCGTTTCCGAATTTATAAGCGAGAAAACTTTACTGAGGTCGAGCTCGCTTCCGTACTGATAGCCATTAATCTTTTCGTCGACTTTCAGCTCGATTAAAGTCATCTGACCGCCGAGCTTAAACCTCTTCGGGTTCTTGTTCGCGTCATCCTCGAGCTTATACTTCTTTGCCCCGTCTTCGGTCAACTCGGCTTTTACATACAGCCAAGTTTCGTTGGGGTCGGTAAACCTGTCGTTCGTACACAGCGCTTTAAGCTCCGCTTCCGAAAGCGGCGTAGTATCGGGCGCGCCGTCCACTTCCTTGTAGAAAGTATATTTTACCGCGCTTTCCTGCGAAGCGTTGAGATTTCCGAGAAGCATTACCTGTAAATGCGCTACAGAACTATCGTTGAAATAATCGTCGAAATAGACGGGTTTGCTCCAAGCGAGTTTTATTACCTCTTTGGAAATTTCCCAAGTAATTTCAACGTGCAGCGTGTTGTTGCCGTTGGCAAGACAGTGGTTATCGTCAAGCGTAACCGTCGCGCCTATCGTATAAGTTTTTGCCTGTGTGCCGCGCGGATTAGCTTCGTCGAATTCGACTTTCTTTATTCCGTGAGGGAACTGGCTTTCGTGAGGCAGTGAAATAGTTACGGGCTTGCCGTTGTATTCGGGCGGATTCTTAGGGTCGTAATCCGTTACGCTTCCGCCTTCGGGCTGATACTTCAAAGGAATATCCTTGCCCGAAACGCTTATTTCGCGCTTGCCTATTTCTATTTCGAAGGTCACGGTCGCCGTGCCGTCGCCGTTGTTTGTATACGACTTGAATTTGTTTGTCTGAGTTACGTCGAACGCCGCAGGCAGACTGTGGTTTGCCGCCTCTTCGGTCTTAACTTTTATTTTCGCGGTTACCGTAAGCACGCCCGCTTTGTTCGCCTGTGCCGAGCCGTCTGCATACTGCCAAGAAACCGAGTTTGCGAAGTCTTGCGCGTAAGTAAGATAATCTATTCCCGAAAAATCAAGCGCAAACTTGTATTCCGTTACCGTTTTGGTAAGACTGTCATACTCGTATTTCAAGGGGTCGGAAAGCGCCTCGAAGGGGTTGCCATCCGATTCGTTTTTAACAGTGTTATAAAGAAAACCCAAGTCGTCTATGCTTGCTTCGCCTGCCGTGACTATAACGTCCTGCGCCGCGCTGACGCCGAGCTTGTAATTCATGTTTACGGCGTTCGCCGCGTCGGGCGTAAGCTCGAACAACAGCGAATAAGTGCCTGCGCTGAACTTGTTACTGTCGCCTTTAAGCGTAGTTACATCGAGAGCTATATTACCTATCTCATCGCTTGCAACCTGCACTTTAGAACCCGTCGTACTTCCGTCGCTAAACGTATAGTATAATACAAGAACGGGCTCTTCCGCCGTACCGCCGTCAGGGGTTTCTCCGCCGCCTTTCGCCGCGTACTCCGCAGTTATGCTTCCCTTTGTGCTCGTCTTTAAATTGAAGTTTGCATTGTTGGATAACGGAGACTTGAACTTAATTACAAGCTCCTTTTTTTCGACTGTAAAAGTTTTGGACTTATCGGGATTCGAAGCTATTGATTTTTCCCAAGTGTAGTTGTCCGCGTCGGCAAGTGCAAACGCAACTTTATAACTCTCCGCGTTTACAGCCGAAAGCTTTTTATTTGCAGAGTCGTACTTCACGGTGAAGTATCCGTCCGCGCTTGAAAACTCCGTTCCCGCCGAGTTCGCCGTAAGCGAAACGGCGCCTGCTTTTATGCCGTCTATCGTGAGAATATCGGGGTCGAAGCTCGTACTCGTGAACGCAAAGTCCTGCTCTTTTGCATTATAAACCTGACTGTCGTTATTGAACGACGGCAAGCTTACTTCCGCTTTGTCTACGGTATAAGCGTAAGCCGCCTGCGTGGCTTTAAGCTCGTAATTGCTCGTTGCCGCGTTTTTGTCGTTAAACACCGCCTTATAGGAACCCGCAAGTCGCGGCGGAGTTTTATCGTCTTTATACGTTGTTCCGTCGTTTGCCGTTCCCGAATAAACTATTTCGCAATCGGGGAAAAGTTTTGCGGGAGTGCCTGAGGGAATGGTTTCCGTCGATACGGAAGCCTTTATGTCCACTTTGTAAGTTTTATTTACGTCTGCTGTGTATGCTATCGAAGCGGTGCTCTGCTCTACCGCGCCGCCGCCCGAAGTATCGTAGACGGCATAAAGTACTTTCAATTCCTTAGGCTTGATAGTATACTCTATAACCCTGTACCGCTCGAGCTCCTTCTGCTCGTTTGTGGCTGTGCCGTAATCGAGCGCGTCGTCAGCCCATTTTAAAAAGCTGTTCTTTAATTTAAACGTGACTTTATATTTGCCTGCGTTTTTAATAGTCGTCGTAATTAAAGGATCGACGACGAGGTTCGTGTTTATGCCGTCCTGCACGCTTGAACCGCTTATCTTAGGCTTATCGAACGAGTTAGCAGTGTCGCCGCGCTCGATAAACTCGTAAGTAACATCCAATGAATCGCTTACCGAATAGCTATCACTATACCAATCGGGAGCAAGATAATCAACCGTTTGCTGCTGTTCGTTGAAAGTTACGGGCTTTTCCGTATTGTCGTAAGCAGCGGTCGTTGTTATATCGCTCGGAGCTTCAAGCAGAACTTGCGATAAATCAAGATGAATGGCAGGCCGTACCGTAAACGCGTTACCTGGCATACCCGTCGCAGCAATTTGATTCCCTTCCGGTCTTATGTAATAGCCGTCTATACTACTGCCGTGAACGCCCGTTCTGAGCCATGTATAATTATAAACACCTTTATTTGAAGAGGTCGAGCTTTTTATTACTCCGCTATCGGTTTTTTTCTGATTATAGGAGGTTTTCCATATGCCGTTTGTGCCGTCTGCATTGCCGACTTCGGTAACGCTGGGAAGCCAGACCTTGTCGTCTTTCCACTGTCCGTACAAATCAACGGTATCGCCGCTTGCGCTGTCGGTGTGTGTTTTTCCCTCGAAACTGTAAGTAATGCCTCCTTGCGAATTATATGAATCGTTATTTAAATTAGGATACGAAGAACCCGAAGCAATAACTTTTGTAACCGAGTTTTTCTGGTCTGCCTGCCAGCTTACCTCTGCGGGGGCAACGATTAATTTGGAAATATCGCCCCTTGCAAACTCGTAATACTTGTTGTCAGTATCGGCGGCGGCATAGCTTGTTGCGTCGGTTATCGACGGCTGCGCGCTTAACGCCTTATGCGTACCGATAGAAGACGAACCGGCAGTGTATACCGAGCTATAGTATCCTCCGTTGTTTAACGTTACCGCCCTCATATAGCTTGAGCCGTACATTATAATGGGAGTTTTCCAGCTTTGAGTAAAGTTTTTATTTGTTGAAGAAGAATACTTCCAACCATCGGTGAACGTTGAAATATCCTGAGTCTTAGAAAAATTGGAAGAATAACTATATGTGGGAAAAGCCTGAACTCCGGCTTGCCAAAGCGTAAGAATGGGTTTGCCGCTTGCCGTGCCGTCCGTCGTTGAGAGGAACACGGGCGTCCAGATAAGTCCGCCGAATTTTACCGTTACGTCGTCGCCTGCCGCCGTTCTGAAATCGGACGCGTTTAAAGTACCGTTTTGCACCGCCGTGTAAAGATCGGCGGTTTTTTTGTCTTCGCCGAGAATTTTTGCTGCTAAGGCGTCAAACACTTTTATATTGTAGTTGCCCTTTGCCGAATCGTAAAGGTCGTCTTGGGAAACAAGCCTCTTTTCCGGATCGTTATTCGTGCTTGTTACAGTAAAAGCAAGCGCCGAGCTTCCGCCTATCATACCTACGGAACAGCACAATAATACCGCGCATAATACGGAAAGTATTACCGTCAGTAATTTCCTTTTTCTATTTATCTTCATTGTGTGTACTCCTCTGTCTTTTTGCTTTAGTCATTCCGCCGCAATTTATGGCTTCTCTTTGAGAAGCTGTCGCGGAGCTTGCGTAAGCGACTGATGAGGTTTCAACCTCTCCCGTCTTGCCCTATCGGGCAATCCACCCTCCCCAAAGGAG
This sequence comes from uncultured Christensenella sp., assembly GCA_910585705.1. Classification (GTDB taxonomy): domain Bacteria; phylum Bacillota; class Clostridia; order Christensenellales; family Borkfalkiaceae; genus Coproplasma. The sequence continues at coordinate 13,656 of CAJUER010000005.1, forward strand.
GGCTTTGCTCGCTTTTCCTTAATTTAAAGAGGGCTTGTGCATAGCCTGCCTTGCCTTGATTTAGGGCGGGGCTTTTGTCGCAGGTGCTTAGGCAAGCCTAAAAACGACGGCGATGTCCGAACAAAGAAAAAAAGACATAAAAAAAAGTGTGGCTCCGAAGAGACACACTTGCTATGTAGTATCTCTACGGTTACCACACCATACTTACAATAATCGTTAACCGAAAGCTATACGAACAGATTCCGTAATCAACATATATTGTCGTCAAATAAGAGATACACAATGCTTAATTGTGAGACGACAAAATACATAGACGTTAAAAAAAACTTTCAAGCTACTTTTTTGCTATCGATGGATAGAATAATTGAATTGTAAGTATAATGTGGTATCGTGATTATACCACACTGCTTTTATATTTTCAAGATTTTTTGACAAAAATTTTAAAATTGTGGTTTGGCAAATTCTGCACCACAACATATTGTGTTTTAACTGTTTTTGAGATAAATTTTATACGATTTTGGGTCGGGTTGTCCCTCCTTTATTATGTAAACGGGCTTGCCCGATTTCCTCCTTGTACCGTCGCGTTCGGTAAAATTCACGTCCGAATACTTTGCCCCGCGCGCGTGAAGTCGGCAAAAGGTTATAATCAGTCTGGTTTCTATTTCGTTCAGCGCGCCGACTTTACGGAACAGCGAAAGTTTGCCGAACGGCGAAAAATCGAAGCGGAGTTTTTCCTTGTATCCGTTTGTTTGCAAAATAACCTCGTTTTCGCTTACCGACAAATTGAATGTAAGGGAATTGCGCTCGGGGTGAAGCAGCGCGGCATTCTCCGTAAAAACGGCTATAACGAATTTTTTTACAGCCGTATTCATTGCCGAACCGTATTTCACATTGCAATACGCCGCAACGGCAACCCCTGCCGCCATTAAAGACGGCGATACGCAAAGCGCAACAATTTCAAGCGGCTTTATTCCGTTGATTCGCGCAATCCCGAAAGCTACGGCGAAAAAGACGAGCACGGCGGCGCAAAAGACGAGCGCGATATTGCCGACAAGCTCACCCGTGCGGTATTTTTTAATTTCCTGAGTGTTTATTTCGTACATATCCATATTTTAACTTTCCAAAGTCCTATCCGTCAAGTATTTTATGCGCCGTCATTGCGGGCTTAGTGCGCGGCGCACGGCTTCGCGCCAGCCCGAAAGCAGTTTTGCGCGCTCGGCTTCGCCCATTTCGGGATTAAAAACCGTGTCGGAAGAAGCCAGATTTTTAAGTTCTTCCACGTCTTTCCAAAAACCTGTATACAGCCCCGCGATATATGCCGCGCCGAGCGCGGTCGTCTCGAATATCTTCGGGCGGCGCACGGGACAGCCAAGAATATCCGCCTGAAATTGAAGCAAAAACCCGTTTTTACTTGCTCCGCCGTCAACCGCGAGGCGGCAGATTTCCGTACCCGCGTCCCTCTGCATTGCCGAAACAAGGTCGCTCACCTGAAAAGCTATTCCTTCCAGCACGGCGCGGACGATATGATTGCGCGTCGTGCCGCGCGTGATTCCCGTAATCGTGCCGCGCGCTTCCGAATCCCAGTAAGGCGCACCCAGCCCGGTGAACGCGGGAACGAAGTACACTCCGCCGTTTGAATTAACTTTTCTTGCGAGCGTTTCGCTTTCCTCTGCGGTTTTGATAATTCCGAGTCCGTCGCGAAGCCACTGCACCGCCGCACCGCCCGCAAAGACCGAACCTTCGAGGACGTACTGCGGTTTCGAAAGCGAAGCGCCCAAAGTGGTTATAAGTCCGTTTTTGCTTTTTACCGCCCGACTGCCCGTGTTCATCAAAAGAAAACAGCCCGTGCCGTAGGTGTTCTTGACGTCGCCCTCGTCAACGCAAAGCTGACCGAACAGCGCCGCCTGCTGGTCGCCCACCGCACTGCAAACGGGGACTGAGAAGCCGAACACGCTTTTATCCGTAAATCCGAACGCACTGCCGCTCGGCATTACCTTAGGAAGCATACACGCGGGAATATCGAAAAGGCGCAAAAGCTCTTCGTCCCAGCTTAGCGTACGGATATTGAACAGCATGGTTCTTGCCGCGTTGGTGTAGTCGGTTGCAAAAATTTTGCCCTTCGAAAGCCGCCACATCAAAAACGTGTCCACCGTACCGATTAGAAGCTCGCCGCGAGCGGCGCGCGCTTTCGCACCCGGCACGTTTTCCAGAATCCATTTTATTTTAGTCGCCGAAAAGTAAGCGTCGGGAATAAGCCCCGTTTTTTCGTAAATGAAATCAGTCAGCCCGTCCTTTTTCAATTTTTCGCAGTCGAAAGCCGTTCTGCGGCACTGCCATACAATCGCGTTGCAGACCGGCTCGCCCGTAAACTTGTCCCAGACCAAAGCCGTTTCGCGCTGGTTGGTTATGCCGAGCGCAGCTATATCCTCCGCCGAAACGCCCGCGCGCGCCAGCGCTTCCGCCGCGACGGATACCGACGTGCCGTAAATGTCCTGAGGGGAATGTTCAACCCAGCCCGCCGCAGGATAAATCTGCGCAAACTCGCGCTGGGCGGAGCTTACAACCGAGCCGTATTTATCGAACAATATCGCGCGCGAACTCGTCGTGCCCTGATCGAGTGAAAGTATATATTTCATATTTATATTATATCACCTTTTTAATGCTAAAACAAGGGGCGCGGACGAAAAATCGTCCGCGCCCCTTGTTTGATAATAAATTTGTTTACCGCAGAAAAAGGTTAATCCTCTTCTTCGTTATACTCTCTGTGAAATTCCGCTATTTCTTCGGTATCGAGCGATACCTTCTGATACAGCCCCGTACATTCGTTTGCGCAAACAGCGCCTTCGAAAATGTCCTTGATTAAATTTTTCGTTCTTCTTTTTGCCATACGAAAAGTATGCGCAAATTCTTTCCGCTTATTCGCTTTTAAGCCTGTAAATCTTTTATGTGCTCTATTATGAGGTCGTAAATTTTTTCAAGCTCGGCGAACTGCTCTTCCGCCACCGTATTACCGCCGCGAAGAACTTCCGTTATCTCGGAAGAAACCTTGAAAAGCGAAGTAAAACCGAGATTGCTTGCAACACCCTTTAAAGTATGCGCGGCGCGGAACGCCGTTTCCGCGTTATTCTCCGCAAGCGAACTTTTAAGAAGCGAAAAGCTCTCGTCCGAAGGGAACTTGCCGACAAAACGCAAAATTCTGTCGTCGGTCAAAAATCTTAATTTTGTGTCGGCGTAATCGCCGCCGGTCAACGCGTAAAAGTTTTCGATAGTCATAAAAACTCCTTTATTCCTCAACGTCTATTTTGCCGACCGCGCCCGAGCAGATAAACCTGCCCGTTTCGGGATTGCGGATATACTGTTTAAGTGCGGTGACCGTACAGCCAACCTGCTTTCCGTCAAACGTTGCGGCGCACTTTAAGCAGACCGAAGGTTTTTCACGGGTGGCTTCGCGGAAAAGTTTTTCGATAGTTTTAACATTTTCCTTGCCGAAGCAGTTTATCATATCCGCGTCCGTCGCGGGAGCGGTGACGTACGGTTTAACGCCCAGCCTCTTCGCGCTTTCGTCGGAAAATCTTATGCCGACAGGGTTTGCATACACCTCGAAAAGAATTTCGTTCGAGTGCGAAAGGATAAAGCGGTTCTTTTCGCGTTCCGCGTCAAGCAAATCCAGCGTACGCGAGGAAACCGAGTCCGTTTCCACAGCAGATTCCGCAAGCGATTTAACGCCGTCGTCCCTGTCAAGCGAATGAAGACGGAGCTGTGTGCGCAATTTGTCCGAAACCGAGCGGAACACCTCGAGCAGTACGGGATTGAACGAGCCGTATTCGCCGCTTAAAATCATATCGACTGCTTTGGAGTGGGAATATACTTCTTTAAAAGCACGCCTGCCCGTAAGAGTATCGTAGGCGTCCGCAAGTCCGACCACCTGTGCGGAAAGGGGAATTTCTTCACCTTTTAAACCGTCGGGATAGCCATTGCCGTCCCAACGCTCATGGTGCCAGCGGCAAATTTCGTAAGCCTTTTTTACGAGCGGCTCGTTATTCCCGACAGGCAGTTTATCCAGCATTTCCGCCCCAAGCAACGTATGCGATTTCAAAACTTCGTTTTCCTTAGCCGAAAGTTTATCGGTCCTTGCCAGTAATTCGCTGTCAATAGAAATTTTGCCCACGTCGTGCAAAACGGAAGCCATTGTTATAAGTGAAATTTCATCGGGCGACAAATCGTACTTGCCCGTATACTCCGAAAGCGCGTTTAAAAGAATTTCGCATATCGTCCTTACGTTCGTAACGTGCCTGCCGCTTTCGCCGTTTCTGAATTCTATAATATGACCCAGAACGCTTATTATAAGCGTCTGCTCCTGCTGGCGCTTATTCAGGTTTTCTTCTATCATTCCTTTAAGCGCCCTCTGCTTGCCGTATAACATTATGGTGTTGAGTGCGCGGCGACGGACGACGTGCACGTCGAACGGGCGGCGGATATAATCGGTTGCGCCCAACTCGTAAGCCCTTTCTATACTGTCGGAAGCGTTGTCTGCGGATATAATGATTACGGGGATATCCTGTATCCACTTTCTTTCGTTCATTATTTTCAAAACTTCGAGACCGTCCATAACTGGCATAACTATGTCAAGCAAAACAAGCCCCAGCTTGTCGCCGTACAGCGACATAAGCTCGATTGCCTGCTGTCCGTTAGCCGCCTCGATACAGCTGTATTCTTCACCGAGCATATCGGCAAGTATGGAACGGTTCATCTCCGAATCGTCTACGATAAGAATTTTTTGTTTATGAGAATTACGCGCAGCCATTTTCAAACTTCCCTTTGCATACGGCGAAAGCCGATAAATTTTGAATTTTCGTCATAGTCCGACAAATTATTTACATTACTATGCTAACACGGCGGCGGGAAAAAGTCTACCTTTTTGAAAATGAAATTTTTACCTTCCTTATATTAACAGCATATTTTTGGCTGTTCAGGCTTTGACGGCAAAAAAAACTCACGGCTGAAAAGCCGTGAGTGAATTTAAATTTATATTTAATTTTCTTTTCCTTTCCTGTTCAAAATCAGCTTCAAACCCATTACTGCAAACGGAACGACAACCGCCTGCAAAACCATACCCCAAAGTCCGCTCTCTATTTGCGAAAATATAAGCTGCGGAGTAAAGGGCGTTACGCCGCCGAAAACGAGTGCAAGAAGCATAAACGCCGCCCTTCCCGAAACCTGTGCAAGGAGAACTGCGGGAAAAGCCATCCAACCGTTTTCGGATACTTTTTTAGAAAACAAACCCGAAACCGCCCCGAACACGGCAAGCTCCGCCGCCATAAAGGGAAGCCTTGCCGCCGCAGGCATGGGATTGCCGAACGCGAGAGTTATAAGGAAGCTTATTACGGGCGAGGCAATGCCCGCGCCGATTCCCCACCACTGTCCGAGCAGACAACCGCCGAGCAATACGGGCAAGTACATAGGAAGCCAGCGGACGCCGCCTTCACTGCCGGCAACGAGATGAACAAGCTGGGGCAGAACCACCGCAAGCAAGACGATACCCAAAGATATCAAACCCTTGACGGTAATCTTCAATTTGAGAGATAAGTTTTTTCTTTGCAATACGCTTTCAATCATAATCTACTCCTTTATATTAAAATTTAAGTCACTTATCGAACTCTTTTGCCACGTCTTCAAGCAGCTTCCTTATAGGCAGGTGCTGCGGGCAGACTTTTTCGCACTTTCCGCACTTTATGCAGGACGAAGCTTTGCCTCCCCGCTTTGTGTGTACGTCGTGATAATATAAATCCGCGTTCCAATCGTGGTAAATATTTTTTGTGTTGAGGCACGCAAACAAATCCGGAATGGAAATTTTGGAGGGACAGCCTTCTATGCAATAACGGCACGCCGTGCACGAAATCATATTCAGATTTTTTAACGCCGCACACACGTTCTTTACGGCTTGCATTTCTCTTTCGCCGAGCGGCTTGAAATCCTTCATGTACAAGATATTGTCGTTCATCTGAGACAAATCGCTCATTCCCGAAAGCACCATAAACACGCCTTTACAACCTGCGGCAAATCTGATTGCATAGCTTGCGGCGCTTGCCTTGCCCAACTCTTCGAAATGCTTTTTCGCCCCTTCGGAAAGGTTGACAAGGTTTCCGCCCTTGACGGGCTCCATTACTATTACGGGCTTGTTATACTTGTTGCATACTTCGAGGCATTTTTTCGACTGCACCGCAGGGTCGTCGTAATCTATGTAATTAAGCTGTATCTGCACAACCTCGATTTGCGGATATTCTTCGAGAATTTGTTCAAGCACATCCGCAGTATCGTGGAAGGAAATTCCGAAGTGCTTTATCCTGCCTTCTTTTTTGAACTGCAAAGCTTGCTCGTATGCGCGGCAACGCTTGAAGTGCGCAAACAGCTCCTTGCTCTGCGCGTGCATAAGATAAAAATCGAAATAGTCCACGCCGCAGATTTTAAGCTGGCTTTCGAAAAACGGACGCACCTCTTCTGCGGTGTTAAAATAAACGTGCGTAAGTTTATTCGTGAATATGAATTTATCTCTCGGATAACGATTTACGAGACAGTCGCGCAAAGCCGTTTCGCTTTTGCCTTGAAGGTAACCGTGCGCCGTATCGAAATAGTTAAAACCGTTTGAAATAAACGCGTCTATCATTTTATTGAATTCGGTGTAATCCACGTCCTCGCCGTTCATTGGCAAGCGCATACACCCGAAGCCTAATTTTTTAAATACTTCCGCAAACATACAACCTCTCCCGTTTTTCAAATAGCGTTCTTATTCGTTAATTTTTTTCAGCGTGTTTATTATATCAGTGCGTTTATTAAATCATAAATTCCGCGCTTCCGCAAGCCCCGAATTATTGTGACCTGAATTTTTCTAAACTTTAACCGTTTAAACTTTATTTACGTTTCAGCACGACAAGCGTCTCGCACCATTTTGTCTGAGGGAACATATCGAGGGGAGTTATACCCGTGACGGAGTAACGGCTTTGCGGCGAAGGGTTTTTAACAAGTGCCCCGTCCTTTTCTTCAAGCGTGTTCAGCAACAGCCCCAAGTCGCGCGCAAGCGTTGCGGGGTTGCAGGAAATTAAAATTATCTTTTCCGCATCCGCCTCCGCTATCGCCCGAACAACGCTCCGCTCCATACCTTTGCGCGGCGGATCGCACACTATCACGCGCGCACCCTCAGACGCTGAAAGCACATCGCCGATTTTCTCTTCTACCTTGCCGCAGATATTGAACATTCTGCCTTCCAGACCGTTAGCGGCTTTTAGCTCGTCCGCACAGCGCGAAGCTTCCGCAACCACCTCTATGCCGAACGCTTTGCCGCACTTTTTCGCAAGCATGGCGGTAAGCATTCCTCCGCCGCTGTATGCGTCCACGACTACGGCGTTTTCGGGAACCTCTTCTATAACTCGTGAATACAGCTTTCCGCGCACACCGTCATTTACCTGTAAAAACGTGTTCGCGCCGGCACTGTATTTTATGCCAAACTCCTCAGCCGCAAAAAAACCGTCCCCGTAAAGCACTCGCCATTCCCCGCCGAAAATTGCATTGGCAGGGTTAGAATTTATGTTCAACAGAAGCGTGAACTTTCCGAAGATTTTTTTTAGCCCGTCTATAAACGCGGACGCGTCTACAACTTTCGCCGCGACAAGCGCAACGATAAACGCGCCTTTAACTTCGCGCACCACCAAATGCCTCAGCTCACCCTTGCCCGAAACCTCGTCATAGCCTTTAAGTCCGCTTGCGCCGATAAACGCGTTCACCGCCGATATCACGTCCGCCGCCCAGCCGCTGTGAATTGCGCAGGCTTGAACGGGAACTATTCTGTGCGTGCGGCGCGCGTAAAACCCGACGATTGTATTCCCCGCACCGTCGATGCCTATCGGCAATGAAATTTTATTGCGGTAACCGTAAATTTCATCGCTCGGCACCGCAGGGCTTACCTCCGCCTCTATGCCGCCTATTTTGGCGAGAGCCGCCGCCACGCTTTTGCGCTTGAAATCGAGCTGGGCGGCGTACTCCATATGCTGCAAATCGCACCCGCCGCATTTGCCGAATACGGGGCAGGGCGGCTCAACCCTTTGGGGTGAAGGCGACAAAACCGACAAAAGTTTGCCGTAACCGACGTTGCCTTTCAGCTTTAACAATTTAAATCGCACGCACTCCCCGACAAGACAAAAAGGCACAAACACAGTTGCGCCTTCCTTTTTTATTATCCCCTCGCCGTCAGTGCCGAAGCCTTCGACAAGTCCTTCGTATTCACCGTTTTTAATCATACTTTATCCGTTACTTCCTTATCCTGTAAACGAGTTTGTTCACCATAATCTGGCATGTAAAAATAAGGTAGTCGTAAGCTATAAATATAAGCGAACCGCCGACAAAAATAAACACGAGTATGTATTTATTGACGAACGCAAAAAATTCGCTTTCTGCCTGAGCTCCGCCGAGTATCCCGTTGAATACGAGAATGTATGCAACCCAAAGCGTGAAGTCGAACCACACCGCCTTGACGGCAAGCGCAATCCACCTGTTGACCTTGAAGCGTATCTGCAAAGCGTTGATTAACGGATGCAGACCGAAAAACATTATAAAGGGAACAAGATCCCAGAATTTCGCCGCCGCGCCGAGAATTACCGCGAGTATGCACGTTGCGATATACGCAAGCGCCGCGCCGCGAAAAAACTGTTTGGAAAGCGGAACCATAAGCGCGATTACGCCGAGAAGATAGCCGGTTGCAAGCAGAACGTCGCTCCAAAAGCCGAGCAACAGAAATATTACCGCCACCGCGCACGAAATCGCGGAAAGCGCAATCTCGAAAGAGCGCGGATATTTTTTACCGCTCATTTTACGCCGTTATCTGCAACAGCCGTTGCAAAGACAGTTAATACACATATTTATATAACAGCACTGTATGCAGGACGAGCACCAGTTTCCGCCCATCTGCTCGTCGTCGGCGGAGTTCACCGTCTGGCCCTGATAAACGCCCTGACCGCCCGCGCCGTTCTTTGCGTCGTAATTGATTTTGTCGTTCAGCTTTCTGTAAGCCTCTTTGTACTTCTCGTTTTCGGAATCGAGCTGTAAAGCTATTTCAAGCTGTTTCTTGCTCTCGTTCATCCAGTTCTTGCGGTAAAAAACCACACTCTGGAAATAATGCCACTGCGCGCCCCTTTCGTTGAACGAGTCGAGCACGCGCTGGGCTTCCTGAACGTCGCCCGCCTTTATAAGCTCTTCCACCCTCGCATAGGCGCTGTCGCCGTCTTCGGGAGCGCGCGTTTCGGTAAATTCGCTTAAAAGCTCGTTATAAGCAACGTCTATTTTCGTCAACATTCTCGCGGCATTGTTGCCCGTTTCGCCGTCCATAAAGCGTTCTTCGAGATACTTCGACCGTAATGCCTCGTAAGCCGAAGTTATTTCCTCTTTCGTTGCGCCTTCCGTCAGTCCCAGAAGCTCGAGATTTTGTTTGTTCATAATTTTATTTTCCTTGTTTTTTGCGGCAGTCGCATTTCAAAAGACTTCTCGTCTTCAACGGAATACCGCGCAGAATTATATTGTCCGTAAGATCACGGTTATATCTGAATTTAATATTTGCAAGATTTTTGCGCATATCTGCAAAAAGGCTGTCGAAAATATAGGTAATTTCTTCCGTGTTTTTTGCAACCGCGTCCGCTTTGCACTTTTCGCCGAAAGCGTTATACAAAACGTTGTAGCGGTGCTTCTTTACGTCTTTGTCATAGTCATCCAGCGCGTCGGCAAGGTAAATCCATTTGCCTAAGTCATAGAAAAGCGCCTGCGTTTCTGCGGTGGAAAATTCTTTGAGCGCATAAACGGAAAGCTTCTGCATCATTTCCGCCGTAGGCTCGCAAGCTTCGTCTATCACCGCGCAGCCGCGCCGTTCGAGCTCGCTCTGCTTTTCAAGCTGCGCTTTAATTATTCCGACAGCCTGCGGATGCTTTTTCGCCGCGCGTAATAGCCCTCTTTTGAAAAAGTGACGGAACACCCCTTTCGAATCGCCGTCGGCTTTATCGTCGCAAAGCTTATAGTACGCCAGCGCGGTGTTGATACAGCCGAGAAGCACGGAAGTTTCGTCCGTGCCCGCAACCGGACGTTTTTTAAACGGGTGAATTGCGCAGTGCGCCTTTTTTATTTGTACGTCTTCAAAGCGGATATTATGAACAAGAGCGGACATAAACGCCATATCGTATGTGAGCGCGGCGCGCGCACGCTGTCCGCAGCCCTTGCCTATGCTTTTACACATACCGCAGTAAAGCGCGTTATACAGTTTTTCGTCCTTTATGAAAAGGTAAGGGGTATCGGGATTAATGTATCCGAACATTTCATTATTTACCTTAAATCTGATAGAACCCTATTTTTTTGTAAACTTTGCCAAGCGTTCTGTTTGCAGTACGCGCGGCGGTTTCCGCTCCGCGCTTTAATACGCCGTTTAAGTATTCCTTATCCGCAAGAAGTTTATTCTGTTCGTTCTGAATAGGCGACAGCGCGTCCGCGACAGTTTCGCCGACGGCAAGCTTAAACTCGCCGTAGCCGCTGTTTGCAAATTCGCGTTCCGCCTCCTCTATGCTCTTCCCTGAAAACAGCGAGTAGATAGAAAGCAGATTGCTTACTCCCGGCTTATTTTCGGAGTCGTACTTTATTTCCGAACCGCTGTCAGTAACGGCGCGTTTAAACTTTCTTATAACCGTATCCCTGTCGTCTGAAAGGAAAATCGAACCGTTGGGGTTTTCCGCCGATTTCGACATTTTCTTTTCGGGCTCGGACAGGTCGCATATTTTCGCGCCTACCTTCATTATAATTCCTTCGGGGACGGTGAACGTCGGAGAATACGCGTTGTTGAAACGGCGCGCTATGTCGCGAGCGATTTCGAGGTGCTGCTTTTGGTCCTGCCCTACCGGCACGAAATCCGCCTGATACAGCAGAATATCCGCCGCCATTAAGACGGGATAATCCATAAGCCCCATATTTATGTTGTCGGCGTGCTTCGCGCTCTTGTCCTTGAACTGCGTCATACGCTCCATTTCGCCGACGTATGTGAACGTATTGAGCGCCCAGCAAAGCTGCGCATGCGCGGCAACATGAGACTGAACGTACAGTGCGCACTTGTCGGGGTCTATTCCGCACGCTATATAAAGCGCGGCGAGCGAAAGCGTTCTGCGGCGCAGTTCGGCGGGTTCCTGACGAACGGTTATTGCGTGCATATCCGCGATAGCGAAAAAGCAGTCGTACTCGTTCTGAAGCGAAACCCAGTTTTTAATTGCGCCGAGATAGTTGCCTATCGTCAGATTATTGGTCGGCTGAACCGCCGAATAAAGCGTCTTTTTTCTGTCTTCCATATTCTGCTCCCGAAACTCATTATCAATCATACCATAAACGCGCACAAAATGCAAAGTATTTTTTAACCGTTAAAGCTTAATCACCAAACTTCACGCAAACCCACACACCGTTTACACAAAAACCGCCCGCGCATTAAAAACGCAGACGGCGGTTGAAATTAAAATTATTTTACAAAGTTCAAAACTTCGGCGAATAGTTTGCTCTTCTCGTACGAACCCGAAAAACGCACAGGCTTGTCCTTTAAGTTTTGCAGGCATTTGGGCACGGCCATAGCCGTAGCCGCATGCAGCCGCTTTATCCCCTTAAAGCTGTCCTTTACGTCGTTTCCCGTAACGGCATAAAGAACGTCCTGCGGAAATTTATAAGGGCTTGCGGTACAGACGATAACCATTTTGGTTTCGTCCTTTTTATTTGCTTCAAACCAGTCTACCGCAACCTTCATAGCACAGCCCGTGTGAGTATCCATTGTATAGCCCGTATCTATAAAAACGTCGTACATAGCCTCCACGCTTTCCTCTTCGCTCGAACAGCCGCCGTCGAAAATCTCGGAAATGCTTGCAAGCTCCTCTGCGGTAATTTCGTACTTGCCCGTGCTTTTAAGCTCGTTCATGCGCGCCGCCGTAAGCTTCGTGTCTCTACCCGAAAATTCGAAAATAAGTCTTTCAAGGTTGGAGGATACGAGAATATCCATAGAGGGCGACGTCGTCTTTATAAATTCGCGGTTTGTATCGTAAACGCCCGTATTGAAAAAGTCTGTAAGAATCCTGTTCGAGTTCGAGGCGCAATGAAGCCTGCGCACGGGCAGCCCCATACGCTTGGCATAGTATGCGGCGAGGATATTGCCGAAGTTGCCCGTAGGAACGGTAAAGTCGATTTGCTCGCCCATAGCAATCTGAGAGGACGAAACCAAATCGAGATAAGCAGAAAAATAATAAGCTATCTGCGGAGCGAGCCTGCCGAAATTTATCGAGTTTGCCGAAGACAGGCGCACGCCTTTTTCAAGCAGAATTTTGTTATATTCAACGTTTGCGAAAATTTCTTTCACGGCGTTCTGGCAGTCGTCGAAGTTGCCTTTGACCGCCGCGACGTTTACGTTCTTGCCTTCCTGCGTGCACATTTGCAGTTTCTGCATTTTGGAAACGCCGTCCGAAGGATAGAACACCATAATTTTAACGCCGTCCTCGTCTTTAAAGCCTTCAAGCGCGGCTTTGCCTGTATCGCCCGAAGTTGCGACGAGCACGAGGATTTCCTCCTTGATGCCGACAATGTCGCAACCCTTGCGCAAAAGATATGGAAGCAACGTCAAAGCCATGTCCTTGAACGCACAGGTGGGCCCGTGAAAAAGTTCGAGCATATACACGCCGTCGTCAAGGCGCACGAGTGGCGCGGGGTCGCCGCCCTCGAACTTTGCGTACGCGCTTTCGCACGCCGATAAAAGCCCCTTCTCGTCGTATTCGTCAAGGTACTTTTTCAATATTTTCGCCGCGCGCTCGGGATAGTTCATATCCAGCATTTCATTGAGTTCTGTTTCCGTAACTTCCGGAAATTTTTCCGGCACGAACAGTCCGCCGTTTGCGGAAAGCCCCTGAACTATCGCGTTTGCGCCGCTTACCTTTTCACCGCCGCGCGTGCTTATGAATTTCATTTACGCTCCTTGAAAATTAATTGACGGCGCAGTATTTGCGCCGTCAACGTAAAAAATTTACTTTATAAGTATTTTTTTGCGAAATCGGGCAGTTCCTCTTTCGCACAGCTGCAAGTAATCGTTATAACTATTTTGTTTTCCGTCGAAATTTTATCGAGCATATAGAATATGCCTGCAAGGGAATTAAGCTCTTTGCCGCATATGCGCGCAATTCCGTCTAAATATATGTATTCGTAATCGCTGTCGCTTGCCGCAATGCCCTTTATAAATCCGCAAAGCGCGTCCTCGCCGGCAACGTTCCAGTCCGTAACGTCTATAACCTTCACGCCGCGCGACAAATCGTACATGTACCTTTTCGTGTCGGTAATGAACACGCTTAAACCTTTCGCGCCCTCCGTATTGAAGTTCGCCGTGTTAATAAGTTCCTTAGTTTTGCCTTCGCCTTTGGGTCCGTAAATAATTTTTATCATAAAACCCCTCCTGTTTCGTAGTTATATTCTAACAAGAAAACGGAAGAATTTCAATACCCTTTTTGAAATTTTTTCCTTTTTTACACAATTTATTTACATTCGCGCGCAAAATCGGCGATAGCTTCCAGCCCTTCTATCATATCTTTTGTCGAAAGCGCGTAGGATAAACGGACCGCGTCGTCGTCGCCGAAGCAAACGCCGGGAGTGGCGGCAACCTTTTTATGCGTTAAAAGCATTTCCGCAACGTCCATACTTCCGTGAATTTTTTTGCCGCGAAAACTTTTGCCGTACAGTTTGTCGCAAAGCAACATTACATAAAACGCGCCGTCCGGTTTGACGTAATCCAGCCCGAGCGATTTATAGCCGTCAAGCATTTCGAGCATTTTGTCGCGCCTTCTGCCGAACGCCGCAACCATATCGCGCATAGGCTTGTCGTCGCCCTCCAACGCGGCAAGCGCCGCGTACTGCGTCATTGTGTTTACGTTGGACGTGGAATGGCTCTGAAAGGACGCTATCGTCTTTGCAAGGTGTTCGGGGCAGGCAAGATAACCCAGCCTCCAACCCGTCATTGCGTAGGCTTTGGAAACGCCGTTGATAACAATAGTGCGCTCCTTCATTTCAGGCGAAACCGCCGCTATCGAAAAATGCTCTCCGCCGCCGTAAATGAGTTTTTCGTAAATTTCGTCGGCAAGCACAATCAAATCGTGCTTTACGCACACTTCTGCAATCGCCTCTATTTCGCCGCGCGTATATACCGCGCCCGTAGGGTTGCAGGGGCTGTTGAAAATAAGCATTTTCGTGCGCGGAGTTACCGCCGCTTCCACCTGCGCCGCCGTAATTTTATATCCGTGTCTGGGCGTTGCGTAAATATATTCGGGCACGCCGCCGCAGCTTTTGATTATTTCGGGATAGGTAAGCCAGTACGGTTTGGGTATAAGCACCTCGTCGCCGGGATTCACCGTTGCGAATACGGCGTTGAAAATCGAGTGCTTCGCGCCGTTGGAAACGATAATCTGCGAAGGCTCGTAATCGAGGTTGTTGTCGATATACAGTTTTTTTGCAATCGCTTTTTTCAAAGCGGGCAGACCTGCCGCCGCAACGTACTTCGTATAACCTTTATCGAGCGCGTCCTTTGCCGCCGCAACGATATGGTCGGGCGTGTTGAAGTCGGGTTCGCCCACGCCGAAGTTAATTACCTTTTCGCCTGCGGCTTTCAGCTCGTTTGCTTTTGCCGAAATAGCAAGCGTCATCGAAGGCGATATTGCCGAAACCCTGTCCGATACCTTAATCATAAGAATATTCTCCCGTAAAAACTACATATTCAATTATAACCGAAGCGGAAGCGTTTGGCAAATATTTGAAAGTGTTTTATTCGCACTCGCTTACGGAAATACAAAACTTCTGACTGTTGTTAAGCGTCATATAAATTTTTTCGCCGTCGTTTTCAAGCTCGCATACAAACTCGTCGCGTAAAAGTATTTCCAGTTCCTGTAAAACAAATTCCTTTGTAATCTTCTCGTTTTCTGCCATAACCGTGTTTCTCCTTAAAAAGTTTTTCATTTGCACGCCTTTATAAGTCCGGAAAAAATAAAAGTGTGCCTGCGTAAAATACGTCCGGAACGTACTCAACCGCAAGATAAGTGTAACATATTAAAACAAAAAATCCAGCAAAATTTCAAAGATTTTTCCGTTTCGACCAAAGTAGTTAAATTTCGACAAAATTCTCTGTCAATATTTGCCGAAAGGCTGACTTATCGGCAAAAAGGCGTCCGCGCCGTGCGTTTATGCACGGCGCGGAAAAACCTTATTAAATCAGAGGATAGTGCGTTTCATTTTTTAGGCTTGCATCTATCGCATGCCGAACAGCCTTCGCAGCCGCAGCAACCGCCCTTGTGCCTTATCTTTCTGTATATTATCGCGCCGACCGCCGCGACTGCCGCCGCGCAGACTACGACTATTACCGTAATATCTATTGCGTTCATTTCTTTCTCCGTCCGAATATTTTAGTTATATCGAATTTGCCCGTGTTGCGCAAAACGATGAATGTTGCGACGACTGCGGCTACGGCAAACCAGATTGCGAGCGGCCAGATAAACGCACCGACCGTATACACCATTGCGCCGACTGTAAAGCTTACCGCAAGCCAGAATAGCAGCGTCCATTTGAATTTGCCTTTTTCAAGTTCGGCTTTTGCCGTAGCGCACGCCGCGAAGCAGGGAACCGTCATCATGTTGAACGCGATAAACGCAATGAGCGCCGCAATAAATTCACGCTGGGACAAGCCTGCGTCTGCGGTAATTACTTTTATTAAACCCGCAAGCTCTTCTATCCCTTCTTCCGTCCCCTCGCCAGCGTATGCGCTTATACATATTGCAAGCGTAGTAAACGTTGCTATCACGTTTTCCTTTGCAACGAGTCCCGTTAAAGCCGCAACCGCAAACACCCAGCCGAACTGACCGAGCTGAGCGCCGAAGCCCAGCGGCGTGAACAGAGGTTGAAGGAACATTCCGAGCGAAGCGAGCATTGACTGCTGCATCTGCTCGTCGGGGAGATAATGCCAATTCCAGCTTAAATGCGAGAACAGCCAGATTATCACAGTAGATGCGAATATTATAGTAAACGCCTTTTTGACGAAGTGCTTGGTTTTGTCCCAAAGGTGAAGCATAAGGTTTTTAAAGCCCGGCGCATGGTATGCAGGAAGCTCCATAATAAAGGGCGGGGTTTCGCCTTTGAGAGTAGTGTTGCGCATTAACAGCACGCAGACGATAGCCGTGCATATTCCCAATAAATACATGGAGAACGTTATCACGTCGGCATTGCCCACGCCGAAAGTCATAACTATTCCGCCCGCAACCGCCGTAAGAATGGGCAGCTTAGCCCCGCACGAGAAGAAGGGAATTACCCTTATCGTTGCCGTGCGCTCCTTCTCGTCGGCAAGCGTTCTTGTGTTTACCGCCGCAGGCACGGAACAGCCGAAGCCCATAATCATAGGCATAAACGCCCTGCCCGACAAGCCGAAGCGGCGGAAAACTCTGTCAAGCACGAACGCGATACGCGCCATATAGCCCGAGTCTTCCAAAATAGAGAAAAACATAAACAGAACGAGTATCTGGGGCAGGAAGCCGAGTACGGCGAATATACCTCCGAGTATTCCGTCGCCGACAAGTCCCGTAGCCCACTCCGCCGCGCCTCCCCTTTCCATCAGCGAAATAACGCCGTCGGAAATATGGTCGAGGAAGAGGTTTAAGAAATTAGTTAAAATTACGCCCGGCGAATACACAGTTCCGTCGTAGAAAATAGCGAGAATTTCAACGCCGAAATTATTCGGTCCGTCCTCAGTCGCAAGACCGAGTTCAACAAGCGAGGGCATCCACGCCTGATTTTCCGAAAAGCCGTTCAAATAGAACAGATTTTCCGAGAATGTCAGATGGAATATAAAGAAGAGTATAACTATAAATATGGGGATTGCCCACACTCTATGCGTTAAAACCCTGTCTATTTTGTCGGACTTGGTTAGCGCTTCTCTGTGCGCTTTCGTCTTTGCGCCCGAAAGACTGCCTGAAATGTACTTATACCTTTCGTCCGCAATCACCGCTTCCAAATCTTCGTCCGCACCCGTTTTTTCGAGTACAGCCGAAGCGCCATTGCGTTGCACTTCTATCTCGTCGTTTTCAAGCAGTTTAACCGCGTGGAAAAGCGGCGAGGAAACGCCTTCGCCCTCGTAGAATGCGTAAGCCGTTTCGAGTTGTTTATCGAGCACGCCCTTTAACACTGTTGTGCCCTTGCGTTGCGGCGGCATGGAAAGCGCGCGCGACATAAGCTCTTTTATGCCCGTATTCCTGAGTGCGGAAATTTCCACAACAGGCACACCGAGCGTCTTTTCAATCGCCTTTACGTCGATTTTATCGCCCGATTTTTCCACTTCGTCCATCATATTGAGGGCGATTATCACAGGCACGTCGCACTCCAAAATCTGGGTTGTGAGGTACAGGTTACGCTCCAAATTGGTGGCGTCCACGATGTTTATTATCGCGTCGGGCTTTTCTTCGAGTATGTAGTTGCGTGAAACCACCTCTTCGGGCGTGTACGGCGACAGCGAGTAAATACCGGGTAAATCGACTACGGCGACGCGCTCGCCCGCGCCCTTATATACGCCCTCCCGCTTGTCAACCGTAACGCCGGGCCAGTTGCCGACGTGCGCGGACGAACCGGTCAGCGCGTTGAAAAGCGTGGTCTTGCCGCAGTTAGGGTTGCCCGCCAAAGCGAAAGTTCTCATTTAAGCTCCACCTCCACGCACGAAGCCTCGTCCTTGCGGAGCGTAAGCTCATAGCCGCGCAAAGTTATTTCGATTGGGTCGCCGAGCGGAGCTTTCTTACGCATTGTTAGCTCGGCTCCCGGCGTCACGCCCATATCGAAAAGTCGGCGGCGTATCCTTCCTTCGCCCTTTACCGATTTGATTATTCCGCTCTCTCCGACGGCAAATTCGCTTAAAAGTTTGACCATTGAAACCTCCTTAAAACTTAACTGTGGTTTATTTTTTAGTTAAAAATTTATGCGGCGCAAAAGCCGCTTTGTTTACGACGGTAAATCAGGAAACGAGAATTTTGCCCGCCAAAGTTCTGTCAAGGCAAAGCCTGCCCTCTTTGACGATTACGATAACGTTACCGCCGTTCGAGGAAACGAGGGTAATTTTTCCGCCTTCGGAAATTCCCAGCTCCTGCAAATGTCTTTTAATTTTCTCGTCCGCGCCGACGCGCCTTATTTCAAGCTCGCGTCCTGCGGGTGCAATAGCGATAGGCATAAAGCCCCTCCTTTACTTTCTGAAAATATTATACACGGTTAATTTTTTATTGTCAACAAAAAAATAACCGTAGTTTATTTTTTTATGAAAAAATTTTTAAAACAAAACCACTAGTAAACTAGTGGTTTGCACAGACCCTAGAAGGGATTAACACCCGCTAACCCCTGTGGGGGCTCGAATTTTAGCATCGCATCACAATCTCTGGCAGCCACTCAAAGTGGCTGCCTTTTTTTGCCTACTTATTCTTGCCACCCGTAAACGGGTCTATATACTCTTTCATACTTATTTGGTCGTTCATATTATCTTCCTGCAACTGATTCCTTATGTATTCCTGTATTATGCTTTCGTTCTTCCCTACCGTATCTACATAATATCCTCTACACCAAAAACTTCTGCTTCCGTATTTGTATTTTAAGTTTGCGTGTCTGTCAAATATCATTAATGTGCTTTTACTCTTGATAAACCCTACAAACTGTGCTATACTTAAATACGGTGGTATGCTTACCAGCATATGTATATGGTTAGGACATGCTTCGGCTTCTATTATTTCCACCTTCTTTTCATTGCAGAGCTTTCGGAAGATTTCTCCTATATCTTTCTTTATCTGTCCTTATACTATTTGCCGTCTATACTTCGGCGCGAATACTATGTGATATTCACATCTGTATGTTGAGTGTGCTGTTTTATTTATTTCATTTTTCATTTCGTTAAAAACCTCCTGTTTTTTATAGTGATGCGGTTGCCAAACCATCTCTATTTTAACTTGAGGTTTTTATTTTATCCAACATTTTTTAGCAAGCTATTTTATCCCCCCCCAGTAGTACTGGCGGTTAACTTAAGCTTGAAGCAAACAACGTAATAAAGCGCGGAACGTCAGTTCCGCGCTTTATGCTTCGAAGTATTATTATTTGTTTTCGTCAAAGGTATCGTAGAAGCCGTCGATGTCGAACAGTCTGCC
>CAJUER010000006.1 GCA_910585705.1 uncultured Christensenella sp.
GTTTACGGCGTGGACTACCAGGGTATCTAATCCTGTTTGCTCCCCACGCTTTCGTGCCTCAGTGTCAGTTACAGTCCAGCAACTCGCCTTCGCCACCGGTGTTCTTCCTAATATCTACGCATTCCACCGCTACACTAGGAATTCCAGTTGCCCCTCCTGCACTCAAGTCCAACAGTTTTAGTAGTAGTTCCGGAGTTGAGCCCCGGAGTTACGCTACTAACTTGCCGAACCACCTACGCACCCTTTACGCCCAGTCATTCCGGATAACGCTTGCCTCCTACGTATTACCGCGGCTGCTGGCACGTAGTTAGCCGAGGCTTATTCCTAAGGTACCGTCACTTTCTTCTTCCCTTAGAAAAGAACTTTACAATCCGAAGACCTTCATCATTCACGCGGCGTTGCTGGGTCAGAGTTTCCTCCATTGCCCAATATTCCCCACTGCTGCCTCCCGTAGGAGTTTGGACCGTGTCTCAGTTCCAATGTGGCCGATCACCCTCTCAGGTCGGCTACTGATCGTCGCCTTGGTGAGCCGTTACCTCACCAACTACCTAATCAGACGCGAGCTCATCCATATCCGATAAATCTTTGATGGTTCGAAGATGCCTTCTAACCATATTATGCGGTATTATCAGTCGTTTCCAACTGTTATCCCCCAGATATGGGCAGGTTGCTCACGCATTACTCACCCGTCCGCCATGTAGTAAACTACATTCGACTTGCATGTGTTAAGCACGCCGCCAGCGTTCATCCTGAGCCAGAATCAAACTCTTAAGTTTAATTGTATAAAACCGAACGCCGAAGCGTTCGTGGCTCTATCTCGACTATTTAGTCATTTATCTTTGCTGACTTTGCTTTGTGGTACTAATGTACTTCAAAGTTAATTGACAGAAACTATTTTAAAAAAATTCGTTTCCTTCTATTCAATTTTTAAACTGCATTTAGCCGAAAACATTCGGCGCTCACCAACGAGCTTATCTATAATATCACACAAATTAAGGCTTGTCAACAGTTTTTTCAAACTTTTTACAAACTTTTTTCATAAATATTATAAGTTTTTAAGCCGTTTTTTAGGTTATATTGCAAAAAACTCCGCAAAAAACCGAAAGCCTTAAAAATATAACATATTAATTAATTCAGGTCAAGAAATTTTCGGTACTTTTTTAAAAAAATTTTTCGCAAGTCGGTTTTTGACATTTTAAGCAAATTTTATACATCCTTACTCTTTTTTTGCGGTTCTTAAACTTTTACAATAAAAAATGAACATATCTCAAAAAGGAGTAAGCTATGAAACGAAAACTATTGTCTGCGATTGCTGCGGTTGCCGCCGCGCTTTGTGCAAGCCTTGCCGCCTGCGGCGGAAAAAGCGAAGTTCTGCAATTCACGCAAGACGGGATTAACTGCGGAATAAGCGGAATACGGAAAGGCAGCGCCACAAAAATGGAAATACCTTCGGAACACGACGGAAAAGTCGTTACTTCAATAGGCAAATACGCATTCGACAGCTGCGGCTCGCTCGAAGAAATTTACATACCCGAAAGCGTTCGCCAAATCGGCGCGGGCGCGTTCTACTGCTGCCGTTCGCTTTCTTCAATCACCGTGCCCGAAGGAGTCGAAGCTATCGGGGAATGGACGTTCGGCGGTTGCTTCTCCCTCCGCTCGGTTTATCTGCCTTCGAGCGTTAATGAACTCGGAGCAAACTCTTTCAGGTATTGTAAAAACCTTAATGAAATAAACTACGGGGGCACGGTTGAGCAATGGATCGGGCTGGAAAAGGGCGCAAGCTGGAACTACGGCGCAGGCGCATTCGTTGTGAACTGCGCCGACGGAAAGCTGAGAAAATGACCTCTATTCTCGATTTATAATGAAACCGCCGTTTACTCTTTAATAAATATAATACTTGATTTTCGGTATGAAACGGTGTATTATATAATTATGTATAGAGTAATGAGAATAATTTTCTGTATAGCCGCAGTTCTTCTTGCCGCAGCCGCAATATTCGTGTTCGTTTACGCAGGCTGGGTGTGGGGCATTATCGTTGTGCTTGGCGCGGCGGTTTGCGGAGCGCTAATGGTCACGTTCAAGAACTTGCAGGATAAAAAAGAGAGATCGGAGAATCCGCCTCCGAAGCAAGGCGATTTTATCAACGGCAAAGCGGAAGGCGAAGGTAAACAATGAAAAAGACTCCACCCGTTTGCGCGGCAGTTTTTAATTTCTTATTTGGAATTATACTTCTGGCCTTGACCGCATGGCTGTTCTCGAACGTTTTTTCCTTGATTTTGGATTATAGCAATTCGCTCGGCTCGGAAACGATTCTTTTGCTTATATTGTTTTTTCCCTTTACCGCAATAATACATATTTTCTTCCTGTTTGCCGTGATTATTATTTTTATTGCGGCCGGCGTCGGAATTTTTTCCGTAATCGGCGGAGCGTTCCTCATTCACGGCGCGCAAAAAGCCAATTATACGCTTGTTAAAAAACTTGCGTTGGCTCAGGTAATAATTTGCTCCCTGATTGTTTGCTTTGTCTGTTTTGCTTTTCTTGCGGAACTGCGGGCTTTGCGCCATAACCCGTCCGAAAATTTTCTGATAGGATTTCTTTTTATGGCGGCGCTGTTCGTAGCGGCGATTGTTACGATTATAACAAACTCGCTGTGTTTGAGTACAAATCGCCTTAAACCCTCGCCCTCCGTTTTGCAAAGGTCCATAATTTCGGATATGAGCGAGCGCGGAAGGGAATTAGTGCGTTTACTTGAAAATGCCGATGTTATGAGATACGTTTATTCGGTGGAAGGCAAGTACTTGCTTCAAGCAGGGCGTATCGACGAAATGCTTGACAGGTGCAACTCGGCACAGGACGCGCAGGGACTTATAAAAAACGTTTTCAAAACGACCCTAAATGTAAACGTTTCACCCGAAGATGAATTAATAAAAAGCGTTTACGCATTGAAGAGATAAATTAAAAAACACAAGGCGGTGCGCCGAACGGCGCACCGCCTTTATATTCGGTTGTATTTCAAGACATGCAGTTAAAAGATGCGCTGTCCCTGAATGAAGTAGCTCCACCTCGTCGAAGAAATCTGTTCTATCTTGGCGTAGTCGGAAGCCGTGTGCAAAATGTAGTTTCCTCCGAGATACATAGCGACGTGCCCTATACGTTCCACTCCCGTTTTATTATATCTCTGCGCGTTGGTGAAAAACATTAAGTCTCCGCGTTTAAGCCCGGACTTGTTTACCGTATTGCCTTGATATACCTGAGTGCGCGTGTTTACCTGCAAAAGCGTGTTCGCGCCCATATAAAACATATACTGCATAAGCGACGAGCAGTCGAAAGCGTTTGTCGAAAAGCCTTTCAGCTTGTTGCCATTGCCGTCGTGGTAGCGCGTTGCGCCGTAGACGTAAGGCGTGCCGAGATGATTCGTGCCCTCTGCAATTACCGCTTCTACCTTTTCGTTCTTATTTTCGTCCATATCAACAAAGACGCAGAACTTTGACGATATGTAAGCGGTTTTGTTCCTGTACCTTGTTTTATACCAGCCGTTTTCTTTGCCGAGATATGTATACAGCGTATTCTTTTGCGCCGTGCCGAGTTGAGAAAAGCTTGTGCCTGCGCCCGAACGGATTGCAACCCCTGTGCCGGTAACGCAAATGTACGATATTCTTTTTACCGCAGGCGGCTGAGCGTCCGAAGGTTTGTCGGGTTCGGATACTTCCGGTAACTCCGACGGGTTTTGAACGGGAGGCGTATTTTCCGAAGGAGATTGCACGTTGTCTTCTTCGGTAACCTCGAATTCCTCGTGAATTTCTTCATTTTCTTGTGCGGCGGCGCAGCCCGATAAGGTAACCGCCGCCGCGAATGCGGCAACTGCCGCAACTAATTTTTTATATTTCATACAGTTCTCCTTTACAGTTATAATTATACCAAAGGGCGCGCACGGCTTCAATGCAAAGATTTTACCAGCGCTGGCAGCATTTAACTGAAAAGGAAAGCGGTGCGGGTCACAAAGTCCGCACCGCTTTAAAAAACAATATGATTTTACTCGACGCCCTCGTTAAGCTTTGTTAAAAGCGCGTCCAAATCGTTGCCGTGAACGAACACGGCTTGTTCGATAGTTTCGCCGTGCGCCATAGCGCAACCCAGACAGTGCATACCCACAGCTTGCAGAATTTCCGCGCTGTTGGGGTTTATTTTAAGGCAGTCCGCAATTAAAGTGTCTTTGGTTATCTTAGCCATAAATTTAATTCTCCGTTAAGTTTTATATTAGTATTATACCACTGCGGGACAAGTTTTACAATCTTTTACCGCAATTATTTTTTTAGCCGCGTCCGAGCTCCGCTTTAATTTCGCGCATAACGTTTTTCACCGCGCCCTTTTTAAAGGGATTGGAAAGTCCGCCCTCTTTTAAAAGCTCGAAATAGCCCTTGCTTCCGCCCGCACGGCAGAGCGCAAGATAGTCCGCCCACGTCTTTTCGGGTTGCGATTTAAAGCGCGAGTAATACTCGAACGCGCCCGTTTGCGCAAGCGCGTAATCCACATAATAGAAAGGATAGAGGAAGATGTGCTGTTTCTGCATCCAGAAGCCGCCGCCCTCCAAAAATTCGTTGCCGTCGTAGTCGCGGTAAGGAAGATAAATTTTTTCAAGCCTGCGCCAGCATTCGCGCCTTTGCTCCGCAGTAAAGTCGTTTGCGAAAACCTCGTGCTGGAAATGGTCCACAAGGCAAAGATACGGCATGGTTTTAACCGCTTCCGCAAGGTGTGCGCGGCGGTATTTTTCCGCAGCCGCGCCGAAAAATTTTTCCATATACGGATAAGCGAAATGCTCCATAGTCATGGAATGGATTTCACAGACGTCGCTCGTCGCCCATATCTGCAATGCAAGCGGAAGCTGTTTTGCCGAAAGGTAGGCTTGAAGCGCGTGTCCTGCCTCGTGAGTCAAAACGTCCGCGTCGGCGGAAGTACCGTTGAAGTTCGAGAAAATGAACGGCGCTTTGTATTCGGGCAAAAACGTACAGTAACCGCCCTGCTGTTTGCCCGTGCGCGTCTGCAAATCGAAAAGTCCGTGCCTGACCATAAAATCGAAAAACTCGCCCGTTTCCTTTGACATTTCCGTGTACATTTCGCGCGCTTTTTCTATCAGATAATCGCCGTCGCCTATCGGAACGGCGTTGCCTTCGGGATAGTTCAAAAATTCGTCGTAATAGCAAAACCTGTCCGCTCCGAGACGGGCTTTCTGTTTTTCGCAAAGCTCTGCGGCGACGGGGACGACCTCCTCGACAACCTGCTTTCTGAATTCAGCCACGTCGTCCGCGTCGTAATAGTAATGCCCGTTTGCAAGGTAAGCCATTTCCACATAGTTTTTAAAACCCAGCTTTTGAGCCATAGTTTTGCGCAAGCTTACAAGCTTTGTATAAATTTCGTCAAGCTCGCCAGAAATGCTTTCATAAAGATTTGCCCACGCGATAAACGCTTCCTGCCGTTCCGCGCGGTCGCGGGATTCCATATGCTTCAAAAGTCCGTAAAAGTTGCAATCCTCGCCGCGAAATTTCACGCTTGCACAGCCCGCCGTTTTTGAATACTGCTGGCAAAGCTTCGCCTCCTCAACCTGTTCGGGAACTATCCGCTCGTCGGCAAGTCGCACTTGCGCCTCTATATTTTTAAGCATATCCGCACCGTACTTCCTTTCGAAGTCCGCACGAAACGGCGACGAAATAAGAAGCTTGTCCGCACGGCTTTCGTCCACCGCAAGACGGGGAAGCTCCTCGTTGAAAAAGTTTGTTTCGGCTTCGTAGAATTTATCGTTCATATCAGCCGAATTGCGGATACGCACCAAAGTCAGCATAGTTTCGAAGCGTTCCTGCTTTTTGCAGTGTTCGTAAAAAAGCTTATCTGCCTCCGCAAAAGTTTTTGCCGATTTGAATTTTTCTATATAGTCTTCAAGTTCCGCCCTTACCTCAGATAAGTCGGGACGGGAATATTCGAGTTCGTTGAATTTAATCATTGTCCTCTCCTTTTTCCTCGTTTTCACTCTCTCTTGCGCCCTGTTGCTCCTGCCCGTCGGAGTTTTGCGCTTTCGTCTTCCTTCTGCTTAAAATCGCGAAAACCGCCATAACCGCCGCGCCTGCCGCCATCAGCCCCGCGCCTACGCTCAAAAGCACGATTGAAAACGTACTCTTGCCTTTATCCGTCTCTTCGGGCGGTTTCGTCTCCTCTTCCTTATCGGACGGCTCCTCCGGCAGAGGCATTACTACGGGGCGGCTTTCTATAAGCGCGTCCGCGTCGAACTCGAAGGTCTTCGCATACTCCCCGTAATCGGACTCAAGCCGTTCCGCGTACTCTTCGCCGCTCCATTTTTCGGGAAGCAGCTTCCACAGCGGCACAAGCCCGTCCGACGACGAGTCCATAAGCACATAGCCGCTTTTTTTGAATTCGTCTAAGGTGTGCGCTCGCGGCGAGCACTGCGTAAAAATGTTTATTTCGCTTACAGGTACGGAAACGCCCGAAATATCGAACGCGCCGCCCGTGCCGCCGTTCATCGCCTTTTCGGCTTTCTGTTTCAGCGACGACTGATATTTGGATAAGTCTGTTGTAGCCGAAACCGCCGTAAAGAGCGAAACCCATCGTCTGCCGTAGACGCCCGTCATAACAACGTGCGTGCCGTATTGCGAAAACAGCTGTTCCGCAGTAACCTCTCCGGAAAAGTAGTTGTCGAGCGCTTCCGCATAGCCCTTGTCAAGACCTTTTATGTATTCGCCTATGTTCGAGCTGTACTCGGGCAATGTATATGTGCAGTAAGCATAATCCTGATAGGCAAAATAATAAAACTGGTTCGGGTATTTTTTATAATCTATCGTACTGCCGAAAACCGCCTGCGCGGATTTGTAAACCGCTTCGCCGCTTTTTATTTTCATACACTGCCTGTACGACTCCACAATATCGGCAATCGAAGAGGACGATTTCGACGATGAAACAGTTTGAGCCACGTTCACGCGCAAGGCGTTATCGAGACGAGAGGAAATAAACGCGCTGTCAAAAACCGAGCCGACAGGCTTTTCGCCGACGAAGCCGCCGCACGGCACGTTGACCGAACAGCCCAGCCCCGCCAGAGAAACGGGTTCCTGCTCGGCAAACGCCGCAAACGCAGGCGCGAACACCGCCGTGCCCGCCGCGCAGACCGCAAGCGCCGCCGCCGTGAATTTTTTTAACTTTAATCCGTTCATAGCCGCCCCCGTAAGCACATTTATATTACTTACCCATTATACAGCCGAAACAACAAAAAGTCAAACGGGCAATGCGCTTAAAGCGCATTGCCCGTTATCCTTTTAAATCCACATTAAAACTTACTTAATTGAAAATTTTTACGCAAAGTTTAGCATTACTTCTCGTCGAAAGCTTCATAGAAGCCGTCGATGTCAAAATTCGTATCGCGCTGTATGCGCTGAGGAGAAGACTTTGTCGTGTCTACCGTCGTTGTGGTTGTTACCACCGCGTCGGCAGGGTATACCACAGGTTTGTTCACCGATACGGGTTTTCTCTCCGCTTCTATTTGCCGAGTCGCCTGTTCGGGCTTTATCTCGCGATTGCTGTCCGTAAGGCTTTTGAACATCGAAGCAAGCACCGCACCGAACGTGTCCGCATTCGCAGACCCCTGCGGCTGTTGAGCGGGTACGAACACCGTCTGCACCGGTTGCTGTACGGGCTGAGGCTGAGGCTGTTGCATTTGCATAGGCATTTGCATCATAGGCTGTTGCATAGGCATCTGCATCATTACAGGCTGTTGGGGCATATTGTTATTGTTTACTCCCCTTGCAAGTCTGTCCTCCGCCAAAAGCGCACGCTGTTCCGTTGTTCTGAACAGTCTGTCTTCCGCCGTTCTCGCACGCTCTTCCGCAAGTCTTGCGCGCATTTCGGTGTTTATGTCTCCGCTGTAAGAAGGCATCATCGGCATTTGCATAGGCATCTGCATCATCGGCTGCTGCATGGGCATTGCCGAATTATGGTTTGCCCTGTTCTCCGCCCTCAATGCCGCAAGCTCCGCTTCTATTCTTGCCAGTGCGGTGGGATCCGCCGCAGGCTGTGCATTGTTGTTCTGCTGAGGCTGTGCGTTGTTGTTCTGCTGCGCCTTGTTCTCCGCTCGGAGCATTGCTATCTCCGCTTCGAGTTTTGCTATCGCGCTGTTATCCGCTACGGGTACTTGCTGTACCTGCTGTACAGGCTGTTGTACCTGTTGAGGCTGTGCCTGTGCCTGAGGCTGTGCGAGCGCGGTTGCCGCCATTGCCGCCGCAGGCATTGCCGACGCTGCCGCCGCTTCTGCCTTTATGCGCGCAAGTTCTGCTTCCTGCTTTGCTTTTGCAAGCTCCAGCTCTGCTTCCTGCTTAGCCTTTGCCGCTTCGCGTTCTTCCTCGCGTCTGCGGCGTTCCTCTTCGCGCTCCTCGTCACGGCGGCGTTTTTCTTCCGCACGCTCCTCTTCACGACGGCGCTTCTCTTCCTCGCGCTCTTCCTCTTTCTGTCTGCGCTCTTCTTCGCGGCGCTGTTTCTCTTCTTCCTTCGCCGCTTTTATAGCTTCACGCTCTTCCTTGCTCTTTCTCTTCTTGCATGCTACTACAATGATGATTATGAGCAGAATGAGAATAGCAAGCGCTATAAGCATCCACGCCCAGATAGGCAAGCCCATCCACGTCTTGGTTACGAAGTCCTTTACTTTTCCGAACGCCGCCGCCGCGCCGCTTTGAGGCACGGTGTAGTTTATGCTGTTCGAAACCGCGCCGAACTCGGTATCGCTGTTCTTGAACACTACGTTTCCGTTCTCTGCGTCAAAGCCGCCCATTACAGCCTCTACCTTGAACTGCTTGCCGCCCTTGAACTCTACTTCTTCAAGCGCTTCGCCGCTCGCTCCGTCATAGTATTTGTATCCTATCGTAAGCGTTTCGCCCGCTATCAGGTTCTGTACGTTCTGCGGCAGGTTGAGCGTCGCTCCGCTCTTGCTCTTGTTCCAAAGCTCCGACGTGTCTATTACAAGCGGCGTTACGTTCCATTTGTAGCTTGCTACGCTGTCACTGCCTTCCGCTATTACTTCGCTTGCCGCGTTCTTTGCCGTAAGCGTGTATCTCACCGCCGCTTCGCCCGTTCCGTAATCCCACTTGTAGTTGACGTTGGTCAGCGTAAGCGTTGCGACGTAGCCGCCTTCCCTTACGTTCCTGATACCTTCAAACTCGCCTTCTACCGTGATTACGTCCTTGTACTCCGCCCAGCTTCCGCCGAGATAATCGAGTATGCTTACGTCTCCGCCCGTAAATACCACGTCCGAAAGCGTGGGCACGGGTATCGACTTTTGGTTGATTTTAAACGGCTTTTTCGCGCCCGTCAGTCTGTATTCGTCCGCCCAGTTGCCTTTAAGCGTTACTACCGCTATGTAGTCGCCTGCGTCCGCAGTGTTAGGATCGAAGTTCTCTATCAACACGTTCTCGGGGTCGTCTATATTCGATATATTCGTGCCCTTGTAGATCTTGACTTCGTACTTCGCGGAATCCATATCCTCGCCCTTAACTTCGAGCTTATACTCGAAATTACCGTACTCGCCGTTTGCCGTCAGTTCTACCTTCGCTACGAGCTTGCTGTCGCCCACTACAAACGAAGTCGAAAAATCTCCGCCCGTCGTGTCGATTAAATCATAATCGTTTTGGATAGAAGCGTCGCTCTTCAACTCTACCGTTACGTTCACTTCGAGTCTGCGCTGTGCCGCCAACGCCTGTTCGGTTATGTACGCAAGCGCTTCAATGCCCCTGCCGCTGTATTCCGTGCCGTCGGGCAATGTACAGCTGTATATATACTCTACTTTATCCGCATACTCCGCTTTGTCGTACCTGAGCTGCGTTGCGTAGTACTCGTTGCCCTTCCACTCGGGGTGTTCCGTGCCGTTGTACGTTATCGCTACGTCCTGCTCCCACTGTACGCTGATTATCTTCTTAGTGATTTCCCACTCGAAGTTGAAGCCCTGCGGGATATTGAAATTCTTCGTATCGGTCACGCCGAACGACATTTTTACAGTATATTTGCCTTTGTTGCGCTCAGAGTTGATTCCGCCGTAGTTGAACGTAAGTCCTTTCAGCGTTCCTTCTACGTCGCCCTTCATCTTGACCGTTACAGTGCCGTTGCCGAACTCGGGCGGGCGGGTTGTGTTATAGTCCGTCCAGCTGCCGCTTGCTCCGTATCTGTATACCCAACCCTGTTTGTCAAGGTCGGTAAAATCGCCCTTCTCTATCGTCCAGTTTATGAACACGTCAGCTTCGGTCGTTGAGATTATCGTTGCGTTAGTATACGTCTTGTTTGTGTCGAACGAGTAGTCCGCATTCTTTATCCTCAGCCGCACTGTCGTTACATACGTGCCTGCGTCCGTCTGCTTATGGTCCGTATAGTCCGTGTCCGTAAGCGTTTGGAACACGCCCGCATGCGCGCCCAAATTTATAGACAGCGTATACTGGAACGGTTTGCCTGCCGCGTCGAGTTTGTATTTTAAGAAGCTGTCTCCGTCCGCTATCGGCTGTTTGCCCGTCGCGTTGTTTTCCGAGTACGTCCACGCGAACGTATCCGGATCGAACACCTGCGCGCCGATTGTGAACGTTATAGGCATGTTCGCGCCCGCAAGTCCGTCCGTTATAGAATAGTTCTCGTTATCTATTTCCGCGCTGAGCGTGTAATCGCCCTGCTCTAATTTGTCAGTAAGCTCAAACTCGTCGCTGACTGTGTCCGCGCCGTTGTTCGACGTGCCGTTGCTCTTTACCTCCGAGCCCGTGCTCGTTGCAGTGTAGTTCGTGGTCAGCTTCAGGTTGTCGCCCGAAATTATGCCGGTCAACGTTACCGTTGCCTTGACCGCCGTGCCTACGCCCCAGCCCCATAAATCATCGTTGTCGTTGCCGACAGTAAGTCCCAGCTGTTTCGGGTTGACCGTCACGTCTACAGTCTTTCTGCCCGTGCCGCCGTCGTCTTTCCAAACGCAGTTCGCCGCGTCCTCTAACGTGAACGTTACCGTATATGTACCCGCGTCCTTGAACGTTATTTCGCCTTTATCTTTATCGAACGTAGGGTTAGTTGCTACAGCTTTGCCGCCCGGCGTCTTGCCGCTGACCGAGTATATGCTTACTCCCTTACCGTTGTGCGTGTAGTTCGTAAACGTCAGCGTCTGCTGCGTTCCGTCATATTCCGGCGTGCCCGTCGGCGGCAACGTTGGCAAGCTTACCTTTATAGAATCAATTGTAAACGTTACGCTTGCAGGCGTGCAGTTCAACGAATAATTGCTGTTCGAGTCCGTTATCTTAGGCTCCGCTTTGAAGTCGCCCTTCTGCTGCGGCGCTGTCGTGCTGTTGTACCCTCTGCCGTCCGTACTCGTGTACTGTATCGCCGTGTTCGGCATCTCGTCCGAACCGCACAAACCGTTTTCGTCTATCGTTAATGTTACTGTCCCGTCCGATTCGCTCAACGTTGCGTCTAACGGCTTCGGTTTGATTGTAAACTTGAAATACCTGACGCTTTCGCTTTCGCCGATAGAAGTATCCGGCTCGCCCATAAACCCTAAACCATCATTTATCACGGATTGGGTAAGAGTTGCTTTTACTTTATACTCGCCTACGTTTATCATTGGACTGTTTTCATAGTCCAACGTCATTTTATTATTGTTAAACCATGTTTTATCCGCCGCCGCTACGTCCGCGAGCGTCTGTGCAGAACCGTTGTATATTACTTCTACATCCTTAGGTTCAGGTACCCCGATTGCACTTAAATTTAAATGTATTGCTGGACGAACACCGGCAAGATTATTTACTTCATAACCGTGCGCACTACCATTTGCATAGATATAAGCATTGTGCATATTCGAAGGGTGAACGGCACGCATATAGTAACGGCTATTACCGTCTTTTCCTCTACCCTGAGCGTCAGATACTTTCCAAATACCGATCTTGTCTTTGTTATAATGACTGTCAACTGCTCTTGCATCGGTTACAGACGGTAACCAAACCCTATCGTCGCCCCAACTTTTGTAGTTATCTTTTTGCGAATATATAGAGTCCGTATCGCCAAGATCGTTCCGTTCGCTTGATAAACTGAGTTGATACTTAACAGTATTAGGTGTAGCTATATACTCTTCAAATTTTCCGCCGGTCGCAAAGTCCTCAAACGTTTTAAATGTAGTCGGTGCAACCTTACCGTTTGCTCCTTGATTATTATTGTACATTGTACAACTTGCACCGCTAAAGCTGCCGGCATAGCTACCTATCGAAGTATTGCCCGCATTTATATAAGCATGTATATAACTTGTAGAATACTGACTGCTTACAACTTCGGTACCGGTACCACCACCGGAGTAAGTTCCGTCGGACCAAGAAACGTTTTCCACTGCGTTTGCAAGCCATAAAGTAAGTATGGCTTCACCTTTGACAGAATCGGATAAATATACAGGATACCATTCTAAACCGCCAAATGTAACGGTTGTGTCCCCGAAATTTGTTGCATTCTTTACCGTTCCCGAAATAGCAGACTGCACCATATCGTTAAAATCTTTAAGTCCGGCACTGCTTGCTATCCCGTTTAAAACGTCTACATTAAATTTATTTTCCGCATCATCGTATAAATCAGTCGACGCCGCTTCAGCTATTTTTAAATCTTTTTGTTTTGCACCGCCTATCATTCCAACGGAACAAAACAGCATTAAAGCGCACAATACCGATAGTATTACCGTAAGTAAATTCTTTTTGGTTTTAATTTTCATATTCGCGTACCTCTTTCCTTTTTGTACGCCGCACTTTTTTGCATTAAAAAAGTGTGGCCCCGAAGAGACACACTTGCTATGTAGTATCTCTACGGTTACCACACCTGTTTACAAATTTAGCAGCTCACAGCACTTTTACAGTTTTATAAACTTAATTACTTGCGTTATGAGGATAAATTGTTAAGAGATACACAATGCCGAAAAAGTGTATATTCCTCTAACCACAGTAATCAAGCGTCACTTACCCGCCGATAAAAAGCGAGTGCAAAGAACGACTTTTTTATAAAATAAAAAAGCCCCGAAACTGCTATTATTTAATTGTAAACAAATGTGGTATCGTGATTATACCACACATTTTTTTTAATTTCAAGGTTTTTTGACAAAAAAAATAAAATAGTGGCTGCCAAATTCTGCAACCACTATATATTGTGTTTTTTTATTTAAAATTTAATTTGCATTTTGCCGTCGGGGTAGTCGGAACGGTGTTTTAGCGCGTAAACCTGCGCCACAGCCTTGATTCCGTCCTTTTTCAAAGGCTTGCCTTTGAACACGCGCGACTCTATGGGGATTTCTTCGGTGTTGATTTCCGCAACGGATTTATCGTCGTTTACTACGGCGAGCGCGTAAGGAACCGTAACGTAATTTGCAAACAGAATTTCGCCCTTGCCCTTAATGTCGGCAATCATTACGCCCTTGCAGGCCCTGCCTATCGGGTCGATTGTGGAAGACACTACGCGCTTGAAGCCGCCGAGCGTGGTTACTATTATTATTTCGCCCTCGCCCGTATGCTGAGTTGCGTAAATTACTTCATCGTCGCCCGAAAGCGCAATTCCCTTTACGCCTACGGCGATTCTGCCCTGAACGGGCACGCTGTCCTTATTGGCGTTGAGGCACATGCCTTTGCGGGTTACAAACAGCATTGACGAATATTCGTCGCCGTCGTACTGCTCAACCGAAAGAAGGCTGTCGCCGTCCTTTAATTTGACTGCGGGGAAAACGTTTTTACCTTGCTCGTATTCGCTCCATTCACTTCGCTTTACCGCGCCCTGTTTAGTGAAAAACAGCAATTCACCTTCGGGAACCTTCCCGCCCTTGCACACAAACATACGCACGGCGTACTCGCCCTTTGCGATACCCTCCACAAGCGTTTCGAACTTCTGGCCCGAAGAACGGAACTCGGAAAGTTCGGCATACTTGGGGCAGACCTTAACGCAGTTGCCCAGATTGGTGAAGCAGAAAAGCGTGTCGTCCGCGCCGCAATCGACAACCTGCTTGTGTATGAGCGACTGTGGTGCCGAAGCCGTAAGCTTCTTTTTGGACGCGAACGCAAACTCGCCCTGTTCGACGAATTTAATCGAATTGTTTGCGGTGATTGCGACCGACCAGTCGGAAACGTTGCGCTGACCGTCCGCGCGTTTGACGGCGATTTTGTCCGCCGCGCCTACGATACGCGTCTTTCTTTCGCACTTGTATTTGCGTTTGATTTCGCGCATTTCCTGCTTGACGATAGCCCACTGCTTCTGTTTGTCGGCAATGATGGCGCGTAGCTGTTCTATCTTGATTTTGAGCGCGGCAAGCTCGTCCTCGAGTTTTTTAACTTCGAGTTTTGCAAGCCTTGCCAGCCTTAAATCGAGTATGGCTTGCGCCTGCCGCTCGGACAGGGCGAACCTTTCCATAAGCTTGCGCCTTGCGTCTGCGGTGGATTCCGCCGTCTTGATGATTTTTACGACTTCGTCAACGTTGTGCACGCCGATAATAAGCCCTTCGAGGATATGGCAGCGCGCAAGCGCTTCTTTCAAATCGAACTTGGTACGGCGCAGAATTATATGCCGCTGGTAATGCGTGTAATACCTTATTATATCTATAAGCCCCAGCTGCTTGGGCTTGCCGCCCGCAATGGCGACCATATTTATGCCGAACGTACACTCCAAATCGGTACACTTGAAAAGCGTTTTTAAAATTTCGTCTACATTGGCGTCCTTTTTGCAGGTAATTACCGCGCGCATACCCGAACGGTCAGACTCGTCCACAATATCGGAAATACCCGAAAGCAGTTCCTTCTTATCCTCGCGCAAAAGCATAATTTTGCGCAAAAGATCGGCTTTGTTGGTCTGATAGGGAAGCTCGGTAATTACAATCAGCTTTTTGCCGTAATCGCCCTGTTCGATCGTATAACGCGCGCGCAGCGTGATTTTGCCCTTGCCCGTTTCGTAAGCCTGCTTCAACTCGTTTGCGATAATAAAACCGCCCGTTGAAAAATCCGGTCCGGGTATTATATTCATCATATCGGCAAGCGAAATTCGCGGATTGTCGATAAACGCACAACAGCCGTCTATAACCTCGCCGAGATTGTGCGTGGGAATATTTGTGGCAAGTCCTACGGCAATGCCGTTTGCGCCGTTCACCAAAAGATTGGGAAACCTGCCCGGAAGCAAATCGGGCTCTAACAAGCTGTCGTCGAAGTTGAAGGAAAAAGGAACGGTTTCCTTATCCAAATCGCGTAAAAGCTCAATAGCCAAAGGCTCCAGTCTTGCTTCGGTATACCTCATTGCCGCCGCAGGGTCGCCGTCAACCGAGCCGAAGTTACCGTGACCGTTGACAAGCGTCATTCTGACGTTGAATTCCTGCGCCATTCTTACCATTGCGTCGTAAACCGAACTGTCGCCGTGAGGGTGGTATTTACCCATACAGTCGCCGACGATACGCGCCGATTTTTTATGCGGCTTGTCGGGCGTTAAACCCATTTCGTACATAGTATACAGAATACGCCTTTGCACGGGCTTCAAGCCGTCTTCCACTCGCGGTAAAGCACGGTCTAAAATTACGAATTCCGCATAAGGAAGCATTGACTGCGGCAGCACCTCTTCAAGCGGTGAAACTATAAGGCTGCCCGTATGGATTGAAGTCTGAACCGAGCCGTCGTCTTTCTTTCGTGCCATTATCAGTAGTCCTCCCCGTCGGTTTCGGGCTTAAAGCGTACCCTGTCGATAAATCCGTCAACCTTGTTGAAGTTGGCGTTCTGGTTGAGGAATTCCTTTCTGCCCTCAACTTTGTCGCCCATAAGCATTTCTATAACGTCCGCCGCGTCCGCTGCATTCTCTATCGTTACCTGTGTGAGGTTGCGCGTTGCGGGGTTCATTGTCGTTTCCCAAAGCTGTTCTGCAGACATTTCACCCAGACCTTTATAGCGCTGTATCTGATAGCCTTTGCCCACTTTTTTGATTTTTTCGTCCAGCTCTTCGTCGTCGTAGGCGTACTCTACGATATCTCTCTTATATACCTTATATAAAGGCGGCATACCTATATAGACGTAGCCCGCGTTCACGAGGTCGCGCATATACTTGAAGAAAAAAGTGAGAAGTATACAGCGGATATGCAAACCGTCCTGGTCGGCATCGGATAAAATAATTACTTTTTTGTATTTTGTTTTTTCAACGTCGAACGAGCGGTTAAAACCCGCGCCTATTGCGGAAATCATCGTTTTTATTTCTTCGTTTTGAAGCGCTTGCAAAGCCGTCTTTTTCTGAACGTTCAAGGGCTTGCCGCGAAGCGGAAGAATCGACTGGTACTGCCTTACCCTCGCCTGTTTCGCCGTGCCGCCCGCCGAATCGCCCTCGACTATAAACAGCTCGTTCTGGTCGGGGTTTCTGCCCGAGCATGCGGAAAGTTTGCCTACAAGGTTGAGTCCGTCGTTTTCGGAAGCAGCCTTCGCTACGTCGCGTTCGGCGCGGTGCTTAATTCTGTCGTCTGCGGCGAATTTCGCTTTTTTGGCGATTTCATCGAACAGCGGTTTGTTTGCCTTGTCCGCAATTAACTCGGAAAGCCCTTCGTACACCGTCTGCTCGACGGGCGCCTTAGCTTCGGGGTTGCCGAGCTTTGTCTTGGTCTGACCTTCGAATTCCACGCCCGTCATTTTAACGGTAAGTACTGCGGTCAGTCCTTCCTTTATGTCGTCCGCGATGAACGGCTGTTCCTTTGCTTTCAAAAAGCCGTTGCCGCGCGCGTATTCGTTGATAACCTTTAAAAGACCGTTGTGGAAGCCCGTTTCGTGATAGCCTCCCTCTACGGTGGAAATATTGTTGACGAACGAGAAAAGGCTTTCCGTATCGTCCTTAGTGTGACAAATCGAAAACTCTATTTTGATTTTGCTTGCGGGCGTACCTTTAAGCTGAATGTCCTTTACCGCCGAGTAATACAGCGGCTCTTTGTAGAGGGGCGTTCTGTCGCCGTTCAGATATTTGACGAAGTCCACAAGTCCGCCGTCGTACTTAAAGCTTATCGGCTCGCGCGGGGGCAGAAGCTCCTGCACGGTCTTTATCTCGCCTTCTTCGCCGACGTCGCTTTCCACGTCGTCCTCAACTTCTACGGTGCGGTATAAATCACGTTCGTCAATTAAGTTGATTTTAAGTCCTTTATTTAAAAACGCAAGCTCTTTGAGTCTTTTGAATACAACGTCGTAGTGCCAGTCAACCGTTTCGAAAACTTCGTCGTCGGGCATAAACCTTACGAACGAGCCGCGCTTTTCGGTTTGCTCTCCCGTGTTTTCAAGCGGGCTTTCCGCAACGCCGCACAGCCATTTGCCGTGCTCCTCGTCGTAGCGGCTTGAAAAACGCATTTTATGGATAGTGCCGCGATAGACCTCTACGTTCAGCCATTTGGAAAGGGCGTTGGTGACCGACGCGCCGACTCCGTGAAGTCCGCCCGAAAAAGCGTAGTTCTCGGTGTCGAATTTGCCGCCCGCGTGAAGTTTGGTGAAAATGACTTCGACGCCGCTCATATGCGCCTTTTTGTTTTCGTCAATGGGCATACCTCTTCCGTTGTCCTCAACGGAAGCCGAACCGTCCTTCCACAGCTTCACCGTAATTTCGTCCGCGTAGCCGTTAGCCGCCTCGTCAACGGAGTTGTCCACTATTTCCCAAAGAATGTGATGAAGTCCCTTTACGCCCGTTGAACCGATATACATACCGGGACGAAGGCGCACGGCTTCAAGCCCTTCGAGAATTCTTAAATCGTCTGCGTTATAGCCCTTTTCCGCCATACTTTTTTCCTTCAACAGTTTTTCACAATTATTGTCTTAAAATTTGCTGTTTAACCTTTTTCGGAATTATCCGATAAAGACCCTCTTTTAATTATAACAATTTATTTTTGAAAAGTAAAGCGCGCGGCGGTGAAAATTTCACACCGCCGCGCGCAAGGCTTTAAGCCGTTTATTTTAAAAATTATTGTTTTTTGTTCTTTTTGCCGCTTTTGATTTTTTCAAACGTGTCGTCCACGTCGCCCTCGTTCTTGGGTTTAATTACAAGTAAAAGCACGATACATATAAGCGCAACGCCTGCGATACAAAGCAGAACTATGGAAGCGATATTGTTCTTCGCCCAGTCGCTTTCGCCTTTCAGCGTTTTGGACTTTACGGAAGCCACGACGCCCAAATTACAGGAAACGGGGTCCGTGTTGTACTGCGTGTCCGTAACTTCCGCGCGGATAAGATAGAACGCATTCGAATCCTGCGGTGTAAAGGTAGTCGAGGTTTTGTTCCACTCGTAATCCTTATACTGCTCGTACTCGGGGTCTGTTTCTTCCATATCGGAAAGCGCGGGGATTGCCTTGAAGTATTTACGAGTCTGCGCGTCGTTGAATAAGCTGTCAAGATTTTCAATGTACTTTTCGTAAGAAAGCGTCTTGTTCGTGTCGTTGTAGTAACCCGCCCTGTCGAAAAGGAAAAGCTTGTACTGCGTGTCATAGCTGCCGGAAATACCGTTGATTTTGAAGGAAGCCGAGCTGTAAGACGTGCCGACGTAAGCCGTAGCCTGCAAGCCGGGAGTTTCCTCGAACTGTACGCCCGTGTAACCGACGGAGAATCTGAACCAAGGCAACTTTTCGTCAAGGTCCTCGTCGTCCTTGTCGTTGTACATGTTCCATATATCGCTTGCGGCAAATTCCTTTACTTCGCCTTGCTCGTCGATATACCACATACTGTTTCCCGCCGCGTCCGTCGCATAGAGGGTGAAAACATAATCGCCCTGTTTGGTTACGTTTATCGAAAGGTTGTTCGTAGCCAGACCGGAATTAGACTGCTGTGCGGTATTGTAGTAGTAAACGCTCACCTTCAAATCGGTGTAAGCCGTAGCGTTATCGGTGAAAAGACTTTCTACCGAAGGCAGGTAAAGATAGCTTGAACTGCCTGCGGACAAATCCTTTGCAAGGTCGGTGATTTTTGCCTGATACTCTTCTATAAGAGTCTGCCACGTCTTGCCGTCTTTGCCGTCGTAATTGAAAGCCGCGCCCTGCGTATCCTTTGCAACGGCTATAAAGCCGCTGTCCTTTATGTTCAGCTTATACGCGTCGGAAACATACCAGTCGAGGAACACGTCGCAGCTCTTTCCGTTGGAAGTAATGTCGGTCAGTTTCAGATAGACCTTTGCCGCCATATCCACTTCGAGGTGCTTGTCCTTGCCGAACACGGCGCTGTTTTCCGTCTCCTTCTTGGGCAGATACTTGTCTTTGTTGCTTTCGAGAAGGAAGTTGTCCGAAGAAGTAATTTCCTTGAAAAGGTCGCCTTCCTTATTATTATAGTCGAAATCTTCCTCTTTGTACTGGTCGTAAGTGAGCAGATAGTAGTAAACGGTTGCGCGGGGAGAAGTACGGAGAACGTCTATTACCGCGTAATCCACGTCTATTTCCTTGCCGAGCGTGAGATAGTTGAGCTCCTCTTCCATACAAAGCACGGGGGGAGTGTCGTCCGTAACCGCGCCGCCGTAGTAGTAATCCTTTTCCTCGTTGTATTTAGGCGTCGTTCCGTTGAGCTCGAAGCTCTGTCCGTTGAGCGAATAAAGCACCATCTGCGCCGAATTTCCTTCCTCCGCCTTACCGTCCGCGAACTGCGCTTTGAAGTTGAGCGGATAAACGGGGCTGGAAGTCGAGGTGGACGATTTTACATAGTTGCCGCCAACGTTGACGAACTCGCCGTTCACGTTTGCGGTTTCGTTGCCTACCGATACGGCGTACTTGCCGCCATTCAGCTTCTCGGTAAATTTAACGGTAATATCCGCCGCGTCGAGCTTTACGCCGTCCGCAGGAGCTTTAACGTCGTCCGCATCGTCGCAGATTACCGCATAAACCTTTCCGTCCTCGCCCGATACGGGGAAGAACACGATATTGTTGACCGATTTGGTTTCTTTGGTTTTCTTTTCGTATACCTGCGATTCGAACTTAATTACAAATTTTTCGAAAATAGTATTCTTAAAACCGAACGTCATGTTGAAAAGACCGTTCGCGCCGTTGCCGTCCTTGTCGGCTTCGAACCAGTTGTAGGCAAGGTTCTTTCTGTAAGACACCGTGTCGTTATCGAAACCGAAAGTGAACATAGAATAATATTTATATGCGGGGCTGCCGTCTTCGGAAGTGCCGTTTTCCTGCCTGTCGGCGATAACGTTCGCTTCGCCCGTAGCGGTGAAAATGTTCGAGCCGCTTACGGTAACCGTGCCGTCCGCTTTGGCGTGAATTAAATTTATACCCAAAAGCGCGCCTATGCAGACCGCCAGCGCGAGTATTAACGAAATTAATGAAATTTTATATCCTGTCCGTTTCATATGCTTAAACTCCGATAAAAATAGCAACTATCATTTTACTATAATATAAAGGCGTTGTCAAACGGTTTTGTTCGGCAACGCCCAAAAAATTGAATATTAAACGGTTTTTATATCAAACAGCTTCCAGGGCGCGGACTCTTCGGGAGGACAGACGATAAAGCGCAGTTTTTCGCCCGTAACGGGGTGGGTGAAGCGCAGGGAATACGCCCAAAGCGCGAGCTTACCCTTAACGGCCTTTTCGCCGCCGTAGCGCATATCGCCGTAAACGGGAGTGTTGATTGCCGCAGTCTGCACGCGAATCTGGTGCGTTCTGCCCGTGTGCAGGTTTATTTCCGCAAGCGAAAGCCCGTCTTTAAAATCCTTTATCTCGTAGTCGAGAGAAGCGAACTTTGCCCCCTCCTCCGTCTGCGTACAGACGTAAACGGTGTTGTTTACG
This sequence comes from uncultured Christensenella sp., assembly GCA_910585705.1. GTDB lineage: Bacteria > Bacillota > Clostridia > Christensenellales > Borkfalkiaceae > Coproplasma. The sequence goes on from CAJUER010000006.1 coordinate 20,783, forward strand.
GAATTTTTACGGAGATAATTTTCAAGCGTGCCTTTGTTTTTGGAAGGCTTTCCGCAAAGCACGGCAAAGTATCTTTTTTCAAAACCGCCGCTCCTCATCTGTTCGGACAGGCGTGCCGCCGCTTTGGAAGTTTTGGCGAAAACCATTACGCCGCCCGTAGGTCTGTCAAGCCTGTGCACAAGCCCCGCGTATGCGTTGCCCTGCTTGTTGTACGTCGTTTTTAAATAGTTTTTAACCGCGTCGAGAAGATTTTCGTCGCCGCTTTCGTCGGGACAGCACGCAATATTCTGCGGCTTTAAAACCACTATTATATGATTGTCTTCGTGAAGAATAATAAGATCTTCCATATTTACCTGCCCGTAAAAAGTCCGCTCGCGCCGCACGGAAGGGCGATTCCCTCCTCCGTAGGTATACCCAGCTCGTAGGCTTGCGTTTCACCGCCGAAGCCGCCGAGCGTAAGCGTTAAAATATTTTTAAGCACCGCAGGCTGCAAGCCCGTAGTGTAGCTGTTTATAAGAAAGAACAGCGGTTTGTCAGAAAGCAGCTTTGCACAGCTTTGAACGAAGGAAAAGAGATTTTCTTCTATCTTCCACATCTCGCCGTTGGGGCCTCTGCCGTAACTCGGCGGGTCCATAATGACCGCGTCGTATTTGTTGCCGCGCCGTATTTCGCGCGCGACGAACTTCATACAGTCGTCCACTATGTAACGAATCCCCTCGTTAACGCCCGAAAGCCTCGCGTTCTCTCCCGCGCGTTCCACCATTCCCTTAGCCGCATCCACATGCGTTACCAGCGCGCCCGACTTTGCGCACGCAACCGAAGCGCCGCCAGTGTATGCAAACAGGTTAAGCACCTTTACCTCGCGTCCTCCGCTTACAGCACTCTCTATTATCGTGCGCATCGCGTCCCAGTTCACGGCTTGTTCGGGGAACAGCCCCGTATGTTTGAAGCCCATCGGCTTCACCTTAAATGTCAAGTCGCGGTAGCTTACCGTCCACTCCGGCGGGAACTCTTTTCGCACGTCCCAGCCGCCTCCGCCTTTCTCGCTGCGCCTGTAAACCGCGTGTATGCCGCCGCGCGAAGCAAGGTCTCCCGTATCCCAGATGACCTGAGGGTCGGGACGGAGAAGAACTATACCGTTCCAGTTTTCCAGCTTCATTCCGCGACTTGTGGCTAAAATTTTATAGTCGCGCCAACCGTTCGCACATTTCATAAAAAAATTATACTAAACCGTTAGCCCGTTGTCAATTAAAAAAGCGCGGACGGCATGCGCCGTCCGCGTTCCATGCGATTTATTTGCTGTATGAGTAAAGCACGTCGTACAGCGTTCTGTAATAGCTTGAAAGATACTGCTTCGCAACCTCGTCTACGGTATACAGCACCAGCCTTTCCTGCGGGTCCTCTATCGTGAAATAATAGTCGCGCACCAGCTTGTAACGTTCGCTATACGGCAGGGTGTAGTCGACTATATATCCCGATTCCGTACTGCCGTCGCCGCCGCCCACGTCGCCGCCGTCGGTAGGCTCGTTCAGGCTCATATTATATAAAAGGTTATCCGCGAGTATCGCCGACTGTAAATCGAGTTCGGCTTTAAGCTCCGCTTTCTTGGCTTCGAGAAGGGAAGAATTAATCATACCGTTAGTAAGCGCTATTCTTTTAAAGGTCTTCATTTCCTGTTCGTGCTTCCGTACTATTTCGTCTTTTTTCTGCTGAGCCGTGCGCAGCATTTTCATAGACACGACGGAAAGCTCTTTCAGCTCCTCAGGCGTTATCTGAATGATGTCAAATTCCAACGCTCACCTCCGCTTTTGCAACTATATCGCCGACTTCGCCCTCTCCCGAAATTTTAACGGTGAAATATTTTCCCCTCATTCCGGGACGGACTATCCCACGCGCGGCGGAATACAAGCGCGTTTTGTCGCCGCAGGATACCGCAACGTCCGCAACGCCCTTGAAAGTAATTTCTTTTAGCGTCTTGCGGCTGTGCGTACCAAACCCGAGCGGTTCGGAAGTGTACTGCCAGTCCGACTCTTCCAGTTTGTAAACCTTGCCGCCCGAGTATGCGTACACCCCGTCCGAAGCGCAAAGCGCTTCCGCCGCGCAGTCTGTTATACAGCTTTCTCCGTCCGCAACGCAGTAGCCCAGCACAACGGCGCGGTTAAGCCTTTTGCTTTTGCAGGCAAGGAAATATCTGCCCGCGTAAGACGCCGCGCACGTTCCGTCGTATACGTCCGCTATTATATCCGATTTGAGAGATTCGATACGCGAGCCGTCGAACGAGCAAAGCCCCTCGCGCGTGAAAAACAAGAGTTTGCCGCCGACGGACACCGCCGTGTTTTTATATATTTCGGGACAGGCGGTGTCTGTTATTCCCACACTGTAATTTTCGGGCGAGCCGAACATATTGAGTACGGTCAGCCCGTATTTCCTCACGAGCACGAGCCTGCCGTCAAAGCAGACGACGTCAAGCGTTTCGCCGCGCTCCGGATCGAGATTGAGGTATCCGCCTTTATCGAGCGCCTGCCCCCATTCGGTGAATCCGCCCGTTTCCGACCAGACGAGTTTGTTTTTGTTGTCCGAATCTATTGCGAAAAGTCTTCCGCAGTGATACGCGCCGGCGCACAAATCGGCATTGACGGGCACTGTGGAAAAACCCTCCGCCGAGTAGCGCACCGAGCCGTTGCCCATACAAAGCACGGCGCAGGGCTTGTCGTTATACAGAAACTCGAAAGCAAACATGTTGTCGCGGTAGGTAGCAATGCGAGCGAAGAACTCGTTGGTTTTGGAAAAGTAAACGCCGCTTTCAGCGCAAACGAAATATGTGTTTATGCCTTTTGCAAAATAGACCGCCTTAATGTTTTCGGGCGCGCCGCTTGCAAAGGGCACTGCGGAAAGCGCAGGCTTTAAGCCTGCGCCCGACGGAACGCAGCTTATGCACAGTCCGCCGTCCGATACTACTTTTTCTTCCGCAAATTTTGCTTTGGGAAAAACCGTCATACCCACCTCCTCGGCGGAATATATCCGCCTGCGGCAAGCTTTTTATCTTCCGTATCTTTTCCTTGCGCCAACCTGTTTTGCGCCGCGTCAACCGCGCTGCGGTATTTGCTTTCCCACACGTCCGCCGACTCTATTTCGCCGTTTATAAGACAGTATTCCGCAACCGTTCCGTAAACCAGAACGTTTTCGCCGACCTCGTCCGAGTAACTGCTTTTATCCGCAAGCTGCTTTTTCGAGGGCAGATATTCGTAGTCTATGTAAACCTCGAAAGCCTGCGCGTAAACGTATTCGGGAAAAACCTCGAACGGGATTTCCTTCCCCTCCGACCTCACGCGCAGTATCCTTGACGGCGTGTGTTTAAAAATGAAAAGCAGAAACTTGTCGCTTGTGGAAGTGAAAACCTCGCACGAAGTCAGCGGCACATAGTTGCGTGCAATTTCGTCTTCGGTCGCATTGAAGCAGTATAACAGTGTTTCAACCGTTTCGCTATCTTGCGCGGAAAGCGTTTCGCCGCCCTTCACCGCCGCCGCAATATCGGCGCGGCCGATAATTTTAAGCGCGGAAATTATAATGTCCTTTACGTTCATATCAACTCCTTACTTGCCGCCCTCCCTCCCGCTCGATTATCCTATTTGTTTATTCGGAAGCCGCCTCGAAGTTATAAAGCATTCCCTGACCGCACGGCTTTTTGCAAACCAGCTCGGCATACTTAACAAGCGTGGCCGTGTACGAAGCTTTGCCCGGTACCTGTTTGAGAATTTTGCCGTCCTCGTCTTCGAGCCACTCCCAGTCGCAAAGCTGGTTAAGGCTGAAATCGGCGGTATTGAGGAAAAGTATTCTGTCGTCGGGACAGAACTTATCCGCATATACCGGCACGTCGTTTACGGTAACGGAACCGTAGCCCGTGCGCGCGTCGATAGAGTTGACCACCCTTCTGTTCGCGTCGACAAGCGCGGCTATCTTTCTCCTCGTCTTGTACGAGCAAAGTATCACGTCGACCTTGCTGTTGAAATGCTCTTCGAGATAGTCGAGCATGTCCGAAAGCTGCGTTTCCGTAAGCTTTCCGCCGCAGTCGCATTTATACGGCGCGAAGTATGCGTCGTCGCTTTTATTGTAGCCGTAGAGGGTAGCGCCGTCGAATATCGCGCCAAGCCCCGTAAGCTCGCCGTCCTTAGAACCGTGAACGTAAATTCCGCCGTTGACGATCGATTCGGTAATGTTCTTGTTGAAGTAAACCTTGCCCGCCGCTTTGTCCACCTTTTCGATGTAAAGTCCTTCGCTCGAAGCCGCCTTCGTGCCTACCGAGTCGTACACGTCTACGCGCAATCCGGCAAACCAGTCTTTTACTTCCGACACGGCGAACTCGTTAGCAGTGGTCTTACTCTTGACAGTGCAAAGTTTGCCCGAACCGTCGCCGAAAAGCATTCTCCTGAAATTCTGTCTTGCACTGGATATAAGCCCCTCCATTTCCGCGTTTAAAATATTTACGAACGCGCCCGAAGAATCGCGCGAAGCGCGAAGCGCCTTATCGCTTACCTCTATCGTGCCGTAAAGATTTTTCAGGGGCAGGGTTATTCCCGCGTATCTGTTTTTATAGGGGTCGGGCAGTTCGCCGTCCTCAGCGCAGGCGCACATATTGCCTGCAAAGCCTTTTACTACGGCAACCTTTACGTCCTTGCCGTATACGTCGTTGGTGTTCTTTTCTATCGCCGTGAAGAAGGGTGAAATGCCTTCGTTAAGCTGTGCCGTCACGGCGTCGAGATAATAATCCTTCAATGCCGCGTCGGCATTCTGTACAGTAATCAAATTTAATTCTCCTTAATTTTTATTTTAAAAATTCCTGCGCGAGGAAGCCCGCTTCCTTTACGGTTCGGGGCGCAACGCGCGGTGCGGCGACTCCTCCGCCGCCGGTCACAAGGGGCACCGATTTCGGCTCGGACACGGTTTTGAGATATTCCTTTATAACCGCCTCCTTTACGCGCTCGGATTGAAGCGCCGCCTCTATAAGCCGCTCTTCGCTTTGCCGAGAGGACTGCCCTTCCGCCCCGTCGGACGGCGCAGCAGTCTTGTTCTCCTTTTCCAGCTCTTTAAGCCGCGTACTGCGTCGGGTGAATTCGGCTTCGAGCTCGGAATATGCTTTGACAAGGGTCTTTACGTCCTTGAATTTCGCGGGCACCGTCGCGGCTTCTTCCTTTTCTGCCTCCGCAGCCTCCGCCGTGTCCGTTACGGGATTTAAAAGATTATCCATTATCTGCCTCCTTGTTTTCGTTTAATAATCGTCTGTGCATATCGATATGTGCGCATATGCGCGTTTCGGTATCCGCCGTAAGCTTTTCCGTCAAAAGGAAAGCCGTGTGTTCGGCAATATGCGTTTCGTGGTCGTCGTAGCTTTTTACCTCCGCTTCGCCGCACTTCATCGCAAGGTTTTCCTCGCCTGCGCGCGCACGGTTAAGCTCTCCCAAATCTCTGCTGCTCGCAAAGCCCTTGTAACCCAGAAGTTCCAAAATTTTATTCTTCGAAGCGGACGAAAGCTTGCCGCTCTCGTCGGAGAAAAGTCCCCTGTCCAAAATTTCGTATACCGCCGCCCTGCGCTGTGCGGGCGTTAAATTAGATTCGCTTTCCGTTTCCAGAACGACGTCGTCCGAAGAAATGTCGCTCCCCTTGAAATAATATAGGTTTAAAACGTTGTTCGCGCCCGCGAATTTGAGGAGCCGCACGTCGGAAGCAAACTGCCTGTACAGGCGGAGTATTTGCCTGCCTATAAGCTTGACGGCGCGCTTAATCTGATGATAGCTGTTTTCCAGCCTTGCCTCGTCCTGCTCGATGATAAGCTGTAATCCCGTTGCCGAAGTCACGCCCGCATATCCGTCCGCATTGTCCGACAGCTCTCCCGTGCCAGAAACCTTTGCAAACTCCGTCAAGATATTTTGCTCCTCCTCGTTAAAGCCCGCAGGCAGACTGCCGAAGGAAAGCATTTCGGGCGGTTTGCTTCCCTGACGGTAAACGACCACCTTGCCGGGCGTAAGCCCGTCCTCGATAAATTCGTCAACGTCCACAGAACCGTCCTCGACGGCAACCGTGCCCATAGAAATGCGGTTTAAAAATTCGTGTTTACGGTTTTTTACCGCGTTATATGCGCGCTGTAACGGTATGAGCCTGTCCACCACGCTCGCGCCGAAAAAACTGCCCGCAAGTTGAAGCGACGTCTGTTTTATAAACGGATAGGTTCGTTCGCCGCCTTCCCCGTTCACATAAGGCAAGGGACCGTCGTATAAAAGCTCTCCGCCGGCTACAACAGTAAGCCTGCCTTCTGGTAAATCGTCGCACGGGCGCGAATACCGCTCTATCACAAGCTCGTAACCGTGCCGTACCGCCTTGACTTCGGGGCGGGACGAGAACGAGTGAGAAGCCGCAGAAAACGGTGCAAGCGAAAATTCCTCTATATCCCTGCCCGCGAGCTTCACGCCGTACATAGAATATATTTCCTGCACGGGCACCGCCTTTGCGTGGATTATGCTGGGCTGGTTCGCCAGCTTTTCCTCCGACAGCACAAAGGGATAAATTTCGAACGGCGACACCGCCGAAACCTTTACGTCGCCCTGACGGAGCTTCCTGCCGTCCTGCGTTTTTCCCACAGCGCTTCCCGCAAAGCCGTCCCATACAACTTTATAGAACGCCGTGCCGCACGTTTCCGACCAGACTGTTGCGTCGGTGATAACGCCGTCCACGTCGCCGTCGCCGAACACGGAATTAAGTATAGCCGAAGCAAGCGAAGCCGAATGTCTGTCTTTTTCCTCATCGGAAGCCGCCCTTACGGTAAGCGCGGGGCGTATGCGCCCGAGCTTCGAACAGCGCATATCCACCGTCGGCGCAATGTGGTTAAACACGCGGCGCGTCTGCCAGTAATACTTTTTATCCTCTTCGAAAAGCTCGCCCGAAGCGTCTATGTCGCAATACTGGTTGCCGCTTACGAAATTCATATTAAGCTGCCAGCCGCGTTCCAAAAACCTACGCTCCGCCTGCCGCGCAAGGAAGTCGTTCGTCACCTCTTCCGCAAGCGTCTTTTCCGCCGTCTTTGCATTTTTGTTTTCAGTCAAAATTCTCCTCCTTTAACATTTTTTCGAGATTTTTCATTTCTTCCTCTATTTCTTCGTCACTGAGCGCGCCCGCGTCGCCCTCCATTAAAAGCTTTACCGCCTTTATGTCGGGCGGAACGTCGCGCCTGGTAACCTTTTTTTTGACGAGTCTGAGTTCGCCATCCTCCACGCTGAACTCTTCCACAACCTCGCTCGTCCCGAAGCCTACCGCGCACTTTTTAAGCGCTCCCTTCAAATCCTCCTCCATATAACCTCCTTAACTTTCGAAATGCCTGTGCCGTCCGCGTATGCGCCGCAGCTTATCCGCCGCGACGGTCGATATCGCCCTTTCGGGACCGTGCGGCCGCGAAGCAATGTAATACCTCAACTCGTCCATACAGTGGTCGTCGCGCTTGACGGGCGAATCGCCGTCCGCCCACGAGTAAGTTTTGAACTCTTCGATCATATTCACGCAGTTGGAAAAGATAAACAGCCTTCCGCTTTTAAGATAGCTTTTAACTCTCTCTATTCCGGCAAAAACCTCCTTATTCACGTTTGTATCCGCAAGTATTCCGCGCTCGTAAAAAAGCTCGGTAACGCTTTTGGCGCAGGCAAGCGTCCTTTGGTTTGCCGCGCTGTCTATAAGCGCGCGGATTCTTCCCCTGCCGTCCGTCCGCCAGCCTATTTTACGGCTTATGCTTTTTATAGCGTCCGCGTGGAAGTCTATGTCCCTGCCCGCCGCAAAGTGTTCGGCAACAACGTAAACGTTTCCGTCCCAGTCCACACAGTACCAGTGCGCGGACAGCGGATTGTTAAGACCCGGATCGATGGAAATATTGTCCTGCCATTCGGGCGGAACGGCGAACGGCTCTATGACGTGCACGCTTTCGTCGAACTCGGGATAGACCAGCCCCGCGCCTTCGGAAAATTTCCCGAACTTTCTCGAATCCAGCGCGGAGGGGTCGAGCGCGCTTTCCAAAAGCTTTATTTCCTTTTTGGGCAGGTAAGGATTATCCTGCCACGTCATAAATTCGTGCCAGATTTCGGGGTTGTGCTTGCGGTTTAGGTATATTTCATTATATATAAAGGTTTTGCCCTTCAACGGCGTCATCGTCCCGAAAATATCCCCGCGTTTATCCATAACGCGCATAAGACACTCCTCGTAAATGTCGCGCGGCGGCTCTTCGTCGAACCACACGAAATCGAGCGAACTGCCCTGAAATTTTTCCCTGCCCTGATCGCAGCTTTTAAAGCCGAGCGTGGAAATTCCGCCGAATACGTTTTTAATTTTTATCTGGTCTATAACTCCGCCCGCAGGGCTGTCGCGCCGCCCCGAAATCATGGTAATATCCTCAATCCAGCTTTTGGGCAAGTACTTTAAAATTTTAGCCTGCGCCACGTCGCGCTGAACCTGTGCGGAAAGCGAAACCGCCCAGCCGAACACGTCCTTTCTGTTCTTTCTGTAAGGATGTATCCCGCGCAGAATCCAAATGCACTCCACCGCGCCGCACTCGGTTTTGCCCGAACGGTTGCCGCCGAACACCCAGCGGTTGCGCTTTTTACAGCGGTGAAAAGCAAGCTGCTTTCTGTGTTTCTTCTTTGCGTTGTAATCGAAAAGTTTGTTTTCCGCGCGGCGTTTTTTCTGCTCGCATTTAAGCGCCGCGAGGCGTAGCAATATTTCTTCCCTTTTCATAAGACCTTTTATGACAAAATAATTTTATTTTTTTAACGTTATACGGCTTATAATTTCTTGCACATGAAAGCAAAGCTGTTTTTGTGCTGTCTTCTGACGGCGATAAGTTTAAACTGCATACCTACCCTAACCGCGTTAGCCGCAACCGACCAGACCGCGCCCGTCCGCCGCAACTATGCGCGGGCAGACGTTCGCAACGTGTATTTTTGCGAAAACAAGGATTTGAACACAGCGCTGTTTGCCATTCCGTACACCTATTGCGTGCAAATTCTTTCCTCCGACGAGGACTGGTATTATGTGCGCTATGCGGAGGACGCGGGAATTTACCGCGCCCTTTACGGCTACTGCAAAAAGGACGGGCTTACGCTCGTGGACGTTCCGCCCGCAAACGTTTACCTAAATATGCCCGTAACCGTAACCTTCAAGCCCGACGACAACACAAGCTCTCTGCCCGTTCTCGGCGAGCTGAACGTTACCGCCGCGTTTTACGGCACTTACTATTCGGGCGCGTCGGCGTACTCTTACGTTTCTTACGACAATGCTTTCGGCTACATCTCGGGCGCGAACGACGACTATCCGTTGAACGAAGTCCCTGACGGCAATAAACCCGACTCCTCGCCCGTAAAAGAAAAAAGCGGAGTAAACGCGAAAATCGTAACCGCGCTCGTGCTGTCCGCCCTTGCCGTAGCCGCAATCGTCATACTTTACTTTACCGGCAGAAGAAAGTTCGTGCGCATGGACAAATAGTTAAGCGCACGGCGATATTACGCAGTAATACTTGTTTACAAGCCTTATTCCTTCGCAAAAGCTCTCTATCCTCCGCGCGTGCCGCGTAAACTTCATAACCGAGCGCCTTAAAGTTTTGCGCCGTTCGTCGTCAAGTTTTTTAACTCCGCAGCGCAAGGCGGCGTAAGTTTTAAGCGCGCGCCGTTCTTCGGGCGACAGCTTGACCACCACCCCGTCGATATAATTCCACAGCTTGGAAAGCTCGCACTTTTCGGCTATGATTTTCAATATTTTTTCCGCTCCCTTTTCGCCGTCGCCGCAAGGCGTACAGGCAAACTTCATAATAAGATTATCGAATGCGCGCTCCAGACTTCGAACGGAATAATAAAAGCGCAAAAGTCTTTTGACCTTCAAAATAATACTCCCGTTTAAAACGAACATTTGTTTATTTTCGTTTTTATTATAACCGCCAAAGTTGACAAGAAACGTACTAATTGAAAAATAAAAAAAATTTTTTTGAAGAAATTTCCGTGTTCTGCGGTCAACTTTTGCACGGCTAAACAGTTTACAATAAATCATAGGTATGGTATAATTGCATCGTGAAACTACTGGCATTAATCACAACTTCATTGCTTGCTTTGCCGTCGTTGTTCGGCGGAGTTTCCGCAAGTGCGGCGGGCGGGGCGACAAATTATCCGCAGTATACCGAGTTTGTAAAATCGCTCGAATTTTCTTCGCTCACGGATTTTGCCGTGAACGGAGACGAATATGCTTTTATCGAACACGGCGAAACGTTTGACTCCGTCAAGCTTCACAAAGGCGACAGCCTTACGACTCATGAATTCGGCGAAGGCGAAATTTTAACCGCCCTCGACTGCGCGGACGGTAAATTTTATTATTCGTTAAAGAACGAAGAATCGGGGGACAAGGTATATTCCCTCCCCGACAAAGCCGAGTCCGACCATACCATGCCCGAAGCGGAAGCCAAAACCACCATTGTTTTGGGCGACTATATTTATAAGTTATCGAATACGCAGTTAACCGTAGCTTACATCGACGAAACCGACCACAGCAAAGATTTCCTCAAAACGTTAGACGGCGAATATAAAAATCTCAAACGGTTCGGCGACGCTGTCTATGCGGTAAAGTCAAACGGACTTTACTCGTTCGACGGCTCGGAAGAGAAACTGCTTGAATTTAAGTACATAGATTATTCTTCCACTCTCGAAATAGCAGTCGGAAGCACGCAAACCGATTTAACTGCGAATTATTCTTTGAAGTTCGTAACAATCGGCGCGGGCTCGTATATGACCGAAGTCGATTTGACTAATCTCGGCGGAGAACACTTCGAGGCAAAACAGACGCAGTTAATCGCGGAAGACACTCTTGCCCTTCTGCTTTGCTACACCGGCAACGCGGCGGTTGTCGCCATCGGAGAAAAAAGCTACGTTACGCTGAAAACTTCGGTTACCGAAACCGAGCAAACCTGCACGACCGAGCCCGAGTTCGGGCACGCAACCGTCACGGGTAACCGCATTTACGCTTCGCCTTTCGTTATCGTAGGCACGTCCGTACTGTTCCCCGCAACCGGCGCGATAGTTGAAATAAAAAACAAAATCGAGCACGAAGTTTTAGGCTCCGCTTTCTATGAAGTCGAGTACGCCGACGCTGAGGGCAACAAGCACATAGGGTACGTTACGGAAGGTTTCCTGACAGAATACATTATCGAGGACAACAAACCTCCTTACGAATATCCCGACCCCAACCACTCGGAAAAAACCGACACGCGCACGGTGATACTCATATTGCTGGTCGTCATTCTCGTACTCGCGGCGATTTCTTACATAGCATATGTATTGACGTCGGACAAGCGCAAAAAGAAAAACGCTCTCCCCTCCGACGACGAATCCGCTTCCGCGAAATAACATTCCGTAAATTTAAGGCTTCTCTTACACGCAGTTCTTTTGCCACACAGTTTCTTTTACCATATTTTAAGGCTTCTCTTTGAGAAGCTGTCGCGTAGCTTGCGTAAGCGACTGATGAGGTCCCTCTATTATTCAAGCAACCCACCCTCCCACACAAGGAGGGTCTTTTTTACGCAACTTACTTTGTCCTCAATTTAAGGCTTCTCTTCGTGAAGCTGTCGCGTAGCTTGCGTAAGCGACCGATGAGGTCACTACTCTTTTGTCTGCGCCGTTCCTATCAATACAAAAAATTCTAATAAGAACTAAGGATATAAAGCCGACCGCGCAAATTGTGCGCGGTCGGCATGTTTGTTACGGCTTATTTTCCTTTAAAACAGCGCGCACAAAAATATTACCAAATTTATGTTATACGCTTAAAAATAAGTTGACAGTCAATTTTTGTTTTGATATAATTTTTTGTGCATTGAGTCGTGCATAATTTAAGCAACCGCTCGTGCGTTTGTAAGCAGACAAACAATGCGGGTGTAGTTCAATGGTAGAACACTAGCCTTCCAAGCTGGTTGCGTGGGT
>CAJUER010000007.1:0-24359 GCA_910585705.1 uncultured Christensenella sp.
CAGCGATAAGTTTTAAAATTAAATGCGACAAGAGGTATTAAAGCCTCTGCCGCATTTATTTTTTTACAAGGAATAGGAAAAATGTAAAGCGCGGTAGGGCGTAAAAACTCTATCGCGCTTTATTTTTTTTATTCAGAGATAAGAAGGGAGGGGGCGGAAGCGGTGGCACGTAAATACACAAGGTTGAGTTTTGAGAACAGGAAGGCTATTGAAAGAATGTGCAAAAGTGGCATAAAGGTGAATGAGATAGCGGAAGCCATGAACGTACATAGAGCGACTATCTACCACGAATTGCAGAGAGGCGGCGCGGGTGGCGGAAAACGGCAGCAGTACAGCGCGGAACTGGCACAAAGAACGATTTAAACCCAAAGGGCAATATAAAACGATTACAAAGGAGCGTAAGAACATGAAAAAATTTGAAGTTGGAAAGACCTATTACAGCCGGAGCATTTGCGACCATGAATGTATCTTTACTATTGAGGTAGTGAAGAGAACCGAAAAGAGCGTTACTTACATTTATGACGGTAAGCAGCGGCGTAGCATGATAAAGACGGATGAAAGCGGCGAGTACATTAAGCCGGACAGGTACAGCATGGCGCCGACTTTTCGGGCAGACCGGGAAGTAGAATCCCAGGAAGCAGAAGAGCAGACCACCGAAGAGCAGGCCGGAGAGATTGCGAAAGCCATTGTAGACGGTATCGGCAAAGACCTGGCCGCTGGCCTGGTGGAGTATTACAACCTGGTAAAGCAGCTTGCGGAAGATATACCAGGCTATAAGCTACGGGATACTAGGGAAATAAAAAGGCTGCTGATTGAACAGTTACCGGAATGGGATGAAGAGGATTGGGAAGACCTACGGGTAGCAGTAGAGGCGGAAAATCAAAGGATATGGGATAAACAGGAAAAGACCATAACCATGACACGGGAACAGTGGACTACATTAACCACTTATCTGCTTATGAGTACGAAACACCGGGAAGGAGAGGCAAAAGCCTGGGCGGAGTTGGCAGAAGAGAAGGCAGAAGACGGAAGCCCAAAATATATGAATGCAGCCGGGAACGCGGAATACTGGCGGGAATTGGTGACGGATATAGAAGAAATCAGAAAGAAAATTGATGAAGATTAGAGGCCAGGGCGGCAGCAAGGCCGCCCGGTATCCAATAAATGCAAAGGAGCGTAAGAACATGAAAAAAGCGACATTTTCAGAGTACCAGGAAGCAAAAGCGGAAGTTATGAAGGGCGGGGAGTGCAGAGAGTACGCCGACACCGACGAATACGGAAGGTTGCATAAAACAATCTGCTGCGAAGACGGTAACAACTTCTACGAAGTGACCGAAAACGGCATAACAGAATTTTGGAGTACCAAACATTCCGCCAGCCGGAAATATGAGGAACCCCAGGAAGCAGCCCAGGACGCGGCAGAAAACAAAGAAGACGATTACAGGGAGCGCCGAAAAAAGGTTATTAAGCGCCTGTACGCACTTATATTCTTTACATGGGAACAGAAGCGGGCATATATGAATAACCCGGAGAATTTGAAAAGGGAGCGGGAACGGAACCCGGAAGCAGCACCAACGCAATATTGGAAATGGTAAGCGGAACCGGGCGGCCATAGTATTGCCGTCCTGGCATTACAAAGGAGTGAATGAGCATGAAGAAATCTAAATACGAAGCGCCTTTAACGGATGAAGAAAGAGCGTTCGCAGCAGAAAACCACTACATAGTAGAAAAGTACCTAAATATACGGAGGCTTCCGCGTGATGAGTGGTACGACGTTGTGATATTCCGGTACCTGTTATCTGTAAAGCGCTGGTTTGCGCTGCCGGAATTGCACAAGCATAATTTTGAGATTATAGCCTTTTATGCTATGCGTTCCGCGATAGGACACGAAAGGGAGAAACGCAGAAGGCGGATAGACACCATAAGCCTGGACGCGCCCGTAGCTGGAACGAACGGCGCCATATTGGCGGATATTATCACTTATGAAAATATGGGCTATTCCTATTTGGGGGGGGTACCAGGCTGCGGGCGATAATGTTTTAGCTGTAGCAATGTGAAAGGCGGCGCAAGCTGCCGTAAGCGCCTTTAATTCAGTGGGAGAATACCGCAGCCAGGCATATAGCGGGGGCGTCGGTTCGATTCCGGCAAGGCGTATTAGGTGTAGGGTGGCACCCTATAGCGCGCCTGGCAGCAGGCAAATAGCTGCCAGGTGGATACCGTGAAAAAATAGCAGCGGGCGCGCCAGCTAGAAAGCGCGTGGACGGTCAACAAGTTTTTCCCTGTTTTTTAATGTGAAAAATAGGAACGCGGTATACAAAGCCAGGAGCAGAGGGCGAGGCCATGGAAAAACAGAGGGCGCCGCCAAAGCAAAGAAGGGTTACGGTTTTTTGGCGAAGCAAGGAAAAATATGTCACGGTGGCAGCAGCGGGATTTATAACGGCTGCTGCCAAAAAGGAGATAGGAAGCGGGTATATGACAGCAGACGAACGCCGCCGGAAGGCGATAGAAGGGTATTACAAAGCGTATAGGGAATATAAGAAGCTGGATACCGTCCGGGAGCATATGCGCGTTGAAATGTCCGGGGATACCTTAATAGAAATCCATAGGTATTATGGTGAACGGAAGGGCGAACGTGTCTTACGGGTGACACAGGAAGAGGCAGAAGGGGCGGAAGTGTCCGCAGAAGTAGCAGCATACGAACAGGCCGCCGACCAACTGGAAAATATGATAAAAAGCAGGCGCGAAAGCCTGGAAGCAAGGCGGCAGGCGGCCAGGAAGGCGGCTGTATGATTTACGCAGTAAAGAACCGTAATACGGGAAAGTACGTTACGGGTACCGACTTTAGCAGAGGGAAGCCCAGGCAGATAATGGCAACGAACCGGGCGCCGCTGCTTTTGGGGGATTATGGTGCAGAGGATAGCGGAACGGTAAGCGCGGAAATGCTGCGGCGGGGAATCAGTACCAGGCGTTATAAATTGGTTCCTGTAGAAGTGCGGGAGATAGAGCAGCAGCGGCAGCAGGCGCCGCCGGAACGCAAGCCGCTTCCCGCCGGATACTATAACATGGATTGCATGGCAGCGCTGCCATTATTCCCGGATGATTTTTTCGACATTGCGGTAATAGACGCGCCCTATGGCATAGGCGCCGACAATATGGCAATGGGAACGAATAAGACCAGGAAAAAGAACGGGTACCCGGCAGAGAGTACGGCGGAGCGGGTGAAGAAAAGCCGGAGGGAGAACGGCGCCGGAAAATGGGATAACCAGGTACCGCCACCGGAATACTTTGCAGAACTTTTCCGGGTATCAAAACATTGCATTATATGGGGCGGGAATTATTACGACTTGCCACCAACACGGGGCGTTATTGTGTGGGATAAGCTGCAACCATGGGAAGCATTTAGCCAGGCAGAAATAGCCTGGACGGATTATGACCGCCCGGCTGCCATTGTGAAGTTATCGAACACCGGGGGAGCCAATACGGAAAAGAAGATACATACAACGCAGAAGCCGCCGGAACTGTACGGATGGTTATTCAGCCATTATCTGCAGCTTAAGCGCGGCGCCAGGTTCCTGGATACGCACGTAGGGAGTGCCAGCAGCTTAATGGCGGCACATGACGCCGGGCTACAGGCCTGGGGTTTTGAAAAAGACGCATATTATTACGGCCTATCTGCGGATAGGTTGGAAAGACATAAAGCACAGTACAATATTTTCCAGGTTGCGGAGCAGATGGAAATAGAGTTGTAGGAAGGTGGGGAAATGCTTACATTGCCAATAAAAAAGGGATGGTACGACCTTATAGCCGGGGGAGTGAAAAAAGAGGAATACCGGGAGATAAAGCCGTATTATACAACCCGCTTTAGAAATATATTTGGGGCTACGTGGGAGAACGGCGAAGCGCCAGAGCAGCGCGTTATTTTCCGTAATGGTTATTCTGCGGACGCGCCACAGCTTACGGCGTTATGCGGTATACGGGTGGGGGAAGGACGGGAAGAGTGGGGCGCCGTACCGGGGAAGCGGTATTACATACTGGAAATAAAGGAGATTTTACCGGATGTATGAAGAATTGCAAAGGAAGACCAGGCCGAAGACGCCGCGTTGCATACGTGCAGGCGGAATAAGGGGATTTTTGGGGATTGTAAGCCCGTCAAAACTGGCGCGTGAATGGTTCCGGACAGGTGGAAATGATGAAGTAAACAGGTACCTGGAAGAAAACAGAAAGTACCTGTTATACAGAAGGCGGCTTAACAGGCAGCAATGGGAAACGGTTTATAGGGAGTACAGAAGGAAGCAGCACCCGGAGAGGGCAGAGGCATGGGAAAAGAAATGCCAGGAAGCTGCGGCGGAAGCGCTGTGCTGCGTTCGTCTTCTGATAGGGGAATAAAGGCAGCGAAGGGGTGAAGGAAGTGCATACAGCGGACATACGGCATAATAGAAGCGGTTATTATGACGGAACGGCCTATAAAGCCATTATAAGCGTGGACAGAAGCAGCCGGAAGAAACGGGAAAGGAAAGCGGTAAAGATGGGAAAGAGAGAAAATGCGGTAGGGATGGCGGGAAGGATAGCCGGAGAGATTGAGAAGCAGCCGGACATATACGGCGCCAGCGGATTAAAGCGGTTTTTCCTGGAGATACAGAGAAGCGGCGGCAGCAGCCAGGACAGCGACCGCGTGATTGTCATATACGGCCAGGAAGCGGACGCAACGCCGGGACAGTTGAAGGATGGCGCCTACGTTATGGTTATGGGGAAAATGCAGACTTATAAAGAGGTTCCCGGCGGGCATATCGTGGTTTTTGTCCTGGCGGAATATGTGGGCGCAGTTACGGAAAAGGTAGAGCAGCAGAACGGCGTATACCTGGAAGGAGTGGTAGCCAGGAAGCCGATACACAGAACCACGCCCCTGGGAAAGAAGATTACGGAAGTAGTGGTAAAGGTTCCTTCTGCCTTTACGGAAGGCTATTTTAGTTTCGTTCCTACGATATGCTGGAAGGAATATGCAGAGTGGGCGGCAACGTGCCAGGAAGGCGCCAGGGTAGCCCTGGAAGGGCGTTTACAAAGCCGGGAGTATAAAAAGCGCCTGGACGGCGTAGAAGCCGTTTTAACGGCCTATGAAGTAAGCGCGCAGTACATTGAAAAAAGATAAGGAAAGGGACGGAAAAGCCCCAGCGGTTCGGGAAAACCGCCGGGGCTATGCCATAAGTGAATATCTGCTATAAAATATTATATTTCACGTATGGCGGGAAGTCAAGGAAAACGCGGGCGGGAACCCGCTTTTAACACTTGATAAAAGTATTAAGTATCCGACTATATAGGCCTATAAAGGGGGTGCCTGAATGTGCCATACGTGGAGAGGGTTACAAGGGCAGGTAAGACCATAGAGGTAGACCGGTATTTTACCAGCCAATATAAAAAGAAGGGGATTAAGAAGGGGGATAGGGTAAAGCCCACCAAAGAGGAACAGAAAAAAATAAACAGTAAGAACGCAGAAAGAAAATTACGCCTGCTGCTGAATGAGAATTTCCAGGATGGCGATTTACATATAGATTTTGGTTATGTCCGTAAAAAGGGTTTGGAGTACAGGACGCGGGAAGAAATGAGGAAGGACGCGGATGTATTCTTGCGGGAGTTAAGAAAGGCATATAAAAGCGCTGGGTATGTGCTTAAGTATATTCATGTAATGGAGATAGGGGAGAAGGGAGCCAGACACCACCATTTAGTTATAAACCAGCCAGGCATAGACACAAGGAAGATACAGGCTTGCTGGAAGAAAGCGTATGAAGGAAACAGTAAGATACACTTTAGCCCCCTGGATACGGAAGGGGACTACAGCAAGCTGGCGGCATATCTCATAAAATACACGGACAGGACAATAGGAACGGAAGAGGCTTTACAGGGGAAGCGGTGGAACAGAAGCAAAAACCTGGTAATGCCGGAACCGGAATACAGGATAGTGAGAAATAGAAACACTTATTACAATGAGCCGAAGCCGTACAAGGGCTATTACATAGTCAAGGACAGCATAGAGGTGGGGACGCATAGCCCGGAGTTTTACGGGTATGGGTATCTGCATTACAGAATGGTGAGGCTGGATTGAGAGAAAGGAGCATAGGAGCATGGAAAGAGTGATAGCGGTAGCGGCAGCAGTTGTCTTCCTTCTTGTGGCAGGTATCGCGGCCATGGCGGGCGTGGGTATCGTGGCGGAAGGACTGAACGAATTACACCGCTGGGAAGAATGGGGCGGCCAGGATGATAGAAAGGGGGTGGGAGTGTGAGGAACTTTAGATTAAGCGACGAAAGCGGACACCAGGAAGCAATAATAGAGTGGTGCGCCTGGAATATGCAGCAGTACCCGGAATTGGAATTACTGTACCATGTTCCGAATGGCGGAAAGCGGGATAAGGCAACGGCTGCGGTATTAAAGCGCCAGGGCGTGAAAGCTGGGGTACCGGATTTAGTTTTACCAGTAGCCCGCTGCGGGTACCATGGTTTATATATCGAGTTGAAGGCGCCGGGCGGTTCCGTCCAAAAGTCACAGAAGGAATACATAAAGCGCCTGGGAAAACAGGGGTATTTAGCTGTTATCTGCTACGGATGGCAAGAAACCATAGAACTGTTAAGAAACTACCTGGAAGGAGCCTTAAGCCAGGACGCGGCAGCAGGCGCCGGAAAAGAAGCAGGCCGGGAAGCAGCCAGCCTATTGCTTCCACTGGCGTAGAGGGTGAGAGGATGGCAAGAAGGACTATTTACAGTTGCGACCGCTGCGGGAAAGAATGGGAAGAGAAGATAGAGAACGGCTTTTCCAATAGCCCGCGACATTTAGACTATGAGGGGTTGAAACGGGTAGATTTATGCCCGGAATGTGAAGCGGAGTTTTACGAAGCTATAAGGAAGTACCGCGAAGGCGGAAAAAATAAAATCTAAGAATGTTCGCTAGGTTCAACGGAGCGAAAGAAAGGCGGAAAGTATGGCAAGAGTAATTAGCATTATCAACCTTAAAGGGGGAGTCGGTAAAACCTTTACAGCGGCAAACATGGCGCATATTCTGAACGGGTACGGAAAAAGTGTGTTGATGGTAGACAATGACAAACAGGGGAATTTATCAAAGTTGTTCGGAGCGTACCAGGATGAAACGGAGTGCGAAACGTCCAAACTGCTGCGGGGCTGCTACATGGACGTGAATAGCTTGCGTTATTCCCTTATGGGGTATCCCTGTATGGATATTATACCCGCGAATATGTCTTTATTACAGGCCACAAACGATTTAACCAGGGAAGAGAGCGAAGACCAGATAGAACGCTTTAAGGCGTTGGCAGAGGCATTCCCGCTGGAAGAGGGAAAATCCTATGATTTTATCATCATAGACAACCCGCCGGATTTAGGGCTAAACGTCATTAACGCGCTGGCCGTGAGTGATGATGTGATTGTACCGACAAAAATAGACGCCTGGGCGCTGGAAGGCCTGGACGTGATTATAGAACAGGTGGGACAAATGCAGCAGCTTAACAGCCGCTTGCAATTCCGGGGAGTGCTGCCGACCATGTGGCAGAATAGCGACGCCAACGTATCCGGCCTGGAATGGCTACAGGAAAAGGGCTATAAGGTATTTGATAGCAAGATATGGTACGGGGCGAAAGCTGCGGAAAGTACGTTTTTCTGCAAGCCGATTGTAGAATATGCGCCGCGTAGCTGGACGGCCATTAGATACCGTAAATTTGTGGCGGAGTATATGGCGGAGATAGAGGCAGAAAAGGCAGCAGACCTGCAGGAAGGGAAGGGGGTACAGTAATGTCAGCATTTAGCGCGTTAGATATGATAAACCCGAAGGCGCGGCAGCAGGCGGCTGCCGTAAGGGAATATAAGGAAATCTATTTAAACCCGAAGGAAGTAAAAGAGGCGCCGGAGAATACCCGGAAGACTTATGAAGGCATAGAAGCCCTGGCAGATAGTTTCTTACTGGTAGGACAGGAACAGCCCACCGTACTGGCAAGGGTAAACGGGGAATTTATTATAGTGGATGGCCACCGCCGGAACCGGGCGAACCTGTTAAACCTGGAACGCGGGTACGCAAAGTTTGAGAAGGTGCGGTATTTCTTCCGGGATATGTCGGAAACCATGTACGAACTGGCGTTACTTTCCGGGAATGGATATACCCAGGGGCTTACGGATTATGAGAAAACGGAACTTGCCGCCCGGCTTAAGAAGGTATTGGAGAAAATGCGGGAGAACGGGGAAATCTCAAAAGAAGGCCGGATACGCGATATAGTAGGCGGTATCCTGGGGGAGAAGCCCACAAATATGGCGCGTATTGAAAAAATCAATAACAGCGCTACGCCGGAGATTAAAGAACAGTTTAAGGAAGGCAATATAGGCATATCGAAAGCGTATGAGGCTGCCAGGCTGCCGGAAGAGGAACAGAAGGCCATAGCTGCCAGGGCGGCGGCAGGTGAAGACTTAAAAACCAAAGAAATAGCGCAGAAGGTGGCGGAGAAGGTGGCGGCAAAAGCCCAGGAAAAGGCGGAGAAGGCAGCAGAGGACGCAGAGAAGGCCAATATAGAGGCGGAACAGGCCATAGCGGACGCGGCAGAGAAGCAAGAAAAGGCAGAGGAAGAGGCGCAGAACGCGAAAGAGTTAAAGCGGTATGTAGACGCCAGCACAGCGCTGGCCGAAATGTCCGAAACGGACACCGAAGCGCTGATAAATACGGGGCTTCCTGGCGACCGTTCAACCTGGGATACCCGGCAATGGGCTATTTATACATTGCGCCGGATGATGTATGTAGTAGACGCCTTAAGCTATGAGGATGTGCAGATAATGCAAGAAATTCTGATAAAGGCGGAGAACCCGGAAAAGAGCCAGGCGGCAGCAGTAGGCCAGGAAGGCGGGGAAGCATGAAGACGAAAGAAGTTAAGAGTTTTTCAGAGGTAGACACAAGCGGATTAAAACAGCCCATTATATGCGTTTACAGTCACCCGGCAGACTACCCGGAAAAATGCGTAGCGCGGATATTTGACGGAACAACGCCAACGGACACAGTAATAACCAGGGATACCGTGGACGAACTGCGGGAAGACATTTCTAAAAGGTTCCCGGATAAGCTACCATTTGCAGCAAGCAAGGCAGATTATAAAAGCGTAGTGGAAAGCTGGATATAGGGGAAGGGGCGGGAATGTGAAAAAAAGAAGCATAATAAGACGCGCGGCCAGGAAGGTGCATAAGGAATTAAAGGACTTTATGCGGGATAATAACGGCGGAAAATGCGAAAGCCAGGATTGTGCAAGCTGCCCGTTTCCGCCGTGTGGGAAAGAAGGTGCAAAGGAATGAGGCAGCAGGTGAAGGAACTAATAGCGGAGATTATGAAACGGTACGCGGACACCGTGGAAAGTCTTTGCATTGTGGTGGGGGAATATGTGACAGAAGCCACCGCAAAGGCAGCGGAGCGCGTAAGACATTACGGCGGTTATTTGTTGGCCGGGCTGGCGATTGTGCTGGCCTGGCTACTGTTGGCGGTAACTATGCCCGCCTGGTATCTGCCGTATAAATATTTTACCAGGAAAGGAGCAAATAAGCATGAACAGAAGGCAGAAGAAAAAGGCGTATAAAAAGCGGTACGGACATAACCCGCCTACAAAAAGCTATATTTACCAGGCGTATGGGGTGGATATGCAGAACGTGGCGGACGCGCTGGCGGAAGGGTTTAGAAAAGTGTTCTATGCTGCAAAAGAGGCTGTAGAGATAATGGGCAAAAAGTTGGCAGACGCATGGGAGAAAACCAAAGAACGTATACAGACCATGACCGAAGATGAATACGCGGAGTTTTTGGAAGGCCTGGAACCGGAAACAAGGGGCTGGGCGGCAGCTATAAGAATGGGGGTGAAAAAGGATGATACAGGAAATTAACTTAACGGCTATTATCATTACTGCTATTATCTGCTTTACGTTGTATGCCATTTCAAGGGATGATACCGGGAAACAGAAGCGTAAACCGGACGGATTGCAGAAGGAACGCCGGGGAGAAGAACAGGCGGCAGCAGTACAGGAAAAAGGAAAGGAGATATAGGGGAATGGAAGATAATGTAAAGGCTGCGGAGATAGAAGCGGGCGTAGACCTGGGGGTACCGGAAGGAGAACAGGCCACCGCTTGCGTTATTCTTACCGAAGAGGCATTAAAGGCCATGTTACAAGAGGCAGCCAAAACAGCTATTAAAGAACTGAAACGGGAAGAAACCAAAGAGCGGAAGAGGAATAAATACCATGATACTTTTTCGCTGATGAAGTGCTACCGTGACGCGGTTTTCCATATCGAAAACGCGGTAAGCGAAGGTACCCAACTGGAAATACAGGATATGACGGAAGAACAGCAAGAAACCTATTTACGCAGCGTGAGGCGTACCAGGTTTAGAACTATGCTTATGACGGCGAATGTAGATAAGGCTATAGACGAAATGGCAAGGCGCCGGGTGGCAGCAGGCCGGGAACTGGAATACAAAGTATTTGATATGTATTTCATGCAAGGCATGGCATACGAACAGATTATAGAACAGGTGGAGAAGGACACCGGGGAACACCTGGGAAAGAATACACCGCGTCGCTGGGTTACGGGAATAATCAATGAAATGTCGGTATTGTTATGGGGGTTAGAGGATGAAAAGTAGATTTATAGAAAAGTTTAGAAGTTGGAAAAAAAGAAGAGGGCTGCGCTTTGTATCGGACATTCTTACACCGAATGAAATGAGGTTTACGCTATTGGGGTGGGAAGGGGTGCGAACCAGGGCGGAAGATATGAACCAGGAAAGCGGCAGAAGCCTGGAAGTGGTACAGACGGGATATACATATATCTTTAAAGCGGCGAATATGTTAAGGCCGGGAGATATGCAAGAAGAAGAGAATAGGATTAAGGCTGGTTTGGCAGCGGGCGTATTGATATTAGACGCCAGGGTATCGCTGGTGGATGTGAAGCCACGTTTAGAGGCCATGGAGAGAGGGAAAGGAAATAGAGATTAAGAAGGGGCAGAAAGTAAAATATAAAACATATCATACTATACGTTGCTGCCGGATATGATAGAGCCAATAGGAGCGAAGGCGTGGGGGAATAATGGTAAAAAGCTGGGGTTTTCATAGTAAAGCCAACGCGGTAAAATGGTAGCATGAAAATAGTAGCAGGCGCCGGGCGGCAGCAGGCTACTATTTTCTTTTGTGAAAGAAGGTGCGATTATGAAGCAATGGGCGCAAGCGTTCTATTTGTCACAGAACTGGAAGGACACAAGCCGGGCGTATCTGCTTACGCAGAATAATATATGCGAACGCTGCGGGGAGCCAGCAAAGATATGTCACCATAAGACGTACTTAACGCGGGAGAATATCAACGACCAGGCAATAGCATTAAGCTGGGATAACCTGGAAGCGTTATGCCAGGATTGCCACAATAAAGAACACCACCGCACAGAGAGGAACAGGCGATACAAATTTGACGCGGAAGGGAATATAGTTTATCTGTAGTCCCCCCATTCCCCGTAAAAATTAAGGGGGCGGAATACCGAGGGGGGAACTACAAAAAAACCCTACGGGCGCGCGCGTGCGTGGTGTAGGGGGTGTGGGGGTGATGGAAGGAAAAAAGGGGGTGTACTCTATGGCAGCCAAAAAGGAGAAGACCAAAGAACAAAGGATTAAAGCCGAAATAAGCAAGATTAACAAGGTTTTCAAAGAACTTGACGAAAACAAGAAAAAGATAGTCACGCCGCTGATACAGAAGGCTGCTTTTATGCACGTCGAATTAGAGGAATTGCAGAAAACCATAGAGGTAGAAGGGTGCGTAGACGAATACCAAAACGGCGCGAACCAGTGGGGAAAAAAGAAGTCTGCGGAAGTGGACGTATATAACACTATGATTAAGAACTATACGGCCATTATCAAAACTTTAACCGATATGGTACCAGCGGCGCCGAAAGGGAAAAGTAAGCTGGATATACTGCGGGAAGAGTAGCCGGAAATGGCAGCGGCAAAGGCATACCGTAACTATATTTACGAATACTACGCAAAGATTAACAGCGGCGAAGTCGTAGTAGGCGAATGGATAAAGAAAGTATATGAAATAGTTGTCAATGAATTGGAGAAGGGCAGCTATTTTTTTAATGCAAAAAAAGCCAGAAAGGCTATTAAGTTTATAGAAAATTTTTGCCACCATAGCCAGGGAAGGAACGATTATTTAACCCTGGAACTATGGCAAAAAGCATTAGTTTCTTGCATTTTTGGAATAGTTGATGAACATAATATACGCTTTTTTCGTGAAGTTTTCATAGTGATAGGCCGGAAAAATGGAAAATCGCTTTTTGCTTCCGCCATTATTGCGTATATGGCGTTCTTAGAACCGGAATACGGCCAGGAAATATATTGCCTGGCGCCAAAGCTGGAACAGGCGGCAAAGGTTTACGACGCCTTTTTACAGATGGTAGACAAGGAACCGGAACTAAAGGCAGAGGCAAGGAAGAGGCGCAGCGACCTTTATATAGACGCTACAAACTCTTTTGTAAAGCCGATTGCTTTTAATGCAAAAAAGTCTGACGGATTTAACCCCCAGCTTGTCGTATGTGATGAAATTGCAGCATGGAGCGGGGACGGCGGATTAAAGCAATATGAAGTAATGAAGTCCGCGTTAGGCGCCCGCCGCCAGCCTATGATTTTATCCATATCGACCGCCGGATATATCAACGATAGCATATACGACGAACTATTTAAGCGTTCTACGTCTGTACTGAAAGGAAACAGCAAGGAAAGAAGGTTGCTGCCGTTTCTGTATATGATTGATGATGTAGAGAAGTGGAACGACCTGGAAGAACTGAAAAAAGCCAACCCGAATATGGGCGTATCTGTATCAGAAGAATTTTTCAGGGAAGAAATAGCGGTAGCGGAAGGCAGCTTAAGCAAAAAGGCGGAATTTTTGTGTAAGTATTGCAATATTAAGCAGAACAGCGCGACCGCATGGCTGGAAAGCCTGGTAGTGGAAAAGGCGACCGCAATAAAGACCATAGACGGGAAGGAAACGCCGTACACATTAGAGGACTTCCGGGAATGTTACGCCGTTGGAGGCGTAGACTTGTCGCAAACGACCGATTTAACGGCGGCTTGCGTAGTGATAGAGCGGGAAGGAGTATTATATACCTTCTGTCAATTCTTTATGCCTGCTGGGCGAATAGAAGCGCTTACGGCCATAGACGGGGTGGCCTATGATATTTTTGTAAAGAAGGGCATATTAACGCTATCCGGCGAAAACTACGTAGACTACCACGACGTATATAACTGGTACGTTATGCTGATGGAAGAATACGGCATACGTACACTGAAAATAGGGTACGACAGATACAGCGCGCAGTACCTTATATCTGAATTATCCGGCTATGGGTTCCATACGGATGATGTATTCCAGGGGGAAAACCTTACCCCTGTTATCCGGGAATTTGAAGGTATCATAAAGGACGGTAATTTTAAGATATGCAGCAACAATCTGTTAAAAGGCCATTTCCTTAATGTGGCACTTAAGCAGAATATGGAAACAAGAAAATTTAGGCCTGTAAAGATTGAGCGCCGCGCACATATAGACGGTTTTGTAGCGGTAATAGACGCTATGACGGTAAGACAGAAATACTATGAAGAGGTGGGCGAACTGCTTAAGAACGCAGCATAGAAAGGGAGTGAGTACAACGAGCCTAAAAGATTATATTTTCAAGAATAAAAAGCAGGTAGCCATAGACACCTATTTTAAAATGCTGAATGGATACAGCCCGGTATTTACGACCTATGAAGGCGGACTATACGAAATGGATTTAACCAGGGCAGCAGTACAGCGGTTTGCTTCCCATTGCAGCAAGCTAAAGCCGGAGATTACGGGAACGGCAAAGAAATACCTGGAGAAGACGTTACAATTTAAGCCCAACTATTTTATGGATACAACAAAGTTTCTTTCCAGGCTGGCTACTATCCTGGAAGTGGATAATACGGCCTTTATCATTCCAGTGGAAGACGGATACGGGCGCCTGGTGGGGCTTTATCCCCTGTTACCGCAGCGTTGTGAGATCGTAGAGGCAGCAGGCGTTGTATATCTGCGGTACAGTTTTGAAAACGGGGAACACGCGGCAATAGAGTTTGACCGGGTGGGGATTATGACGCAGTACCAGTATAGCAATGACCTTTTTGGTGATGATAACAAGACGCTGCGGCCTACCATGCAACTGCTACATACGCAAAACGAAGGTATTATAAACGCCGTGAAAAATTCTGCAAATATACGCTTCCTGGCAAAAGTGGCAAATATGCTAAAACCGGAAGATATAAAAAAGGAGCGGGAGCGGTTCACGGAAGACAATCTAAGCGCAGATAACAAAAGCGGGATGATTATTTATGATAATAAGTTTACGGAACTGAAACAGGTAGAAAGCAAGCCTTACACTGTAAACGCGCTGCAAATGCAGCAGATTAACGAAAATGTATTTATCCATTTTGGCACAAATATGGATATAGTTACAAATAAGTATGACGAAAACACGTTTAACGCCTACTACGAAGGGAAAATAGAGCCGTTCGCGGTACAGTTATCTTTAGTAACATCAAATATGCTTTTTACGCAGCGGGAACTATCTGTAGGGAATATGCTTACGTGGACGGCTAACCGTCTGCAATATGCCAGCAATTCCACGAAGCTGCAAGTATCCACCCAGCTTTTTGACAGGGGGCTTTTGAACCGTAACGGGGTGATGGATATATGGAATATGGCACATGTAGAGGACGGGGAAAAGTATTATATCCGAAAGGAATATACAGAGGTTAGCGAACTGGATAAACATAATAAGCAGCCGCCTGTTACCGTCTAACCGACGCCGGGAGAAACACCAGCCCAGGACGTCCAGGAAGGCCAGGAAGGCGCCGGAAATGGTGAGGGCGGGGAAATAGACGGCAAAGGGGAAAACGGGGCTAGAAACGGCACAGAAGGACAGAAAGAGGGTGTATAAAATTGCCTATTGTGAAAGAAAGAGAATATAGAGCGCTGGCGGCGCCGTTGTCTGTAGCGGACGCAGCGAAGCGCATAACTACGGACTATTACGTAGAGGGTTACGCTACTACGTTCAATAGTCCGTATTTGCTTTTTGAGTTTGAAGACGGCTGGAAGTATTACGAAGTGATAGAAGCCCACGCCGTAGATGGCGCCGACCTATCAGACGTTATCTTCCAATACAACCATTCCGGGCGGGTATTTGCCCGCCAGTCAAATAAAAGCCTTATTGTGCAGCCCGATAACACCGGGTTATTTATGTGCGCTGATTTAGGGCGTACAGACGGGGCGAAGCAGCTATACCAGGATATAGCGGCGGGGATGGTTACTAAAATGTCCTGGGCGTTCACGGTGAAGCGTGACAGCATTACGGAAGACCGGGAACAGCGCATTATTACCAGGAGCATACAGGAGATTAAAAAGGTTTTCGACGTATCCGCAGTAGACAGGCCAGCTAATGAGGATACCGAAATAAACGCGCGGAATTTTGCTACGCGGAGTTACGAGCAAATGAAGGCGGAGCGCCTACAGCGCCAGGCAAAGTTATTAAAAATCAGAACAATGCTTTAAAGGCAGAAAGAAGAGGTAAAAAGGAATGAATTTACAGGAAATTGAAGCAAGGTTAGCGCAGATTAGAAACGAGATTAACACCAGGGGCGCAAACATGACTGCCGAAGAATTAACCGCCATGGAAAACGAAGTTACGCAGTTGGTGGAAGAACGAGGGAAACTGCTGGCCGCTGCAAATACCCAGGAACAGCGTAACCGTATTTTGGCAGCAGTAGCAGCAGGCCAGCCCGTACCGGGAGCGGATGGAGCGCTTGAAGTGGCGCCCACCGTTCTGCGTAGCTTCCCGGCAGCAGGCGGAACCGAGGCAGAGGCAGAAGACAGGTACGGGACGGTGAAGTACCGTAAGGCATTTATGGATTATGTATTACGCGGTACGCAGATTCCGGTAGAATATCGCGCGAACGCAACAAGCACGACTACGGACGTAGGCGCCGTAATTCCTACTACGGTACTTAATCAGATTGTGCAGAAATTGGAAAGCACAGGCATGATTTTGGCAAAGGTGACGCGGACGGCATACAAGGGCGGCGTGGCTATCCCGGTATCTACCGTAAAGCCCGTAGCTACCTGGGTAAATGAAGGAAAGGGAAGCGATAAGCAGAAGCATGGCGTTTCCAAAGAAGGTATGATTACGTTCGCGTACCATAAATTACGCTGCGCCGTGGCGGTATCCCTGGAAGTAGATACTATGGCTATGTCTGCGTTTGAAAGTATGCTTATCAACAATATTGTGGAAGCAATGACTAAAGCGCTGGAACAGTCTATTATTTCCGGTACAGGTTCCGGCCAGCCTTCCGGCATTATCAAAGAAACGCCCGCGAAAGACCAGGCAATTACCACGAAATCGGCTACAGAACTTTCCTACGCTGACCTTATCGCGGTGGAAGCAGCGTTACCCCAGGCGTATGAGAATGGCGCAGAATGGTGCATGAGCAAAGCCACGTTTATGGGCTTTATCGGAATGACTGACGCCAACGGCCAGCCGATTGCGCGGGTAAATTATGGTATCGGTGGAAAGCCGGAGCGCACATTGCTGGGGCGCCCGGTGGAATGTTGCGACTATATCGGCAGTTTTGCGGCGGCGGCAGCGGGTGACGTGGTGGCGTTTGTCTTCCGGTTCAAGGATTATGTATTGAATACCAATTACGCCATGGGCGTGAAGAAATACGAAGATAACGACACAGACGACCAGGTAACAAAGGGTATCATGCTGGCAGACGGCAAGGTAGTGGATAAAAACAGCCTGGTAACACTGAAAAAGAAAGCAGCGTAATAAAGGCGGAGCCGGGGGCGTAGGTACCCCGGCTTTTTGACGGAAAGAAGGTGCAAGGCATGGAGGCGGAAACAACCTTAACGGAGAAAATGCGGGCAGCGCTGCGTATAAGCAGCACCAGCGACCGGATTACGGAAGAAATAAACGACTGTATAGCGGCTTGCAAGAAAGACCTGCAGGACGTGGGTGTAAAGCGCCTAAATGAAACGGACGCGCTGATAGTAAGAGCAATTACACTATATGTTAAGGCGGAATTTGGGTTTAATGGAAATGCTGATAAATTCCATAATTCCTATGACAGCCTTAAAGTACACTTGTCAATGTCAAGCGAGTATAACACGGTATCCGAAACGGACACCGGAACGGAAACAGAGGGGGCGGAAAATGGCAGCATGGGCGGATGAAATAACGCTTATCAGTCTGAAAGAAGGCGAAGAGCGGGTAAACGACAACGGTTTTCCGAACGAAGAGGCAGAGGAAAAGCGGGTAGTTTTCTGTAATGTAAAAACGACCGGGTACAATGAGTATTTCAAAAGCCAGCAGACGGGGAAAGTGGTAGAAAAGAAGTGCGACGTACACAAGGCCGATTACGAAGGGGAAGACACCGTAGAACTGGAAGGGAAGCGCTATTATGTTCTGAAAACGTATGAACCGGAAGGGGACGAAGACACCGTAGAACTGTCATTAACCGACATACGAAACAAAGATAAGGGGGCGTAGGGGTGGCAGAGTTTAACACGGTAGGCATGGAAGATGTTATACAGGCGTTTGAGAGGCGGGAACAGGCAACCGTACAGGCAGTACCGGAAATGTTGAAAGCGGGTGCCGAAGTGCTGGTACAGGCACAGAAGGCAGAGGCGGCGGCCATGGGGCTGAATGAAACGGGCGGCTTTATCAATTCCATAAAGGCCACGCCTGTAAAGGGGGATGAAACAGAAAAGCATATAGACATATTCCCCCAGGGAAGGGCGAAACACGGAAACGACCGGAAGGGGGATAAAAGCAACGTGCGCTATGCTACTATTGGTTTTGTGGCAGAATATGGAACCAGCAGCCAGGCAGCAAGGCCATACCAGACGTCTGCAAACGAGAAGGCCAGGGAAAAGGTAAGCGCTGCGGAACGGGAAGTATGGGAGCGTATGACAAATGGGTAGCTTAAAAAAGGTTTTGGAAAGTACAGGGATACCAGCCCAAAGGGGTGTATATACCGGGAAACAGAAGCCGAAGGCATATTATACCTTTTTGCTGATTACGCGCGATACGGAAGCGTCGGCGGACGATAAGGAAGCAGTAGGCCGGGAACTATGGCGGGTTACACTCTTTTACAAGGGCGATTTTGAAGAACAGCTAAAAGCTGCCGTAGAAGCGTTGAAGGCAGCAGGCGCCTATATCAATGGAGTGGGCGCAGAAAGCTATGAAACAGATACAGGGTACTGGCTGGTACCTATTGATATTGAATTTTTGAAGGAGTGATAAAGAATGACTATAGGATTAAGGGATTTATACTATGCAGTATGTACGGAAACGGACGGGGCGGAAACCTACGGGACGCCCAAAAGAATGGCGGAAGTAATGACCGCCGACCTGTCTGTAAAGACGGCAGACGGTTCCCTGTATGCGGATGATACTTTAAGCGAAAGCGTAACAGAATTTGCAAACGCAACGCTGAAAATGGGTATTAAAGACCTTACACCGGAAACGACCGCCGAAATTTTGGGGCAGACCGTAGATAAAAATAAAGTGGTATGGGCTGGGAAGAATGATGAACCGCCCTTTATCGCGGTTGGGTTCCGCGCGCAGAAAACGGGCGGGCGGTTCCGGTATGTATGGCTGCTGAAAGGAAAATGCAAGCTGCCTTCCGAAAAGTACGAAACAAAAGGCGAAAGCATTAAGTTTAATACGCCGGAAATTGAAGCGGAATTTTCCACCAGGAAGAAAGATGGAAGATGGAAAGCGGATTTTACAGGAACAGAAGACGAAGCGGCAGCAAAAACATGGTTCGACCAGGTGGTAGAGCCTGCGGAAGCCGGGGGAACGGAAGCAGAAGGGACAACAACAGAATAAGGGAAGGAGAGAGGCGCGGCACATGACCGCGCCTTAATTGATATTATGAGCGCATTAAAAAATGGCGGGTATCCGGTGACACTGAACGGCAAGGAATACAGCTTGCTTTTTTCTCTTAATGCCCTGGATGAAATACAAGACAGGTTCGGCGGGTATGACAAGCTGACGGAGGTTTTCAACGATAGTAACCCGGATTGGATTAAACAAACTAAGTGGCTTTTAACCCTTCTGATTAACGAGGGGCTTTTATCAGAGGATGAAGACGCCAAACTGCTGACGGAAACACAGGTAGGACGCTTAATCAACGTCGGAAATCTGCCGGACATTCAGAACAGTATTTTTGCAGCGTTCGCAACGGGTACCAGCGGGGACGGCGACATAACAGAAGACGGCGAAGGACAGGAACCGGATAAAGAGGGGGAAGCAAAGGGCGCGCGGGAAAGCTAGATACCGCGCGCCTTCTTTAAAATGAAACGGACGCGCTGATAGTAAGAGCAATTACACTATATGTTAAGGCGGAATTTGGGTTTAATGGAAATGCTGATAAATTCCATAATTCCTATGACAGCCTTAAAGTACACTTGTCAATGTCAAGCGAGTATAACACGGTATCCGAAACGGACACCGGAACGGAAACAGAGGGGGCGGAAAATGGCAGCATGGGCGGATGAAATAACGCTTATCAGTCTGAAAGAAGGCGAAGAGCGGGTAAACGACAACGGTTTTCCGAACGAAGAGGCAGAGGAAAAGCGGGTAGTTTTCTGTAATGTAAAAACGACCGGGTACAATGAGTATTTCAAAAGCCAGCAGACGGGGAAAGTGGTAGAAAAGAAGTGCGACGTACACAAGGCCGATTACGAAGGGGAAGACACCGTAGAACTGGAAGGGAAGCGCTATTATGTTCTGAAAACGTATGAACCGGAAGGGGACGAAGACACCGTAGAACTGTCATTAACCGACATACGAAACAAAGATAAGGGGGCGTAGGGGTGGCAGAGTTTAACACGGTAGGCATGGAAGATGTTATACAGGCGTTTGAGAGGCGGGAACAGGCAACCGTACAGGCAGTACCGGAAATGTTGAAAGCGGGTGCCGAAGTGCTGGTACAGGCACAGAAGGCAGAGGCGGCGGCCATGGGGCTGAATGAAACGGGCGGCTTTATCAATTCCATAAAGGCCACGCCTGTAAAGGGGGATGAAACAGAAAAGCATATAGACAT
The DNA here is from genome assembly GCA_910585705.1 of uncultured Christensenella sp. Lineage (GTDB taxonomy): Bacteria > Bacillota > Clostridia > Christensenellales > Borkfalkiaceae > Coproplasma. The sequence goes on from CAJUER010000007.1 coordinate 20,170, forward strand.
ATTCCCCCAGGGAAGGGCGAAACACGGAAACGACCGGAAGGGGGATAAAAGCAACGTGCGCTATGCTACTATTGGTTTTGTGGCAGAATATGGAACCAGCAGCCAGGCAGCAAGGCCATACCAGACGTCTGCAAACGAGAAGGCCAGGGAAAAGGTAAGCGCTGCGGAACGGGAAGTATGGGAGCGTATGACAAATGGGTAGCTTAAAAAAGGTTTTGGAAAGTACAGGGATACCAGCCCAAAGGGGTGTATATACCGGGAAACAGAAGCCGAAGGCATATTATACCTTTTTGCTGATTACGCGCGATACGGAAGCGTCGGCGGACGATAAGGAAGCAGTAGGCCGGGAACTATGGCGGGTTACACTCTTTTACAAGGGCGATTTTGAAGAACAGCTAAAAGCTGCCGTAGAAGCGTTGAAGGCAGCAGGCGCCTATATCAATGGAGTGGGCGCAGAAAGCTATGAAACAGATACAGGGTACTGGCTGGTACCTATTGATATTGAATTTTTGAAGGAGTGATAAAGAATGACTATAGGATTAAGGGATTTATACTATGCAGTATGTACGGAAACGGACGGGGCGGAAACCTACGGGACGCCCAAAAGAATGGCGGAAGTAATGACCGCCGACCTGTCTGTAAAGACGGCAGACGGTTCCCTGTATGCGGATGATACTTTAAGCGAAAGCGTAACAGAATTTGCAAACGCAACGCTGAAAATGGGTATTAAAGACCTTACACCGGAAACGACCGCCGAAATTTTGGGGCAGACCGTAGATAAAAATAAAGTGGTATGGGCTGGGAAGAATGATGAACCGCCCTTTATCGCGGTTGGGTTCCGCGCGCAGAAAACGGGCGGGCGGTTCCGGTATGTATGGCTGCTGAAAGGAAAATGCAAGCTGCCTTCCGAAAAGTACGAAACAAAAGGCGAAAGCATTAAGTTTAATACGCCGGAAATTGAAGCGGAATTTTCCACCAGGAAGAAAGATGGAAGATGGAAAGCGGATTTTACAGGAACAGAAGACGAAGCGGCAGCAAAAACATGGTTCGACCAGGTGGTAGAGCCTGCGGAAGCCGGGGGAACGGAAGCAGAAGGGACAACAACAGAATAAGGGAAGGAGAGAGGCGCGGCACATGACCGCGCCTTAATTGATATTATGAGCGCATTAAAAAATGGCGGGTATCCGGTGACACTGAACGGCAAGGAATACAGCTTGCTTTTTTCTCTTAATGCCCTGGATGAAATACAAGACAGGTTCGGCGGGTATGACAAGCTGACGGAGGTTTTCAACGATAGTAACCCGGATTGGATTAAACAAACTAAGTGGCTTTTAACCCTTCTGATTAACGAGGGGCTTTTATCAGAGGATGAAGACGCCAAACTGCTGACGGAAACACAGGTAGGACGCTTAATCAACGTCGGAAATCTGCCGGACATTCAGAACAGTATTTTTGCAGCGTTCGCAACGGGTACCAGCGGGGACGGCGACATAACAGAAGACGGCGAAGGACAGGAACCGGATAAAGAGGGGGAAGCAAAGGGCGCGCGGGAAAGCTAGATACCGCGCGCCTTCTTTATATAGCAATGGTATTCCTACGGTATGAAGAGGCAGCAGCCTGGCGGAAGACGCCTTATCAGATTGTAAAGCTATTCAGATACCACAAGGAATACAACCAACAGAAATTTAAACAGGAAACAAGGAAACCGGGGCGGGAACAGGTGGAAATGGATGATATAGACATAGCGTTAGGGGGTTTTTGATTTTGGCAGATAAGACAGATAACATAAAAACCCGTTTGAGTTTTGACGGGGAAGCGCAGTATAAAGCGGCCTGCAAGGAAATCAATAGCACCCTAAAAGTGCTTAATTCTGAAATGAAACTTGTTACGGCTGAATATAGGGACAATGCAAACAGCGCAGAAGCGCTAAAAGCAAAACAGACGGTATTACAGAAGACATACGACGAACAGGCCAAAAAGGTAAAGGCGACGGAAGAGGCGTTAGACAAGTGCAGGCAGGCCACGGGGGAAAATAGCGAGGAAAGCAAGAAGCTGGAAGCACAATTAAATTATCAGAAAGCAGCACTTGTAAAAACGGAACAGGAATTAAAAAAGACGGCGGATGAATTGGAGAAGGCAGAGCAGGCCGCCGACGAAATGGGGGAAGAGATAGAGGACAGCGGGCAGCAGGCAGAAGAGGCGGGCGGAAAGTTTTCCGGTTTAAGCGGTATTCTTAACGGTTTGGGTGGCGCCATGTCTAAGGGCGTGGCGGCGCTGGGGAAGGCTTCCGCTGCAATCGGCGCGGCGGTAGTGGCGGGGCTGGGTTATACGGTAAGCCAGGCAGACGAAGCGAAAGGCGCGTTAAATAACTTTTGCGCCGCCACAAATACGGCCACAGAAGACGCCGGAAAGTATAAGCAAGTTATGGAAAATATCTATAACGGCAATTACGGGGAAGGGTTTGAAGATATAGCGGCGGCAATGACAGAAGTACGGCAGCAGGCCGGGGATTTAGGCGCCGGGGAGTTGGAGAAAATGACAACCAATGCCCTAACTTTGCGTGATACGTTCGATTTTGACGTAGCCGAAAGTACAAGAGCCGCAACCCAGCTAATGCAAAAGTTTGGGCTGTCTTCTGATGAAGCATATAACCTAATAGCACAGGGCGCACAAAATGGACTGAATAAAAACGGGGATTTACTGGACGTCATAAACGAGTACAGCAACCAGTATTCACAGGCGGGATTAAGTGCGGAAGATATGTTTAACTCAATTTCCAATGGCGCAGCTACGGGCGTTTGGAGCATTGATAAAATGGGCGACGCCTTTAAAGAGTTTAGCATACGGATGAATGACGGAACCGCAAACGACTATCTTTCCAGCCTGGGGCTTAATGCGGATGAAGTAGTAAAGAAATTCCAGGAAGGCGGGAGCAGCGCAAAAGAGGCTATGAACCAGGTTAGTGAAGCCCTTAAAAACTGCGACGATAAAAGCCTACAGTATACGGCTGGCGTGGGCTTAATGGGTACCATGTGGGAAGATATGGGGGCGGATGCCTGTATATCGCTTATGGACGTGGAAGGGCAGATAAGCAAGACCACGGACGCCATGGGGAAGATTAACGCCGTAAAATATGATACGTTTGGCGAAGCAATGCAAGGCGCCGGAAGGATACTACAGACAAGTTTTATCATGCCAATAGGCGAACAGGCGCTACCGATTTTTAGCCAGTTTGCCAATGAACTGCAGCAAGGGGCAGCAGCGGCAGGCGGGGACATAGGGAAAATGGCGCAGAGTTTTGGGGACGCCCTGGGGAACCTGGTAAACGGACTTTCTGAAATGCTTCCGCAGATAGCCACTTTTGCGGTGGAAATGGTAAACGGGCTTGTAGGCGGGATTGTAGAGAGTGCGCCCACAATCATACAGGCGGGCGTAGATATGATTGTATCGCTCGTAGACGGTATCATATCGGCAATTCCGAAACTAACGGAGAGTGCAACGGAAATAATTACAACGCTGATAGAAGGAATAATACAGTTGCTTCCTAAATTGGCAGAAGGGGCGGTACAGATAATTGCACAGTTAGCCGCAGGTATCGGCCAGGCGTTGCCGGAACTGGTACCGCAGCTTGTGGAACTGGTTTTATTTGTGGCTGAAACCCTTATAAATAATATCCCGCTTTTGATAGACGCTGCCCTACAACTGGTTACTGGACTGGCACAAGGAATTATAAACAGCCTTCCGGTTCTCATTCAGAAATTGCCGGAAATCATAACGGCCATAATCAACGCATTGGTGGAAGGAATACCGCTTATTTTGGAGAGCGCGGGGGATATTGTGGTAGCGCTGGTAGATGGTATCATAACGGCGGTTCCGCTGTTGGTGGCTGCAATGCCTAAAATTATTATGGCAATCGTAACGGGATTGATTACCGGAATACCTAAGATACTGGAAGCTGCGGGAAAGCTGGTAGTAAACATAGTTACAAAGCTGGGCGAACTTGTAACACTCATACCGGGGGCAATAAAAGAGGCAATTACAAAGCTGGCAGAGTGGGGCGCCAATATGCAAAGCAAAGGAAAAGAAGTCATTACGGCGCTGGTAACAAATGTTGTAAACATTGTAAAGGAACTTCCTGGCAAGATATGGAACAGCATAGTAGACGCAGTTACGAAGGTGGCGACCTGGGG
>CAJUER010000007.1:24459-32763 GCA_910585705.1 uncultured Christensenella sp.
CTGGCAAGATATGGAACAGCATAGTAGACGCAGTTACGAAGGTGGCGACCTGGGGCGTCAATATGCAGAATAAGGCCAAAGAGGTAATGTCTTCCATGGTGACGAAGATAGTTACCGTAGTGAAGGAAACGCCTGGCAAGATATGGAACAGCATAGTAGACGCAGTTACGAAGGTGGCGACCTGGGGTACCAATATGCAAAACAAGGCCAGGGAAACCATGAACGCCATGGTAACGAAGATAGTTTCTGTAGTGAAAGAAATTCCCACAAAAATATATAACAGCATAAGCGGAGCCGTGGAGAAGGTAGGAACCTGGGGTACAAATATGCTGAATAAAGCAAAAAGCGCCATGGAAAGCGTGGTACAGGGAGTTGTAGGCGCCTTTAGCAATATAGGGAGTAAGTTTGCGGACATTGGCAGCAACATGGTACAGGGAATTTGGAACGGTATCAGTAACGGGTGGAACTGGCTGAAAGACAAGGTATCGAGCCTTGCCAGCAGTCTGCTGGACGCTGCAAAAAACGCTTTAGGGATTGCAAGCCCGTCAAAGAAATTCCGCGACGAAGTAGGCGTATATATCGCCCAGGGTATCGGCGTGGGCTTTTCTGATGAAATGAAGAGCGTAAACAAACAGATAGAAGACGCCATACCCCAGGAATTTGATATAGGCGCAAAAGTAAACCTGTCTAAAGACATTGATATAGACGGAGAGCCAAAGAAGCCGAAGCCAAAGGGCGGAGGGGCAGCGGGCGGCGTTGTGGTAAACCAGTATATCTATGCCAATACGACCGACTACGCAAAGCAGCAGAAGGAAGCTGCCCGACAATTCAGAATGATAGCGAGGACGGTATAAGTGCATGGAAATTGAAAAACTGATTTACACCAATGAAATAGGCGAAAGCCTGGAACTAAGCACAGATAGCATATACCATTGCAACGTAAGTAAGGACGTAAGCGGGGTAAGCGGCGTTCAAAGTATAATTTACAGCACCAACAGCATGGGGCAGCATGGCGATTCTTACGTAGGGCAGCGGATAGAGGCCAGGGACGTAGACGTAATAGGCCATATCAATACAAGGGACAAAGCGCAGGCGTTGGAACTGCGCCGAAGGTTCCTTAAAATCTTTAACCCGGAATTAGGCGGTACGCTGATGTATGAATATGGCAGTTTTAAGCGCATTATAGGCTGCCGGTTGCATGGAAAGCCGGAAGCGGAAAGAAAAGAAGTGCTGATAGAGTTTCATATACAGTTAGAATGTCTTAATCCATTTTGGAGAGAGGAACAGGAAGAAAAGGAAGATATAGCCAGTTGGGTACCCGCCTGGGAATTTCCATGCGAGATAGAACAGGATAACCCGGAAAGCATGATTTTCGGATACCGCGCCGAAAGTGTGATAGTAAATTGCTACAACGAAGGCGACGTAGCCACAGGTATGCGGGTGAGGTTTTCTGCCCTGGGTACGGTAAGGAACCCCATAATACTGAATGTAGATACCCAGGAATTTATACAGCTTAACGTAACCATGCAGACGGGGGACATTATAGAGGTAAACACGATATACGGAAGCAAGGGGGCGAAGCTGATACGCGACGGGGCGGAAATAGATTATTTCCGATATGTGGATGTAGACAGCACTTTTATGCAGCTTGCCATTAAAGATAATAATTTTCGGTATGACGCTGCCGAGGGCGTCAATTCCCTGGATGTGGCTATATTCTACAACAAAGAATATTTAGGGGTGTAAGCGTATGGAAATTAGGGTATTCAGTACAGAAGTAGAACCCCTGGGGGCGATTGATGAAATCAGCAGCCTGTTATGGGTTACAAAATATTTTGATGTGGGAACCTTTAGCCTACTGGCGCCTATTACAGAAAATAACAGTAAGCTGCTTAAGCGCGGGAACATTATTACGAAACATGACGGGCGCCGGGAAGTGGTGACGGAAGACGGCAAGATATGGCGCCGGGCGGCACAGATTACATACGTACATATTACGAAAGATGAAAACGGCCTGGAGCAGTTGGAAGCGCAAGGCTACATGTTAAGCCGCTGGCTGTCAAAGCGCTGTATAACGCCGCAGATTGTAAAAACGGATACGAACCAGGCTTTAATAAACCTTATGGTCGAAAAGAATTGCGGCAGCCAGGCGGGCAGCAGGCGAAAATTTCAAAGGTTTTCCGTACTTCCACAAGAAAAGGTGGCGGGAACACTGGTAGAATATGCGAACGTAGCTTATGCAGACCTGGGGGCAGAAGTCAAAGGAAGGGCGCAGGCCGGGAAGCTGGGGTACGATATTCTGATAAATGAGAGGGAAAAGCTGTACGGTTTTTATCTGTATAAGGGGAAAGACCTTACGGCCAAAAATTTGGAAGGTAACACCCCCTGTATATTTTCCCGTGATTTTGACAACGTGGACGAACAGGAGTACACGGACAGTATAGAAAATTGCAAGAACTTTATATACGTCCAGGGGGCTGCCGAAGAGAACGAAGCCCAGCCGGTAGTAACGGTGGACGCTGCGGGGGCTTCCGGCCTGGAATTGGAAGAGGTTTTTTGCGAAGCCACGGACATAGCCAGGAAGTACCAGGAAGGGGAAACAGAAGTAACGATACCATTAAGCACGTACCTGGCAATGCTGCGGACACGGGGAAGCACAGAACTGGAAGGATACGGGGAAGCGGTAAGTTTTACAAGCACCATTTCCACAAATTCCAACCTAAAGTATAAAAGTGATTTTGATTTAGGCGACCGTATCACCTGTAAAGAAGTGAAGTGGGGCATACAGATAGACGCCAGGATAACAGAAGTTTTGGAAACATACCAAAAAGGGGAAGAAACCATAGAAGCCACTTTTGGGGATAGTTTACCAACGCTTTTAGAACAGATAAAGAAAGTGAGGTGAAAAGGATGGCGGATACTTTACCGTTTAATTCGATAAACCATGACCGGGTATATAAGGCGGAAGATTGGGCGTGGTATTTTGCCACGTTCCTGGCTAATGGCGTGTTTCCTAAACCCAGCGACGGGCTACAGGTGATAGCGTATCAGAACATGGAAGTACGGGTAAATATGGGATATGCCTTTATTAACGGAACAGCCTTTAGGAACCAGGTAAGCAGAAGCATAACGCTGGCAACAGCGGAAGGGGCGTTAAACCGCATAGACCGTATTGTAGTGCGCTGGGACTTGACAGAGCGGGACACTTATTTAGCCGTACTTAAGGGCGTACCTTCTGCGAAGCCGACGGCGGCAGCATTAACCAGGAATACGGAGCGCTGGGAACTGGCTTTAGCAGATATTTACGTGGGAAAGGGCGTTACCGGGATACGAACTGCAAATATTACAGACCAGCGTTTTAATAGTGCAGTATGCGGCATTGTGAAGGGTACTGTAGAAGAAATAGACGCCAGTGTATTAACAAAGCAGTTTACAGATTTTTTTGAAATATATAGCAATGCCGTAATGGATGAATTTAGTGTATATAAGCAGGCAATGGAAAATTACCTTTTCACCATTGAAGGCGTGTATAACCAGTATATAGCGAAGACCGAAGCCCTGTTTACACAGTATGAAGCGGAGTTTACGGACAGGTACAACACATTCAGTAACACGCTTGAAAGCTGGGAAGCGGAATTATTAAAAGCCTATACCGATTTTGTGGCAAGCATAAAGCTATTTGAGGGAGAGGCGGAAGCGGATTTTAACGCATGGTTTGAGAGTATAAAGGGAAGGTTGGGCGAAGATATAGCCGGGGCGCTGGAACTGGAAATAGAACGGATTACGGCTGCCCTGGAAGCGCTGCAAAAGCAGACACAGGAAGGCGCAAAGGATATTGAACAGAACATTACAGACCTGGACAGAAGACTAACCAGTGTAGAAAATGGCTGGGGTATCAATTATAAGCATGAAGCAGTATTAGGCTTGTGTTACCTGGGCGCGGCCTACATGGCAGAACAGCACGAACGAACAGAGGAAACGGCGGTACTAGGAATAGCCTATGCGGGCAATTCCTATTTAGCAAATAATTTTTAAGAAAGAAGGTAAAAAAATGAAGGGTTTTCCCAAAATGTTGAAGACAAAAGAAGACTTCTACAACTGCCTGGCAATGGTGGCAAGGGGCGAACTGGCAGCAGCCGACTTGTTGGCAAAGATTGAGAGCGCGGAAAAACAGCGCTTTATTTGCTGCCAGGTGGTAGAGGTGGCAGCGGAAAAGAAGGCCATAACGGTAATGTACTGCGACGAAGCGGCGGTAGGAATGAAATTTACCGCTGGAAATGTAAGCGGAAGCATTGCGGCGGTGGTACATAAGCAGAGCGGGGAAGCGGAGGCGGCAGGCCGGGAAGGAAACGACCTTACGGCGCTTACTCTTTCCAGGGCGGTGGCGGAAGGAACGGAAACCGTAAGCCTGGAAATTAACAAGACCGTGGCCGGAATGGAACCGGGGGAGTTTGATTCACTGAAAGGAGTGTTAAAACAGTATGAGCAGATTACTTGTTGATGATGTAACAAAGACAGACCGCCGGGCGCTGCTGAATGTCAATAAAATGGCTACTATTTCCGATATTGTGGCGCCTAAAAACGAATACCTGTACGCCAGCGGGGCGAATGAATTAACATTGTTGGACGGCTGCGTAATTGCTGTAGGCGGCGCGGGTATTTTTGCGACCGAAGCAACGGTTATTACAGCCGGGAACCTGGACGTAGGAAGCGCGTTTGAAGTAGGGAAGGACTATTATGTATATATATGCGATACCAGGGTGGACGCACAGAACGAACGGTACGTAGTTTCCTTAAATTCTACGTATCCGGCTGGATGGAACGCAAGCGATAGCCGGAAAATCGGCGGTTTTCATTATGGGCGCGTTCGCAAAGTGGACGGGAACCTGCAGCCCGTGAACAGCAGCGGCGCCATTTTTGGCACTGGATGGGAAAGCGCGGTAAGTAATGGGATTGTACCCCGCAGCGTATGGACGCTGGGACACCGCCCGAAATGCAACCCGGAAGGAATGGTATACCTGGGCGGCGGTACCTGGATAGACATTTACTTAAATTCTGATGATGGAGCCTATGGCCTTAAGTCTGAATATGGGTGCGCGCCCATGACCGGAACCGAAGGCATGAACTGGTATACCTTCACGGAGCGTCTGGCGAAATCCGGTAAGCGTATGCCGGATTATAGCGACTTTTGCGCGTATGCGTTCGGAAGCCCGGCAGGCCTTGACAATGCCAATACGAACGCCTGGACGGCCACCACGAACACGGGAAGGGGCGTTACCGGAAGCGTGGTTAATGCGGTATCGGCTGTAGGCTGCGTGGACGCCGTAGGCCGTGTGTGGGAATGGCTTAACGACCTTATCACAAGGGCAGAACACGCTACAAATACCGAATATCACCCTACAGTAGCCTGGGGATGGGATAAGAAAAGCCCATTAAAGGACAATGCGACAAAATACGATGTAGGAAACATTTACCAGTATTATGCGTATTCCCTTGCGGCGCTGATTGCGGGCGGCGACTGGAGCAGTGGCGCCAATGCGGGCGCCCGCGCCGTGGATTGCATCCATTACCCGTGGAATGTCAGCACGCTCCTTGGCGCGCGCGGGGCGTGTGACTCTTTGTAGACGGCGGGCGAAAGCCCAGCCGACTACGTGGGGGTGAAAAATGAATATACAGGAACAAACAGACGTCGTACACCAAAAGGTGTACGACTTTCTTTTATATCTGTATCCGCTGCTTAGTAAGTATCCGAAGTATGAAAAATTCAGCCTACAGACGGCCACCAGGAACGCCATATTAGAGGTTTTATTGGAGTTGGTGAAGTGGGATAAGACGGCGACAAAAAGCCACCTGTATACTGCGGATAGCGCGCTACAGCAGGCCAAAGAACTGATACGCCTGGCGAATGACCTTAAGTACAGCGCCATGAATAAGCAGCATTACGGGGTAAGCTGCGGAAAGCTGGCGGAAATAGGCGTAATGCTGGGCGTTCTGATAGAGGATGTAAAAGCGGGAAGCGGAAGTAAAGGAAAATAAAGATATGGGGCAACTGCTTATTTTAGCCCTTGCGGCGCTGATTGCGGGCGGCAACTGGAACAATGGCGCCAATGCGGGCGCCCGCGCCGTGAATTGCAACAATTACCCGTGGAATGTCAACACGAACATTGGCGCGCGCGGGGCGTGTGACTTAGTGAAAGTATTACAGGCTTAGTGTTCCCCGGAACCCTAGCAAGGACTTAAAGGAATTTAGGTATAGTGCTTAATAATTCTATAGTCAGAGCGGTTGTACCCGCCGGAAAAGGCAAAAAGAAAAATACAGGCTGCTGGTTAGTAGCTGCGGCGAAGGACAGGGGCTTATTTTTATGAAACGGATAGGGCATATCAAAGACAAAAGAGGGAACAGCATTACCCTGGTGGAAGCTATGGCGGACTACGGGAACGTACAGAAATCATACAACAAGGCCAGGAAGGGAAAGCGCTACAGGAAAGACGTTATAAGGTTCACGAAGAAAAAAGAAGAGAACCTAAAGCGGGTACGGGAAGATATTTTAACCCAGGAGTATAAGCCAGGGGCGTACCATTACTTTAAGGTTTACGAACCGAAGGAACGGCAGATTATGGCGCTTCCTTTTTATGACAGGGTAGTACAACACGCCATAAATAACGTACTGGAACCGATTTTTAATAAGCGGTTCATATTCCATTCATACGCCTGCAGAAAGAAAAAGGGTATGCACAAGGCGTCTGAAACGCTGCAAGGCTGGCTATATGGCTGGAAAAAATACCACGGGGACGAACCATTATACGCTATAAAGGCAGATATACACCATTATTTCCAAAGTATCGACCATGGGATACTAAAGGCAGAAATCCGGCGCGTGATAAAGGATAAAGAGGCCTTGACACTGATAGACCGGATAATAGACCATAACGGGAATATGCCGGATGGCGTAGGTATTCCGGTGGGGAATCTTACCAGCCAGCTTTTTGCAAATATATACCTTGATAAGCTGGATAGGTTCATAAAGCATACGTTGGGCGTGAAGCCTTATGAACGCTACATGGATGACTTTATTTTATTAAGCCCGGACAAAGGGCAGTTACTGGAATGGCTGGCTGCTATAGAAACCTTCCTACGGGATGAATTGCGGCTTGAATTGAACCCGAAGACCACCATACTGGCGGCAAAGAATGGAATTGATTTTGTGGGCTACAAGCACCGGGGAACCCATAAGAAGGTACGCCGGGACAGCATAAAGCGCATGAAACGGAAAATTAAATGGTACGTTAAAGGGAAAATTACAAAGGAGAAATTACAAAAGAGTGTAAGAAGCTGGACGGGACACGCCAGCCATGCAGATAGTTACAATCTGCAAAAGAAAATATTAACGCTGGTAGCGCGGGCGGATGAACAGGCCGCAGCAAAAGCAGCATAGAAGAAAATGGAAGGAGAAAAAGAAAGATGGAAGCAGTAGAGAGAATTATTTTAACCCTGGCGCATAATACCATAGTGCGCCTGGTGGTTGTCGCGGTGGTGATGGATAGTATTTTCGGAATTGGCCGGGCTATCCGGGAACACAGGTTTAACAGCAGCGTGGGGATTGATGGAGCAATCAGAAAAATAGCTATGATTGTTTCTATTGTATTCCTGGGAGCAGTGGACGTGCTGGTACATATCAATTTAATAGGGTTTATCCCGGAAGAGGTAAGAGGGTATCTGCCGACGGCCACCATAGGCCTGGCGGAGTTTTTCGGCCTTCTGTATCTTTGCTATGAAGTAGTAAGTATTCTTAAGAACATGGCATTATGCGGGCTGCCCGTGAAAGGATTATGGAAAAAGGTACAGGGGTTTTTGATGAAGTATACCAAAGAACTGCCGGACACAGAAGAAGAGGACGCAGAACAGGAAAGAGGGGCGCTGCCGGGTGGCGTGAGGGTTACGGACACGGTACCGCTTGGAGCAATGGAGCAGAACCCGGACGGAACCTATAACGCTTACGACGCGGACGGAAAGAAGGCGGGGACAGTGACGGCGGAAGAGTACGAAGCTTACGGCGTCCTTCACGGAGCCAAAAGCGTAGGGGTTCCCGGCATTATCCTGGAACATTCTTTTCATACCAATGCGGCGGCAACTGCCTGGCTGCTGGATGATAACCACCTGCAGCAGATGGCAGAAGCGGAGGCGGCAGCCCTGGCAGATTACTACGGGGTGAAACAGACACCTGGCCAGGCAGCAGAAGAGAAGCCCGGCGCGTCCGACGCGGCAACAACATGGTACCGTGTCCGCAAGTCCTGGGAAGACAG
>CAJUER010000008.1 GCA_910585705.1 uncultured Christensenella sp.
AGTATTCCGTAATCGCGCATTTTATTCGTCAGCATTGTGCGCACCAGCAGATACAGCACGAACGCAACGATAATCACAGAAATAACGAGAATTGCTATGACGATAATCGTTATAAGAGAAACGTAAACGCTTCCCATACTGCGCGTCACCTCGTCCACATTTATAACCCCGTTTATACCGTCCTTCGCTTTATATTCTTCGTTAAAAGCGTTAACGTCCACGCCGTCCGCAAGGTTTAAATAATAGGTCAAGGTTGAAAGTTCGCCGAGCCGTTCGTAACCCTGCCTCGTCAAAAGGCAGTCTCTGCCGAGATTGTTTGTTATTTGCGTAAATCCGCTGATAAGGTACTTTTCGGTTTTACCGTTCACGGTAATTTCTATTTCGTCCCCCACCTTAAACCCGTTTGATTTTGCATATTTGGCGGCAATTGCTATCTCGTTGTCGTATTTGGGGAATCTGCCTTTGAATACGACGCTTTGATTATTCGCTTTGGAAAAATCGTCGCAGAGCGTAGCCATAAGCTCGGCACCGCCGTTATGCGAAACATTAAGGGAATTGTAAAGATATATTTTTTCAACTCTGCCGTCCGATTTTATTTCCGATAAAAATTCCTGCTCCGTATCAATGTTCATATTGATATAGCTGTCCGCCGTTTCGCCGACGATGAGATTGACGAACGGCGTCATATCAACTATTATATTTTCGGTCATAAGTCCCGAAAATACCACCACCAACGAAAGAACAAGCATCGTAATGCAAACGGTTACATTATGCTTAACGCCCGACAGCGTAGTTTTGAGCGCAAGTGCGAAATTTAGCGGAGCTTTCGTCTTTTCGAGAGGAACGGGATTGCGTTTGAAATTATGCGTTTGTATGCCCGAACGCAAAGCAACGATAGGCTCTATTTTTTTAATTCTTCGTGCGGAAAGCCAAACGGAAACCGCAACCGCTCCGCTTAAAATCAAAAGCGCAATAAGCAAGGGCAAGGGCAAAAAACCGATCGCGTACGGGATGCCCGTCTGCGAGATCATCATTGAATTTATTGCGGGGAATAGCGCGTAAGAGAGCGCCGCGCCCACAAGCGCGGAAATCACGGTAAGCCCCGAAAACTGCAATAAAAGCGAACAGACTATTTGATTGGACGTATAACCTACGGCTTTCAGCGCGCCCAGATTTTTTATGTTGACTTGTATGTAATTTACGATATTCGATACTATAACGACAAGAGCAATCAATAAAACGAAAAACGCCATTGCGCTGATTATTCCCGAACATATCATTTGCGAAATATAGCGCGACTGCGAAACTATATCGTAACAGTTGCTTGTCATTTGAGTGTTATTAAAATGTTCGGAGACGATTGACTTTAACTTTGCTTCATAGGTGAGGTTGGCGGATATATCTTTCAGCCGCACCGAACACAGCGTGGTTTTGGACGCGTAATTCAAATTTTCAAGCTCGGCATATTTATCTTCGGTAAGGATAATTTGGGTTAAAGCGCAGTTGTGCGAACCCATCATAACACTGTTGAAAAAGCCGCAAACCGTATAATTTACAGGATTGTTGCCTATGGCAATTTCAATTTGTTTACCTACGTCAATCTCTTCAGTTTTATATAGCATTGGCAAATAAACGCCGCTGTTTTCGTTACCCTCCTCTACAATTTCGGATTTACCGATTGTGCGCGTTGTTGCCGTTTGCTTATCCAAAAAAACAAATTGACCGTTTATCGTTCCGCCGTTATACGGAAACGTGCCGAACATATACATACATTCGTCCAGACGGTACTCCCGCACTTGGGAATCGTCTTTAAGGGTTTGAGATAAATACTGTGAAACCGTACCGTCTGCGTCATGCACCGCAACCGTAACATGTTCGGCGTTGAGTTTATCGTGATACCTGTCAAAATTGGCTTTATAGTCCATAGACAGCATAAGCCAAAGATTGAGAAGTATCGCGGCAAGCAAAATAAGCCCTACTATTGCCGCCGTCTGTCCTTTGCCTTTCCGCATATTGGAGCGGGCAATTAAAAATAGTTTCCCCATTTTACCACCCCATTTCTTTTAAGAAAGCGGAAAGTTTCTCGTGCCTTTTTGTATCGCCGTGCGCATATTTGCCCAAATTGCACTCGCCCAAAATAACCCCGTCTTTCAAATAAAGGATGCGGTTGCCGCGACGGGCGGAGCGCATATCATGCGTTACCATAACCACGCTTTGACCCTGTTCGTTAAACTTTGTAAGCGTGTCTAAAACGTCAAGCCCCGTTTTGCTGTTAAGCGCGCCAGTAGGCTCGTCGGCGAACAGAATTTCGGGCGAGTTTATAAGTGCGCGGACTATGCCCACCCTCTGCGCCTCTCCGCCCGAAAGCTGGGCGGGGAATTTTTTCTGCGCTTCTTCGGAAATGCCAACCGCTGCAAATAACTCTTTTGCCTTTGCGACGAGCGCCTTTCTATCTTTATTTACAAGCAAACCTGCGGAAAGCACGTTGTCCGTAACGCTCATTCCGTCGATTAAATAAATTTGCTGGAATACAAAACCGCAGTGCTCGCGCCTGAATACCGCAAGCCCGTCCTGCGATAAATCGGAAATAACTTTGCCGCCGAACGTGATTTTACCGAGCGACGGCGTATCCATACCCGAAAGGGCGTATAACAGCGTAGATTTACCTGCCCCGCTTGCGCCCATAATTACGGTGAAGTCGCCGCGATACAGCTTTAAATCAACGTTTCTGAGAACGTGCTGCTGTAAACCTCCGTTGGAAAAGGTTTTGCAAAGTTTTTCGGTTTCGAGTAAAATTTCGTTCATAGTTACCGCCTCTATCCTTTTTACACTTCACATTATATAAATTAAATTATTAAACGTCTTTAAGCGTTCCTTAAATATTTCTTAAATACGCTCTCTGACTATAATCGGGCAATTAAGCCTGTTAAATAGTAAGCATACGCAAAAAGCGCGGTTTCGCACCCCGCCGTTAAATTACAGTTTGCCGCTTAATGCAAGAGTAATGGTTACTTTCAATCCGTTTTCGCCGTTTTCCACGTTAAGCGAGCCGCGCATTTCATTCATAAAATAGTCTGAAATGTACAGACCCAGCCCCGCGCCTTCGGTGTTTTTCGAATTACTTCCGCGCTTGAATTTTTCTTTGATTACGGGCAGTTCTTCGACGGGTACGCCGCCTCCGCAGTCTTCGATAATGATGTTTATACAGTCTACATCTTTTTCAACCGTAACGGAAATTGCTGTGTTTGCGTATTTGTATGAATTGTAAAATATATTGTCGAATACCTGTTGCAAGCGCAGACCGTCCGCATAAACAAGACATTCGGGCACGTTCGGAATGTTTGCACGGCGAAGATAGTCGGCATTTTTAAGCATTGTTTTTACTTGCCTGCTATCTATATAAGAGGGAGTTACCGTAAGCTGTTGCAATTCTTCAAGCGTTGCCGTAAACAGATTTGACACAAGCGCATTTATCTGGTCGGCTTTGGCGATTATGCTGTTATAGTTCTCCCTGTCCTTCGCGTTTGCGGAAACCGCCGTCCCCACTTCCGAAACGGCTTTTATGCTTGCGACGGGCGTTTTAATGTCGTGCGAAAGTTTTGCTACAAGCTCCTTTTTGCTTTGCTGTGCCCGCGCTTCGGCAAGGCGGGCTTTTTTCAGCTCGGAACGCATTATGTCGAAGCTTTCGGTAAACGCGCCGAAAAGATTGCCCTTATCCATTTCAAGCGGAATATCTAAATTACCGCCTGCAACGCGCTCGGCAAAACCTTTAAGTTTACGGAAAGGCTTAATCATCGTCGCGTACATATACGCGGCGTATCCCGCGCATACGGCGCACTGCACTGCCGTTGCAACCGACAAAACGATTATAGCCGTCTGCTTTTGTTTTTGAAGGGTTTGCACGCCGTCGTTGTAAATAATTATTTTACCTTCGGCGTTGTCTGCCTTAATATCGAGTATCGTATCTCTATGGATTATTGCCTCATTCTCGCTTTCGGACAGCCCCGATTTCGTTTTATAAAGAATATTTCCTTCCTTGTCTAAAACGACGTAGTCGAGCGCCGTTTTGTTTATATGCTCCTGCATGTTTCCGAAATCGCGCTTTACGGACTGCACCGCTTCGTTTACTTCAACGGCGTTTTGAGAAAAGTCGGGCGTTTGCACGGCAAAGACTATAAGCGAGACAATTTCGGCTATCGCTACAAATAAAAAACCGATTATTAAAAGTATTTTCTTCATTTACCTGCTACCCCTGCTTCCTTTAAAATTTTTTAACGCCGAAAAATGCGGAATTTGTTTCCGCCGTTGAGCGTTTTCGGACTAAGCTAAATTAAGAAAAATTTATGGAGTAAATTTTTGTGAACTGAACTTGTATCCGTCGCCCCAAACCGTTAAAATGTATTGCGGCGAGTTAGGATTTACCTCTATCGCTTCGCGCAATCTGCGTATGTGCACGTTGAGCGTACCGTCGCCCGTGAACTTATCTTCCCACACCTTTTCGAAAAGCTCTTTTTTGGAAATAACCCTGCCGCTGTTTTCCATAAGGCAGGAAAGAAGCTTGAACTCCAACGAGGTGAGCTTGACGGGGTTGCCGTTCACCCTTACCTGCCTGCCGCCGAAATCGACTTCGAGATAGCCGTCCGAATACTGCGCCGAGCGCTTTGAATAGCGCTTTAAAACGGCTTTAACTTTTGCAAGCAGCACGCCGAGCGAATAAGGCTTCTGAACATAATCGTCGCCGCCGATATTGAGCGCGACTATTTTATCGTCGTCGCTTGTCCGCGCGGATATAAACAATATGGGCACGTCCGTCTTTTCGCGCAGCCTCCTGCACAAATCGAAGCCGCTTCCGTCGCCGAGATTTATATCGAGCAGTATAAGCTGCGCGGAGTTGTCCGCAAAAAAGCTGCGGCACCCGTCCGCGCCGTACACGGCAAACGTGCTTACGCCGAAAAGATTAAAGTATTCCGCCGTGCTGTCGGCGAGTATTTTTTCGTCGTCTATTATAAGGCAATTATAATTCATACCGTACCTCGTTTAACATTATAACATTTTCCGCGCATAAAAGCTTTAAGAATTTCTTAAATTTTTAACGGTTTTGCATTGTAAAAATTCGGCGGCGGACGCAAACTGCGTCCGCCGCTGTATTTCCGATTATTCTTAAACTTAAAAGTTAAATAAGAAGCAATCAATATAATTGTTACAATAATAATCCGCACACATTTTCTTATCTTGCGGTATGTATACCGAATATATATCAAGAGTTATAAGCTCTTCAAGCGTATATTCACCGTCTTCCCCCTTAACAGGTTCGGCGTACCTGTTTTGCAACAATGAGTATAAATCTACGCCGTATTTAGAAGTTACGCTCCAGCATTCACCTATTATAATTTCCATATTTTTGTTTATACCGTCCACTCCTCCGTCGTTAGGCTCGGAATATCCGGGAGTGCGGTCCCACCGCGAAGGGTTCTCGAAAACAAGTTCCTCCATTTCTGAAAAAGCCTTTTCTCCGATAAATTTAACGCTTGCGGGTACGGTAATGCTTTTAAAGGTAGTAATATATGTCTGGAAAGCGTTGCATCCGATATACTCGACCGACGTTCCGAGTTTTACGCTTACGAGAGACTGGCAACTGTTGAAAGCCTTATTTCCTATATAAGTAACCTTGTCGGGAACGGTAATTTCGGTAACGTAGAGAAGATTGCTAAATGCTTCGTCGCCTATATAAGTCAAACTTTCGGGAAGCCTTATTTCGGAAATTTTTTCACAGCTCGTAAACGCATTTTTACCTATATACTCAATCGAGCCGCCTAATTTCAGCGTTGCCAGATTTTTGCAGTTCAAGAACGCTCTTTCACCTACTCTTTTCAAATTGTCGGGCAAAATAATCTGCGTCAGATTTTCATTAAACGAGAACACGTCTTTACCTATTGCAACAAGGCTTTCGGGGAAGGTAACTTTTTTAAGCGACTCATGGTTAAAATGGAATGCTTCGTCCGCTATTACACGCGTACCCTCCTTTACCGCATAAACTTCGGGAACTTGCAGCGTTTCGCCGGTTTCGCTGTGATACCAGGTATGTTTTGCCGATATAAGGTAATCGCCTATATAAAGCGCGCCGTTATCCCAGTTGTCTTTGTTAATGTAATACGGCGAGTGCAAGAAAGCTCCTTTTCCTATTTCGGTAATCCCTTTACCCAACTGTATATCTTCAAGCTTATCTGCCTCACAAAACGCATAATCTTCTATCTTAGTAACCGTATCGGGCACGACCAGCTTTTTAAGACTGCCTATATTGCTGACTCCAATTATCGATAATGATTCAAAATAGCTGTCGGTGCCTATCGCCGTTACGGGTTTACCCTCGTGATAAGAAGGAATTATCGCCTCCTCACAAACGGAATGAGGCAAACCCGTCATTTTGTATGACTTGCCGTCTTCGGAAAGCTCGTATCTAAGTCCCTTTGTGTAGTTTTCCGGATTTTCGGGGGTCGAAGGCGTTTGCGTGCCGCCCGTGTTTTCGTTATCCGAGCCGTTGTTGCCGCCGCCCGTGCTTTCATTGTCCGAACCGTTATTGTTGCCGCCCGTGCTTTCGTTTTCGGAGCCGCCGTTTCCGTCATCGGGAGCGGATATCTCACCGCCGTTGCCGCCGAGTCCGCCGTTTCTCGATTTAAGCGTAAGCGGAACGACTACCGCCGTTGCCGCAACAAGCGCGGCAAGTGTGCTTGCAACCGCAATAAGTATGCCTTTTTTCGGCGAGCGGGCAGCCGCTTTCACCGCCGTTTTTGCGGAATAGGATGATCCGCTTTTGACAGAAGGCGCACCCGAAGACGAAGCGACACTTGTTTTTATAAGTCCTTCGGCTTTTGCCGCCTTTAAAATTTTTCCGTATATATCGGGCGTATGTTCAACCGCCTCTTCGCAAAGTTTTGAAATTATTTCGTTATCTTCCATTTTCATTCTCCTTAAACGTTTTCATTGAGCGCGTCGCGCAATTTTTTGACCGCTTGGGTGAACTTCCACGTTACCGTAGAAGTAGGCATATCCAGAATTTCGGCTATCTCCCAACGCTTATATCCAGAAGCGGTAATAAGCATTAAAATTACAAACTCGTCCTCATCCAGAAGCTTTTTTGCGCAGTCGATTAAGAGCTTATAATCGTCCGTCTGCTGCGTGCCGAAAACATGCAGGTTCTGCTTTTCGTCCATATAACTGACGCGTGCGCGGTTATGCCGAACTTTAAGCGCCTCGTTGCGGGTTATACGCGCAAGCCAAGCCAACGGGTTGGTGCCCGAGCGGTACTGCGCGGAATTTTTAAGTACGCAGAGATAAGCGTTCTGCATAACGTCCTCCGCCAGCGCGCGCTCCTTAACTACGGACAGAGCTATGTAGTAAACCGTCTTTCTGGTCTGTGAATAAAATTGTTCAAACGCCGATTCGTCGCCGCTTGAAAGTTTTTTCATAAGTTCGTCAAGAGTCATAAAATACCTGTTCCGCAAATTTGCCTTACACATAATAAATACTTTAAACCGCCGTTTTGTTGGTAAAATTTGAAAATTTTACAAATTTTTTCAAGACGGCTAAAAACTTTTTTACAATATAAGCGGCGGACGCAGATAGCGTCCGCCGCTTATATTGAGCCGCATATGCGGCGTCAGATTTCTATTAGATAGCCTTTTTTTCGCAAAGCGCGTTCTATTTCGTCAAGCGTCCTATCATCCTCCGCGCTGACCGTATGGTAATGGTAGCCGTCCGTAACGCTCATCAATGGTTTTGACGCGCCCGAAACGAGCGAGCGGTACAACTCCTCCACATGCAGTTTGTTATGTAAATCGAGCCTCGCTGAAATTCTGCCGTACACCCTGTGATTGACGAAAATATCCTCGATTCCGCCGCCGAGCGCGATAATAAGCTCGCCCTCGTCAACAAGCTGCTCGAAACTGTGGCGGCACTTAAAAACGCGCGTAACCTCCTGTCCGCCGCTGAGCAAGTATCCGCGATTTGTCGAAATCACGTCATACCCGTTTGCGCGGAGTATGGCTACATCCTGCACTATTACCTGACGGGAAACGTTGAACTTATCTTTAAGCACGTTTGCCGGAACGGGGTTGTCCGCATTGCCGAGAAAGCTCAAAATTTCCTGCCTGCGTTCCGCCGACTTCATTTCCCGCTCACCGAGTGCAAATTTTTAAGCGACAAATCGAGAATGGGCGCGGAATGGGTAAGCGCGCCGCTTGACACAAAGTCAACCCCCGTATCTATTATGTTCTTGATATTCTCGCGCGTGACGTTGCCGCTGCACTCTGTAACGGCCCTGCCGCCAATTAATCCGACTGCCTTCTTCATTTCCTCAGGCGACATATTGTCAAGCATAATTATATCCGCGCCGGCTTCCACCGCCTCGCGGCACATTTCGAGGTTTTCCACCTCAACCTCTATTTTACGGACGAACGACGCATATTCCTTTGCACGGGCAACGGCTTGCTTCACGCCGCCCGCCGCGCCGATATGGTTGTCCTTTAAAAGTATTCCGTCCGAAAGGTTATAGCGGTGGTTGTTGCCCCCTCCCACCTTTACGGCGTACTTTTCGAAGAGGCGCATATTCGGAGTCGTCTTGCGCGTATCTAAAAGCTTGGTTTTACTGCCCTTCAAAAGCGACACGACCTCAGCGGTATAGGTTGCGATTCCGCTCATTCTCTGCAAAAAATTCAAAGCCGTGCGCTCGCCCGAAAGCAGTACGCGGATATCGCCCGTGATTTCCGCGACGAGCTGACCCTTTTTCACCCTGTCGCCGTCCTTTGCAAAAAACTCGAACCGCGTGGAAGCGTCGAGAATTTTGAACGTGCGCTCGAATACAGACAAGCCGCAGATTACGCCGTCCTGCTTGCAAATAAGCTGAACGCTGCCCAAAACATAGCCGTCTATCACCGCGTTAGTGGAAACGTCCTCGTTGAAAATATCCTCTTTAAGCGCAAGCTTAATAAGTTCGTCCGCGTTTATTGCGTCAGTTACGGGGTTTAACATTTTCCGCCTCCTCAATAGCTTTAAGTAAAATATTTTTGTAATTTGAAAGTAATTTATCCGCGTCGGCGTATTCGCTTTCGTCAAGCGCTTGTGCCGCTTCTTCGAACCGCTCTTTGCTAACCTTTTTATAGCCGTCCGCAATATCCTCTGCGGCGCGTCTTGCAAACAGCAGGCTTTCGAGAAGCGAGTTGGAAGCCAGTCTGTTCGCACCGTGCACGCCGTTACAGCAGGTTTCGCCAACCGCATAAAGTCTGGGCATTGTAGTTCTGCCGTTCAGGTCGCTGCGCACTCCGCCCATAAAGTAGTGTTGCGCCGGCACAACGGGCACGCATTCTTTAAACACGTCGTACCCCTCCTCCGCGCACCGCTTGATAATCGAAGGGAAGTGCGTTTTCAGTTCCTCTTCGGGAATGGGGCGCATATCCAGCCACACATAAGGCGTGCCGTCCTTTTTCATCTGTTTGTAGATTTCCGCAGTCACCACGTCGCGCGGCTGCAACTCGTCGGTGAAGCGGTTGAAATTTTTGTCCAGAAGCAACGCGCCCTCGCCGCGAACGGACTCGGAAATAAGAAAGCTCCTGCCCTCCTTCTTAGAGTAAAGCGTTGTCGGGTGAATCTGGATATAGTTGATATTGTCTACGGCGACGCCGTGTTTAAGACAGATTGCAACGCCGTCGCCCGTCAGAATACGATAATTTGTGCTTTTACGGAAAACGCCGCCTATGCCGCCAGTTGCAAGCACGGTGTAGTCGGAAAAAATTTTCACCGTTGCGCCCGTAGCTTTTTCAAGCGCGACAATACCCAAACAGCCCTCTTTCGAGGTTATAATATCGAGCATAACCGTTTCAGGCGCGATTTCCACGTTTTCGAGCGAGCGGACCTTTTGCATTAATTTGGAAGTAATTTCCCTGCCCGTACAATCCTTATGATAACAAATACGGTTTTCAGAATGTCCGCCCTCGCGCGTGAAAGCGAGCGAACCGTCCTTCTCTCTGGCAAATTCCACGCCGAGAGAAATCAGCCCGTCCGTGACCGATTGGGAATTTTTTATCATACACTCGACTGCGGCGGGATTGTTTTCGCCGTGACCTGCGCGCATTGTGTCGCCGTAATAGCTTTCATAGTCGTCCGAATCCACCAGGCGGCATATACCGCCCTGCGCAAGATAACTGTCGCATTTCTCGGGCGTATCCTTACAGACTACAAGCACGCTTTTATCGGACGGAACGTGCAGGGCGCAATTAAGTCCGGCAACGCCCGCGCCCACTATCAAAACGTCGTATCTTTCTTTCAAAATAACCTTCTTTTTTACTTCGTATATTATATTCAAGTTTACACCAAAACTTTACACCTGTCAAGGCATATGTAAAGATTTTAAAAATTTAAAAGCCGCACAGAAAACTCATTATTTTAATTGCCGCAGTCTCAACTTTTTAAGCCCGATACGTCTTACAGGAAATATACGGGGCGGATTTACTTTAAATACGATCCGATTATATGAAAACAACGTTAAAATCAGTTGAGTATGTACTTATATCTATGTTAAAATAATTACATAATTTCAGGAGAAAAAAATAATGTCTAATAAAATAAGCGCATTGCTATATGCCATATTTTTTTATGTGTTTGGTTTAGGATTTCTTGTAGGTATCATTATAAAGTATTTTCCTTATTGGAAAGAAGGAATATTTGCGTTTACGAAAGGGTTTATTTTATTAATTATAATTATATGTATTTTTTTAGCGATAGCGATTTTTAACACAGTTAAATTTATAATATTATTTAAAAACGAACGCGAAGATTATGCGCCGCACAAAGCAAAACAAAAAGAAAAACCGGCGTGGTTCCGTTCGAATAACAATAATTTCCGCACCGAGTATTGGCTACGCAAAGAAGACCGAAGAGAGAAAAAACTGGCGCGCCTCAGAACTAAATACAATAAAGGAAACGTAACGGGAATAGATATAAAAGTTACCGACAGCGGCGAATTCATTTTCATCGGAAAATTCGATATGGGCGAACTTGGCGTTATAGACGGCGAAAAAGTTAAAATAGGTTTCAAAACGGAGGAGCTTGTCCTGGAATTTGACAATGATCCCGAGCCGGAAGAAGCAAGGCAGAAAGTAATACAACTCATTTCCGACTATCAGAACAAATTATCGACGTACAGCCACAACTTCAAAAACGTTATTCTGCTTACGATGCTCGACAACGCGCGACAAATTACCGACTGTGAATTCTGGTTATATTACAGAAAATGCGCGGACAAATACAGTGACGAGCAATGTCACGAAATTTTCGATAACGTGACCGATAACGAAATCGATTTAGACGGTTTGACCGATAATTATTATAAAAACGGACTTATGACTAATTTTGACGTGGACGTTGAAAAATTCGTCAGAGAAAAATTTGAATTCTTTGACTATGACAGGTTTTTGAAAGGTTTGGAATTCGAGCAAATCGATTTCAGCATAGATACCGTAAGCGTACAATTTTCCGACGAAAATTATAATTTGTTCTGCCGCAAAACAGAAGAATTCGACGAGAGTATGTCATCGCTTGCCTTAGCTAATTATTTTGATTAAACCCAATACTAACGGGGCGGCGCACAGTATTTTGTGCGCCGCCCCGTTTTTGTTTATACTGCAATAAGAAAAATCGACAAAAGCGGGCTTTTTTCGGGGTGATTAAATTATACACAAAACAATAGTATAGACCGTAAGCAATTTTTCGAGGTGGAAATTTATGAAACTTTCATTACTATACGGCAAACCCGTTAAAAGCACGACAGGCAGAAAGGGCTACGTTGTTTCCGTAAACGGCGGAAACGGAAAAATTCAATGCCTTATCTGCGCGGACGAAAACGAGAACGAGTTCACCGTCGACGTCAGAAACATAATAAGCGTTAAAGCTACCGTGCTTTTCGAAGACAGGGAAAGCGATATAAAAAAGAGCCGCCCCGTAAGGCTGGGCAAGCCCGTATATGACTGCGAGGGAAACTTTCTCGGACACCTGTCCGACTTTACGGTGGAAAACGGACGCATTAACTGCGCGCACGTCGGCAAAAAGAAAATCTCCGCCGACGATATTGTCTGCGGAGATGCCGTTATAGTAAAGAGCAACGTGCGCATTTTAAAAAGCGACGTGGAAAAAGACGGCAAGATAATTATAAAGCGCGGCACTCCCCTTACGCCCGAAGTGCTTGAAAAGGCTTGCGAACACGGGGAATACGTTCAGGCAAATCTCAAATCGATATAATCAGACGTTATACTTTGCCATAAGTTTTAAAAGCGCGTTGAAGTTATCGTTTAAAATATCCGATTCCGACGGGGTGAGCGTACCCTTCATTTGAAGCACGGCAAGCGTGTTTTTGAGTTTTTCAAGCTCCTGCCTGTCGCCCTTGCCGAGATTTTTCTGCAAAAGTCTGTCCGTAACGGAAATTGCGTGTTCGAGCCTGACCGTGCTTTTTGCGGCAGGTATTTCCTGACGCACGTTGTTGGGTTGTGGGCGCGGCGGCTGTACGACGGGCATAGAAGACACCGCAACCTGACTTTGCACTATTTTGACCTGTTTGCTTTTCGATAAAAAGCACAGCACGCCGTAAGCGATATAACCTGCACACCAAAAAATTACCGCCGCCAGAACAGACTGGGCAAGGTCGTTATCCGTCAAAAAAGCGGTAAGCGTAAGCGCCGCATATGCGTTGACAAGACACAAAAAGGGGCGCTTTGACGCGCTGCGCATTTTGGGAACAAGCAGGGACAGAACGAGCACTGCGGCGAATATCGCGGCGAACGTGCCGAACACTATCCACATTAAAACGTCGAATTTTACAGAAGCTAAACCGTTGTAGATTTTATTGATATATTCGGTAAACATAAGCGTATAAATTATATCCGTCTTTTCACCGCGAAAAGACGGATATTTTGTCGGATTAAGGCAGATAAAGTACTATTTGCCGCCTAAGCTTTATGTTCACTATTACCGTGCGGATATTTTCGAGCTTTATTCCCAATATTACCGACACCGCTTTTTTATACAGCGAAAGCTGTTTGCAGTAGGTTTCTTTAAGCGCGGAGTCGTCCTTTTTGGAATATTTGTAATCTATCACCCACGCGCAGCCGCCGCGCACGGCAAGCAGGTCTATCGCGCCTTGAACTAGAACGTCGTCGTCCGCCCGAGTTTCAAGTATTTCGTTCGCGGGAAGGCGGCACAAAAACTCCTGCTCTTTGTAAAGCCGTGCGCCGTCCAGCTCGCCGAATACCGGCATCGACAAAATTTCGCACAGCTCAGCAACGTTTAACAGCCTGTACTGCTCCTCCGTAATGCGGCGGCTTTTCAGCATAATTTCAAGCTGTTTTTCTATTTCGCTTTCATTCTTTTTCTTGAAATCGCACAGCTCCAAAAATGCATGGTACGCCGTGCCGCGCTCCGCGCCCGTTTCCGCATTTTCTTCGGGGAACAGCTCGTGCGTGCGGAATTTCGGTTCTTCCAAATCGCGCTTCAAAATAGCCGAAGCCGAACTTTTAACGGGCAGGTTTACGCTTTCCGCGTACGGGTATTCGCGCATAAATCTTTCGGTTATAAGCGATTGAAGCTCCGCGTCGGGTTGGACGAGAACGGGACTTACTTTTCGCCCCGAGCCGAAGTCGGGTCGCGGCGGCATCTCCTCGTGAGGATACGCAGCTATGTCGAACAGCTTTGAATAGCTTTTCGCTTCCGCCGCCTCCGCCGCGTTGAAGGGTTTGATTTCCTGCGCCATAATATGCAGGCGGCACATCGCGCGGGTGCAGGCGACGTAGAACAAATTCAGCTCGTTTTTCAACTCCTCCCGTTCGGACAGGGCAAGTGACAGCCTTCTTAAAACGGTAGGACGGACGAGCATTTTTTCCGTATCGTGGCATTTTGGCGCAAACCCGAATTTTTCGTGGAGAGGCATTTCGCAATAGTCCCTGCCCTTGAAGGTCGCGCATACGTCCGCAATTATGACGACGGGGAATTCCAGCCCCTTGCTTGCGTGCATCGTCATAATTTTTATACTGTCTGAGGAGGACGCGCCCGAAGCGGAAATATCATAACCGCCTGCCTTGACTTTTGCAAGGAACGAGGAAACGCTCAGCCCTTCCCCCTCCGCCGCAAGCCGTCTTATATTTTTCAGACGCGCGCCGCCGCCCGACGAGTAAACCGCTTCCAGTCCCGTCTCTTCGCAAATTTTATCTATCAGCTCGGCGGCGGTAAGAACCTGAGAAAAACTCCTCAGCTCCTCTGCTTTTAAGTAAAATTTTTTAAGCTTTTCGGAGAGCGCGTTGCCCAAACCGAGATAACTTTTGCAACAGTCGCGGAAAGCCTGTTTTTTATTGTTTTTGTATGCTATGCGAATTGCCGCAAGCTCGTCGCAGGTGAAACCGCCCATAGGCGATAAAAGCGCAGTTACGAGCGGAATATCCTGCGCGGAATTGTCAATGTATGAGAGAATATCGAGCATTTGCTTTACTTCGGGACGGGTGCAGATATTCAAATCCTGCGCGCCCGAAACGGAATAGCCTGCGTCGGTCAGCGCGCGGACGATAGCCGCAGTTTCCGCATTGCCGCGCTTGCGCGTGAGAATACATATATCGCCCGCCTGTGTGTCGACAAACTCGCCCGAGTTTAAATCGAAATGTTTTTCTTTCAGCTCGCGCTCGACGATTTCGAGAACGGCAAGCCCCTCGCGAGTATGCTTTGCCTCCCTCGCGCCCGCCTTTACGGAATAAACCTTTCCGCCGCACTTTTCTTCCTCATCCTTACCGAACACATGTATGCACGCCGAGCCGAAACCTTCGGGATAGCCGCCGCCTCTGCGCATTATACTGCCTGAGGAATAGTCGAACCCGCACGACTGCGCCGTCATCACAGACGAAAAAAGTCCGTTCACAAAATCGAGAACGCCGTCGGACGAGCGGAAATTACTTGAAAGGCGCAACGCGCTTCCGCCGCCGCCTTCGAAAGAATTGTACTTTTCCGCAAAGAACAGCGAGCGGCTTCCGCGAAAACCGTAAATCGCCTGTTTGACGTCGCCGACGAGGAACACGTTTTTACCCGACACGCGGGAAATTATTTCCTCCTGCACGGGGTTTACGTCCTGATACTCGTCCACAAAAACGTAATTAAAACGGCTGTTTATTTCCCCGCGCACTCGCCCGTCTTCGAGAAGGGAAAGGGTAAGATGCTCCAAATCGTTATAATCGAGTTTGTTTTCCTCACGCTTAATCAGGGTATATTCCGCGTCGAAATCCTTGAGCACAGCCGCAAAAGCCACCGCCGTCTTTCCGCTTTCCAAAAAGCGTTTTTTCTCTGTCGCCCCGTCGTCTATATCGCCGCGCAGTGCGGCATAGCTTTTTAAAAGGGCTTCCTTGAACGTTTTAAACTTTTCGCCCGAAGGTCTGTCCGCCGCGCAGTCTACCGGCTTACGTGTAACCGTAAAAGGCGGCAAAGGCGCAAATATGTCCGGGTTGCCTGCCGCGTCGAGAGCGGAAAACATTTCCCCGAAAATTTTATCGTACACGGGTTTTTTAAGGTTTTCGAAAGAGGCGGCAAACTCCCGCACCGCCGACTTCATATTTTCGATTTTTTCTTCGAGGTGAGCCGAGTATTCTGCGCACACGCGGGCAAAGCCCTCGTCAGTGTACAAGCTTTCAACGCCGTTTAAATTATCGAGATAGCCTGCGTTTATCCTCAGCTTTTCGTAGCCTTCGAGGATAAGCGCGCGCAGTGCGCAGTCGCTCCGCTTCTTTCTGTAACACTTTAAAAGGTGCATAAAGTGCGGGTTGCTTTCCTTATAGTACCGCTCGAACATATTATCGAGCGCGCGGCTTTTAAATTCGCTTGCCGCCGCGTCGTCAGCGGAAATAATATCGAAAGTGCCGTCCACCCCCACGCAGTAAAAATAGGTGCGCAAAAGGCGCGCGCAAAAGGCGTGTATGGTGGAGATATTAGAGGTTGAAATTTTAGTTAGCTGGTTTTTAAGGTGCGTGCGCACTTTTGCGTCCGCTGTTGCAATGCGCTCAATCACTGCTTTGCGCAGTTTTTCCTTCATCTGCGCCGCCGCTTTTTTGGTGAAGGTTACGGCAAGCACGCTGTCAAGGTCCGCGCCGCCCTCCACCGCCGCAACGAGTTTTTTAATCATTACGAAGGTCTTTCCGCTGCCTGCGGAAGCAGAAACAATGACCTTGCCCGCGCACTGTATGGCGGCACGCTGTTCTTCGGTTACGTTCATTGCTTGTCCCCCCGTTCCGATTTTACTACGTCGGCAATATCCTTACACTTTACGGCTTTTTCCGCGCGCTCGTCGCCGTCTATTCCTACGGCAAAGCCGCAGCTTCCGCCCGCATTGCAGAACTTACACGCATCTTTTGCGGGCGAGGGAGCCACGTTACCTTCAAGCATTTCCCGCGTGCCTTGCCTTGCGACAAGCGACGAATAAGCTATGAAGTCGGAAAACACTTCGGGCGGCATAGCCCTTTCACTTCTGCCTCCGCCGAGATACGCATCAAAGTATGCGCTTTTTTCGCCCTGCTTCAACGTGGTATCGGAAACGCCCACAACCTCGTCGCTTCCGTCCATAAAGCCCTGTAAACGGAACACGCCGTCAACCTTGTCGCGGTACTCTACCGCCGCAGGGAAATAATACGCGCCGACCGCGCGCCGACCGCCCGAAACGGCGGAAAGATACAGCGGAAGCTGTAATTTGAGCCCCATATAATATTTAGTTGCGGAAGCGTCCGCACTGCCCGTCTTATAGTCGATTACGCGCACCATATCGCCGCACGCGTCAACCCTGTCAATACGCCCGAAAAGTTTTACTCCGTCGTCGAGAGGTATTTCGCACTTCTGCTCCGCGTATTCGATTTCGAAGCCCGAATTTGCAAGCTGTTCGTACATACCTGCGGAAATTTCACCCGCTTCCCTGACAAGCTCTGCGGCGGTGTACTCTCCGCTTCCCGAATCCGTCAAAGAGGCGTAAGGCGGCTGTTTTATAAGGCTTAAAGCAATTTCCTCCGCACGCATTTTCGCCTGCTCCGCGTCCGCAACGCCGTTCATTTCGGGCGCGATTTTCTGCAACACCGTATGGATAAAGTTGCCCGTATCCACAGGGCGCAAAGCGCCCTCCTCGCGCTCCTGCAATTTAAGTCCCTGCCGTATAAAGTTGCGGTAGGGGCAGGAAAAATAAGTTTCGAGCGTAGTCGGCGTAATACTGCCGTAACTTAAAAACAGCTGTTTGCCGTCCTTTATCTTGCGCTCCGCAGGGGGCTCGAGCACGGCTTCCGCCGCGCCTTTATAGCCGAAATCCGACAGCACCGAATACACTGCCGACAGCCTTTCGCCCGAAAGCGTGTTCAGCCGTTTAAGCGCGGGCAATGCCTCGCTGCAATAGTAAACGAGGGCGCGCCCCGCCTTATCCAGACGGCGCTTGTCGACGGGCTTTAACTGTGCGCCGGAAGCGGTTTTAAAAGCCGAAGCCGCGTAGGATATGATTTCACTGGGCGGACATTCCTCGCCGCCCGTACGCACGGGATAAGTGAGATAAAGCCGTTTCCTGAACGCGCATATATTGAGCGCGGTGAACTCGCGACGGCGCATATTCACCTGATAAATTTTAGGGGATATATTTAGGTTCACTTTTTCGAGCGCGGCGATTTCCCTGTCGCAAAGAAGGGAAGTGTCCGAGCTTGTGCCCGGCACGTCGCCCGTGAGTCTTGCGGCGAAAACGACGTCGCTGCCCGTGTTTGCGGTTGCGGCAATATCACCGACAAACACCGCGTCCGACTTGGGCGGTATAAGCGAAATTTCAAGCGCGCCGAAACCGCTTTTGAGTATCTTGATAAATTCTTTTAAAGTTGTCTTCGAGCCGCCCGAAACAGACTGCGCTTCGGCAAGCACGGCAAGCGCCGCCTCGTATACCCTTCCGCAGAACTCGGCTTCGGCAGGTCGGCTGTCCTTGAACTGCAAAGCAAGATTTTTCAGCTTTTCCTCCGCGCCGAAGCTGACCAGCATCGCGCGTACTCCGTTGCATATTTTTTCTGCTGAGCCGCTTGACGGAATAAGTTTTAAGCCCTCCAAAAACTTTTCCCGCACCCTTTGCACGGCTTGGAAATCGAAACCGAGATTTTCGAGAATTTCGATTTTGGGTTCGCGCTTTACGCCGCCCCTGAACGCGGCAAGGCGCAGGGCATAGTTGCGGTAAATATCTTTATCGCAGTTTTCCGACGGAAACAGCGGCGAGGAAATAACCGCGTCGGTATCCTTGAACGCACAGCCCGAAGCCGCGCAATTGAGATAATCGAGAATGAACGTTGCGACGGGGTGCTCGGACAGGGTATGCCTTCTGTCCGCATAGTAAGGTATGCGGTACTGGGAAAATACGCGACCGAGCTCGCGCTCTGCCCCCGCCACGTCGGGAAGCATAACGGAAATTTTCGCGTATCTTTCGCCGCCGTCGGCAACAAGCTTTTTTATGCTTGCGGCGATAAATTCGAGTTCTTCCTCCTCGTCCGCCGCTTCGAACATATGCACGCGGTCGGTGGCAAGCGAATCGGAATAAAAGCTTTCGGGATTGAACAGGCTTTTGCGCAGAATCTCGGCTTCGGGAATTAATCCGCTTCCCACGCTTTCATGCTCGGCTCCGCCGAACTCTTCCGCCGCCTCGTCGAACGCCGCAACCGCCTCGTTCACATAAATTTCCTCGCTTCCGCCTATGAATATGCCGTAAACGCCGTCGGCGGTTTTAAGCGCGGAACGCAGACAGTCTGCGGACGAGCGCGTGAACGACTGATAGCACAAAAATACTGCTTCGCTTCCCTTTATCTTTTCGCTCGATTCGATAACTTCGGGTAGCTCGCGAAGGTATGCGTTTCTGTCCGTTTTGCCGCTCTTTTCAAGGTATTCGTCATACGCCTTGTAAATTATCGCTATGTCGTGCAACTTGCTTTCGAGAAGTCCTTCCGCCGCCGCCTGCATACAGTCGTCTGCGGAAATTTTGGAAGAATACAAAAGCGCGATTGTATCGTACACCGCGCCTGCGGCAGAGGCGGCGGAATATCTGCCGAACAGTTTTAATCTGTCCTTATTTTCTTCGATAATCCTGCGGATAGCCATAGCCGAGCCCTGACTTGTGAGCACGTCCGACTTTTTGCCGCGTTCTGCGGAAAGAAAGCGCGCAAAGGTATAGACGGACGCCGTGAACGTGCCGCCTACCGCCGCGCAGACAGTACGCTCCGCCGCGAGCGTAAGCCTGTCCTCGCAGAAAATCACCGTGCGCTTGTTGCGGTCACGGTTGTCTGCGATTATTTTTTTCAGCCTTTCCAAAGCCGCGCTTGTCGCGGGGCAGGTTATCGCTTTAATCATAATTACATTATAACACAAGCGCAGCCCTTTTTTAATAAATTTTTGCGGAAAAGTTTTTACAATTATAAAATTATGTGTTATAATACCCGTGTTAAGGAGTTTTTATGAAAAAATTCACAGGGATAGCCGCAATCGCGGCGGCTGCGGGAATAGCCGTTACGCTTGCCGGTTGCGGAGGCTGTTCGGGCTGTAACACCAAAACGGTAAACAACGCGCTCACAAACTCGAACTGGTTCACGGGTACGGGTTTTAAAGGCATACAGCCGTTCTTTATTCTTAGCGACGAGCACCCCGAATACACCAAAGAAGAAATAGTTTACGACGTAACGTTCGACAATTCCAAAAATCAAAATAAGTCGTATTCCGTAGAATATAAAGACGGAAGCATGACTACGGAATTTTATGCGACGAGATATAATTTAAATTCGGAAAATATTCCAGAAAGCTACCGCACGGATAAAACCGAAGTGGTTTATTATTATAAAACGAGTATGAACATCTCCGTGCGCTACACAAAGGGCGACGCTTCTACGGAATGGTTCGAGGACAGCGTGACTTCCGAGTGTTATTTCCGCGCGGCGGAATTTGCGCTCAGCCCCCTTTACAGCAAGCAGGTTGTAAAGTCCGCTTCTCCTAAAAATTTCACGGCAAACTCGCTTGAAAACTGTTACGAAAGAGTTGACCGCGTTTACGAAAACTTTTACAACGACAGCTTTACCGAAGTTACGTCCTATTTAAACAGGGGCGGCGAGAACGAGCAGTGCAACGTTTACGGCAAGATAAACAAGCACAAGAACACCGTATTTGACAATTCTTCGCTGTATATCGCAGTACGCAGTATGAAACTGAACGAAAGCTTTACGCAGGGCGTGGATATATTCTCCGCCATGTCGGGCGGATTTTCCACAATAAACGTTTCGGGCAGTAACTCGCAGCTCGGCGGCGACGAACACAAAGCGATTTCCGCCGCGCTTGCAGACAAAGGCTTATACTCCCCCGTCACCACCGACGCCGAAGGCAACGCTGTCGAGGACAAGGGCGTGCCCGCAGTTGCAGTAACGCTGAACTACGCGGGCGGCGGAAGCACGAACGGCGCGGCACAGACCGTATGGTATGCGGCTATCGAAAACGCGAACAACAACACCGCGCGCACGACTATGTTAAAACTTTCCGTACCCGTAAGCTACGGCTTGGGAACGCTGAACTATACTTTGAAGGAAGTTAAAAGCACTATCTGGAACGGCTGACGAACAAAATACCAAGCGGAGCGCGTAAATGCGCTCCGCTTTTTTTCAAAAACCTATGTACAAAACAGGAAATAAATGCTATAATTAATAAGCACAATTATTCAAGGGGCGAAAATAATGTCACAGGAAATCAAATTCATAACTATGGGCGAGCTTCTTGTAAGGCTTTCCCCTCCCAACTACGAAAAGATACGCACCACCGACGAGTTCAAGGTAACTTACGGCGGAGCGGAAGCAAACGTTGCCGCTTCGCTTTCCAATCTCGGAATAGACTCGTCGTACTTCACAGTCGTGCCGGATACTTCTATCGGCAAGGCGGCGATAAGATACCTGCGCAGTAACGACGTGCACTGCTCGCCCTGCATTTATTCGGACGAAGGCAGAATGGGTATATACTTTCTGGAAGAAGGCTTCGGAGTGCGCTCGTCAAAGGTCACTTACGACAGAAAGGGCAGTGCGTTTGCGGAATACGATTTTTCCAAACTCGATTTCAAGAAAATATTAAAGGGCTTTAACTGGTTGCACACAAGCGGCATAACCTGCGCTTTGTCCGAAAACTGCCGTTTGCTTGTAATGAACGCAATGAAAGCCGCGAAAGAGCTGGGAATGACCGTAAGCTTCGACTGCAACTTCCGCAGTGCGCTTTGGGGCTGGCAGGAAGCGCGCGACTGCATTACGGAATACCTGCCTTACGTCGATATACTGTTCGGAATAGAGCCCATAAATTTACGCGACGAAAACGGCAAGGACATAAAAGACGGGCTTTCTATGAACCCGAGCTATAAAGAACAGGACAGAATTTTCCGCGAGTTACACAAGCGGTATAACTTCAAAGCGATAGGGCGGCACGTCAGATACGTTCATTCGGGAAGCGAAAACTCGCTGAAAGCGTTTATGTGGTACGACGGTGAAACCTACGAAAGCAAGACCTTCCGCTTCAACATACTTGACAGAGTCGGCGGCGGAGACGCTTTTGCAAGCGGTATGATTTACGCTATTATGCGGCAGATGAAGCCCGACGAAATAGTCAACTTTGCTGTGGCTTCCTCTGTATTGAAGCACACAATGCACGGCGACTTCAACATAACAGACGACGAGGAATCGATACGCCAGTTAATGAACCAGCAGTTCGAAATAAGAAGATAAGAATCTAGAATAAAAAAAGGGGCGCGGACTTTAAAAGTCCGCGCCCCTTATATTGCTTTGTTTTTAAGCCCAGCCGAGCACTTCGAAAAGGTTATACTTACTGAACACAACTACCGCTACAAGCGATACTGTAGACATAATTTTTATGAGTATATCCAAAGAAGGTCCTACGGTGTCTTTGAGGGGGTCGCCTACGGTGTCGCCGACGACGGAAGCGTCGTGCGCGGACGAGCCTTTCTTTTCGCCCTCTACTCCGCCCGCTTCGATATATTTCTTCGCGTTATCCCATGCGCCGCCCGCGTTGCCGCAGAACAGTGCAAGCATTATAGCCGCAATCGTCGCGCCCATTAAAAGTCCGCCTACGAACATAGGTCCGAAAACGAAGCCAGTAACTATGGGGAACAGTATGCACATTATGCAAGGTATGCGCATTTCTTTAAGCGCGCCCTGCGAAGATATTTCTATACAAGTCTTATAGTCGGGCAGGGTTTCGCCTTCGAGAAGTCCTTGAATCTCCCTGAACTGGCGGCGAACCTCATCCACCATTTTACGCGCCGCTTTGGCAACCGCTTCGATAAGCATACCCGAGAAAAGGAAGGGCAACGCCGCGCCGCACAGTGCTCCGCAAAGCGTAAGGGGCGTCATAAGGTTTAAAATCAAATCGTCGATTATGTTAATTTCCGCAAACGCGAACAGGTACGAGGTCATAAGCGACAGCGCCGCAAACGCCGCAGAACCTATCGCAAAGCCCTTGCCGATTGCCGCAGTAGTGTTGCCCACGCTGTCGAGCTTGTCGGTTATTTCCCTTACGGAGGGGTCGAGCGCGCTCATTTCCGCAATGCCGCCTGCGTTATCGGAAATAGGTCCGTAAGTGTCAACAGACACGGTTGCGGCAACGAACGAAAGCATACCGAACGCCGCGCACGCAATACCGTAAAGCCCCGCAAGAGCATAGCTTCCGAAAATGGCAACCGCGAGAACGACTACGGGAAGCATACAGCTTATCATACCGTTTGCAAGACCCTGAGTAACCGTAAGCGCAGGTCCTTCCTTCGAGGACTGGGAAATCTTTTTGGTGGGCTTATAGTCGTAGCTTGTGTAATACTCCGAAATAATGCCTATTACAATGCCTGCCACAATTCCGCACACTGCCGCAAGCCAGGGACTGAACGCTCCGACTTTAAAGCCTACGCCGCTTGCTTTAAGCGCTTCCGAAGGTACGTCCTTGAACATAAAGTAGCTTATCACACAGCCGACCGCAACCGTTACGCCTGCAGATATCCATGTGGCAATGTTAAGCTCCATGTGTACGTTTTTGGAAAGCTTGGGTTTTACAACAATATAGGAAATGCCTATTATACACGCGAGAAGTCCGCAGCCCGCAAACACGAGCGGGAATAAGAGCAGCCTGTTCAGGAACACCGAATCGGCAATGAGGTTGTGCATAAACAGCTCGCTTGCAAGGATTATAGCCGCGAGAATCGAGCCGACGTAGCTTTCGAGAAGGTCGCTGCCGAGTCCCGCAACGTCGCCCACGTTGTCGCCCACGTTGTCCGCGATTGTCGCAGGGTTTCTGGGGTCGTCTTCGGGTATGTGCGCTTCCGTCTTACCCACAAGGTCAGCGCCCATATCTGCGGCTTTGGTGTAAATGCCGCCGCCTACGCGATTGAACATTGCTATTATGGAACAGCCCAGCGCATAGCCCGAAAGCGTCATCGTGAACGAGGATTCGAGACCCGTTATGAAGTTTTTACCGACCGTGTCGTTCGCAATGTCGTTTATCTGCCCTGCGGCAATTCCGAATATGCTGTAAACAATTATAACGCCAAGCAACGCAAAGCCCGCAACGCAAAGCCCCATAACCGAGCCGCCTTTGAATGCGACTTTAAGCGTTTTGCCCAAATCTCCCGTTTCGCGCGCCTTGTTGGTTACGCGAACGTTTGCATACGTTGCGATTTTCATACCTACCCAGCCCGCAGCCGCGCTCATTACCGCGCCGATTATAAACGCGATTGCCGCCTGCCAACTGATTACGAGGAACACGACCACCGCTATTACCGAGCCGATTATCGCCACGAGCTTGTATTCGTAGCGGATAAAAGCGTTCGCGCCTATGCGTATCGCGCCGGCAATTTCGCCCATGCGGTCCGTACCCTCTTCCAGCTTCTTCACACAGAAGTAGTTGAATATCGCGTACGAGATTGCAAGACTTACTGCTGCGCCTACGATAATCAACAAAAGATTGATACTCATATTTTTCTCCTTGATTTTTTGCTAATAGAATAATATCATAAAATTTCCGAAAATGCAATATCAAACTGCCGTTTTGTGAAAATTTTTCTAATTTTGCTGTTTTTTACCATTATTACAATGTACGTTTGCACTGCGCTTTGCGCACACTTGTATTTTTACCCGAGCCGTTTCATTCGCCCATTTTATTATTAACTGTGCAAAATAATTTTAAAATAATATTTTTAAATTGCTATTGAATATTTAACGGCGGTATGATATAATTTCGGTTAGAAATATTTTACAATTCAAATTAAAGGGGAACAATTATGAAAGACTGTAATTGCGGTTACTGCGTCGGCGGCGAACCGCTTGCGAAATTCGGAATAAAAATCTGCGATTTGAAGGTCAGTCAGCTTATACTTTTCAAGGAACAGTCTAAACCCGGCAGGTGCATAGTCGCGTATAAAGACCATGTAAGCGAAATTGTGGACATATCCGATAAGGAAAGAGACCTCTTCTTTGCTGACGTTGCACACGCCGCGCGCGCAATTCATAAAGTTTTCAAGCCCGATAAACTTAATTACGGCGCTTACGGAGACACGGGCTGTCACCTACATATGCACCTCTGCCCGAAATACAAAGACGGCGACGAATGGGGCGGAACCTTCCAGATGAACCCGCAGAAGGTCTATCTTACAGACGAAGAATATACGAAAATGGCAGAGCAAATTAAAGCCGCGCTTTGACGGCTGACGATAAGGAGAAAATGAGAAAATGGCGCATAACGTAATAGCCGAATCAAAAAGATGTTTAAACTGCAAAAAGCCGCTGTGCCGAACGGGTTGCCCGATAAACACGCCCATTCCGCAGATGATTTCTATGTTCCTCAACGGAGAAATTAAGCAGGCGGGTAAAATGCTCTTCGAGAACAACCCCCTCTCCGCAGTCTGCTCTCTGGTATGCAATCACGGCAACCAGTGTCAGGGGCACTGCATACGCGGACTCAAAGGCGAACCCGTTGAAATAAGCTCCATCGAAAATTTTGTGTCTTCCGCCTTTCTCGACAGCGCGGAGCTTGAAAAAGCCAAACCCAACGGCATAAAGGTTGCCGTTGTGGGAGCGGGACCTGCGGGCATTGTGATTTCAATAAAAATGGCTCAACTCGGTTACGACGTCACCGTTTTCGAATCCAAGTCGGAAATCGGCGGCGTACTGCGTTACGGCATACCCGAGTTCAGACTGCCCAAAACAATAGTGGACAGATACGAAACGATTATGCGCAAGCTCGGCGTAAAAATCAAATTCAACGTAACGATAGGCAAGGCGTTCGGGATAGAGGAATTATTCCGCGACGGCTTCAAAGCAATTTCCATAGGCACGGGCGTAACCTGGCCGATTCCGCTTAATATAAAGGGCGAAACGCTGGGACACGTGCATTACGGCGTACATTTCTTAGAGCGACCCGACGTGTACGAGCTAGGCAAAAGCGTGATAGTAATAGGCGCGGGAAACGTTGCAATGGACGTTGCGCGCACGGCGTTGAGGCGCGGTCTGTGCGACGTTAAAATAGTTGTAAGAAGCGACAGATACACCGCAAGCGAGGAAGAAAAAGAATATGCGGAAATAGAGGGCGCGCAATTTATATTCAACAAAGCGCCCGTAGAAATTACGAGCGAAGGCGTAATGTTCGCCGATACCGTATGCGACGAAAACCATAAGGTTATTTCCACCTCAGACAAGCCCGAGCTTATGCGCGCGGACACGGTTATGATTTGCGTATCGCAAAGACCTTCCAACCTGATTCTTACGCAGACGAAGGGGCTTGAAATCAACGAGCGCGGACTTGCGAAAATAAACGAGGACGGCTCAACCTCGCGCGAAGGGCTGTTTGCTTCGGGCGACGTCGTGCGCGGAGCTAAAACCGTTGTTGAAGCGGCGGAAACCTCTAAACGCGTGGCTATGGCTATGGACGCCTATTTAAAATCGTTACCCAAGCAATAATAAAACGCAATAAAAGCCGCGACGCACAAAGTGCGTCGCGGCTTTTATTTACTATCATAATTACAGCTATAATTACAGCGGAAGTTTTATTGTGAAAGTACTGCCCTTTCCCAAAGCGGAACGCACGGAAATTTCTCCGCCGCAGAGGGTGCATATGCGTTTGCATATTGCAAGTCCCAGTCCGTTGCCTTCCACTCCGCCCGCATTTCCCGCGCGGTAATATTTGTCGAAAATACGGCGGCAGTCCTCCTCGCTTATTCCCGCGCCCGTATCGGTAATATCCACATAAACGCAATTTTCGCCCGAGCGCATGCGCACATAAATTTCACCGCCTTCGGGAGTGAATTTTATGGCATTGCTTAAAACGTTTACCCAAATCTGCAAAAGCTGGGCGCTGTTCCCGCGCACGGTTACGGGAAGCAGATCGCTTGAAAGATTTATATTCTTTTTCTCCCAACTGCGTTCGAGCATTATTATGCACTCTTTAAGCTGCGCGTCAAGCTTGACCTCTTCCGTTTTTCCGACCAGCCGCTGATTTTCAAGCCGCGAAAGCATGAGCGTATTTTCGGCAAGCCGCAAAAGCCTTTCCGATTCGTCGGCTATTATCCGCGCAAACTTTTTCTGTTCCTCTTCGGTAAGCCCTCCCTCAGCGATAAGATTGGCAAAGCCGTTGACGGATGAAAGCGGCGTTTTCAGCTCGTGCGAAAAGGTGTGGATAAATTCGTCGCGCAGGTTGTTCACGGAAGATAGCTCCTCCGCCATTTTGTTGAAATTATCGTAGATTTTACCGTATTCGCGGTCGCGTTCGGGCGGCTCGATTCTGACCGAGTAATCGCCCGCCGCGACCTTGTTCATACTGTCGATTAAAATTTCTACCTTCATGCTTTTGCGGCGCACGGAGTACACGAGCAGAAAAGTGAATAAGCCCGCCACAAACGGCATAGTATAAAGCGGAATTGTGTAAGCCAGTTGCTGACCCTTGTTGACAAACTCGTTCAAAATAGCCAGCACTGTTTCGCTTATAAGACACAGAGCTATAAATATGAAAACGAAAAGCCCGAAAAGCTGACCTTTTTTAATTTTAAGCGGTAAACGCGATTTAGGTTTTTTCATTTTTTAATCACCGCCTTGTATCCGACTCCGCGAATTGTAATAAGCTCGAACTCATCGAAATTTTCAAACTTTGCGCGCAGCCTGTTCATGTGCGTGCGCACGGTGGTTTCGTCGCTTTCGCAGGTATAACCCCAGACCTTGTCTAAAATATTTTCCTTCGTAAAAATTTTGTTCGGATAGGACAGAAGCAGAAAAAGCAGTTTGAACTCCTTTGTCGGAAGTTCTAAAACCTCATCACCTCGCGTTACGGTAAAGTTGGAATTATCCACCACCGTTTTACCGATTACTATTCTGCCTTCACCCGCAATTTTGCTCCTTCTCAAAAGCGCGTCTATTCGCCAGACAAGCTCTTCGAAATTTACCGGTTTGGTCATATAGTCGTCGCAGCCGACGGCAAAGCCCTGTCCCTTGTCGTTGAGCGCGTCCTTTGCGGTAAGCATAATCACGGGAATATCCATTCCGCGCGAGCGCATTGTTTCAACAAGCGAATAGCCGTCCACAACGGGCATCATAATATCGGTAACAAGCACGTTCACGTTGCGGTTTTCCATTATTTCCAATGCCGAAGCGCCGTTTTCCGCCGTAAGTACGTTGTAGCGCGCCTTTAACCGGGTTTGGATAAGCAGTCTTAAATTCGCGTCGTCCTCGACGACAAGCACGTCCGCCATAGCGCACCTCCTTTAAAATTGCGGTTACGGGTATATTTTACCGCAACAAAGTAAAAAAATCAACGTATAGGGTATTAGTTTACGCTGAATTTACATTTGCGCATTAAAATTCGGTATGTAAAGGAAAAATATGGTTTTACTTCCAAATTATCGTCCGTAAAACAGTTATAAAAGCGCAAAGCATTCATAACCGTTAACCGGAAAAACAATCGGGCGCGGAGCAAATCCGTGCGCACGGGAGGAAAAAATGAATATCGTTATAGTTATTGACCTAATCGACACGCTTACAAACGGTTCGGTTATGACGGCGCGGCGTTTTGCCGACGGACTTAAAGAGCGCGGACATAAAGTTAAAATAGTTGCCGTAGGCGCGGACGGCGAAAACGACTGTGCGGTGAAAGTGCGTTATGTGCCCGTACTTTCCGAAGTGTCCGCAAAAAACCAGATAAAGTTCGGAAAGTTCGACAGGGAGAAAATAAAAAAGGCGTTTACCGGCGCGGACGTCATTCACTTCATATTCCCCTTCAAGCTTGAAAAAAAGTGCAAACAGCTTGCGGACGAAATGGGCATTCCCACCACCGCCGCCTTCCACGTTCAGCCTGAAAACGTTTCCTATAACGCGCA
Organism: uncultured Christensenella sp.; assembly: GCA_910585705.1. GTDB lineage: Bacteria > Bacillota > Clostridia > Christensenellales > Borkfalkiaceae > Coproplasma. The sequence goes on from CAJUER010000008.1 coordinate 28,445, forward strand.
TATGGGCAAGAGCAAACTGTTCAACAATATCGTTTACGCATACCTTAAAAACACGTTTTATAAAAACTTCGACCGTATCCACTGCCCCTCCGCCTTTATTGCAAACCAGCTTGCAAAACACGGCTACTGCGGCGAGCTGTACGTTATTTCCAACGGATACGACAAAGCGTTTTTGCCCGTACAGAACAAAGTTAAAAACGAAAAGTTCGAAATTGTTATGGTCGGAAGGCTTGCGCCCGAAAAAAATCAGAAGGTAATAATTTCCGCGATAGCACAGTCGAGGTACAGGGATAAAATTTGTCTGACGCTACTCGGCAACGGCAGCTGCAAAAAGAAGCTTGCGCGTCAGGCGGAAAAGCTGGGCGTGGACGTTTCATTCGACTTCCTGCCCAAAGACAAACTAATCGAAAAATTGCAGGCGTGCGATTTGTATGTGCATTCCGCCACCGTAGAAATAGAAGCTATTGCGTGTATCGAGGCCATTGCCTGCGGACTTGTGCCCGTAATTGCGGACAGCGCGCTATCGGCAACGCCGCAGTTTGCGCTTGACGCGCGTTCGCTTTTCAAAGACGACGATGCGGAAAGCCTTGCCCGCAAAATAGAGTACTGGTACGAGAACCCCGACGAGCGGGCTAAAATGAGCGGACGTTATGCTAACTATGCAAAAAAGTTCAGTCTTGAAAACTCGCTTCAACTTGCCGAAGCAATGTTCGCCGACCAGATACGCGACACGCGCCTTGCAGCCACCGCGAGAGAGCCGCAGGCAAAACAAGCGTATTGAAACAACGAAAAGCGGCGCGCCGTCAAACCGCAATTCCCATAGGGATTAAATACTAAATTTTTAAGTGTTTTACTTTCAAGCGATGACAAAAGCTCTCGAACGATATGTTCGAGAGCTTTTTACTGCAAACTATTTATAAAGACAAATTGAAATTTAATTCAAGTTTGATTAGCGCAACTAAAAGTATAAATATAACTATTAAA
>CAJUER010000009.1 GCA_910585705.1 uncultured Christensenella sp.
CTTTTATAGCTTCACGCTCTTCCTTGCTCTTTCTCTTCTTGCATGCTACTACAATAATGATTATGAGCAGTATGAGTATCGCAAGGGCTATAAGCATCCACGCCCAGATAGGCAAGCCCATCCACGTCATGGTTATAAAGTCTCTTACTTTACCGAACGCCGCCGCGACTCCGCTTTGGGGTATTTTGTATTGAGCAAAATCCGAAACGGTTGTGCCTGAATCCTTGAACACAAAGTTGCCCGCATCCGCCCCTATAAGTTCGGCTTTTACAAAATATGTACTACCTAATTTAAGCGCCGAGCCGTTTTCAAGCGGGCTGCCTGCCTTATCCGTATGATACAGATAATTGATATTTACGTCAAGACCGCTTAAAAGGTCGGCAGGTATGTTGTATACCGCGCCCTCTTTGCCGCTGAGATTCCAGTTGTTTACGTCCAGAACGTACGGGTTAATCTTCCAGTCGTACGTCGCCACTACGTCGTCGCCCGAAACCGTGTACGCCTCGCCGTCGGCAAGACTGATTTTTGTCTGAGTTTTATCAGTTCCGTAAGACCAGCAGTAATTCGAATCCAACAGCGTAAGCGTTGCCGTGTAAGCCGTGTTTGCGTTCTTTACGCCATCTATCGTGCCGCCGAGTTTGATTATATCCTTGTAGTCGTTATAGCTTCCGCCCAGATAGTCGGCAAAATTTATAAACGTGTTGTTGAACGTAATTTCGTTCACCGTAGGCACGGGTATTGCCTTCGGCTTTATCGTAAACGTATGCTTTGCGCCGGGCGTAAGCGTATAAGTAGATTCGCCAGCCGCGTTAAGCTTAATGTGTATAGTGTACTGTCCGACTGCCGCAGTGGTTCCGTCAAAGTCCTTTAACAAACCGAGATTTGTGTTAGCCGAGTCGTAAACGTATATACCCTCTACATAAGCGCTTTGGTCAAGGTCGCCGTTTACGCCCGTATCGAGCATTTTAATTATACCCGCAGTCAGCTTATCTCCGCCGTATTCCATTTCCGTTTCCGTCATGGTAACCTTTACAAGCGTGTTCGTAGAACCCAACTTATAAAGCATATTGCAAGGATAAGTGTTGCCGGTGTTGTCGACAAGGCGGTACTGCGTTACGCCGCTCTTGATTACCGCTTCCACATAAATATATACAGCGTTTGTAGAGCTTGCGTTATAGGGCGGGGAAATAAGGTCCTGTAAACCGGCGTCCCCCGTTCCTATGTAGTTGCCCTTTATCGAAGGGTCGCTCGGGTCCGCAAGATAATACTTGTATTCCACGAACTGCTTCAAATCGTCTTTTATGTTAAGTACTCTTATCTGATAAGGCGCGCCGTTGACGTCAAGCACATTATCGCCGGAAGAGTCCTTCCAGAAATCCGAAGTCCAGTCTACCTCGATAGCCATTGCGCTGATTTGCCAGGTAAATGATTTATTTCCCTCGTTCTCGTAATTAGAGTCGTAAGTAAACTTAACCTGCGCCACATAACTGCCTATCGCCGTATTCTTATCGTTTACGGTTATTTCAGCTTTCGTTACGCCTGCGGGATATTTGGTGGGATCGACTCTTATCTCTATTGCGCCGCTTCCGAACTGCGGAGGATTTTGAGGATCATATGTCTGCCAGCTTCCTCCTGCCGTTCTGTATTGCAAATTATTTTCGATACTGACCAAATAGCCGGCGTCAACCTTGCCTTTGCTGATTTCCCACTCTATTTCATACCAGCCTTTCGTATCGTCGCCGCCGAAAGTGTCAGAATTAGCCGTTGTTTTAAACAAATGGTCTGAATCGGATATTAACGCCACGCGCGTCTTGTATTTACCCACTGCACTGCAACCACCGTTAAACGTCGCTCCGTCCTTCTCGGTTAAAAAGCCGTCCTTGTAGCCGTTGGAGTTGTAGCTTGTGTCAACCTTCAGATATCCGCCTGCGGGGATTTCCGCAGAAACGAAATATTTTACCGGATTGCCGTTTTTATCCTGACTGTAACGGATTTTTTCCTGTACTCCGCCTGCGGCGAACAGAGGCAGAGCGTTTCCGCCGTCCTCCTTATACGTCCAGTTTATAATGCTGAAATCTATTCCGCCCGACTTGATTTCAAACGGCATCTCAAACTTGTTATTTGCTATGCTGTAATTCCTGTTTGCCGCCGCGCTTGTAAGTTCTATACACAAAGTATATTTACCCGTAGCCGCAATTTTGGAAACATCAAGACTATTGGTCGCCGTGTTTATACCTGCAGTAAGCGGAGTGGAGACATCGCCGTCCTTTATATAATATACGTTAATTACAAAGTTGGGGCTGGTTATTCCCGTAGCCGTTACCGTATATTCTATGCTTCCCGTATCGCCGAATCCCCAGTTAGGATTAGAGCTTGCCGAAGGCGTGGTATTTACGGTAAGTTCTTTTGTCTTTATTATTATATTCTTGCTCTGATCCGAAGCGGATTCGGCGCTGCCGACGCTCCAGACATGGTTCGAACTGTCCAAGTGAAACTTTACGGTGTACTCCGCCGCGTCGGTTGCCTTGAACATTTCCGATCCAACCGTGCTATCCCAGCTTATACTGCTGCCGTTGTTTGAAGTATAGCCTCCGTTCGGAACACTCATAACACTTGCGTCGTAATCTTTAAGTTTGAACTGGTGCAAGGTTGTGTCGTAAGTTTCAGTCGTAGCATTCAGCACGGTAGGCACAGGTATCGCTTTACGCTTTATTTCAAACGATATTGTTTTTGTTGCCGTTCCGCCGTTAACCCATTCGATGCCTGCCGATTTTGCGGCTGATGTTAAATCGAACTTAACTTTATATATACCTGCTTCAACTGCCGTAAGCGTACCGGCCGTACCCACATTACTGCAATTATATGTGCTTGCGTTAATTGTGATATTTGAATGGTTTAACGCTTCTACCGTAGTTGTAATATTTTCATAAGCCGTTGAATAGGTCAAAGTTGTTCCGTATTCGGAAACCGCAGGAGAATCATAAGTAAAATTAAATGTTTTCGTTGTACCGTCGTATAACTTCGGAGTTGTGTCGGTTGAAGTAGGCGCACCTATTTTTTCAGCTTTAACTTCAAAATCCGTAAACTGAAATTCTTGATTATATACCACACCGTTTGTCCCGCCGTGACCAATGTGAACAATATAATAGGTATACGCCTTCATTGTCTTTGTAATTGCGGTATCATTATAAAAAACCATACCGTAACCATCTTTATTTTTGCCGTAAGGATTTCCGAAATAATTACCGCTTATATAAGGATTGCCCAAAGTTTGTGAAAACGTTGTACCGTCATAAGTATAATCCGCAGGATTTCCTTGCTGCCATCCGTCAACAAGTCCCATCAAACGTCCGTTTGGTCCGGTGTTGACAGTGGACATAGTATACTCGACTTTATATACGGTATAAGCCGGCACGTCTATATTAAGAATAACAGGCATCATTAAAATCGTGTTCTGCCTATAATCACTGCCGGATGCAGTGACGGACGACGTGATTTTATCTGTTGAAGTTGAAAATGTAACATAACTCGGCAAAGACGACGACATAGACGAATAAGTTGCCGAATCGTAGTATGTAGAACTTCCGTAATATTTGACCGGGTCAAAAGTCAGCGTCGGTTGACTGACAGCCGCTTCCGCCGTTTTGACGTTATTTTCCGGAATAATTAAATTTATGCCCAACGTCAAAAGCACGGCAAACACTACCGATAGTATTACCGTAAGTAAATTCTTTTTGGTTTTAATTTTCATATTCGCGTACCTCTTTCCTTTTTGTACGCCGCACTTTTTTGCATTAAAAAAGTGTGGCCCCGAAGAGACACACTTGCTATGTAGTATCTCTACGGTTACCACACCTAAACCAACCTATCAGGCACTTCCTAAAAAAGACGCGATATTGTTGAATAAGAGATACACGATGCCTGAACATCGCGCGCCTCTTTCCGGGAAGTGCAAAAAAATAAAATGCCCTTATATTAAGTTGGTTTAAATGTGGTATCCGCATTGTAACACAAATAATTTAAAAATACAAGGGTTTTTGACAAAATTTTTAAAATTGTGGTCTGGCAATTTTTACACCACAATATATAGTGTTTTACATACGGTAAACGGCGCGGCCGCAAAGCGACCGCGCCGTAAAATTACAAAATTAAAAAAGTGTGCCTCCCAAAGAGACACACCTGCTATGTAAATCTCTTCGGTTACCACACCATTATCACAATCATCACCCGGAAAGAGGAGCATTGCTAAGAAGAGAACACATCGCCGAGATAGTGTAACTCCTCTCCTCCCCGCCGCAAAAAAAGGGAAGACGGGTAAGCTGTTAAATTGTGATAATGTGGTGGTACGTTGATTATATCACAATCATTAATCGATTTCAAGTTTTTTTCGTTCAATATTTTTTTTGCGTATTTTTACCTATATATAATATGGTATATAGACGCAAGCGCGGAGTAACAAAAAAATTACCCGTAACATAAAAATACAGCGACAGAACAAAAAATTTGTGCTAAACTTAGAGCTATGCTATCTGATGTAATTGTTAAAAAATATTCACGGGGCGGAGAAATAACCGCCGCCGTCCGTGCGAAAACGGGAAAAACCGCAGGCATTATCGGCATTGTGCTTAACGCGGTTCTATTTACTTCGAAGCTGGTTGCGGGCATTCTTGCACGTTCGGTTTCCGTAATTGCCGACGCGGTGAACAACCTTTCGGACGCTTCGTCGAACGTAATCACCTGTTTGGGTTTTAAAATGGCAAGCCGACCCGCCGACAGAGAGCACCCTTACGGTCACGGAAGATACGAATATCTTGCCGCACTGTTTATCGCCGTGCTTATAATCGTGCTGGGAGCCGAACTTTTAGCCGAAAGCATAAGAAAGATAATTTCACCCGCGCCTACGGTTTTCAGTTGGGTTACGGTCGGCGTGCTCGCCTTTTCGGTTGTCGTAAAGCTTTGGATGTGTCTGTTTAACAGAAGGCTGAGCAGACTTATTAATTCGAACGTTCTTTCAGCCGCCTCGACAGACAGCCTTTGTGACGTTGTCGCAACGTCGGTTATACTTGCCGCCGCAATCATTTCGCACTACGTTAATTTCGATTTGGACGGTCCTATGGGTATTGCCGTTGCGCTGTTCATACTGTACAGCGGTTTTTCGGCGGTGAAAAAGACGGTTGATCCGCTTTTGGGAAAAGCGCCCGACAAAGAATTTTCCGAAAGCGTTAAAAAGCGGATACTCGGCTACGAGGGGGTAAAGGGCACGCACGACCTTATGCTGCACGACTACGGCGCGGGCAGACTGTTCGCAAGCGTGCACGTCGAAATGCCTGCGGAGCTGGGAATTTTAAAGTGCCACGAAACCATCGATAAAATCGAGCGCGATTTTTTAATAAGCGAAGGATTGCACCTTGTAATCCACCTCGACCCCCTCGACAGCGAAATGGAAGAAGGTAAAATGCGGCTGTGGGTGGAGACTTGCGTGAAGAGCGTCGACAATCGGCTTACCGTGCACGATTTGAAAGTAAGCGTCTGCGGAGGCAAAACCAAACTTATTTTCGACTGCGCCGCGCCCGAAGATGCGGAAGGAAAGGAAGAATTAAAGAAGAAAATCGCCGAAGAAATTTCAAAGCGCGATCCCGACTGCGAATGTGAAATTACAATCGATAAAGACTACTACTGCATAACCGATTAATTTAAAGTTTATAAAACGGGCATAATTTGCGCTGTTTGAAAGAAAACGTTAATTACCGTTGAAAAGTATTATTTTGAAGTTCGGAAGCGAAAAACAAAAATGCGCCGCCGCGCGGAATTATCCGCGCGGCGGCGCATTTTTATAAAGCCCGTCAGGGTCTTATTAAATTGAGTTAAGTTTAAAATCAAAGCAATTTTTTAGCAATATTTTTGAGAGTTTTTTCTACCGTCTTTTTCTCGAAGTCGGACAAAAGGTCGAAGTTGGAAAAAGTTCCGCCTTCGCGGGAGGACCAGCCTATAAGCCACTTTCCTTTAAGCTCGTCGCCGAGATTATCGCTGTCCGATTTATATTTGAAAATATAGTATTCCGTTTTCTTCTTCGCTACCTTGCCTACAAGCTCTATCTCGTCGGGCTGTTTGTTCAGCTCCGTAGGATACACAAGCCAGTGCACCATTTCGCTCTTTGCAAGGTATTCGTCCGAAGAATACTCGTCGGGATAGAGCGACAGCCTGCCGTGCTTTGCAAGCTCGCAATAAGTAAGCTCCGCATATGAAAGGTCCTCCGCCATTTCACGGATAACCGACGCAGGAACGTCGCGCTTTGCCGAAAGCAGGGTTTGTAGCGCATAGAAGCGCACGGTCTGATTTTTTATTTTTAGAATTTCTTCGAGCAAGTCGTAAATTTCGCCGTCCGCGAAGTATTTGCACACGTCGGACGCATACTCCAACGACGTCAATTCGTCCTCGCTTAAAGCGTCCTTTTTAAGCATAGCCCTAAACTCTGCGGCAACGAATCCGGCAAGCGCGCTCTTTGCTTCGGGCGTAAACTTTTTCATATCCTCTGCATATTCGTGCAATCCGCTGTATAACAGACTGCGCCTGAACAAGTCCTTTATCGGCTTGACTATTTTCAGCACTTCCTCAACGTCGGCTCTGTCGATTTTTTCGAGCTTGAACATATCGTCGATTGCGTTCTCCAAAACCTGCTCGCACCGCACAAGGGTAATAAGCTGGTTTATAACGTCAACCTCTTCTTCGGTCACGTTGTCAGTACCGCCGTTCGCAAGCGTGAAAATGCCAACCGTCCAATTCTCGCAGCAGAACATGGAATATTTAGATTTGTAGTTTTCCGCTTCGGGAATGGCGGCTATAAGCCTGCGCATTTCGCTTATCGCAAATCTTTTTAACTCCGCCGCGTCCGCTTTGGTAAGCGACTTCGCTCCGCCCCCTTCGAGCATATTACAGATATACTGCAACGCACATGCGTTTGCGTCAAAGTCGTTGCTTGCTTCTATTCCTTCGAGCATCTGTGTGAATTTTGACATATATTTAACCTCTCCTGATTTTTTTTCTGCGTTGTTTGATACGCCTGAGCCTGCGGTTTTTTGCGCCGTCCGTCTTCGGCACGCATGCGGGCAGAAACCTGCGGCACAGCATTACGAAGTAAATTATTTCCGCTGCGGCCGTAATAATCCACGAGAACACATACAGCAAATACAGCGACGGTATGGTTTTGAAATAATTGAAAATCGTGTATACCCAGATTATTCTGAACACGCACGAACCCATAATAACAATCACCGTCGGAATAATAGTTTTTCCGAGACTTCTCGACGCGGCAATCGTGCAGTCCATAAACACGCAAACGCAGTATGAAAAGCCCATAATGGTCAACCGCTTCATTCCCGCCTCCACCACCGCCGGATCGGAAGTGAAAAACGAAAGGAAAAACCTGCCCGAAAATACAAGCCCCACTCCTACGACAAACCCTATTGCAAACGAGTATGCAAGGCATATGAAATAGCTTTTAATCACTCTCTTGCGTTTGCCCGCGCCGAAGTTCTGCGCCATAAAGCTCGTACAGGCGGTATACACTGCCGACATCATATCGTAGACGAGCGCGTCCGCATTTGCGGCGGCGGCGTTGCCTTCCACCATTACGGTATCGAACGTGTTTACGCCCGCCTGAATGAACAAATTCGCGGTTTGGAATACGGCGCACTGCACGCCTGCGGGCAAGCCGAGCGAAATAACGTGTTTGACCTTTTCCGCCTCAACGCGGAAATCCTTAAAATTTATGCCGTAGCTGCGTTTGGTTTTTACAAGCGCGCCGAACACGAGCACGGCGGATATGTATTGGGAAATTACGCTTGCAAACGCCACGCCCGCAACCGACAGTTTGCACACGATTACGAAAAACAGATTAAGCGCCACGTTTATTACGCCTGCGGCAAGCAGGAACAAAAGCGGTTTTACCGTGTCGCCGTCGGCGCTGAAAACGCCGCGCCCGTAATTGTAAAATGCGAGCGCCGGCATACCCGCAAAGTATATGCGCATATACAAAACCGCACCGTCGAGAAGTTCGGGCTTGGTCCCGAGAATACGCAAAAGCGGTTCCGCAAGCACTGCGCCCGAAACGCCCACAATCACGCCCGAAACGAGGCTGACTATCGCGGCGGCGTTGGAAGCGCGTTTGACCTGCGCCTCGTCGCCCGTGCCTATGCAGTGCGCGACAATGGAATTCACTCCGCTTCCGAGTCCTATCAGAAAGTCCGTGAACAGCATAACCAGCGTCGCCGTCGAGCCGACCGAGCCAAGCGCCGAACTGCCTGCAAACCTGCCCGCAACCGCAACGTCCGCCATATTGAAAAAAACCTGCAGTAAGTTTGACAACATTAACGGCAGGCTGAATATAAGTATTTTCCTGAACAGACTGCCTTTAGTTAAATCAAGGGCTTTTGCGGAAGTGTTACCCATATTTCTTTCCTTTGGGAAAATTATATCAAAAAAGCGCGGCAATGTAAAGCCGCACTTAATTAAATTACAAATTAATATATTTCCGCAGTGCAATTTATATTCCCGCCACGTCCCTGTCCGCGTTAATCCCGCCGTTATATATTTTACCGACCAGAAAGTAGGCAAGAACCTAAAACTGAGTAAACGACGGATTAGCACGGCGAAAGTAGCAAAATGCAGAAATAATCTCGTGGTTTTCCTAATCCGCCTCCTCCTCAAACTCGGCGGAGCAATTTTTCCGTTTACAAGTTGACAAAACTATTTTATAGTGTTACTATTAGTAATATAGGAGTGCGAAATGGAATACATAATTTTAGGTTTATTACTATTACAGCCGCGAACGATTTATCAGTTGCGAAAGCGCATAAACGACGGATTGAATTTAATGTACAGTTGCAGTACCGGCAGCATACAAGCCGCCATTAAAAAACTATTGCAAAACGGTCATATTTCCGTTATCGAGATAGCCGAAGACGGAAAATTAAAAAAAATGTACGGTATAACCGAAAGCGGAAAAATCTATTTTTACGGCTGGTTAAACAATCCCATTGACGGCAGTGTTATCAAAAATCCCGAATTGTCGAAGATATATTTTATGGGATTTGCCGAAAAATCCGTTCGCATAAAGTTAATCGAAGAACACATTGATTATTTGAAAAAGATGTGTTCCGACCTGGAAAAAATCTGCGGCGAAGGCGCAACGCTTTCGAATGAAATGCTCGGCAACGATATATTTTACTACCAACTGCACACGGCAATTTACGGGCGTGATTTAATGAAATTCAATATCGAGTGGTACAAACGATTATTAAAAAATATTAAGGAGTAATTAAAATGCAAAACTTATATCTTGAAAATTCGCCTATCGCCTACTATTTAGACGACTCCGCAAACAAGGAATGGCTTGTTTTTATTCACGCCGCTTTTGTTGACCGCAGAATGTTTGAAAAACAGTTCGATTATTTCTCGGGAAAATACAATTTGCTTGCAATAGATATTTTAGGACACGGCAATTCGATTCACGCGCAAAAAGGCGACGGCATCGAAAAAATGTCCTACTGGATAGACCGCATTTTCCAAAAACATAAAATACCCGCCGCTCACTTTATCGGCGTTTCGTTGGGCTCGGTTTTTATTCAGGACTTTGCAAACAAATATGAAAATAAAGTTTTGTCGCTTGCCTGCTTCGGCGGCTATGACATAAATAATTTCGATATTAAAAATCAAAAGTCCAATTCAAAAGAACAAATGAAAATGATGTTGAAAGCGTTGTTTTCAATTAAATGGTTTGCAAAAGCAAATAAAAAAATTTCCGCCTACACAAGCGACGCGCAAACGGCATTTTACAATATGAATATTCAGTTCAAAAAAAGTTCTTTCAGGCATATGTCAGGCCTGAATAAACTTGTAAACAAATACCCGAAGAAAGAACGCAATTATAATTTATTGGTCGGCTGCGGAGAGCATGATATTCCTATGGAAATCGAAATCGTAAACAAGTGGGCCGAATATGAAAATTGCGATAAAATAATTTTCGGGAATGCAGGACACTGCGTGAATATGGACGTCCCGCAGGAGTTCAATATTTGTCTGGAAAAATTTTTGCAAAAATGCCAAAGCGAAAAATTATGACCGACTACGCCGCATAACAAAACTATTGCTAAGAAAAAGTTACACTTATAGCCCCGCTATTTTTAATATATGACGCATCTTGAACCAGTCATAAATAGAGCCGCGAGAATCAAATTCTCGCGGCTTCGTGATTATCTATAAAAGTGACAGATTATTTAAGGGTGGGCAACTTCCCTTCCTGCACATTCCAATAATATTCGCCCGTTATGCCGAGCGACTGTTTTTGCCACTCCGTTGTAATATACTCGTTTTCCCCGACGGCGCGTGCACCTTCGCCGCTCACGGGTTTGTCTCCCGTAAGGTTATTAGTAGCGCCTTCCTTAAAACGACCCTTCGTTGTGTCGGCAAAGTTCGGTAAAAACGAACATATTACCGATAATTATCCCAAATTAAATCGAAGCCGTTATCTAAATGATTAAAAATATTTTCACTTAAATTTTTGTCGGAACTGTTCCAGCTTCCCTGCAAACCAACCGATAAATCTACGGAGTCCTTGTTAAAAGGTTGAACGTTCCACCAGCATAAGCAATTAAAGCTTCCGTCTTTTAAACGATATTTTGCAATACGGAAATTATATCTGTACTCGTCCTTATAATAACGTATTTCCACACGATTGGGGAATTGGTCCATTAAGGGTTGTAAATATATTATCGTTTCATCATTAACTTGAGAAATATACGAAGTTGATTGCGGACAAAGTCGTTCACATCTTTCAATATATTCTTTATTATCTTTTTGAGTTGATACGAGCAGGATTTTTATTTTACAATCGGAATTTTGCAAGCATTCTTTAATATCGTCAAAAAACGTTTTAAAAAAACCGTTACCGGAAATAAACATCAGCTTGATTTCCGCAGGATAATTATTTGTTTTTTTATTGCCGAATAAGTTTAAAATATCTTCCGCATTTGACCTGCCTTCTCCTATATTTTCTATTCCGAAAGAAAGGAGCTTGTCGTTATTCTTTTTGATTTTGAAAAAGTTATCGGTAATTACTTTGGTAAAGATAGTCGCTACCACACCGACTATGGCAACAGATAGAATGTCGTTAAGCAAGTCGGTTAATATTTCCTTCCAATCGGTAGAGTCATGCAAAAGCGCGTTTGCAATTATTATCATTATAACAAGAGCAATTATGATAACCGCAAGCACCCAAAATGATAATTCAAACTGTTTTTTCTTTTTCATTTTTTCCTTCTATGTAAATATAAGTGAATAAAACACTCTTTAAAGCATATTCATTATAACATGCGCACCGTAAATTTTTCAAGAAAAAAATTAACAAATAAAAGCAAAGCAATTTTCCGCCATTAACTTAAATATAAATTTCGATTTGTTTTGTTTTTTCTTCTCTTTGTATCTGACGCAATAGCAAACCAACAAACGTACGGCAAATATGCTATATATAATGCCGAGAATAATAGCAGTAATTATTGCGCTCTTATTGTTTGGCGTAATAAAAATGCAATCGTTTAGGTTGTTCGGAATATAGGCGATTTTTATCGTATCGCCTATATTCTTTACGCCGCCCGTAGCGCTTTTACTGTTTGTCACCGTATAAATCGTTCCGTCAACTTCTAATATCGAAATTTATAAATAATGTTTCTCTATCATTTCCGTGATATAACCTTTAAGAATGCTTTTAAGCTGCTCATAACAACCGAACACATAATCGTCAAATTCGTTAAAAGCGCCTATTATATCCTCGTATTCGGGTTCGTCGCCGAGCGAAATATATTTATCGTATGCCGCATTAAAATTTTCAAGCAAACCTTCGGGAAGAACGGAACGCAGGTCTTGCACTCTACCATAAAGGCGGTTGTCGAATTTAGCCATCGAAAAAAAGTCAAAATGACCTCTGCCTCCCGATAACCGTTTTTCATCCATATCCGAACAGTAATCGAAAAGCGCAGCGTACGGAGCAGGCAATTTTTCTTTTCTATACGCCTTTTGAGCCTTATAATACCATGCGTTTTCTTTTAATTTTTTCCAAAACATCTAAACGCCTCCGCTATATTTATTTTAACGCTTCATTAGTAAATTCATAATACCAAAAGCTAACGCATTTTTCAAGCGTAAACATTTAAAAAGACAAAGCCACAATTATTGATGTTAAAAAACGAAAAAGCACCATTAAGGGTGCTTTTTCGTCGTGGAGCGGTAGTTTTAATTTTTATATACTCACCTACTTGACGGGTCGGAGCTGTAAAACGCCCCGCTATCGGGAACGGCGGCAATAATCAAATCGTTTATGTTTCTCTTCGCAGATAGCAATTAGCGCCGCTTTTAGCTATAAATTCTTTAACGGAAAGCAATATTAAAAACGATTTTAACTTTTAGTTCATAAATGTTCTTCACTTCGGGTGCTTTTAATAAGGCTAATCGACGGCTTTTTGTTATTAGTGTTTTAAAGCGTAATTTCCGTTACGGTAATATCGTCTATTATTTTAAAACGCGGGTATTTCGTACCTAAACGGTCGGAATAAGAAGTTTCAGCTATCTTTGCAATCTCTTCTTCTATATCGTCTATTTTAGAGAACATTTCGTTATGGTTTTCATAAATATGCAAATGCTCGAACGCCTGCGAAAACCCGTCCGAATACAGATATATTTTGCTTAATTCACAAATGTCGAAAAGGAACGTCTTCTCATTAATTACCGGATTTGACGAAAGCGTAAGCGCGGTGTAACCTCCGTCTTTGTTAATAAGATTTCTGTGTTTTATCAGGATATCGTCTATAAATATACGCGAACCTATTATATCAGTCACGCCTTTTTGCTCGCAAATTTCTTTAAGCTTTTCTAATGCAACTGTATCGAGGCGGGCTAAATCGCCGCAAAAGCATCTTACTATACTTCCGTCCTTTTTTATAACCGTTGCCTCACAGTCGCCCAATACGCCTATGCGCAGCCGTTCGCCGTCGAATTCCGCCCAGCAAGCGCTTGCGGACGGTATCGTCGCCGCGCTTTTTTCCTTTACAGGCAAATCTTCGTATGCGTCACGGCAAAGCGCGGTAAATCTTTCCTTTATCCCTCCGTCGTAACGTTTTATACGCTTTTTTATATATTCTACCATCCAACGCGCGCTATTGAAATTTTTGTCTTTTATAAGCGGCGTAGCGCCGTCTAAAACAATATTAAAATTTTTGCCGTTGATAAACCTGTCCTCGTTCCAACTGTGCGCCTTGCGCGTTTTTGAAATAACTTTCATAAAATTCACCGGATAAATTATAACGCCGAAAAGGCTATTTGTCGGTTTCTATGAACAAGCGGAACAAGGCAAGCAGTTTCACCGGGCGTGCATATAGACGCAGATAACCCGATAAAACGCAGTTTAAGCGCCGCTCATAGTAAACGACCTGTTTTATTATACCACTTTTTGCGCACATTGACAAACTACTTGCACTTTGTTATAATTAATTAAATTTATTTGTTTTATAGGTTTGATATGAAAAAAGGTTCTAAATTCAGACCCCGAGCGTGGAAATTTAAGACTCACCTGACTTCGGGTTACTATTTATCCGCCGCAGGTTTTGCGTTGGCGTGTTTCGTTTCGCTCAGCGTGGCAATTACAAACTTCCTTTCGTATTTTATCGACTGTAACAAAGACTCGGCTACAATTATTAACATTGTGGTTTCGTGCATATCGTTCGCCGTATCCCTGTACTGTTCGGTTAACTCCGTTATAAAATTACATAGGGATTTTTTCAGCAGACAATTCCTTGAACAGAAAGATTATGAGGAAAAAATCAAAGAATCAGTAATTAAAAATATATCCGTGAAAGATAAGGAAAACAGGTTTGAGTGGCTGCAATTTGACGGAAAATACTACCTATGCTCCGAAGACGTAGACAACGCTCTCCTTAAAAGTGCGGATAAACTGCTTTTGTCTGTAACCGGAGAAAAGCGCAAAATGAACGCAGACCAGCGACAAGCATTATATCAAATAGTCAACACCAAAATTGCGCAGGGCAAAAATATATTCAACGGCAAGCTCGTCAGTCTACGCACGGATATGTTTGTAAAAGGCGTATTGGGTGACATAAAAGAAATTAAAAATATAGGGACCCCCATAGATGATGAAGGTAATTTTTTAAGATTTAAAAACTTCAAGTTCGTTAAAGTTGCAAAAACCGATTATTTCACAAATCTTACGACAAACGATTTAATATTCAAACAATTATTTAAGTACGATTTTTCCGACGTTTATTGCGGCAAATCCGCATGTGTAAACGAGGACGACGTGCTCTATAATTTGTCGCAGAGTCCCGCTGCGAATATTATCGGCGTAAACACTATCGCAATAACGCACGACGGAATGCTCATAATCAATAAGCAGAAAAACAACAACGACGTAAACAATAACTGTTTCGTGCCGAGCGGCTCGGGCTCTTCCGACTTCGACGATTTAAAAAATTGCAAAGACGACAAAAATGAAAAAATCATCGCCCTTGAAAAAAGAAAAACTTACAATTGCGAACCCGTCGTCACTATCGATAAAAGCAAAATAATCGGCTTTGAAAACAAGAAAGAAGATATCGATACTTTCGACAATCTCACTGACGCATATTTTAAGGCTGAAAAAGCTAAAAATGATTGTAAAGCTATAAAAAAATTTATTCAAAAATCTAAGAAGTACAGCTGTGACTTCAACGAATTTATAACATACGGCATGGCGCGCGAGCTTGCGGAAGAGAGCCATATCGTATCCGCCGACGGCAAGGATAAAATAAAGCAAATATCTAAACTTGGCAAAACCACATATATCTGCGGATACATACGCCTGATGGACAGAGGCGGCAAACCCGACTTTTTCGGACTTACTCTTTTAGAACAACCCAAAAATAAAGTTGAAGAGCTGTTCGTTCACGGCAAAATTAAGTACACGAAAAAAGAATTCATAAAGAAACATTCAATTACCGACTATACGGAAGTTTGCAAACAGATCTATGTTCCTATGGATAAATTTTTAAGCTTTAAAGATCACGAGGAATTCTGCAAATATTTAAACGACGAAGACGGTAAAGGCAAAAAACAGGATATCAAAATTTCTCTGCAACTCTATTATTCTTTTTATAGGATGAAAAAGCTCTTCGACGGTTTCACTATTCCATCTGACGACGACTATTTCACTGCTCTTAAAAAACATCTCAAAACTAAGCGCGGCACATAAAAATAAATTAGTTGAAAGCAATATATAAATAAAATTACTTCAATTTTTTACACACAAAAACAACGCAACGCGGTTAAGCGTTGCGCTGTTTTTGTAAATTTATCGAATTTGTTTACAGTTTAAATGTAGCTCGAAAAACCATAGTGAAATTTGCGCATTCGCGCTAAGCGTCGCCCACAAATCAAGCATACGCTTTTAATAAACTTTACCGTTACTTGCACTCTCGCGCAAAGCACAGATATAACGAGTTTATTGTTAGAAATTTACCATTCGCGCCATTCTTCCGTAACGTCTTCGGAATGGGATTTTAATCCGCGTTCGACTGCACTGTCTTGAATTATTTGCCAAATTTCTTCACGGGCATCGGTTTCAATTAAACAATAATCGGTTTTTTTATTCAATTTATTCAAGTCAAGCACTACTTTTTTAACTTGTTCCATAATTGTTTCATCGGTTAGATTGACAATATTGTTCAAGTTATCGAGATACTTCAAAAGTATGCTTTCACACTCTTGAACGTCTCTTTTCGAATATCCGCAATCTTCATCTTCAGACATATAATCAAGCATAGCTGCCACAACGTTTTCTTTTACTTGCTTTTTATACAATTCGGTTTCCATGAAGCATTAATTCTCCCATATCGTGTAATTACATTTTTCGTTTGGTTTGATAAGGTGTATTATACGACAAGCACCCGCACTTTCAACCATATACAAGTAAAATATTACTTTGACACTGTGGCGGATGCTTGTTAAAAAAGATTTTAATGTATAATGACGTTCAAATTTTAACGGCATTTGTGAGCGGTGAAAACCTAAAACGAATTTTATAAATTTATTGTTACGGTCTTAAAGTCGCAATAATATTCGGCTGTTTTACCTTTGAACTTTAATACGCAATAATCGGGGTCGGTTACGCCTTGTTTATAAAATATTTTATCGCCAAAACGCCAAATCGTATCCTTTGTCGGTTGGTCGGTGCAAATTTCCATTTCACCGACAACACAAACCCCTTGATATTTGAATTTCCCGCGCTTGTAAAAATATATGCAAGCCCTATTGTTTGCCGTATATTGCTTGATTTTTTTAGATGACGTATTAGTAGAAAAATACATCTCGTTTCCGTCGATTTTTCTCGGCGCAAGCATAGCGCGAATAACGGGAAAACCTTGCTCGTTTACGGAAGCGATAAACGCAGTTTTTTGCTCTGAAATAAATTGAAAGATTCGTGCTTTGTCCATTGTATTCTCTCCGTTAAATTTCTATATGTTGTTTTATTTACATATATATTGTATCACAAACAAACACATTTTTCAAGTGTATGGCTATATAAAAAGCGCTTCCCCGCTCGTTCCTATTGACGACGACAGCGACTTGCCGTTTTAACGGCTTAATGGGTGGGTTTCCTTCGGGTGTGGAGAATAGAAAAAGCACAAGGCTGTTAGCCCTGTGCTTTCTCTTTTAGTTGTATGCAATAAAGCCAGCAACACCGTTCACGAAAATGTATTCCGTTTTAGGGTGTTCAAACTTTAACGACACTGGTGGAGATAGCCGGATTCGAACCGGCGACCTATACGTTGCGAACGTATCGCGCTACCAACTGTGCTATATCCCCGAAATGTGATTACGCTCCGTATTATATCATTTTACGAATACGTTGGCAAGCGATACGACGCAAATTTTTTTTCTTTCACTTTTTAAAATTTTTTGCGCTGCGCTTTTTATTTGCGCCCGTCTTTTTCAAGTACTCCGCACACTCTTTATCATAACCGAAATCGCATTGCAATGCGTCGTTGGTGTTTTTCCCCGTAAGCGTACAAATCTCGCACTCTTCCTCCCAACTCCACTTGCAATACGGGCAACCTCTTTTCATAGAAAAACTCCTCCGCTTTAATTTTGCCCGTTTTTCGTGTATTTTAACCGAGTATCTTCCTCGCAAAAAATATTCAGCCCGCGCAACGACGTGCAAACGCTTGCATACGCCCGCAAAAACTGTTATAATATTTAAAGTTCGGGGGCATAGCTCAGCTGGTTAGAGCGCTTGCTTGACATGCAAGAGGTCGATGGTTCGAGTCCATTTGTTCCCACCACGACGCGACTGTAAAGATTAACTTTCTTTTCAGTCGCTTTTTTTATTTCGAAACGCGCCGACGGAATAACCCTTCGTAAATTTACGTTGCAAACGAAAATACTTTAAAATTTGTTTGTTCTCTTTCGTGTCCCTTTCCCGTCGCTTGAAAAGACGGTTCCGCTTTGATATAATATGTTTATGGTAAAAGACAAGAAAATAACTATACGATATGCGCAGGAAAGCGACAGAGATTTCTGGTTTTCGCTCGACGCACATTTATCGGCGGAGCAGTTTCAAATTAAAGTCAGGGATAAACAAGGCTACGTCTTGCTGTCCGACGGCGTTCCGTCAGGTATTCTTCGCTATAACCTGTTCTGGGACAACACTCCCTTTTGCAATCTGTTGTACGTCAAAGAAGGCTGCCGAAAGCAGGGCTACGGAAAGGCGCTTATGCGGTTTTGGGAAAGGGAAATGCACGCACAGGGATATGAGCTTCTTCTCGTATCCACACGGAGCGACGAAGACGCGCAATATTTTTACAGCAAAACGGGATACACTCAGTGCGGGAACTTAAACCTGCCCGGGCAAACAACCGAGCTGTTCTTTGAAAAACAGCTTACCGATTCGATTTATATTTAAAGAAGCCTTGCCGCCTTATCCGTTCATATTATGGCAATATTTATATATCGAGCGGGCTTGATTTTCATATAATTGTATTATATAATAAAAACACAGGCGTTAAACGCACAATATCGATAAAAATTTATCGATATATCGTTTGAACGTATGCCGCACGGTTTATTATATAACCGTGAGCAAAAATGGAGACAATAAAAAATGAGTGAATGGTTTAAAGGGCTTTCCGCCCTCGAACATGTGTATCTTTGGCTGGGCGTTGCGGCAACGGCTTTTCTGATTGTTCAGATTATTCTGCTGCTTTGCACATCCTTCGGCGGCGACGTAGATATCGACGGAGACGGTGACATTGACGTGGACACCGATTCGGGCGTTTCTATATTCACCGTGAAAAGCGTTACGGCTTTCTTTGCCGTCGGCAGCTGGGCAGGACTTCTTACCTGCACGCTTGCCTCGCAGAAGCTGCAATGGCTTTCCGTTCTTGTCGCAATTTTGGCGGGCGCGGCGGCTATGGCGGTTGTTGCGCTTGCAATGAGAGCAATGCTTAAACTGCAATGCAACGGCGCAGTTCAGTACGAAAAACTTACCGGCAAGCAAGCCACCGTTTACGTGGCTATCCCCGCCGCGAGAAGCGGACGCGGAAAAATAACGCTCACCGCGCAGGGAAGATTTTTGGAGCTGGACGCAATGACTGACGAAACCGACAAAATTTCGGTTGACGAGTGCGTCGAAATTATTTCAACCGACAACGACTGTACCGTCGTAAAACGTATAACCGTTTCGGAAGCGGACTCTGCCGCAGAACAAGAGAATATCGAAAAACAGGACAATATTATAAAGGAGAATATAAATGATTAACTTACTTGCATCTATGACCGTAACGATTTCCGTTATTTTGGTCGTGGTGGTTGTGCTTGTCGCCGCAATGTTGCTTTTATTGGTACTATGCCGCTACAAGAAATGCCCCTCCGACAAGATAATGGTTATCTACGGTAAAATTTCGCCCAACAAAGACGGAACTTACAGAAGCGCGAAATGTATTCACGGCGGCGCGGCTTTTATCTGGCCGTTCATCCAGTCGTATACGTTCCTTGACTTAACCCCCCTTTCCATCTCCGTCGACCTTAAAAACGCGCTGTCGAAGCAGAATATCCGTATCGACGTACCCTCGATTTTCACCGTAGGTATTTCCACCGATCCTTCGATAATGCAGAATGCAGCGGAAAGACTTTTGGGCTTACAGCTCAAACAGATTTCCGAACTTGCTAAGGACGTTATCTTCGGTCAGCTGCGTTTGGTTATCGCGACTATGGAAATCGAAGAAATCAACACCGACCGCGACAAATTCCTCGAAGCTATTTCAAGAAACGTTGAAGGCGAGCTTAAAAAGATAGGCTTAAAGCTCATCAACGTTAACATGACGGATATTTCCGACGAAAGCGGTTACATAGTCGCGCTCGGTAAAGAAGCGGCGGCAAAAGCAATAAACGACGCGAAAATTTCCGTTGCGGAAGAAAACCGCAAAGGCGCCATAGGTGAAGCAAACGCGCTCATGCAGCAGCGTATCAACGTTGCCGAAGCGGAAAGCCGCGCAATCGAAGGCGAAAACAAGGCAAAGGCGGAAATAGCGCAGTCTAAGGCGCTGCTCCGCGAGAAAGAAGCCGAAGCTATGAAGGTTGCCGTAACCGCAGAAAACGTTCAGGCGGCGAAAGCAAAAGAAGAAAGCTACGCGGCAGAAAAGCAGGCGGAAATCGCGCGTGCATCGCGTGAAAAAGCGACGAAGGAAGCCGACGTCATAGTCGCTTCGGAAATCGAAAAGAGAAGAAAAGAAATCGAGGCGGATGCGGAAGCGGAAAACGTACGCCGCCGTGCAAAAGGTGAAGCAGACGCTATCTATGCGAAGATGGAAGCCGAAGCGCGCGGTTTATTCGAAACGCTTTCCAAGCAGGCGGAAGGTATGGATAAACTCGTTCGCGCCGCAGGCACCGCAGACGAAGCAGTACGCCTTATGATAGCAGACAAACTCGAAGAGCTTGTTTCCACGCAGGTGGAAGCTATCAAGAACCTTAAAATCGACAAAGTCACCGTTTGGGAAAACGGACAGAATTCCGAAGGAAAGTCTGCAACCGCGAACTTTGTGTCGGGCATAATGAAGTCCCTTCCCCCTCTCGACGACCTGTATTCGATGGCGGGCTTGAAAATGCCCAAGCTGATAGCTCCCGAAAAAATCGAGGAAGAAAACCATGTAAACAAAAAGAATAAAAATCCCGAAAAGAAAGACAAGAACTAACTTTTGACTAAGGATTATAAAACGGCGTGTGCCGCGCGGAAATTTCCGCGCGGCACACTTTTTTAAAAAGAGAAAAATAAGAGAACTAACAAAACGCTTAATTTATATTATGCAGCATTGCTTCCCGTTATGCCCACCGCCTTACCTACGCCGCGCTTTTTACCGTATGAAGCTTTACGCTTTTCCACTTTACGTTTGGATACGGCGCGGATCACAAGCTTGTAAATTTCACCTACGGGAATTACGGAAAGCGACAAGCCCGCAACAACAAGCCATTGCTTCCACGAAAGCGCGCAAAGTCCGAACGCGGGCGCAAGCGGTCCGAACGCAAGCATTACGTTGACGACTATCGCAAGCGCAACGGTTACAAGCAGAACCTTGTTCGAAGCGACTCCGCACCGGAAAAGCGACTGTCTTTCCGAACGCACGTTGAAAGAGTGGAAAAGTTCAAGGAACGACATTGTGAGGAAGGTCATCGCGGTTGCAACTTCGTTTCCGCAAAGTTTAAGCGTTACGGCATACACGCCGACGGAAACCGCCGTCAGATAAATTCCGAAAAATACGATAAGCGAAACCGAACTTTTCGAGAACAGACTTTTTTCCGCTTTGACGGGCGGACGCTTCATAATATCCGCGTCCTCCTTTTCCATTCCCAGCGCTAAAACGGGGAAGCTGTCCGTTATCAGATTGAGCCACAGCAGCTGTGTGGACAAAAGGAAATCACTGCGGAAAAACACGAGGGAGGCGATAAGTATCGCCAACACTTCGGCAAGATTAGTCGAAATAAAAAACTGTATGGTCTTTCTTATATTGGCGGAAATGCGTCTGCCCTCGCGCACGGCGGAAACGATAGTAGTAAAATTATCGTCGGCAATGACCATATCGGAAGCGCTTTTCGTAACGTCCGTGCCCGCCTTGCCCATCGCTATACCTATGTCGGCGGTCTTAATGCTCGGCGCGTCGTTTATTCCGTCGCCCGTCATTGCCACAACGCGGCCGCGCTTTTTCAACGCCTTAACAATCATATTTTTGTGCTTGGGAGAAACGCGAGCGAATACGCGGCACTTGGATATTACTTCGGCGCGTTCCTCTTTGGAAAGCGCGTCAAGCTCGTCGCCCGTCGTAACCTCGCTCATCTCTTCGGCAATGCCCAGTTTTTTTGCTATCGCAAATGCCGTGCGCACATGGTCTCCCGTTATCATCACCGTTGCAACGCCGGCAGCCTTACATTCGGCTACGGCTTCCTTAACGCCCTCTTTTAACCCGTCGATCATTCCGCAAAGCCCGATAAACACCAGTCCGTCTTCCTTTGCCGCGCCGTCGAAATTTCTGTACGCAAAGCCGAGCACGCGCAACGCCCCGTCCGACATTTCGCACGTCTTATCCGCTATCGCCTTTTTGTCTTCTTTGGTGATTGCCCGAACGCCCGCCGCCGTCAGCACAAACGAGCACCTGTTGCAAAGCATGTCGGGCGCGCCCTTCACAAGGCTTAATTGCTCGTTACCGAAATCCGCCGCTACGGTCATCATCTTCCTTTCAGACGTGAACGGAAGCTCCGCAAGCTTTGTAAATTCCGCAGAATATCCGCAGTCGTCAGCATATGTTTTCAATGCGATTTCGGTAGGATCGCCTATGTATGCGCCCGAGCCTCCCTTCAACGACGTGCAGACCGACATACATTGAAGCAGTTTGGCTTTCACGCCCGTATTGTTTACGCTTACAAGGTCACAGAAGTCGCCCCATACTTCGGTTACTTTAAGTTTGTTCTGGGTAAGCGTGCCCGTTTTATCCGAACAGATTACAGAACAGCCGCCCAGCGTTTCCACCGATTTCAGCTTTCGGATTACAACTTTCTTTTTACTCATCTTCTGCACGCCCATTGCCATAATTATGGTTACGACGGCAGGCAGACCTTCGGGAATGGCGGCGACCGCGATTGCGACTGAGGTCATAAAGTTTTTCAGTATTCCGTCGTTCTTGACAAATATGCCAAACAGGAAAATGACTGCGGTTATTGCAAGCACTACAGCCGAAATTATTTTGCCGAGCTTGTTCAAAGATTTTTCAAGCGGAGTTCCTGTGGCTTTCGCGTCTTTGAGCATGGCGGCAATTTTACCCATTTCCGTGCCCATGCCTACGGCGGTCACAACCGCCGTCGCGTTGCCGCGCACAACGTAAGTTGAACTGAAAAGCGTATTTGTCATCGCGCCGAGCGCAACCTTGTTTCCGCGTATAGTTTCGGCGTTTTTATCCACGCTCACGCTTTCGCCCGTCAGGGCGGATTCGTCGCACTTTAAGCCGTTACTTTCTATAATGCGGCAATCGGCGGGAATAACGTCGCCCTCTTCCAAAAGGATAATGTCGCCGACGGTAATTTGCGAACTTTCAACCGCAAACTCCTTGCCCGCGCGGCGGACTTTTACCGTGCCTGCGGAAAGCTTCTTTAAATTTTCAATCGCTTTGTCCGCGCGGAACTGCTGCACCGTACCCACTACGGCGTTTAGTAAAATTATGGCGAGAATAATGAACGTGTCGGTCAAATCGTTTCTATCTTTGGAAATAAACGCGATTACAGCCGAAACCGCCGCAGCGGCAATCAACAGTAAAGTCATAAAATCTTTGAACTGCGATAAAAACAGCTTAATTATCCCCGTCTTTTTGCCGCGCTCGATAACGTTTTCGCCGTGCTTGCTTATACGCGCCGCCGCTTCCTCTTCGGTAAGTCCGCTTGCGGCACTGTTTAATTTTTTCAGCGCGGTTGCGCTGTCGGTGAAACAGAAATTTTGCATACTCTATTCATATTCAACTTGTCCGCCCTATATGATTGTCCGCCTTTTTTAGCTTTGATTTTACTTCATAGTTCATTCCTCATAACCCACTCTTTTAAAGCCGCCCGAACTTAAAAAGCATTTCATGAAATGCCTGTAAAAAATTATTTTAAAATAGTAAAAACAAAAAAATAAAAAACCCGTTAAAAACGCTTGAAATTTTCGGGTTTTCCTTATATAATAATTAAGCAATTCAAATAATTGGGGTGTCGCCAAGCGGTAAGGCAACGGACTCTGACTCCGTCATTCGTTGGTTCAAATCCAGCTACCCCAGCCAAAAAAGCAGGTAAAAACGCTCGTTTTTGCCTGCTTTTTTTATTTAGTCCCAACTTAGTCCCAACTTTAAAAATGCTTGTATATAGTCAAACCGCCGCGCCCTCGCGCGGCTTTTTCTTATGTTTTGGCGGAGTATCGGAACGCCGGAACAAGTAGTCTAAGCTTAAACCACCCCCACGAGCTCGCGAACATGATGGGGCGACAACGTGCATACAAGGCGGCAACGCTCGCCCTGCACATAACCCACCTTAACAGCCTAAGCCGCGCAAGCGGCTTTTTCCTTTACTCGGCGTTCGCGCTGTAAGGCGACACCGCCCGACGCGTCGGAACGCCGCGAACGCCCCACCGCATACGGCGCAAGCCGCCGCTTCAAACGCTTTCCGCCGCTTTTAATCAGACGTGCAAACCGACACGGCGGTTTTTTTGCGTAGTTTTTTATAGAAGAAATTTTGTATTAATTATATAAGACGGCAAAAACCGTACTAAACTATTTGTCAATACCGTAATTTTTATTGTTGTAAACCGTACTTTTAAATTTACAAAAAGTACGGTTTTGACACTTGTTTAACGTAAAAAATAAAGAAGCCGGATTTTTCTTCTTGAAAATCTGACTTCCAACGTCGTTTTTTACCGCTCCGTGCCTTCGATACGCGCTTTTACGGCGGTTTTATGAAATTCTTTATACGCCTATAAGCGCAGGCTTTGCCTACGCTTTAATCTTCGTCGCTCTCGTCGCATTTAAAATAACCTGTCGGGAAAAACTCTCTTCGAATACGGCGTTTTTTCAAATATCCGTCAAGCTCGTTCCTAAGTGCTTCCCGTTCTGATTCAAGTCCTTTAAGCTCCGGCGAATCCGCGCCGCGTACTTGAAGAATTAAATGCACGTACGAATTGTAATTTACTTCTATGCGCTCGATTAAACTCTTGTATTCCGTATCGAGCATTAGCCGCTTATGTAGCTCGTCCGCGTTATAATCTTGCTTGTAATTATCGCTGTTTAGCTTCTGAGGGTGTTTAACCGCTAAAATTTCGGGGTGCACTGTAAACAAGCTGCAACCGCGCCGCCGTCGGTCGTTGCCGTCCACTTTCTCGGTTCGCGTTAAGTCCGCCGCTTTAAGCTCCCTGACACTGTCGCCGGCGGTGGTTCTCGGAAGATTTACCGCTTTGCCTATTCGCGCTTGCGAGCTTATGTAAACGCCGCCTGCTTTCGGGTTCTCATTGCCGCGCTTCAATAACCCAAGCGTAAGCAATCGCGAGTATGCAAGCCGCTTTTGCTTGCCGCCAACGTTCCAAAGCTGTTTAAACATATAGCTGTCTATTTCGAGGTGGTCGCTCTTGTTATAGCTTACTTTGATTTTATAATACGAACGTTTGACACGTTCTATTATTCCGCGCTCCGTAAGCGCCTTAAACGCCGCGCTTATCGTTTCCTTAGACATTCCGAACTCTTCAACAAAATAATCATACGGAAGAAACGCCGGTTTTTTAAACGCCTTGTTCATCGTATGGATAATAGCAAGGATAAATTGACAGCTTAATAACAGCCCCGTAAACACGGTGGCTTTGCCGTTCTTTGGTTTCCCCGTGAACGCTATCGGAAACTCTATGTACGTTGACGTTTCCGGCAGATTAAGTTTTTGCCATTCTCTATCCGGCATTGCGTTTCCCTTTTTAAACTTCTATCTTTAACTGCTCGAAACCTTTCGGAAGCCAACTGCGCAGAGTGGATGCGCGCTTGCCGTTCGCGCCGCCGAGCCTATGCGCAGGGGCGCACTCGGGACACCAACACATTACATTATCACGCGCCAAGCCCCAACCGGCACGCCGTGCTTCGTCTACGCTTCTGAATACCGCGCAAATGTCGTTGCAGTCGTCGCAAGTATAATTCATTTTGTCCTTTCGCATTTTGTTTCACCTCATATGACCAGGCATATTGACCTCGAATTTTGACCGCGCTGTTTGGCTACGTTGCCGCCCATCAGCGCGGCGACGTCGTTTTTTTAATGACCTTTCGGTCGTTTTCTATATGTTTTTCGCTCTCGTTGGCTTGCGGTTGTCATTTTCGGCAACCGCGCGTTTTAATAATGTCGGGGCTCCGCCCCGTACCCCGATTATTTTATTTTTTGTGCGGCGCGAGGGCTTCGCCCCCGTGACCCCCTTTATTTTAAACGGCACGCCGCGCCCGTCTTGCCGCTGCGCCCCCTGTCAAGACGGGCGCGGCTTTCTGTTTTTCCTTTATTTTGCTAATAAAGGGGTATCCGCCGTCGGGGTACGCCGTTACGCACGGGCTTACGCTCTCCGACAGCTGCGCGGCGGTCTTGGTCTGCGTGTCGGCACGGTCTGCACCGCCTGCACCGCCTGCACGTCGTCAATGCTTAATTGCCCTTGCTGTTGCACGTTGCTTTGCTTTTGCTCGGTTTCGGGTGTTCTTGCGTTCTGCGGCTCCTCGAACGCTTCGCGCACGTCGGCGTTGTCCGCTTGCTTTATCGCCGTTTTTAATCTTCGTTTCATTTCGCGCTTAGATAGCTTTTTGCCGCTGTCGGAAATAAAGCTGTCGCGCTCGATTTCGATAACTTTTTCGTCGGCGCTTAACGTAATATCTGCTTCGAGGGCAGCACGCTCTTCGATTACGTCCTGCGCCCTGTTCGTCAAAGGTTGGAAGATTAAACGCCACCACCAACCGCGACGGAACGGCGTTTCCTCGTCTGCTCGCGCTTCGATTTCCGCTATCTTTTTGCGATAATCGACTTCACGTTCAAATGTGCGTAAGTCTATTGCCTCGCCATAAGCAGTCAATAGCACTTCCGCAAATTTCTTTATCGTTTCTTCGTCTTTGATATAGCCCAATCGCTTTTTTACGCGCTCCAATTCGTCGAGAAACTCGCTGTTAATCTCTTTTATGTCGTCAAGCGGTAAATATCCGCCGCGCTTGCTTAATTTCTTAATCCTCATAATTTTGTCCTTCTTCGGGGAAAAATTCCGATAAACACGATTTACTGTCTATCCAGTCCAAAATATCGCCTGTATCGTTGTACTCCGTTTCGCGGTAATTGATTAACTCGCTTTTGCCCTGCTTTGACAGTTCAACGTATTCGTCAACGTCTGCACGGCTGTCAAACTCCCTGCAACGCCATTTTAAACCGCATATTATTCCGAATCGCGCAACGTTCATTTCAAGTCCGCAAATTTGCACGAAGTGACGGGATAGGTCGCGTATGTCTTTGTTTATCAATACCGGACGTTGCGAAGCAAGCCATATTTCATAATCTGCGTGCCGGTGTTTCTCGAAGAACGCCGACACCGCACGCGGCAAATCGGTTTTGGAGTTAAATTCGTCTTGCGCTTCGTCGATAAAGATTACGGAGCCGACATAGATTTTTTTATACTTCTTTCCGATACCGATTTCAGACCCCTTGATATAATACGGCTCGTATATACTTCCGTCGGGGTTTTGTATTCGCACCTTAAAATTACAATAAATAGGCACTCTATTGGGAAATTTTAGCGGCGTTTTGCGTTCCTTGTTTTTGGCTTCGATTATCCGGCGCGAGTTCTCTAAAAGCTCGTCGCCGTACTCGAAGTACATTTCTGCGACGACGTGCATTAACAGCACGCTTTTTCCTGCGCCCACGTCGCCGAATAAATTATGTAGCATATAATCACCTCGCTTTCGGGGTCTAAAATTGTGTTAGCCATTCCTGCACGTTGCCGCTTCGATTTTTGCCGCTATCTCGTCGTACGACTCGGAAACGTTAAACCGTGTACCGTCGTGTAGCATTAACGAAGTTTTATCGCCTATGGCGACAAACCAAACTATTTGATTGATATTTAAACAATACTTTACGTCGCTTGTTTGATACGTTATTTCAATAAAGTTTTTCATTTCTTAATCTCCTTGATAATTAAAAGTACAGTGAATACAAGTGCGGCACTGCCAAAGCCTACGCATAACCACACTAACGGCGTTAGCAAAACTTCAAACATCGGCACAACGTTAACGTAATATCCGAACAGCAGCCGCGCGAACAGCAAAAACACGAAGAACACCGAGAACGTTATTATCAGCTTTTTCATTTCTTTACCTCGCAATTTGCTTCGATTAGGTTGATTATTTCGGTTATATCGGTTTTCGGAATACCTAAGATAGAAGATATAAAGCCTAATTCACGTTCACCGTAAAGGTAATCGAGCACGCCGTCCAAATCGTTCCAATCGAACGTAAAAAGAAACAATCTTAAATACTGTTTCGGAAACGTCGTTTTTACAAGCTCGTGCACGTTCACGCCCTCGCGCGGCGTGGTCTTGACGGGGTGCAGTAACTTCATAACTTCGTATTCGTTCATTTCTTTTTACCTGCCTTTTTGTTTGTTTTGCGTTTTGGCTTGCTTTTGCCTTTGCGTTTTGGCTTAGCTTTTCGGGGCTTGTCCTTGCGGCTCTTGACAGCTTTC
>CAJUER010000010.1 GCA_910585705.1 uncultured Christensenella sp.
AATGCGGGTGTAGTTCAATGGTAGAACACTAGCCTTCCAAGCTGGTTGCGTGGGTCCGATTCCCATCACCCGCTCCAACGCTTAAAGGTCCGCGCGCACGTTCATTGCAATTCGCGCCCGTAGCTCAGTAGGATAGAGCAACGGCCTTCTAAGCCGTGTGTCGGGGGTTCGAATCTCTCCGGGCGCACCAAAAAATTTATGGCGGGCGTAGCTCAATCGGTAGAGCGCCAGATTGTGGCTCTGGAGGCAGCAAGTTCGAAACTTGTCGCCCGCCCCAAATTTTATATTAAGGCAATACGCCTCATTGGGGTGTCGCCAAGCGGTAAGGCACGGGATTTTGATTCCCGCATTCGTAGGTTCAAATCCTGCCACCCCAGCCAAACAAAAAAGGCAGTCAGCCGTCGGAAAACTTTTTAAAGCGTCCCCGCCGCCTCCGCCGAAATATTTCGGTCCATTAGCTCAGTTGGCAGAGCACGTGACTTTTAATCACGGTGTCCCGGGTTCGAATCTCGGATGGATCACCACAAATAAACGGAACAAATCCGTTTCATCCCCTCTTCCTTCTCGTTAATCATTGAAATTTCGTTTTGACTTTGAAGAAAGCAAATTTTTAATTCCACACGGTTTGGAAGAGCGATATGCACCTTTAGCTCAGTTGGTAGAGCAACTGACTCTTAATCAGTGGGCCCAGGGTTCGAGTCCCTGAAGG
Organism: uncultured Christensenella sp.; assembly: GCA_910585705.1. GTDB lineage: Bacteria > Bacillota > Clostridia > Christensenellales > Borkfalkiaceae > Coproplasma. The sequence continues at coordinate 710 of CAJUER010000010.1, forward strand.
TGCACCAAAAAAACGGGCATTTTTTAAGTAAAAGTGCCCGTTTTTGCTTGATTTTTAAGCATTTTTTAACATTTTGCCCCAATCTTGCCCCAATATTTTTAAAGAATAACATCGTTTTATACGCCTGCGCGGCAACCGCGCAGGCGTTTTTTAACTCGTCGAATGTCGAAGCTTTATCCGTAATATGCGGTAAAATGGTAAGTAAAAAGCAAACCATACAATGCTGAATGGCTGGACGGCGGACTACCACTTTATTAGCCAAAAATAAAGTGGACAATGCGCGGGTAAGGGGCTCGCATTGCGAGCGACCCTTCCGCATTTTGAGGAAATGGTTAGAAAAACAACAACCATTCAAACCGCAAAACTGCTTCCCCGCGCCGGGCGCGGAAAACCCCACCGCCTCCACTCTCGCCGACGTTGCGCCGCCAAAAGCGCTTTGTCGGCGTATAGAGTCATTTTAGTCATTATATATAATATGAAATGTGGCGCACCGATTTTGAAACGTTGTCGGTCTTTTTTTGATACGCAAATTCTCAATTTTGGTACAGCAAAATTTCAACGAAAAACCCGCCCGAACAATCGTCCGAACGGGTAGATTTTTTCAACGACTTTAAGCGCAGGCTGTCCTACGCTTAAATTTTATTATTAAGTTCGCCTACACTACCATTTCGCGCCCCAGACGGAGGCGAGCCTCGCGCGTCGCTGCTGTACTCGTCCGGAACTTCAAGGTCGCTTTCCGTCAGCCCTAACCGTTCCAGCGCTTCCCTGCGCAACTTCTGAAGATATGCTTCGCGGTTATAAAGCTCTTCCGGCGCTTTACCGTCTGCCGCTTTGATTTCGGCTTTGGCAATTTCAATGACGACCGTTATAAGCTCCTCATCAGCTTTCCTGAACTGTTCGTCTGATCGTGCGCGGAGCCTGGCTTTCTCTACAATATCCTCTACTGCGTGTTTCGCCTCGTAGAACGCACTTTCCTGCGCCGCAATCTGCTTACGGTGCTTTATCACTTCATTCGATTCCCACGACGGTAAATAATGTTTCTTTTCGCTTACCGTAGTCTGCGGCGTTGTATCCGGTGCGTCCTTACGCTTCTTTTCTTGCTTGGTTTTGAATACACGCCTGTATTTGTGATTAATCGAATATGTACTTTTTTTGTACTGATTTTTTCCGACGTCCTCGCTTTTGCGGACAATAATTTTTGCGCCTTTCAAGACCTTTATTGCCGGTGTAACCGTACTTTCGGCTATTCCCAACTCTTCCGCAATTTCTTTGTTGGTCGTTTCAAAAGTCTTCTTTCTGCTCTCATTATTGCGGTTGTCGCAACGTGTTATAATAAGTCCGGCAATAAAAATTTCCGCAGGCGTCAGATGACGGCGCTCGATTATTTGCTTCGTTTCCTCGTCATATATGTCAAACTCATCATTAATCAAGCGCTTATCGATACGGATAAATATTTCGTGATTTTCACCGTTCTTAAAAACGTATGTATCAGGCTTACCCTCTACGGCTTCAAGTTCTTTGCTCGTCAGCGCTTTCATTGCGCGGTAAACCGTCGCTCTGGAAGTGCGTGTTATCTTGACGAGCGTTGATTTTCTGCGCGTGCATTCGGTTATTTTGCCGTCTTTCTCTTTGCCGGAAAAGGACGCAAATTCGCCGCACACAAGAAGCGCATTGAGCGTCAGGCGCCGTTTTGCTCCGAGCAACGACGAATACACCGTAAAATACGGATTAATATTAAATTGTTTCGCCGCCGCTTCAGACATTACGATTGGCTCCTTTTAACTCTCTTGATTTATGTCATTCTCTTCCGGCACTTTGAATACTTCCCAATTAATTTTGAAATTCTCACCGTCGGCTATAAGCACGTTACTTTCTACGAGCCGCTTAATGGCACGGCGCACCTTGCTCTTATCTACTTTCAATGCTGCCGCTAATTCAGCAAAATTCAGCGGCGCAAGCTCTTCGCCATGTCCTTTATTGATATACTTCAATAATTCATATTCAAAGCCGCATAAGCTATTAAAAAGCTCTTTGACGTCTATAATTCTACGCATTTGCCCACCTCGCTTATTGTAAGTTGTATCAGCGTCTTGCTGCTCCTTGCACCTTTACAGCCCGTTGAGCGGTGTTGAAGCGCATGCGCAGGGCAATAACACACTTTACCACCGCGAGCTATCGCCCAGCCAAAATCCTGTGCTTTATCCTTGTCCGGATATTCTTTTTTAATTCCACAGTCCGCACAAGTAAATCGATAAAATTTTTCTATGTAAACCTCCGGTTTATCTTTAACACTCTCCGGCATATCTTCACCCCTCTTTAATCTTCCGCCTCGTCATCGTCGCCGTCTTGCCGCTCAAACTCGTCCGGTTCCGCGCCTTTCTCTCCCGACTCTTCGTCGTCGTAAAATTCGGATTCAAGTTCGTAAAGCTCGTCCAGCTCTGCGCCGTCTTCGTCCTCTATTTCCTCGAACGTTTCCGTCGGCTGTCTTTCTTCGGTTTGCGGAACGAAAAACATTCCGGCATTTTGGCTTTCGTTGCATTCGGGAACTTGCACGTCTATATTGCAAATTGACCATGTCGCTTTTGCTTCCTCGTTCGTATCGCTTCGCGGCGCAGGAAGTTCCCCAGCGCCGCGCTTAGGCTTCAAAATTTCGGATATAAGCCGCAAAACGGTTATATCGCTTGTCCGCGCTCTACGCTCTTCGATTTCGCATTTACCGCACTCTATAAGTCTTTCTGTAAGCTCGTATGCTGTTTTACGCCGTTTCCTGCCGCGTACATATTCGGAAATATATACTTCCAGCACCTCAATCATTTTTACAAGCATTTTTATGCTGCACTGTTCGTATGCGTCTTGTATGCCCGTTAATGCGGCAACAAGTTCTTCGCTTCCTTTCTTACGCACGCTTTCCAATGTTATTGATTTCAAGTCGTCGAAAACCGCTTCAAACGTATCGACTTCTTCGCCGTATAAGAATATTTCCTGTCGTGCTATATCTTCCCTGTGTGTAGCGTTTTCTCTTTCGGTTTCAAGCTCCGCTTCTTTCTGACATAACCGTAAAGCGTAATTCGGTTTTTTTCGTCTTAACAAACCTTTGCGCTCAAAGCCGGGTGTCGTCATTCCTTTTTTAAGTGCGTGAACGCAATCCTTATGTATTCCCTCAATCGAATAATCGTCCTGCAATTTGTAAATTTCACCTTTATAGGCTTCGAATATTACGCTTTCCATAAATGAACGTATTTCTTCATCTACATTCACTGTGCCGTGTTTCATTTCATCAAACATTAAGAAATACGCTCTTTGTGTTTCAACTATTTTTTCACGCGGAATATAAAACCGTTCGCCTTCGGCAAGCTCGAACTTCGGTAGAATAGCCCGGCGTTCGCGCTGAGCTGCGCGTTTGGCTTCTTCCTGTTCCGGGCTTCCGCTTATAAATTCACCGTTATATATGGACGTATTCATATTAATTTCGTCTGGCATATTCAACTCCTCTTATGCCGCCGTAGCTTTATTATTGCGGTACCACTTCGGGCGCGTCGTGTCGTAAATCTCTGCTATCTTCCTGTTAAGCTTATGAAGCTCGCTCTGGCTTACAAACTCTAAAAGGCTGTAATCCCTTCCCTTCGGCGGAACGAAATCGTGCTGACAGTTGCGGCTCTTGTACAACTCGAAAATGTTACCTTCATACGAATACATTGTATTGCGATAGTAACACGTTTTACCGACAAGATAAGCTTCATAGTCTTGCAACGAATAGAACTCCCGGCAATACCACCTTGACCGAAGTATTCTGCCGTATGCGTCCTCGTCGTTCACCATTCCCTGCACTTCGATAAATCTGTTTGCGTTCTCTCTGATATTCAAATCAAGCGCTTTACCGCGTTGCGCGTCGATTATTATTGTTAAATAGTTATGACCGTGAGTTTCGAAGTAACGGCTTACGTTGTCAGGCATTGACGAGCTTTCGCGCCCGTCCCAATATTTTCTGCCTTCCGTTATATGTAAGCAACTGCACGGCGGCATAAACTGTATTTTATCCGACGTCTGCGGCGTTGGCACGCCGAGCGTATACGGATTTAACCAGTACGGTTCGAACACCTCGTCAAAGCCCGTGCGGATATGCGCTTCATAATTCGCAAGAATAGGCGGCTTATACGGGAAAGCCAGCGGCTTGTCGCGCTCTTGGGCAAATTCTTTGTTGAGCCCAGAAATAACCGAGCGACTATGCCACAACATGATCCGGCCGTTATAGATTAGCTCCCGGTACATAAATAAAGTATTAAGCGCCGTTTTTCCCGAGCGGGGTTTACCGACAATTTCAATTATCATTTACTTCTTTTTTTCGTTTTCGTTCTCGGCCTTGAACGTATGCGTTATTTTCCTGTCCGTAAGCGTCACCGGCACGATTTCTCCAGTTAATACAAAAACTTCTGCCGCATAGCCTATCGCTTCTGATTCCGTTGCAAACGTCTTTCCGGTTCGTGCGTCCCAGACAGTATAACCGCCATGTTGCCCTGCTCGCCTTAATTTTTTGAATCTTCTGCGTTTCTTTTCTTTCGGTTTGCTCTTAATTACAAAAATCTTTCCGTTATCGACTGTGTTTCGCTCAAAATTTTCGTCGTGTTTAATAGTTTTTACCGTCTTTTTCGCCGTTGTTCCTTTCAAAGTATTGTTCTTTGTTTCCGTGTGCTTCTTCGCCGAGCCTGTCGCCTTCGAAGCTACTTTCTTCTTTGTTGCTTTCGGAGCTTTTGCTGACTTGTCCTTTGCTGTCGTTTTCTTCTTACTCAACGCCTTGCTTGCTGCTTTGCGTCCGGAATTGCCGGCGCGTTTTTTTTCGTTTATCTCCGTTGTCTTAGATACTGCGATAATTGTACCTTCTTTTGATAAGGTTGCTTTATAACCTTTCGGTATTCGCTGCTTTTCTCCGTTTGTATCTGCTTTTTTTACCTTAGGTAACTTTTCCGCTGTGCGCTTCTGTTGTCCTTTGTCTTTCTTTTTCTTGTCGTTGCCAAACATTTTTTTATTCTCCTTGTTGACTTTTTTAATATGTTGTGGTATTATCTTTACAGAAAAGGTTATTAGTTCGCCTTACGGCTTGAACGGTGCGAATAAGTGGGCTTCCCACTCGCAACCTTTTCTTTTTTTATGCTCTGCATTTATCTGCCGGGCTTTTTCTTTTTCTCGTTTTTATCTATTATTTCCTGCACTGTCTGCTTATCCTTGTCGGATAATTTCCAGCCTTTGAGCTTTTTATTTTTCGTTCCTTTCGGAATATTTTTTGCCTTTGGCTGTACATATGCCGGATCTGTATTGCCCGGCTCCGGGTTCCGTTCCAACTTGATATTTAATACTTCGTTAGTTTGACTCGCCGAAGTTACACCCAACACCTTATACACATTGCCTTTTTCATCGTAAACATATGAAGGGTGCCCTGTCGTTTCCTTACTATGAAATTTGCGAAAATGACGTTGAAAACGTTTCTTTTTCGGTGTTGCTTTCTTTTTCTTACCGCTACCAAGCATTTTTTAATTCTCCTTGTTGACTTTTTTAACCCGTTGGTTTATAATAACTATAAGAAAGGTAAATGTGCTTGCTCTGCACGGGTTAAGGACGAATTAAGTTTCGGGCAACCGCCTTTCTTTTTTTATTTCTTTTTTTCGCTCCTCAACTTCTCTATAAGCTCCCATACGGTTTTTTTGTCTTCGGCGCTTAAACCTAATCCATTTAATCTTTTACCATAGTCTTTGGCATTCTTCCGTGTAAGCTTTGGACGAACGTATGCAGGTTTTTCATCTTCCGGGTTCGGGTTCTTTTTAAGAGGAATATTATTTACTCCCTTTGTACGCTTACCGTGCGTAACGCCGACGCTTTCATATTCGTTGCCTACACGTCCGCAAACATATTGCAAATGTCCTTTTTCTTCCCGTGTATTCAGCTTCCTGAACTCGTCTTTATCTTCAACTTTTTTAGTTTTTACCGCGTTCTTTCGCGGTCTTTTTTTATCTTTTGATTTTTTCATTTTCTGCCTCGTTTAAATAAATTTCTTTACGTCTACTGCTACGCTTGAAGGCTGGTAAAACACGCTTGCTCGCTTGACCCCTCTGCGCTTTTCTTTCAGCTTGTCCGCGTGCCGTTCTGCGGCGCCCTTGTCCTGAAAACGACGTCGGCTATACGTGACACGCCCACTTTCATAAACCGTCAATACAAACCAATAACCCATTTACTTCACCGCCTCTATCTCGTCCACATAGCCCCACGACTGCGGCGGACGACGAATCCATTTGCATAATGCACAATGACTTTCATGCGCATAGCCAAAACGGCAATGATAAAATTGCTTTTCAATAGTTTCACACTCCCAACGCCCAGCCTTAAACTCACCCAGCTCTTTCGGCTTGTCATAGATTTTGAGGTTCGAAATATGCCAGGCGTAAAGCGGTTTACCTTTTCCGTAATCTATCAGCTCTTTATTAGTTAAACAAGGATCGAAGTCAAGCAAGACGTGCTCGGAAGGAGTTTCAACAGAAAAATATCCTTCTTGCGGCGGTTCGACACCCCAATCGGTATCATATTTTAATGCGGTTATCTCGTCGCACACAAATTCACCGATAATTTTGCCGTTTAAATAACCGTCCGCGACCAAACTTGTTTTATTGTGCTCCACAACACTAAGCATTAAATCGCCGTTGCTTACTTTCCTTAAATCGTACAAATGTTTGTATTTATCCAGCGTGCAATAGATATAGCACTTAAACGGCGTTTTCAACTTCGGTGCAGTCTTGCGCACCTCTATTGTCTTTTTTCCGCTTGCGATAAGCTCGCAACATTTAGGTTGAATTGATATTAAAACTGATTTCATACACTTCACTCTTTATTCGTCCGCTTGAATCCAATCTATTTTTGTTTTGCCTTTAAAGCCCTTCCGCCAGATAAACCAGCCATACGCAACCGCACCGCCGCCGCTCGCTTCGAGCTTCGCAAAATCGCCGTTCTTTGCGCAGTTGATACGCTCTGGAAACACATAAATCCTTTTGGGCGGGTATTTGCTGAAAAGTTCTTTATACCTTGCTTTCCCCTCTAAAAAGGTCAATTTCAAAAACATACAGCATTTACCGCGTAAAGGTAAAAGCTCCATAGCTTTTAAAACAAATTCCTTTGCGTACTTATACGGCGGATTCGTTACTATATCGAAACTGTCGGCAAACGGCGCTTCCGTCGCTTTCAGAAAATCCATTGTCCGCGTATGCCGTTTATAGCCTCTGTCTACTATGTCCGAGCTGTAAACGCAATGCCCGTTCTCTGTAAGCCGTTCGGATAAATGACCGCCGCCGCAAGCACATTCCCATATACATTCACTAAGCCACTCAACCTGTAACAGTTTGTCAATAGCTTTCGGATCAGTTGCATAGTAGTCGTTTTCTTCTCTCGCTTCGGGGCTGTGGTTCGTTGCGGCTATCGTTTTCCAGATTGAATTTGCGTTGCCGTTCCAATCCTTTACGCTCATAGTCTACCCCCCCCCCACGAAAGAAAGCAGATCCGGCTGATAGTTCATATATATCTTTTCCGTTCTGTGCAGTCCGGCTTGCGCTGTCGTTTTTTTCTCGTCCGTATACCAATTTTTTAAATACTCGTTGTAAAGCTCGTTATCATAAGCCGATAAACACACTTTCGATTTACTTTGCTTTATAAGCTCCAAAAGCTCAACGTGCTGCTTATCCGTCATTTCGTACTTATACATATTCCGCTTTCGCAAGCCCAGTAAATACGGCGGATCAAGATATAAAAGCGTATCAGGATCGTTGTATCGTTCGATTAAAGTCAGCGCGTCAACGTTCTCTATTTGCGCGTCCTTCAGGCGGCCGCAAATTTCAAACACCGCGTCGGGCAAAGTTTTCCATTGTGCCGCAACGCGCGGACTGTTTTGCGTCTGGCTATTGCGCCAAGCATTTTTATTTGAATTAGTTGTGCCGTAGCTTTGGTGATGTCGTACAAGCGTGCGCCGTGCGCATTCTACTTCGTCGCCGACTATTTCATAGCAATTTACATACTCTTCACGCGCCCACAGCGTTAATTCAAGCGCAGCCGCAAGCTCCGCAGGGCGTTCACGTACTACTTTAAACAAATTGACAATATCGCCGCTTATATCGTTTATCGTTTCAATGAAAGACGGTTGTTTATTAAAGAACACGCCGCCGCTGCCGAAGTACGGTTCACAATACACTTTGTGTGCCGGCAAGTGCTGTATTATCCAGTCGGATATTCGCCACTTACCACCGGGATATTTAAGTATCGAAGTCATATCGTTGCCGCCACCTCACACCTTTATCCGTGCCGGCAACGTCGCCGCTTTTAATTCGGGCAAGCCCACAAGATAATACTCGCCGCCGTATGCTTCAACGCTGGTTTTTATCCATTTACCGCATAATTTAAGCTGCACACAATCGCCGCAGTGTAATTCATAGTTTTTAACCATAAATCTACCGTCGGCGTTTATACGCAGCTCTCCTTCTATGTACTCTTGTTTTTCTTTCATTTTATCTTACCTACCTTTTGTTTTTTTATTTTAAAGCTCTGACAAAGCTCTGTTCTCTATTCCTACCAACCGCGCCGTCGTTTGTCAGTCAACGGCGCAGCCGGTAAGTAATTCGTTCCGGCGCACAGATTACCCTGCTTGCCGGCATATCACATTGCTATACTCTTTTTCTCCTTTGCTCATTCTTGGATTTTTTAGCTTGATTACCACTTTTATTTGAATTGCTCGTGCGGCGCTCCCGTGCGCCGTTGCTGTACTCAATCGACGGAGTCGGCGGCGCTTCTTTCTCGCGCTTCACTGCATTGCTTATTATGCGAATCACCCCTATTCCAATAGGCACAAGCAACGGGAACGGCGAAGGCATAATCGTGCACAATATACCCAACGCCATAAATATGATCTCCATTATTACACGGAACCGCTTTTTGTGTTTCTTCTTCATCTCTGCTTTCATTGACTATTCATTCACCTTTACGGTTAGAAAAATCCTTTACAATCTGCAGTACACTGAATATTACGGCAAATATAAGCGAACACACCCATAGCCATAACAACGGTTTTTCAAGTACCGCAAACGCCGATATTTTATATACATAAAAATCAAACAGCTTCCACGCCACAAGAAAACACGCAAAAAATATCCAAAATACCACTATTAACGCTTTCATTTCTTTTTGGCATTCCTCTTATTCTTTGTTTTACGACGTTGCCGGGCTTTTTGCTTTTGTATCTTTTTGCTTGCCTTTGCCGCGTCTTTTTCATCAAGCTTGCTCTGATACTTTAACTCTCTTCTGTCAAGCCGATTCTGGTACCGTTCTATTACCATTTGCTCTTTATACAATTCTTTTTCCTGCCGTATATTCTCTTTGCTTTGCTTGCGCCTTGCAAACTTATTTTTTATTGACACGAAAATTGCCGATACAATATTGAACGGCAACAATATTAACCAGCCTATTCCTATAAACAAGTACTCAAATATTTTTAAAATTGCCTTTGCTATGTATTTGAGTACCAAACGCAAACCCGGCAAAAACGGACTTAATATGCCTATCACGATTGCAAGAGCTATCGCGCCTACCACACACCAAAATATTATTTTTGCCGTCTTAACGTTGACGTGCAAAAGCTCCGCAAGCCATTCCCAAAAATCAAACTCTTCTTCGTCGGGTGTGGTAACAAGCGGCGGCGTGACGTTCGGCGCAATGTCTTTCGGCGAAGCTATGTTCGCGATTACTGTCGTAACGTTTCCTTTCGTACACGTTACGTCTATTACGTCAAAATCAAGATTTATAGCTTCCTGCGCCATATATGCGTTTGTATCAAGCTTTTTTATCGCCACGTCGCCGCCAACTATATGAACCTGCATAAATCCGTTTACGTCGTTTCGCCTTTCAAATTCCGTCACTTCCTTGCTCTCGTACTCGCTTTGATAGTATCGGAATAAAAACACCGTTTCGTTTGCTTTTGTCGCACGGTCATAATATGCTTTAAACTCAGAGTAATAACTCTCGTCTATGTAAAGACGTTTGCACGTCATCGCTTCGGTGTTTCGAAAGTCGTCCGACGTTACCGCGTGTATTGCTTCGATATTGTCAAACGTTTTCGAATATTCAACCTGCGTTCCCGGCTTACCGAGCACCCATTCCCAAAAGCTTTGGGAAAGCTTTGTATTCGTTAAAGTATATTTATCGTCTGCTTTAATGTTCTTGTCCGTATATTCTTTGTCGTAGCTTTCAAACAGTACCGGGTTATATTTGCCGGCAACAAGCGAACCGGTGCTCCGACCGTCTGCTCCGCCGCCACCTCCGCCGCCACCCGAGCTCCCTTCCGAACCGCCGCCCGTCACCGGCGGAGCTTCCGCGCTTATCTTTTCGGTATAGTATTTTAAATACTCGATTATTTTACCGCCTTTAAGCTCGTACTCGTCCGCGTTGCCGGTGTCCGCAAGAAATGCATAATATAAGCTGTTTCGCCTTTCCGTTTCAGGTTCGATTCCGTAATACTGTTTATTTATCGCTTTGTCACAGTGCCACCCCACACCGTCAACGTTGTATGCTCTGTCCGCCTCGTACTTGTATTGGTCTAAACCGGCAATATGCGTGCTTTTATCCGAAGCGTTTACAAGCAACGAGTATTCCGTGTGTCCTTTTAGCTCGCCGCCATAAATTTCGATTTGTTCGATTATATCTTTATATACGTCGTTGTTGCCCGTCACGAATATTGGCGACGTTTTCGCGTTCAGCCAACGCGCATGTACGGCAGTCAATCCGCCGTAATCGTTTAATATCTTGTTCGGTATCGAGAAATATACGCTGTGCAACATATCCTGTGTATAAGGTTTGCCGTTCGTGTTCTCCGTGCGGTACGTTGCCGACTGCACGTCAAGCTTTAAGCTCATTAGCTCCTCGCTTTCACTGCTCAGACTGTCGCTTGCCGCGCTCGCAGGTCCGTATCCCGTTGCGTATCCCTTATACGTGTATTTGTTGGTTACGTCGTATGCTGTCAAGTCCTTGCCCGTACCGCAAAGCTCTATCTCGCTTATTTCGTATATCCGCCCGGCACTGTTCACGCCGGCAAGTATCGCCGTCCGCTCCTGCTCCGATAATGCTAATTTAAACTTGTAAAACAGTCCTTCGGTCCCGGCTTTTTCGCTTCGGTTCAGATACTGCAATTTATACGTTTCGAAGCTTGCCGAACTGTTACCGCCGTATCGCATTTTTATGTTCTGGCTATCGGGGTATTTCGTTAAGTCGTAGCCGCGAGGATTATATACGTACACATACAGCCCGAAATCGCGTTGCTTGTCTTTTCGGTAGCTGTAACAAAACTCCACAAACGTTAATACCTGCACGTTCTTCTTTTCGTCAAAATTATACACCGTCAAGTCTATGCCTGCACCGTCAACCTTTGCTCCCTGCAAATCGTCCCAGATGTTACTTTGCTCGTATGCGGTTATCACGGCGGTGGACGTGGTAGCGGCGGCGCGCACTTTTACCGCGCCGCCGCCTATTACGCTGATTATTGCGATTATCGTCAATATCGGTATTGCCGTTATCGCTATGACTGATTTTTTTAAATAGTTACTCATTGCACTATTATCTCCGGCGGTGTTATTTCTATTCCTGTTACGGATACGTGAATCCTAAATGGTAGCGACACGGTTCTTTTGTTTCCCGTAATTGTCAAGTTATAATAAAACTTGCTTGGTTCGAAATCGTTCGGAAGTTCTACGGCTTGATTTTTGTGAAGCGTTTCCAATACCTTTTTTACTCCGTAATCGTCCGAGCCGCAAGCTATCTCGAAATACCCGTCGTGCAATTCTATTTTAAAGGCTTTCGTAAGCTCGCCGGCTTCGCTAAACTTGCGCGGTTCGCCGTTCACCGTGTATTCAAAGTCGTTTTCTATGTTCGGCTTTATCCTTACGCTATAATCGAAACCGCCGCGCTTAATGCTCGCCCTGTTTACTTCTATTCGCGTTTTGCTATCTTTCGGCAACGTCATTTCGCTTTTAACCGTCTTGCCGTTTACCGTTATGTATAATCCTCTGAAACTTTCAAAACCGTTGCTGTACCACATAAGAGTAAACGTTGTCGCAAACAGTACTATTATTCCGACAACCGCAACGGTTATGCTTTTGATTTTGTTTGTCATTGCCGTTTACCGTTTGTGCGTTTACTGAAATACCACGTCGTCGCCGATTTCTATATCCGTTACCGGCACCCATATGTTTGATACGTCGAAATTATATTCGCGCTTTTCCGAAGTGTAATAACCGTACTCTTTACCTTGAAACGTATACTGCGCTCGGAAATATATCAACACTTGCGTATCGGTATAATTTTTAACCGCCAACTTAAAAGCGCGGTTAAACATATCCGCATTGACAGTATTTTCCGCGCTGTAATCTTCATAAGGCGTACGCAACGTTATTTGGCTTTGTGTGCGGCTTATGAACGGAAACGGGTTTGAGGTCACGCCCAAGTTCGCGAGCTGTTTTTCAAGCTCTTGCCGAAATCCTCGCGTTAATTCCAAAGTGCAGGAAATTTCCGAAGCCTCGCCGATTGTCGTGCCAACACCCGGCGTTGAACTACCGAATGCAACGTGACGGTCATACGTTTCTCCAAACGATATTTCGCTTTTATCCGTTGATAAACTGCCAGATAGTTCTAATATGTCGCCGACGATTAATTGCCCGATTTTGCACGTCGCGGCTATTTCCGGATTTTCTACCGAACGGCAGGTTACCGTTATTTCTTCATATAAGTTACGTTCTCGCGTTATTGTCGCATAATGCGGCTCGGCTGGGTCGTCTACCGTTACCGATACCACCTCAGGGTCACTGCTTTCCCACGTTACGCGCTGGTCGTCCGCGTTCTCCGGCGTTATTTTCGCGCGCAACGTTATGTAATTATTTTCCGTTGCTGTTGCTCGTTCCGACGCCGTCCGCGCCGTCCCCGTGCTTTCCGTTATTTCGTTTACAAAGGTTAAGCTTTTCGGCATTGTATACACTCTGCCCGGTTTTATAGGATTGCCGTTATTGTCTACCGCGACAAAATCCTGCTCGCTGTCCGCTCCTGACTCGTTCGCCGGGTCGTTTGCTTCTGCGCTCTTGCCCCACTCGTTAAACCAAAGTTTTGGATTGCGCTGTTTAAATCCGCTTGAACCGATTGCCGCGCTTACTACCAGCGCAAGCACGAGCACAAACACTCCGATTGCTATAAACACATTCCTGTTGTTTTTGCTGCTTTTGCTGCTTTTGCTTTTTGCCCTCTTCTTTGACATTTTTTACTCCTTTTTGCTTGTTTTTGCGTTCGGTTAATTCCGCAGACCTCGCTAAACCGCCGCTAATGCCCCTATTTCGCCCGATAGCTTCGGGTTGAAGATTATCCCGAACCGCCTTTTGATAAGTAGCACAATGCTACTTATAGATTATTATAGTAGCAGTAAGCTACAATGTCAAGGTTTTTACAAAAAAAAGTAGCCCCAGTATACTAAAAATTTTACAATACAATACAGAGGCTAAATTATGGAAATATTAGATATAAAAGCTCACATGAAAAAATATAAAATAACTTATGCTAATCTTGCCGAAATGACAGGCATAAATTTAACAACAATAAAACGAATTTTCTGCGGAAAAACGCAAACCCCCCATTTAGAAACAATGGTTGCAATCGAACAGGCACTTGGTTTTATAAATACAAATTCTCAATATACCGTGCCGATGGGCGACGGTATGACAGCAGACGAGCGCGAGCTGTTAAGGCTTTACCGCAATCTTTCACCCGATATGCGTTCAACGCTTTGGAGTTTGCTTGATACTTGGAGCCCCTCCACCACCAATAAAAATAAAGTGTGAGCATAGTATTGCTTTTTGTTTTTTTAATAGTAAAATACCCCCTACTACCTTAGGGGGAAATTTATGCAACACACAATATTTATTGAAGATGAAGACTATCAGAATTTAAAAGGCTTTCTCGTTCTTTTGGGAAAGCTCGTTTATTCGATAGACCAATCGAAACAAGAGGAGGAATTATTTTCAAGATTTAACAAAGTAAAAAACGATGTTATTCTGAATACTTTTAAAAAGGAAAATTCAGAATTGAAACCTAAAACATTTAAACGTACTATTCATATCGAAGGTTGCGACGTTCACCTGCGCACGCGCAGGGACGGCAAAAACGGTTTGCGCTTTGAACTTCGATACCGCCGCAACGGAATGAACGTCAACGCCTCTGACAAAGACCGCTCAAAGGCGATTGCAAAGTTTACCGAAAAACTTAAGCGAATCTTGCAAACAGCAAGTCATCAGACCTCGCCGGAAACTTTCCACGAGTTCGCAATGTATTACTTTGAAACGTTTCGGAAACGTAAAGTTAAACCGCTTACATATGAAAACGATATGTACCGGTACAACAACCACTTAAAACCGCTTTTCAGCTCTAAGCCGTTAAAATACGTTACGCCGAGAGAGTGCCAAAAACTTATTGACGGCTACCTTGACAAAGGGCAAGGCAGAACCGCCGAAGAAGTCTACTCCCTTTTAAACTGTATTTTAAAGTCCGCGATAGCGCACGGCATTATCGAGCGCAACCCGCTTGCAATCGTGGTAAAGGAAAAACACGAACGCAAACACGGGAAAGCCTTAACGAAGGACGAAGAGCGCAAGCTCCTTTCCGAAACTGCAGGAACGCGCTACCAACTGCTTTTTGCGGTTGCATTGTATACGGGGCTTCGGCCAAACGAATTTAAAACGGCACGTATTGAGGGCGCGTTTATTATCGCCGTAAACAGTAAGCGCAAAAGCAACGTTGTTGAATATAAACGTATTCCGATAACGCCAATGCTACGCCCGTATTTGGAGAACGTAGACGAGCTACACTTTGTCCGCCTCGAATACTTGCGCGACAAAATCAAACAGATATTGCCGCAACATATTCTTTACGACCTGCGCACAACATTTAACACCCGCTGCGCAGAGTGCGGAATTGCCGACGTCGCCCGCAAAACGTTTATGGGGCACTCACTCGGAAAGCTCGATAACGCATATACAGACTTATCAGACGATTTCCTTATTATAGAGGGTGAAAAGCTAAATTATTGATTTTTGCCCCAAAATTGCCCCAATCAAACCGAACTACAAGCGAAAACGACTTAAAAAAAGCCTTTTCAAGCCGTTTTTACTTAAAAATGCCTTAATATGATTGATTTTTCGCGCTGTGGGACGGTTCGAGTCCCTGAAGGTGCACCAAAAAAACGGGCAAAAATGCCCGTTTTTTGCTATTTTTATGCCATTTTCGGGGCATTTTCGGAAGATTGCCCCCAATTGCCCCCAATTTTAATTATATAAAAAGTCGGTAAATTCTTCATAAGCTCGGCGCATTGCCGAGCTTTTTTTGTTGCGGCGGAGTATCGAAACGCCGGCACAAGTAGTTTAAGCTTGAACTACACCGCGTGCTCGCGGACGTGATGGGCGACAACGTGCATACAAGGCGGCACCGCACGCCCTGCACATAACCCACCTTATCAGCCTAAGCCGCGCAAGCGGCTTTTTCCTTTAATCTGCGTTCGCGCTTTAAGGCGATACCGTCCGACGCGTCGGAACGCCGCGAACGCCCCACCGCATACGGCGCAAGCCGCCGCTTCAAACGCTTTCCGCCGCTTTAAATGCGTTAAATTTCGTTTGCTGTTCGTTTATATATGTAAGGACTTATGACATTACGATACTTTTACCTATGACTTTTCGGTTAAATTTTTTTCATAATGTCATACGTTACGGCAAATCGAAAGCCCCGACTTCGTTTCCGATGTCGGGGCGTAATCCGTTACACGACTAAAAGCGCAAACCACATTTGCGCTTTTTACTTGTTATTCTGTTCGCCTACAACTACATTTTTAACACTTTCGGGCGGTGCGCCGCCGTTGGAATAAAGGTTAAACAAATACTCTTCGTCCAAAAGCTCCACAGTCAAGCCCAACTTTTTAAGCGCGGCGGTTTCTTCCGATACCCAACGTTCGCGCTCGGCTTCGAGCTTTACCGCCTTTTCGGGGTCGTACAGCTCGGCATATGCAATTTTAACGTCTAATTCTACAATACGTTTACGCGCTTCATTATACCGCTTGTTACGTTGCGCTATTTTGTTATTGCGGTCGGATTCGGATACCGCGCGGTCTCGGACTTCGTTCAGCCAAGTTTGCCGCGCTGTTTCCGCCTGCTGTTCGGGGGTCTGCTCGGGTTCATCGGGCGTTTGCTCCTTGCGCTTCTTGCGCCGCCAATACGCGCGGTCAAGCGCGTAAACGCTTTTATCGGTTATGCTCGTGCCTTTGTCCTTTTCCGGACGGTGGATATAATCGTGTTTTAAAAGCCATTTAACCGCGCGTATCGCTTGCCGTTCACTGCACCCGACGGCGGAGGCAATATCCGAATAGCTCGCCTCGATTTTGTGTTCTTTGCGGAGCTTTTCCGTTTCAGGCTCCGAACATTTCTTATCGTTGTTGCAGCGTGTATTAAAAAACGCAAACACGCGCAAGCGCACGCCCTGCACTCGCGTGCAGCCGTCCATTATTGCCGCGATTTCCTTGAACTCTATGCGCGTGAACTCGTCGGGCGTTTTCAATTTATTGCGGTTGAATATGTACTCGTCACGCGACAAGCGCGATATAAAGCCGTTAGCGATTAGCTTTGCTATGTCGCGGCTCAGAGTTGAAAGCGATAAAAACAGCCTGTCTTTCATTGCCTTACGAGTGCGGCAGATTGTAGAGTATACGCCGTCCTTGTCTATCTCGCCCGAAAAACTGTATATTAGCCCTCCGACAAGCTGTGCGCCGCTCGGCAAGGTTTTCAAGCCCGTAGGTATCTTTATATACAGTTGCGCAAACGGCAATGGTATTAAATTATTTAATTGTAACTTTGCCGTTTCCGTCATAGCCTGTCCTTTTTAAACTTCTATCTTTAACTGCTCGAAACCTTTCGGAAGCCAACTGCGCGGAGTGCATGCGCGTTTCCCGTTCGCGCCGCCGAGCCTATGCGCAGGCGCACACTCCGGACACCAACACGTTACGTTATCCCGTGCAACCGCCCAACCGGCTTTACGTGCCTTTTCGTCGCTTCTGAATACCGCGAACGCTTCTTGGCAATCGTCGCAAGCATAATTTATCTTGTCTGTTCTCATAACGTTTCCCGTCCTTATTTATAGTGTTCTGTCGCCCATCCACGCGGCGACGTCGTTTTTTTAATGACCTTTCGGTCGTTTTTGTATAGTTTTTCGCTCTCGTTGGCTCACGGTTAGCGATTTCGTCAACCGCGCTTTTTAATAATGTCGGGGCTCCGCCCCGTACCCCGATTATTTTATTTTTTATGCGGCGCGGGGCGTTGCCCCGTGACCCCTATTATTTCAAAAGTGTCCCGCGCGCCTGAGGCTCGCCTTTTTCAGGCGCGCGGGTCTCTTTAACCTTTATTTTGCTAATAAAGGGGTGTCCGCCGTCGGGGTTCGCCGCTCTGCACAGGCGTTACGCTCTCCGGCAACTGCGCGGCGGGCGCGGTCTGCGTGTCAGCACGGTCTGCATTGGCTGCACGTCGTCAATGCTTAACTGCCCTTGCAGTTGCCCGTTGCTTTGCTTCTGCTCGGTTTCGGGTGTTCCTGCGTTGTCCGGCTCCTCGAACGCTTCGCGCACGTCGGCATTGTCCGCCTGTTTTATCGCCGTTTTTAATCTTCGCTTCATTTCGCGCTTAGTTAGCTTTTTGCCGCTGTAGGAAATAAAGCTGTCGCGCTCGATTTCGATAACTCTTTCATCGGCACTTAACGTAATATCTGCTTCGAGGGCGGCGCGCTCTTCGATTATATCCTGCGCCCTGTTCGTCAGAGGTTGGAAGATTAAACGCCACCACCAACCGCGACGGAATGGCGTTTGTTCATCTGCTTGCGCTTCGATTTCCGCTTGTCGCTTGTCGTATTCGAGCTTGCGTTCCTTGCTTAGTTCTTCAAGCTCGAACTCGTATTTGCGGTTTAACGTGTCTTCTTCGAGTTCTATTTGTTTCGTCGATAAATCAAGCGAGTTTCTAACCTGCTTGAATAGCTCTTCATATCGCGCATGCAACTTTTCAATATCTTCATTCAACGCATAAAGCGGTTGCTTGTGCTTAGGCTTTTCACCTTGCGCTTTTATTACTGCGCAAAGTTCCGAAAGCGTTTCCGCAGGCGTATCTTTGGTTAAATTAATTATTATTTTATTTTTCAAAGTCTTTCCCGTCCTTAGGATAAAAGTGTTTTTGGAACGCGTAACCGTCGTAAAGCTCGCGTATGTTGCCGTTATGTGTGTAACTCGTTTCTATATAGCCGCCGCTTTTGCCGTTACTCGATATGTATTCTTCGATTGCGCCCGATTCCGTGAACTCGCGGCAGTACCAAATCGTTTTGTAAAGCCGCTTGAAGCCGTCAAAGAAGTTTATCACTTTGCGCGGCTCTATAAACCGCGAACCCGAAGCGCGTATATCCTTGTTTATCAGAACAGCGCGCGGCGCGGCTAATAGCATAATAACGCGGTGGTGTCTGCACTCCATAAAAAATTCAAGCTGTCCGTCGGGCAATGGTTCGCCCTTCGAGCAGAACTCGCGGTGCGCTTCGTCTAACGCAATAAGCGGCGCAGGGTACAAATATTTATAAGTTTTATTTTCAGTATTAACGCCGATTTCCTTGCCCTTTATCTGTATAGGCTCAACGGCTTTACCGTTGCGCATTTTTAAATTTTTATATTTCGTGTTAACGTAAACGGGCGGCGCGGTGGGGAACGATAACGGCGTGTTGCGTTCTGCGTTTTCTTCGCGTACTAATTGCTCCGACAGCTCCCAACGTTGCACGCCTTGTGTTTTTAAGTAGTCGTCTACAAAGTGACCCATTAACGACGATTTGCCTTTGCCGCGAGGTCCGAAAAATATTACAACCTCGCTTTCGGGGTCTAAAATTGTGTTAGCCATTCCTGCACGTTGCCGCTTCGATTTTTGCCGCTATCTCGTCGTACGACTCGGAAACGTTAAACCGTGTACCGTCGTGTAGCATTAACGAAGTTTTATCGCCTATGGCGACAAACCAAACTATTTGATTGATATTTAAACAATACTTGACGTCGCTTGTTTGATACGTTACTTCAATAAAGTTTTTCATTTGCGTTTAACCTCGTTATAAATTTTGATTACGATAAACACGGCGGCAAGTATTCCGAATCCAACCGTTACCCAAGTAAGCGGCGTAAGCAGCTTGTCAAATACACTTACCTTGTCTACGAACGCGCCGAAGAGAATCCGCGTTAATAGCGACACGATTAAGCCGATTATAAAAAACACCGTCATTTCTTTACCTCGCAATTGCTTTCAATCAGATTGATTATCTCGGTTATGTCGAATTTCGAAATTCCGTAACTCGCAGACAAAAAGCCCAATTCACGTTCACCGTAAAGGTAATCGAGCACGCCGTCCAAATCGTTCCAATCGAACGTAAAAAGAAACAATCTTAAATACTGTTTCGGAAACGTCGTTTTTACAAGCTCGTGCACGTTCACGCCCTCGCGCGGCGTGGTCTTGACGGGGTGCAGTAACTTCATAACTTCGTATTCGTTCATTTCTTTTTACCTGCCTTTTTGTTTGTTTTGCGTTTTGGCTTAGCTTTTCGGGGCTTGTCCTTGCGGCTCTTGACAGCTTTC
>CAJUER010000011.1 GCA_910585705.1 uncultured Christensenella sp.
AGTTTAAATGACGTTAAAATTTATAATTCAGCGGTGTTTCTATGGTTTTTGAGTGGGCTTGTTGCTTACCCGAAAACAAATGGGAGCGCCGCTTTTTTGCTGTTTGTCGCATAAATTGTCGCATAAATCAGTAATCGAGTTTGTTTCCTTCGACAATTAAAAATCCGACGAAAGGTCTGTATAAGTTTCGGCAAGGCCGTTCTGAGAATGTCACATAAACTCGATAAAGGCAAAGTCGGCAATGCCGCATGCTTTAAGGCGTTTGCGATATGAAAGATTTACAATATTATTATTTTACATTTTACAACTTGGGTAGTATAATGTAAGTAAAAAGGATAAAAAAGTAAAAATCAGTTTATCTTACGTCAGGGAGAATTTATGAATTACAGAGAATTATCGTTGAAAAAGCACGGTGACTGGAAGGGTAAAATCGAAACCGTTTGCCGCGTACCCGTAGACAGCAGAGAGGCGTTGTCGCTCGCCTACACACCCGGCGTTGCCGAACCTTGCATGGCAATTCATAACGACGTTGAAAAGTCGTTCGAGCTTACGCGCCGCTGGAACACCGTTCCCGTCATAACAGACGGCACGGCGGTTTTGGGGCTGGGCGATATAGGACCCGAAGCGGGTATGCCCGTAATGGAAGGCAAGTGCGCGCTTTTCAAGGCTTACGGCAATGTGGATGCATATCCTATATGTATCGGCACGAAGGACACCGAAGATATTATAAAGACCGTGAAGCTTATGGCAGGCTCGTTCGGCGGTATAAATCTCGAAGATATTTCCGCGCCGCGCTGTTTCGAAATAGAAACGCGCTTGAAACAGGAGCTTGACATTCCCGTATTCCACGACGACCAGCATGGTACGGCAATAGTTTCTGCGGCGGCGCTTTTAAACGCCTTGAAACTGGCGGATAAAAAGATAGACGAAATCAAACTCGTCATAAACGGCGCGGGAGCGGCGGGAATTGCGATAGCAAAATTTCTTTTAAAACTCGGCGTTAAAAATATAATAATGTGCGACCTGAAAGGTATCGTCTGCAAAGGCTGCGATTGGCTCAATCCCGCGCAGAAAGAGGTTGCGGAAATTACAAACTTACAGCAAATAAAGGGGACGCTTTCGGACGCGATGAAAGGAGCGGACGTGTTTATCGGGGTTTCCGGACCTAATTGCGTCAGTAAGGAAATGGTAAGGTCGATGGCGGATAAAAATATTCTTTTTACCTGTGCAAATCCCGTTCCCGAAATCGCCCCTGCGGACGCGAAAGACGCGGGTGCGTTTATAGTGGGCACCGGCTCATCAGAATATCCCAACCAGATAAACAACGTTCTTGTATTTCCCGGACTTTTTCGCGGAGCGCTTGACGTGAGGGCTAAGACCGTAAATACGGAGATGATGATTGCGGCGGCGAAAGGAATCGCCGAATACGTTTCCGACAATCAGCTGTCGACAGACTACATTCTTCCTTACGCTTACGACAAAAACGCGCACAGAGCGGTTGCTAAAGCGGTTGCGGAAGCCGCCGTTTCTACGGGCGTATCGAAGCTCAAAAGATAAAAAATTTTGTGCTTGCGTAAAACAAAACGAAAACGCTTAACCGTTATAGAAAAGTAACGGTATAAAAGCGGCATAGCGCGTAAAGCTATGCCGCTTTTAAAATAAATTAACTTTGTGACAAACGCCGAAAGGCGGTTGTCTTTTATTTATAGGGATTTTATCTCATCGTAAATTTTTCCGTCGAGCGTTTTGAAGTAGAACGTTCCGCTGTCGAACAGAATATATCCGCGTTCGCTGTTTTCTTTGGGAAGCGAAACCGAACCCGGATTGAGGTGCAGATATCCGCAGTTTTCCTTTAACGGAACGTGAGTGTGCCCCGTCAAATACACGTCGCCGCTTTGCAGGGGAGGTACGGCGCGGTGTCCGTGCGAAAGATATATGTTCACGCCGTCCGCATACACTGCGGCGTAATCGGAAAGCACGGGGAAAGGAAGTACCATTTGATCGACCTCGCCGTCGCAGTTGCCGCGCACGCATAGTATTTTATCTTTTACAGCCGAAAGCATTTCCGAAACCTTCGGCGGAGAATACTCGTCGGGCAGGGGGTTGCGTGGTCCGTGATAAAGAATATCACCCAGTAAAAGCAGTTTTTCGGCGCCCTCGCGGGAAAATGCTTCGAGCATGCGTTTGCAGTGCTTTGCCGAGCCGTGAATATCGGAAGCAATTAAAAGTTTCATAAAAACTCCTTTATTTTCTGTATTACGCCGAACTCGGCGTTAGAGGGAACTTCGTTTTTTATGTGCGCTTTAAGTCCGCCGAATGCGTTTGCGGTAACGTAAGCCTGACCGCTTGCGAGAAGCATTTCCAAATCGTTCATATGGTCGCCGAACGCAACGCACTCGCTTTTATCGACACCCAGCCTTTGCATAAGCGCGCAAAGCGCCCTGCCCTTATTGGCGGTGGAAATGCAAACGTCAAGCCAGTCGTATCCCGAAACCATTGTGCGCAGTCCGTGAATTTTGGGCGGCAGAATTTTTCCGCCGTGTTCCGAACAGGGAGGTTTGCCGTCCCAAACGGATATTTTCAGCACCGTTTCGCGCACGGCGGTTTCGGCAAGGTTTGCTTTTTTAAGGCTCGAATACGAGCGCCTGACAGTTTCGATAAAAAGCTTGTCGTCGTCCTCGTAATAAGCACAGTCGGTGCAGGACAGTACGGGGTGCAGGTCGTTTTCGCCGCGTATAATTTCAAGCGCGTATCTTACGGCGTCCGAAGGGGTGGGTTCGGAAAAAATTATCTCGCCGCCGTATAGGCACAGACCGCCGTTTTCCGCGATAATAGCTATTTTATCGAGTACGGGCGCAAACAGCTTTTTAAGGTTGGGCAGCTGTCTGCCGCTTGCGGGGGCGAAAACAATTCCGCGTGCATAAAGCTTTTCTATCAACGTAAATGTTTCGTCGGGAATTATTTTGCTCGGCGGAAGAAGCGTGCCGTCAAGATCGGTCGCGATTAGTTTAACCATATCATAATAATATCATTACGGCGGCGGAGTTGTCAAGCGTGACAGCTCCGCCGCCGTATCCGTGCCTCACATAAGCGGCGCGGCAATCTTCAATATAAATCGTACTGCTTTTCGGGGGAAAGAAATTTTCGTTGCTTTCATCGGCGAGGACATACGCAGGCATTGCCAGAAATCGCGATCGGCGCTCATTGCCACTTCGCCGCGTATCATCAGTCCGCACTCGCAGTTCAGCCTCATGGAGCGGTGGTCGAAGTTGTAACTGCCGATATATGCGCCGTCGTCGCAAGTCATAACCTTTGCGTGCATAAAGCCCGGCGTGTACTCGTAAAATTTCACACCCGCAGGCATAAGCCGTTCCGCACACGCTCTGGAAAGTTCGAGCGCGTATTTTTTATCGGGAATATGCGGCAGTATAATTCTTACGTCCACGCCACGCATTGCGGCAAGTCTGAGCGCGGAATGAATTTTTTCGCTTACGCAGAAGTACGGCGTGAGTATGTGTATTTTTTCCTTTGCCGAAGATACGGCGTAAACAAACGCGTCCTCCGCGAAAGAGGGGCGGTTCGGCGGCAGGTCGCAAAACGGCAGACATTTTTTGCCTTCGGCTTGCGGCGCTTCCGCCTCGTAGCTTCCGTTCCACAGCGACAGAAACATTGCTTCGAACGCTATCGCCGCTCCGCCGTAGACCGCCGCGCCGACGTCCTTCCAGTATCCGTAGGGGCTGTCGGTATTGGCGTATTCGTCGGCGATGTTAATACCTCCCGTGAAAGCTACTTTGCCGTCGACGGAAGCAATTTTTCTGTGGTCGCGTAAGTTCAGGCGCGAATGGGGCAGGGGTTTCAGTCGGTGAAAAATTCTGATTTCCGCGCCTGCGGTTTTCAGCTTTTTCAAATCCTTTCTGCCGAGTTTGAAGGCGCAGCCGATTCCGTCGATTATTATTTTTATCTCCGCGCCGTTGCGGTTTGCGACGGCAAGCGCGGAAACGAGCCTTGAAAAAATTCTGCCCCTGCACATTATGAAGTATTCGAGATAAACGCTTTTTTCCGCTTTTTCGATTTCCTTGAAAAGCTGCGTAAAGTATTCGTCTCCGTCCGCAAAATATTCGGCGCGGCTGTACGGCATTGCGCATATCCCGCACGCTTTGAAGCAGGCGGAGTCTATTCCGTTTTCGGGGCGCGCGCCCGTGAATTTAATTTCGCCCCTTAATTTGCGCTTGGCTGTTGCTATGAGGTAAATCACCGCCCCCGCGACGGGCAGGGCTATAATCATTATCACCGCCGCGCAGTTTATTTCAGGCGAGGAGCGGCGGCTTACTATCGCCGCCGCAGTGATAAGCGTGAACAGCCATATGCCTGCGAACGCGGCGGCGACGGGCATTATCGAGGGGATATAAAGACATAAAAAAATAATTGCGGCAGTTTCTGCCGCAATCAGTAACACATATAAAAAATCAATTGAAAAGACGTGTTTAAAAAAATTGCGCATAAAGCCTTTTTACACGTCAGAGAATCATTTTCAGGACAAGCATTTTACCTTTATTGGAGGAAGCGATATTTTCGCTGCGCTCCTTCAAAATAGCAACGGGGTCGTAGTCGGTTACGATTTCCTTGTCGAAGAAATCGATATTGACCGCGCCGTGCAGCAACAGGTTTATAACCGCATCGGTATAGCGGTATGCGCTTGTAACGCCGAACACCTTCAAATCCTTTTCAAGAATATCGCGCGCGTCGACCGAGCTGTTCATCGAAGTAAAGCCCGTCAACACAAGCGTTTTCTTCTTTCCTATAAGACGGCAAGCAACCGACATCGGAAGTCTCGAACTCGCCGAATATATCGCCGCGTCGCACAGCTCGCCGCTGGTTGCGTCCATAACGTTATTCAACAGTTCGTCGTCTGCAGGGAATGAGTAGTAAATATCGCACTTCTTCGCGCGTTCGAGATTAATCGTATTATTGTCTATCAGTATAGGTATAATCTTGTGAAACTGCAATATCTGCGCGATAATGTTGCCCGTAAAATCTCCGCCGACGACGGCGACTCTCTGACCGGGTGACAGATTAAGTTTATCGTAGATATTTTCCGCAATTCCAACCGTTTCTATACAGAGTGCGTGCAGGTTGTCGACGCTGTCGGGCAAGGGCGTAACTTCGTTATATTCGCATACGACGAAATCACGCAAAAATCCGTCGAAGTCCTTGCCGGCAAGCTGAACGTCGGAACATTCCGCCTTGTTTCCGCTTTTGCAGGCATAACATTCGTTGCAGCTTCTTGCAGGTTCCAGATATACTCTTGCGCCCTTTTCAACGCCGTAACATTTTTCTCCCGCTTCGGTTACAAGTCCTACGGCAAATCTCCCCAAAGTTTTGGGGTATTGCGCGGGCACGTCGCCGCTGAATACCAGCGAATCGAAGTTGGAAACGAGCAGGTGCGTAACCTTGACTTTTACCTGCGTGGGGGAAACGGGCGTCGTCACCATTTCCTCGCGCACAAGGTTTTTTACGCCTTTTAAAATCCAGTTATCCATAAGATACACCCATTATACGCTAATCATACGGGTTTGGCAACTAAAAAATGCGGATTTCGGAAATTGAAGTTTTTTGTGCCCGACGCCGCAATTTTTTGTTTTAGGCATAACAAAATCAATTGACTTGCCGTTTTTTATGGTATATAATAGGTAAGCATTAGAAGAATTTTAAGCGAGGTGAACAGTATGAAGCCCGAAATACATCCCGATTACCATGAAATAACGGTTGTATGCGCTTGCGGAGCTACGTTCAAAACCGGAACCACGAAAAACGTTGATACGATGAAGGTTGACATCTGCAATAAGTGCCATCCTTTCTTTACCGGTAAGCAAAAGCTCGTTGATACAGGCGGCCGCGTAGACAAGTTTAAGAAAAGATACAATATTTAACAAAGTGGCTCCAAGTATTAAGTTGGAGCCATATTTGTTTAACTACAAAGTATTATAAATTTGCGGGCAATTCCGCAATGCGGTTTTAAAATGGCAGAAATCGAAAATAAGAAAGAAAATAAAGAAAAAAAGAATAAAAAGGTTTGCACCTACATCGGCGGTCAGGCGGTTCTCGAAGGCGTTATGATGATGGGCAAAACCTGCATGGCTACCGCCGTGCGGGACGGTGACGGCGAAATTCAGATAGAAGCAAAGCGCCACACCGTAAACCCCAAACTCAGGACGGCTTGCAAAATTCCTTTCGTGAGGGGAATAATCAACCTCGTTCTTTCGCTTGTGCGCGGAACGAAGGCTTTAATGCGTTCTGCCGCAGTTTACGGCGAGGACGACGAGGAAGCGGGCAGACTGCAAAAATGGCTTGCCGAAAAATTCAGGCTCAATTTAATGGACGTTATTTCCGCCGTGTCTACATGTCTCGGTGTTATTCTCGCGGTCGGAATTTTCATCTTCCTGCCCAGATTTTTAATCACGCTTATTCCGCCCGTCCAGCGCACCGTGTGGGAGTACGTTCTTCTCGGCGTTTTCAAGCTTGCGATTTTCATCGCCTATCTTGCGCTTATTCTTGTTTTAAAGGATATACGCAGGCTATATATGTATCACGGAGCCGAGCATAAAACAATCAACGCATATGAACAGGGCGTGGAACTAAGCCCGGAAAAGGTAAAGCAGTGCTCGCGTATTCACGACAGGTGCGGCACGTCGTTTCTGTTTATCGTACTGTTTATAAATATTGTTATAATCTCGCTCGTGACGTGGGCTTTCGACAGCTACGTACTGCACGTTAAAAACGGCATATTGCGCTTTTTGCTCAATTTCGGCATAGAGCTTGTCCTGTTGCCCTTAATTGCGGGCATCGCGTATGAATTGTTGAAGTTCTTCGCCAAGTTCGATAATAAGTTCGTTTCGGTTTTCAAAGCTCCCGGCAAATTAATCCAAAAGCTGCTTACCACGCGCGAGCCCGACGAGGAAATGATTGCCGTCGCTATCGCCGCATTTAAAAAGGTTTTGGAAATGGACGCGGACGAAACCGTACCCGAAACCGAATTTGTGACGGGCGGCATACTCTCGAAAATGCTCGGCGACACGAAACGCAGGTTCGCGGAAAAGCAGATTGACGAAAGCGACGCGGAGTGGATATATTCCCTCGTTCTCGGCGTCAAAAGAAGCGAGCTTACTTCCGGCAGAGTTATTAATATGGAAGAGAGCAAACGCATTTCGGAAATCGTAGAAAAGCGCCTGACTGGCAGACCGCTTTGGTATATCGTCGGCGATACTGAATTTTACAACTGCAAAATCAAGGTTGACGAGCGCGCGCTTATCCCCCGCCCCGAAACCGAGTTGCTGGCGGAAGCCGCCTGCAAAACCGTAGAGGACGGCGACAAGGTGCTTGACTTGTGCACGGGCTCGGGCTGTATAGCCGTAGCCATTGCCAAGAACTGTGCGGGCAGGCGTGTTTCCGTCACCGCCGCAGACTTGTCCGACGCGGCTATAATGCTTGCCGAAGAAAATGCGAAGCTCAACGACGTTAATATAAACTTCGTCCAAAGCGACTTGTTCGGCGGAGTGCGCGGCAGGTTTAATTTAATCGTTTGCAACCCCCCGTATATAAAGAGCGCGGATATTCCCAAATTACAGAAAGAAGTCCGCGAGTACGAACCGCGAATCGCGCTTGACGGCGGCGACGACGGTCTCGATTTTTACCGCCGTCTTGCAAAGGAAGTGAGGAGCTACCTTGCAAAGGACGGAATGCTTCTGCTCGAATGCGGCGAAGGTCAGGCGGAAGAGATTTTGAAGCTGTTCGGCCGTCGCGACTACGCAATGGTTCTCAAAGACCTGTCTGGCGTGGACCGCTTCTTAAAAATCGCATTTTAATCGCCTCCGCATTTCGGCGTTGCAAATCATTGTTTACCGCCGCAAAAATTTCTTTTAAAAGCGGCAATCGGGTGTAGCTTATGCAGGACAAAATGCTTTCCAAACTTGAAGATATTTACAGGCGTTACTGCGGTCTGTCGGAAAAACTTGCCGACTCCGCAGTAATTTCCGATACCGCAGAATGGGCGAAAACCGCCAAAGAACAAGCCGAGCTTTCGGAAGTTGCGCAAAAGTACGAGGAATACCAAACCGCGCAAACCCGTCTTTCTCAGGCACAGGACGCTATTAAATCGGAAACCGACGCGGAAATGCGCGAACTGCTCGAAACCGAAATTTCCGACTGTACTCAAATGCTTGCCTCGCTTGCGGACGAGCTTAAAATTCTGCTTCTGCCCAAAGACAAAAACGACGACAGAAACTGCATAATGGAAATTCGAGGCGGAGCGGGCGGCGAAGAAGCCGCGCTGTTCGCTTACGAGCTGTACCGTATGTACCTCAACTACTGCGAACGCCACCGCTTGAAGTGCGAGCTTGTGGACATAAGCGAAACCGAGCTCGGCGGCGTTAAGGAAGTAGTTATGAACGTCAGCGGCAGGGACGCGTACAAGCAGCTTAAATTCGAAAGCGGCGTTCACCGCGTTCAGCGCGTGCCCGAAACCGAATCGCAGGGCAGGGTACACACTTCGACCGCGACCGTCGCCGTGCTTCCCGAAGCCGAAGACGTTGAGGTTGAAATCCGCGACGAGGACATAAGGGTGGACGTGTACCGCTCTTCGGGCGCGGGCGGACAAAAGGTCAACAAAACCGAAACCGCGATACGCATAACGCATTTTCCTACGGGCATAGTCGTGACCTGTCAGGACGAAAGAAGCCAGCTTAAAAACAAAGACAAGGCGTTCAGGGTTTTGCGCTCGCGCCTGTACGACTATTATAATTCGCAGAACCGCTCCGCCTATGACGAGCACCGCAAAAGCCTTGTCGGGCGCGGCGACAGAAGCGAACGCATACGCACCTACAACTTCCCGCAGGGCAGGGTGACCGACCACAGAATCGGCTTGTCTCTTTTCTCGCTCGATAATTTTATAATGGGCGACATCGAGGAAATGATTGAAGCGCTTGCTGTAGCCGAACGCGAAGCCTTGCTCGCGGGCGAAGAATAAGCGAAGAATAGGCGAATGATTAAAGTCGCCGAAAGCAACGCAAGCAACACAAAGGGGGAAATTATGAAACGCAACCAATCTGCCGAAGACTACCTTGAATGTATCCTGCTATTATCGCGGGAAACGCAGTTTGTCCACCGCGTCGACGTGGCGCGCAAAATTGGCGTTTCCCAGCCCGCCGTGCAGAAAGCCGTTAAAATACTTCAAACCGACGGGCTTGTCGACTGCGACGGTATGCACATCTACCTTACGCAAAAGGGCGCGGAGTACGCAAAAGAAGTGTACGAGCGGCATTGCATAATAACCGAGTTTTTAAAAATGCTCGGCGTGGACGCGGCGGACGCGGAACGCGACGCGTGCGAAATGGAACACGTTGTTTCGCCTTCCACCTTTTCCGCAATGAAAAAGTTTGTTAAAAACGGCATAAAACAACCCCGCCGTTTTTGAATGTTGTGCGACGGCTTGAAACCTCATCAGTCGCTTACGCAAGCTACGCAAAAAGCCCTCCTTAGGGGAGGGTGGATTGCCCGAAGGGCAAGACGGGAGAGGTAAAGAGCCTAAACGAAGGCGAAGCGGTAACCTCATCAGTCGCTTACGCAGGCTACGCGACAGCTTCTCGGAGAGAAGCCTTAAAATACGGTAAAGTAACTGCGCGGCAAAATTAGCCTTGAAATAAGTTCAATGTAAATTGTGCGGCGCAAGCAAATGAGGAAGCTCCGCAAAAAGCCCTCCTTAGGGGAGGGTGGCTTGCCCGATAGGGCAAGACGGGAGAGGTAATGATTTTCAACTACAACGGCAAATTAAAACCGCTTTCGCAGGAATTGAGAAAAAATATGACCAAAGAAGAGCGGCACTTGTGGTACGATTTTTTAAAAAGCTTGCCGATAACGGTTAAGCGGCAAAAAATCATCGGCGATTACATAGTGGACTTTTATTGCGAAACCGACGCGGTGAAGCTTGTTATAGAACTTGACGGTTCGCAACATTACGAAGAAGAGAACGCCCGCCGCGACAAAGAACGCGACGGGTTTTTGCAATCGCTTGGCATAACTGTATTACGTTACGGCAACAGAGAAGTAAACAAAAGGTTCGAGTTTGTCTGCGCGGATATATACAAACATTTGGAAAGTTAGCGCAACCTCATCAGTCGCTTACGCAGGCTACGCAAAAAGCCCTCCTTAGGGGAGGGTGGATTGCCCGACAGGGCAAGACGGGAGAGGTAAAGAGCCACAACGAAGGCGAAGCGGTAACCTCATCAGTCGCTTACGCAGGCTACGCATAAGCCCTCCTTAGGGGAGGGTGGATTGCCCGAAGGGCAAGACGGGAGAGGTAAAGAGCCACAACGCAGGAAAAGCGGTAACCTCATCAGTCGCTTACGCAAGCTACGCGACAGCTTCTCGGAGAGAAGCCTTAAAATAAGGAAAAAAGAAACTTGCGGCAAAAAACACGCCTTAAAATGCGGCAAAAAGTGATATTTGCCGAAAAAACAGGGAAAGATGGCGGAAAAAGGGTGAGCGTACCACAATATATTGTGGTTGAAAAATTGACGACCACAATTTTAAAAAAAATGTAAAAAAACCTTGAAATTTAAAAATACATATGATATAATACGCATACCACAATTATCACAATTTTAATATTACTCGGATTGTTGCCGAAAAGCATTAGAGGGGCTTTACGGTACAATCCTGTTGTGTTATGTTCCTTGAAATTTATTTCGGGCGTACAGTCATCGGATTGTACGCCCGATTTTTGCATTTTCAGGAAAAACCCTTATACGGCGGCATTAAGCCCTCCTTAGGAGAGGGTGGCTTGCCTGACGGGGCAAGACGGGAGAGGTAAAGAGCCATAACGAAGGCAAAGCGGTGACCTCATCAGTCGCTTACGCAAGCTACGCGACAGCTTCTCAAAGAGAAGCCTTAAAATAAGGAAAAAAGAAACCGAGCGGCAGCCGGCGAACTAAAATAAGGCAGACGCAAGTAAAGCGTCGGCAAAAAACACGCCTTAAATTAAAAAATACAATACGACAATATAACAGCAATAAATACATTAACAATATAGCAACTATAAAGCAATACATTAATAATATAGCAATAAAATAAAAATACAAAAATAAAATAATTTTGAAATTCCCTGCCGGGAGAGAAAGAGAGATTCTTCGGCGAAGCCTCAGAAAGACGGCGGAGCAGGAGATGAAGAGATTCTTCGGCAAAGCCTCAGAAAGACGAGGTAAAAAAAGCCTCAGAATGACGGAAAGAAAATTGCCCCGTTATTCCGAACGCGCCTCGTCATTCCGAACGAAGTGAAGAATCCGCGCTTACAGAGAGAAAACAAGCGGCGGGGGGAAGAAGGAGAAATTTTATGATTAAGACAAGAGGGAGAAAGTTATTAACGGCGTTCGCGGCGGCTTTAATGGCTGTTGCGCTTGTCCTGTCGGGCGGACTTATCGCTTCGCACGGCGGCAAAGCGGCAGTCGCAAAGACGGGCGCGTCGGACACGGTAATAAACTTGACGCTGGACACGACAAGCCTTGCTCCCCAGCCTCAGAGCGGAAAAATGTTCGACGGCGAAGGCCTTGCCAAGCTGTACGACGCGATACTGGGTACCAAAAAGAAGACAAGCGGCAACCAGTATACGGGTACCTACAACAAGGTAAAGGAAGCCCTCACCAACTCGGACGGCACGACCACGCAAACGTGGACGAGTTTGACCAACCCTGCGAACACCACGACGATAGCGAACGCAATCGACGCGGCGGATATCCGTACCAACAACGGCGGCAACGTCGTTGTCAAAATCGGTTCTACCGAGTTCCAGGTCGTCTACGTCACGCTCAACACTTCGGGCGACGTAATCGTGGACCTGTGGCAGTCTTCCAGTACGCAAATATCCCCTTGGGCGGCGAATTCGGCGGGCTCGCCCGGCTATTCGCCCTATAACGGCAGAAATAACGGCGCTTCCACACGCCCTTCCAACGTATACGGCAACAGCTATATCCGCGCAATGATGCTCGGACAGGGCGGAACGTGGGACCAGTTCTCGGGACAGAACTCGAGCTCTTCCGCCGCAACGGCAACCGCAGGCAACTCCGTAAGCGCAACTTACGGCGCACTGTGGAACAGTATGACCAACGGCGACTTGTCGGCGTTTATCGACGAGCCTTCTAAGGTCAAATATCAGGAAGTAGAATCCTACTCCGCATACGAACACAGAACGGCAAACGGTTCAAGCGGTACGGGCTGGTGGCAGTATACAATGCCCGGCGACGCGTACGGCACACCCTTTGACGAGTGGTACCACGACGGTTCGACCCATTTCTGGAACAGCGGCGTAAACACCGGCTACGGCGGCAACGGCACAAACCAGATTACGGGACAGGACCAGTGGAAGAACGATAAAATCTGGCTTCCCTCTTATACGGAAACCGGTCACAACGGCGTAGACGGCTATGCAAGCTCGGCAGTGAGCGGACTTTGGAATCTGGACAACGGACAGCGCAACAATAACGGCGGCGCAACCCCTTCGAGCTGGGCTTGGAACACCTCGACCCCCAACCTTTCCTGGCTGCGTTCCGGCGATGCTTACGGTGCTGTCGATGCTTTCTTTCTGACGTCGTCGGGTTCGATCACTGCTTACCATGTGTCGTCCTCGTTGGGTGTTCGTCCCGCGCTTCACTTGAATCTGAAATCTGCCGCGCTGAGCGCGGCGTCCGGCTCGGGTTCCAACGCGGCGGATTTTATCCCCGTGAACACCCCGCAGGATTTAACGTTCACATACAACGGAGTCGCGTACGACGACCTTGCGACGATAGTCGAGTGGGTTGAAGGCGGAGACGCAAATATCCCCAACCTGAGCGACGCGCTGACAAAAGACACAATCAAGGGCAACACGGGCTGGTTTGACGCAATCAACCACGCGCTGAATAAAAACAGCGTGTTGGACGGCGACAAATATTTCCACACGCAGGCGAACGGTTCAACCCCCGCCGCCGCGCTGATGTACAAAATAGAATACACGCAGGGCAGCACTGACACGGCGGGCGTAAGCACGTCGGGCGAGACGGCGAAAACCCTGACAAAGTTCGAGCTGAAAAATGCCGGCGTATACAAAATAACGTGTAAGTTCGAGCCGACTTCGAAATACAAATGGCGCGACCCTGCGACCGGCACGATAAGCGCGGACGCGACAAAGACGTTCAATATAGTAATAAAGCAGAAAAAAGCAAAGTACGAATGGAAGAGTAAGGACACGGAGCTGCACGAGACGGATTCCGACCCGAAAAAGCAGTGGACCACGCCGTTCGCACTCAACTTCATACCCAAAGCGGGCGCTTTGGCAAATACGTCAAAAGCCCCCTGGCCGTATATCTCGTACGAACTTCTGAACGACCCCGCAAAGAGCATTCTCGACGATAATTACGCGGAAAACCAGCAGACGTACAGCTGGGACGCAGTCAACAGCAAGCACGTTGTTAAGGTTGCCGGCGCGGACGACAAAACACTGCCGTGCATAGTAATCAAATTCGTGAGCGTGGAAAACTATGAAAGCGACATAGAGCATATCTACGCCAACAAGGACCCCAAAGCAAAGGGCGAAAAATATCCCCAGCAGGCGGGCACTTACCGCGCGGAAGCCGTGAACGTGAACGAAAAGACGGGCAACTACGAGCTTGTCGCTAAGGACACGAACACGACGATGAAGCGTTCGTACGCCATAGAAAAGCTGGAAATCGACACGCCCGCCCTGCGCGACCCCCTCGAATACACGGGCAACTGGGTAGAGTTCGAAATAGCCGCGTATGCAAACAAAGTAGGCACGGGCACGGACGCGAAGTATTACAGCGAATTCGTCGAATACGGCAACTATGATTCGAACGGCGATTTCGTCAAGGATATGATGCCCCTCGACGACGACGGCAACGATTTGGGACTCAAACATTCGCTGACGGGCAACAACAAGAACAAACTGGTGTTCAAGGCGCACGACGCGAACGCATACACCGTTTACTATCACCTCAAAACGGTGACGGTGGAAAACACTACGGCTTATCCCGACCCCATCGTCAGAAACTACAAATGGAAGTGCACGACCCCTTCAACCATAAAGGACCCCGAAGGAACTAAGGTTGACGGAAAATCCGACGATTTGAAGCGCGTTTACGAAGTTGCGCCCAAAACGCTGGAATTCACGTTCAACTCTATGAAGCTGGATACGGACGGCACGACTTGGGTTGACGCAAAAACTTGGGATATAAAGACCAACGACAAGACGAGCAAGCTGACCTACGACTTCACGACAGGTCACGAACCCGTCGAAATCCGCACCTACAACGCGGCAACGGACACTTGGGACGTTGACCCCAACGGCGAAAAGGAAAA
Organism: uncultured Christensenella sp.; assembly: GCA_910585705.1. Lineage (GTDB taxonomy): Bacteria > Bacillota > Clostridia > Christensenellales > Borkfalkiaceae > Coproplasma. The sequence goes on from CAJUER010000011.1 coordinate 14,401, forward strand.
GCCCGTGTTGGAGCTGTGGTATTACGAAACAAAGAAGGGCGACACTGCGGCGAAAAAGCCCGTGCTCGAATCCACCGACGACCCGACCGAATTCATATTCAATATGATAAAGGACGCGGACAACAAACACACTGCGGGCGAGTACACGATTATGATTAAAATCGCGGCAGTGGACAATGACGAGCCCGATACTCTCGTAAACGCGAACTACCGCGTGAAGGTCACGCCCGATAAGCTTGACGGCGAGTCCGACGCGGACTACGAAAAGAGGGTTGAGGCGGCTTACGCCACCTACCGTCAGGCAATGAAGTTAAAGCCCGGCGAGGCTTCGCTTGACGATATTGCAATGCAGTATCAGAGCGACAAGATGAAAGAAGAAGGAAAGCTCCCCGAAGATTTACCCTTCAAGGACGCCGCAGTTCCCGATTCCTCGAACCTGACTTATGCCTGGAACGAGGACACGAAGAAGCCCATGCAGTTCTTCTTTACGGCAGGCTTCGACGATATCGACTTCTTAGAGCTGGATAAAACCTACGGCAACGACGGTTATATTTTCAGTTACCTCGACGCGGACGGCAACGAAACCGCAACTCTCGGCAACGGCGAAGGCTTCGCAAAGGCGAGCAAGGTGCGCGTTAAGTTCAAGGTACAGGTCAAGGCGGACAGCAGGCTCAACAACAAGATGCCCAAAGCTTCCGAATATAAGGACGCGGACAACGGCGGTATGTTCTACTACACGCCCGGCACGCCCGACGCGGACGGCAACATCTTCGACGGCGAGCTTACGTTCGAATACGAAATTGTCAAAGCTACGGTTGACGCGGACGCGCTCAAAGACTTGGCGCTGCAATACCAGTTCACGGGCGAAACTAAGTGGCAGACCTACGACCCGAAGAACCCGCCCGAATATAACGACGGCAAAAGCATAACCTTCCGTCCCGACCCCGACAAATTGCCTCAGGGCGTAACCAAAGCGGAAGTAAGCAAAACGCTGGGTGACTTCAAGAATCCCGGCACGCCCACGATAACCATTAAGGTGGATGTGGACGCGAACTACGAAGCGGTTAAGGATTTCAATCTGAAACCCGAAATCAGCGCGAAGGTCATCGACATCAGCGAAGAGCTGTGGAAGATAGAAAACCTTAAAGACAGCAACGGCGACACCGTAAAGGACGACGTCGGCGCGCCTTACCAGATAACGGGGCTCAACCCCGACAAGCTGCCCAGCGCAAGCTACGCGGACTATATCGACTACGAATACTGGACGATGAAGGACGACGGCTCGGGCAACTTCGTTCCCGACGTGAAGATAGGCGTCGGACAGACGGCGATTGACGCGTTAATCGACCCTACGGGTCCCTACAAGGCAAGCTCGACCAACGCATACCCCGTATTCGTGCGCCCCGTGCTCAACAGCAAGGCGCCCACTACGGCGACGGGCACTCCTAAGCTCGTGCTTAAAGATTTGTCGGGCAACTCGGTAACGGCTCCCGACGGATCAAACGGATTTATTTCGTTCAACTTCGGCGAAAGCAAGGACTTAATCGTCGTTACGCAGAACATTTCAAGCTCGGTTTACGGCGACAGCGTCACCGCAGGCGACATTTTAACGCTTACCTACGAAAACGGAGATATATTCCAGGCAGGTCACTATTCGCTTACGGTATTCGACGCGGATAAGAAGGATTTGGGCGCGCTTGACAGCTTCGATTTTGCCAACGCTCCCGCAGGAGTATACAGCATTGCGATTAAGCTCACCGACCCCGCAATGGCGAAGGATTTCGTGCTTACGGATTCGAGCGAGAAGTTCACAATCGAAAAGAAGGCGGTTTCCGTTCCTACGCTCGCAGACTTCGAGTATAACGGTTCGATAATCAACATTCTCGATAAGCTCGGCGGCTCGTATCTTGACGAAGCATTGAAACAGCTTATGACTGTCACGGGCGACGTCGAGGGTAAGGACGTTCAGAAGGACGGCTATGTTGCAATAATCAAGCTCAACAATCCCAACTATAAGTGGGACGACGGTTCGGCTGACGCGGAAGGCGACAAGACCGGCACGAAGCTTTCGCTTCTCGGCGCTTCGCTCGCAAGCGTTACGACCGAAATCACCGCTGACGACACCGCACGTCTTGTGTGGAACGTCAACCCCTTCGTTCTCAAAAATCTCAACTGGAATACGGGCAATGTAAACGCAACGCTCAACATTCCCGAAAACGTGAAGAATATACTTGCAGCCGCAGGCGTGGAAATAGGTTATAACTATTACGATTCCAACGGCGAGCTTGTGACCGAGCTGGAAAAAGGCAAAACCTACCGCGTGGAAGCCGTGCTTACGGGCGAAGGCGCGGAGCTCGGAAACGTAGTGTTCGAAAAGACTTCGGAAGACGGTTCTACCGTTCCCAGCCTTGTATCGGACAGAAAAGTATACGAATCCAAGAAAGGCATATTTGACTCGGCTTTAAGCTTTGCAACCAAAACGTGGATGGGCTTGCCTATCTGGGCATGGTTCCTGATTGCGCTTGCTATTCTCATTCTGCTCATAATCATCATTGTAGTAGCATGCAAGAAGA
>CAJUER010000012.1 GCA_910585705.1 uncultured Christensenella sp.
TGTAGCCGTTCGCAAAAAATCCCGAAAATATCAGAGAAAAACCACGATATTCATTAAAATACTCGAAACGCTACTGAAAATAAAAGAAAATAACTGTATAATCACAAGACAAAATGAAACAATTTTTATATACCTCGCGCATCATCAAAAAGAATTTAACCAATATAAAAGCCGCATTTTACAACCCTAAAACTGTCATAAAATGCGGCTTGAATTATTGTTTTATTCGCTGTTCATCTTATCTTCAAGGAACTTGGCAACCTCCGAATACAACTCCGGACGTTCCCTTGCCATAGTTTGAAACACCATGCTTTTAATTTGCTCAAAGCCTGCAGATGACAAATCCTTGTTCTTTAAATCAATGTCCTTTTTGTAACTCGCCGCTTTAATGAGAGTTGTTGCGTGCTTAATGAGTTCATCGGGCTTTATTGACCGCCATTGTTCCTCAGGCATTTTGTTTATGCTTTCAAGGATGTAGTGTGCAAGCAGTTTCAGAATCCCTTCTCCTGTATCAAGATCGGGGTATCGGTTAAGTTCCTCGGTAATACAGCGGAAGTTCTCCTGAGCCATTCTTAGTGTTGTGAGCGATTCATTAAGGTTCTTGGCATATCTGCAAATAGCCGCTTTGGATATCTGAGTATCAGTCTCACATTGTATGTATTCGGCTATTTCCGCATAAGTAAAATCGGACTTTATCATTTCCTCGACTTCATCTTTTATATTTGGCGGCAGCTTGTCTATCTTACTGTGTTTTCTGCGACTCATCAGATTCACCCCTTTTACAGATTAACAAGCGGATCGTCAATAGCGCATTCAAGAAGTCGTATTCCTTTTGCCGTAAGCTTTGCTTCCAGATCATCATATGAATAATCTGATATAGCAGCCGGTTCCTTGGTAAGAATCGTTCTGCTCATAAGATACCCCTCGTCACAGAGATAGTCCATGCTCTTTATCACGTCTTTTTCTGATACAAACGGCAGCGCATACATGATATCCTTTATTTTAAAATATTTATGAGCAATCATATTAAATACCCTCATAATTGAGCCGTTGTTATCCTTGAAATTACCGGTTTCAATAAGCTGCATCTGTTTTTCCTTATCCATTGCTTTTCCTCCTAATATTTATTTTGCAACACTCTTTCTTATATAAGCGTAACATATAAAAATGTTATTATCTATTCTTACACAAAAGTATTTTATAATAAAGAGCGGATAAAACAATCAAATATGTAACAATGATTAAAGCAGCACTAAAGTCAAATTTATGTGTCCGTCCTGTATTTGTATTCTTTAATGTATTTATAAGCAACTTTACCGATAGTATCGCCGTCCACATTGACGGTAGTATCAACGTGATTTTCAAGAACAACACGTTCATCATTTTGTGCATATGAATTTTGTGCCTGCTGCTGATACTGACTGCTGTGTACATTTGCCATATATAACTGTTCCGACATAGCTATTTCTTGAAATTCACTAAGTATACTTTCGTTTAATTGTGCAGAAAATCTCATATAAAGGTCGTTTAAAACTTCGTTAAAGCCGCTTACAAGCTCATCACCTTTTTTCTTGCCAATTGCATATGTATCCTGTTCTGCAAACGCATTCATAATACTGTCATTAAGATTCAGGTCGGAAATACTGTAGGATATCCCATCATTGCAAGCAGTGAAAAAACTGTCAGTGAAATCCGATATTTTTTCGGAAAGATTTTCCGTTTCAGAAAGTCCGTCAATAAATGAATCCAAAGCTTCCGATCCAACAATATGTATTTTATCGGGAAGCGTTTCAAATTCTGCAATAACGGTATTTACAAGTTCGGTATTCAGTTCTTCCATTTCAGGCGCGTAAAGCTCGTTTGCAAGGTCGGAAGCAAGCTTTTCCCGTTCGGAATAAAGTTTGTTTATTTTCTCAAATTCCGAGTCGGACATTTTAGCAAAATTTTCAGCTATAAAAGAACCGTCGTCAAAATCGTAGGAAGTCAATTCGCTGAGAATTTCCTGTGAAGCTCCGCGATCCTTAAGCTGCTTGATGTAGTCGTGGTATTTTTGCATTTTATCCATTTGCTTTTGCAGATTTTCCACGCTGTATGTTGTAGTCTCAACTCCGTTTTCATCTGTTTGGGTATCTACGGAAACAAAATCTCCAACAGAGAGCAAGCGGTTTTTGTAGCTGTCAACAGAACTTTCCAATTCGCTGAATGCGGATTTATATTCGTTTACGGTTTCAGAAAGGCTATCCCTAATTCCGTTTATTTGTTCCCTCTGAGCTTCACGCTGATAATCAATAATGGTTTTATAGTAGTCATACCATTCATCGGAATATTCGGGGCAGTATTTTTGAATGTAGGCAAGCTGCATTCGGTAAGCGTCCTCATCTGAAATAAGCCCCATTGACTGTATACGCGAGATGTTGTTCCATTCGTCTTCACGGACTTTGCGCTGCTCTTCAGCGGCTTTTTCGGCAAGGCTAAGAGAATTTTCCGCATAGTCCTGCTGATAGCCGTATAAATCCTCGTAATACTTCCAGTGATCCTCAAGGTCGGCGTTTCCGTACTGATCCAAGAGCGCGGCTTTCTGGCGGTAGAGTTCTTCCTCTGTCGCGATTGTTCCCATGGCATAGTTGTGTTCGGCTTGCTTCCAGCCATTGCTCAGAGCGACGGTGGCGGCTTCCTGTGCGGAGGCTACCGTCTGCACACCGTCAGAATACAGCTTTGAAGCGGAGGATATTTGACCGCTTACAAAATCCGAAAGCGGATTTGTGCCTGTGACTTCTATTTCGGTTGAGAACTTTTTTCCTACCAAATTTTCAAATTCTTCGGCAGTGGCTTCATATTCGCTTTGTAATTTGTCTAATTCCTCAATTTCTAATTTTATTGAGTTAATACGTTCAGCGATTGCACCTTTGTTATATGATGTAAAATCTTCATTGTCAAAGCTGCCGCCTCCGCCGCCGTGCTCCTGCGCTTTTTTAAATTCTTCGATCTCGTTCTGCAGCTGTTGTTCGAGTTCCTCTCTTTTGGAAATTACATTATCAATGTTTTGGATCGTCTCATCATATGCAGGCTGTGCGTTACGGATCTGAGCTTCAAGCCGCAGGTTATCTATGTAATTTTCCATTGATCCTGAAAGAGCTTCGTAGCCTTGAATCTGACCGTTTATATAGTCAATATTCATGCTGTAGTTTTCATTAAGAAGTCCAATAATTTCATTTGCCCGTTCATTTTCGGAGATAACGTTTCCTGTTTCGTCAACATAGCCGCGAAGTTCGTTCCAAAGCTTTTGGATATTGTTGATCTCGGCATTGTCAGCCGCATTCTTTTCAGCCTGAGATTTTTTCAGATTTTCAAATTCTTCTCTTTGTTTCTGCAATGCGTAAGTTTCAGCGTTAGTGTTAGCCACAAATTCCTGCATAGGAGCGGACGTGTCCATATTGGAAACATAAATTGCCAACGCGCTTGCCGCCGCCATTGCCCCTGCGGCGATCAGTGCGTAAACATTAAGACTTGCTACAGCGTTAAATGAATTTTGCGCGATTATTGCTCCCTCGGTAGCAACCTTATATGTAACAACCGCCGCAGCCGCAGCTCCCGTAACAGCAGCAACAGTGTCAAAATTATCCGTGATCCAAGCAAAGGCGTTGATAGCCGTGGGAAGAACGTCCTCCGCAACAAGCTTGAGAGTTGAACCCGCAATCTCCGACATTCCGTTGGCAACCTTATCGAAAGCGCCTGACAATTCCCCGTCGGTAAGGCTTTCCGTAAGTTCTCCGATAGAGACGGTGACCTCCTGTACTGCCGACCGCATAGGTATTTGAAATTTTTCATATGCCGCGATACCAAGCCCCTCAAGTGCGGACTGCATGATCGTAAAATCGCCTTTGAGGTTATCGTCCATAGTCTGAGCCATTTGTGCCGCGGCTCCCGCGCAGTCGGATATGTAACCGCTAAGTTCATCGAAACGTTCCGAGGACGTACCCAACAGTGCATTGACCGATTTCAAGTCAACCTTATTAAAAATCTCGTTGAGTACGGCGGTGCGATCCTGATCGGAGAGTGTGGATAAAGCTGTGTTGAGGTCTGCAAAAGTATCCTGCAGCGGTCGCATTGCACCCGAAGCGTCGAACGCTGTAACGCCGAGACTGTCAAGTGCCGCCGCTGCCGTGTCGGTAGGTGCGGAAAGTGAAAGTATCACATTCCGCAGGGCGGTGCCGCCCTCCGAACCTTTGATACCGTTATCGGCAAGGATTCCGAGTGCGGTGTTCATTTCGGTTACGCCGCCTGTTAGCATTTTGGCTGTACCGCCGACAGTCAAAATTGCTTCACCAAGTTGAGATACTGACGTATTGGATTTTTGCGCCGTGACTGCAAGCTTGTCCGAAAAATCCGACATTTGCGACGTTTCCAATCCTAAAGCGGACATAGCGTCGGTTATCATATCCGACGCAGAAGCAAGCTCCATACCGCCTGCCGCCGCAACGTTCAAAACCGTAGGCAAAGCCGCAACCGCTTTGTTAGCGTCGTATCCTGCAAGGGCAAGATAATTTAAAGCTTCGCCTGCCTGAGAAGCGGAAAATTTTGTACTTTCGCCCATTTCCTTTGCAGCCGCAGAAAGTGTTTCAAATTCCGCCGATGATGAAGTAATTCCCATTGTAGCAGCTACCTGTGACATAGACGCTTCAAAACCGGAACCGACATTCAGCATTTGCGCGGGTATTTGTGCCGCAATACTGCCGATTTGTTTCGCTATATCGGCGGCAAGCATTCCCAAAGCCGTGCTTCCTATTTGATTTAAAGTGCTTAATCCTTTTTCAAACCCTGAATTATCAATTCCTGTTCCGAAAATCAAAGTTCCGTCAAAGCTCATTTGACCAGTCCTTTCATAATATAAAATTTGCCGCCCTTATAAAAGAGCGGCATTTGGTAAGTATTTGAATTATTCTGAAAGCTGCTCCGAAATCTCGTTGAAATAATTTGAAGATTCAATAAGCGCCCATTGCAAACCGGAACACGTTAAATATCCCGCGCACTGACAGCAATAGTCGTATGCAAGTTTTTTCTTCTGTTCGTAATTCAGATAGGGTACGGGCATTGAAAGACCGTTTTCGGCAGCGTAATTGGAAAGCGCGTTCAGCATTATGACATTTCCCTTATGCCTGTTTGCCAGAACGTCAAACTCTTTCTGAGGAATTTTGATATACTTGTTATCCAAGAGCGCAAGGTCTGCCGTGTTTACGTTATTTCCCGAAATATTTTCAATTGATTGTTGAAGCCTTTCAAGGTAATCGCTGTGTGCTTCCGAAAGAAGCTTGTTATGGTTATTGTATGCGTTTTTCTTTTGGACATTGTAATCACTTATACGGGTATCTATATATTCCCGTGAGTAACTGCGGTTCGCTTTTATCATTTCGATATCGGCGTCAATTTCTTCAATTCTGCTTCTGCAGCTGTTAATTATGCTTTTCAGCATTTCACTGTATCTTGACACAGATCGCACTTCCTATTCTGTTAGAATTTTTTCGGCGTTTTCATCTATGGTTATGAAAAGCGGCATATTAAAAATATCATCAAGCTTACGAATAGCTTTATCACGTATTTCCTCGGCAAGCTGTATTTTTTCATTGCGGCTTGTAAAACTGATAGGGACGTTTATTTTATGAAGCCTTGCATAGTTGGAAATAGCCTCATGCATAGAATAATTGTCCTTATGCTTTTGAGCAATTTTCAGAAATTCACTTTCGGACAGCGAGATCAGTTCCGATGAAAGAATTGCTAAATCGCTGTAATCCACGCCGCCGTTTTCTTTTGCTTCCCTGATCAAGTCATCAAGCCGTTTGACGTATTTGTTAAAGGCTGTTGAAATAGCCTCGCTTGCTTCATCAACAATGTAGTAATACTTGTTCCTGATGTTTGCAATAAATTTTGTTTTACCCAATTCTGTAAAATACGGATTACCGCATATTGATATGATAGCCGATTTACACGGGGTTGAATCAATTTCAGAAGCCGCCTTTTTGAGTATGCTTCTTATTTCCGTTACATATGCCGACATATTATTTCACCCCCAAATGCTCTGCCGAGCTTCGGCTGCTTACAACGCTGCAGAGCGGAACGGAAAGATTTTGATTCAACTCGCGGTTGAGAAATATCCAGAACTGAGCAAGCTCGTTAGCGTCAAGCGTATTCTCCTGTTCAGCAGGGAAAATACGCTCTGTTTCATCTTCCCCGATGAAATATGCGATACCCTGTTTAAGCTTCTGAACGATAGCAGAGGTGTTTTTGCAGTATACGATTTCCCTTCCGACCGTAAGAATTTTATCGAGAAAGCTTACAGTTTTTTTAGGGAGTTCGTATGTTTTCCCATAAGCTTCTACAATCCTCGGCGAACTGTTATACTCAAACCTTGCCGTTGCTTCCTGCGTACCCGTTACGCATTTTTCGTTTTCATTCATATAAATTCCTCCTAAAAATTATTTTGAAACTTTGGATTTGTTTTTGTAATGATCTCTGATGATACGATACACTGAAGCTTCTGACAAGTTATATTTTCTTGCTAACTGCTTGTAATTTCCTCCGTTAAATTCGGAGCAGATTTGCTTGTTGCGGTAATCTAAAGCTATATTTTTTGGAACTTTAATGTTTATTTTTGAACCGCCGAACGTCCTCACAAGATTTTTAAAATTTTCAAGACCTATGCAGTCAGCAATATCTTGGTCGTTTTCGTCCAAATCTTCATATTGTACGCAATTAAGAAAGTCCTGCATTATCATCGCCCCTTTTTTATTTTAGATTATCATAATTTATTGTTATAGTCTATTTTCATATGAAAGTATTTTGTAATAAAGAGCGGGCAAAAAAATTTACCCGCTCCAAAGTGTTATGTGCTAACTCTGTTATTCCATTTTGATATCACATCATCTGCAGCCATGCGGTCGGTTACAAAAACATTGCGCTCGCCTCTATACTGCATATACATTCCTGCCGTTTCAAGCGGAAAAACCGATCCGCAGGAATCACATTTTATACAATAGCCTACCGAAAAGAAAAGCGAACCCTTTACAATTTCGGCGGAACAGCCGCAGAACGGACAGCATTTTAATTCATTCATGATTATGTATCCTCCTAACCGTCACGCGCTTTGCTGTTTCAGTATTTTCCTGTACGGGGTTTTCTGTTCTCATGTTCCACGCCTTTACAACATAATTTATTGCCATAGCGGGAGTTACGTCAACATCGGACTTTCCCTCAAACCGTTCATTTTCACCGACCTTTATTGCAACGCTTCTGAGGCGGCATTGGGTGTTCGCACACCTTACAGTGTAAAAAAACGCTTCGTTCCTTTCAAAGCTTTCAAGATTTGCGTGTGAGCCGCAAAGCGGACAATTTTTGATTTCTTCCATTATATTTTACCTCCAAAATTTGATTTGCTTTCAATTACCGTTAAAGACCCGTTAAAACGCGTTATAGCGGCGTTCTAACAATTTCATTGTAGATTTACCCTATCCGAACGGAAAAGCCGAAAAAGGGCGTTTCTGTTCGTCTTAGGGGGTTGACATTTTCAAAGCTTTGTGCTATCATAAAAATGTAGGTTTGTACGGTTGCTTTCGGGTTTCTTGAATTGGTCGTTCTTTGATCCGATTGCAGCCGTCAAAGCTTTTATGCCGATTATGTTTGCTGTCAGCGTTATGCAGAATACGAAAAGATATTCGGCAAGCTGTAAGCCGTCTATATAATTCTGTTCGTATGCGCCGCATATGCCGTATATGGCGAATATCACTTGCAGAAATGCTGTTAATTCAAGCAGGGATTTTATGTGTTTCATACCAAGCTTTCCCCGCTTCCTACATTTTTAGCGGCATACTCCAAATGCTGAACGGTAAGATTTTCTCCAGATGTTTTTGCAATGTCGCTTGCAAGTCTAAAAATGTTTATTGCTATTCTCAGACCGCCCTTTCTTGAAGATATGTTATATAAGTGTTTAATGATGGTTTTATCCAAATTAAAATCACCGAATATATGCTGTATATCTTCTTTGGTGTAGCGGTTGTTCAGTCTGCATATATATCCGATACGGCTGTGAACCTGATCGAATTCTGCTTCATGTCGTCCGTACATTCGGTTGAGAATATCGGGCGTTCCTGCGTAAACCAAGCCAACACCCGCTCTGTCATTCAATGCTCTTAGGGTATCAAAGGAACGTTCCGTAAGGTGCTGAGCTTCGTCAATGATGATAAGCCTGTTTGTGTCTGTAAGTTCGTCTATTAAAGTATCAAGCATTTCTGAGGACGTACCGCGCTTTTTAAGTCCCATAGCTTTCACTATCAGATTCAGAGCGGCGCGGGGAGAACCCTTTGTTACATCGGCTTGAACGTACACAACGCCGTTGTTTTCGTCGGCATAATGTTTAAGAGCGGTTGTCTTTCCGCTTCCCGCCGCTCCTATGATAAGGGAAATATGGTTTGTTACCCTTAAATAGTCGAGGTCGGAATATACAAGCTGCGTATTTCTGAGTTCCCTTGTGAAGCTGGGCGGCGGCGTTCGGCATTGCCTTTGCCGTTCCAGTTCAAGGAACTGCTTGACCTTGCGGGCAACGTCCTCATTAGAACCTGCGTAATTTCCTTTAAGAAACTGTGAAAGCGTTCCTGTGGACAGTCCAAGTTCCTTTGATATTGCCGCTTGCTTACGTTTGGTCGTGCTTATGTAGTCTGTCAGCCGCTGTCGTGTCTCGGTAACGTCATTCAATTTTAACATCTCCTTTACATGGCTGTTTTGCCTATATTTCCAAGATTAAGCCTGTAGTCCTTTTCGGGATAGGCAAATTCTTCGGATTCCTCGGTTTGTGTCTTTTGCTCGTTCGGCATTTCGATTTCCTTGGAGTAGTCCGTTTTGGGTATTTTAGAGAAATCGGGCAGACCGAAAGCGGCGGAACGGTTTGCGACAACCTCGGTTATTGACGGTTCTTCAATATCGGGGTAATATGATTTTGTCCGTTTCAGCAAGGCTTTTTTGCGGTTGTTGTTTTCCCGTATGATCTGACTGGAGACTTCCTTGCCAACGCCGTAAACGTTCAGAATGTCGTTTTTAGCGGTGCAGATATATTCGCCTGTTTCGGCGTAAATGTATATTTCGGTAACGTCGTTAGTATCATACCGTGCATATACCTTTTTGCCTATTCCATAGAAAAGAAGTTCGTCGCTGTAGTAATACTTTATGTTCGGAAGCTCGGCGAACTTAACGCCCTGCTTTGTGACCGTGACCGTTCTGGTCGTTCTTCTTAGGAGCAGACGGCGCGCGAATTCGTCAAGTTCCCGCATAGGTTTTACAAAGCTGCTTCCATAGACTTCGCAGGGAGATTTGTTTTCCATGCCGTCACCGCTGTGAGGGGTATTGTTGTAAACGTTGATCACGTCGGCAACATATGCCTTGAATTCTTCAAAGCTCATTGCCTTATTTTGACGTTCAATCATTACATTTGTACCCTGCATTGATGTCGGACGGTTTTCGGGACGGTCGCCGATATATGACGGAAGCATCTTATTGTAGCTTTCAAAAGTCCTGAAAAATCTTTCAATTGATTTAGCCTTTGCATTGTATGGGTTTGACGTTCTAACTTCCGCCTTTAAAGCCGATACCAAGGAATAATCGTTATCCACATTGAACAAGTCATGCGCTTGATAGTCTTTACCGTTGTCTATCTGAATAGTATCGGGTACACCGCAATTTTTCACGGCGGCGGCAAAGCTGTCAAGAACAATATCGGCGTTAGGCTCGCAGGGATTAAGAACGTAACCCACAACGTACCGTGACTTTCGGTCAAGCCATGCGCTTAGCCACGGACGTAAAATCTTGCCTTTGTGATTAACAAGAACGTCGCAAAGGTGGTGATCGCCTATCCATTCTCTGTTTGAATAAAGAGAACCGCTGTCGTAATCGGTAAATATACTGGGCATAAAGTTGTCGTCATAGTACTTTTTGCCGTCTCTGTAAAATGCTGTAACATCAGCGGGAAGACTGTACACAAACCGCTTGAAAGATGAAATACTGGGAACTTCAACGCCCTTTGCCTTGAAATAGTCACGAGTAGCCGTATAGCATTGATTTATGGACGGCTTTTTGTCAGTTAGGTAGTACTTATTGAAAATGTCCTGCATTTCCTCGGTAAGACTGCTTGACCCTTTGTTGTGTCTGCCTCGGCGGTCGATAAGTCCCTCAATGCCGTTTTCGGCGTACTTGTTTACCCAATCTTCAAGCTTGTCCATATTTACATCAATTTCGGGGTGTTCTTCTGAAAAACGTTTGAGAAATTCACGAGTAACGCCCTGCTTATGGTACTGCCTTTTGAATTTTGTGTATTC
>CAJUER010000013.1 GCA_910585705.1 uncultured Christensenella sp.
ATATTTCAGGTGTTTTGAATGACGTTTTTCGGAACATCAAACTGAACACCCTATTAAGTTGGTAAAGGTTGCCGCCGTAAGTACCCACGTCCGTATATTTTCTTCGATGGCGTAGTGAACTAACAAACCGTTTGAAACAAACAACGCGTTTGGATCCTTGTTATAGTTCGGTTGGAAGGTAATGTTTTGGAGCGCGAATTGTGTGGACTTCGCGCCAACGCTCAACATTTGGGTTTCTATCGACAACGGTTTTATTTTCTCGCTGTAATAGTCGCCTTCCGGGTCAAATACCATACTTAACAATTCTTGCGTAGCCATCCAACGTCGGCGGGCTTTTGCGGGGTCTGCCAACTTGTTTATATTGATGACTTCGTTAATGTCGTCTATCTCGTTAAGGACGCGGACGGTTGTAGACTTGGTAACGGTGTCGCTGAGTGTAATGTCGTAGGCGTGTCGCTTTAAAAGGTTACGTTCTAATCTCACTATGCGGACAGCCTTATTAACGCCTATGTCTTCGTCCTCAATGTTAATGTAATCGCCAACGTGTAAAATCTCGGCTTCCACCTCGCGCCCGAACATCGCGGTAAAAAAGTCTTCGGAAATAGTAAGTTTATAACTTACTTGTGGCTGTGTCATGGCCGGGAAGTCCTTGTTAGCGGCTTCTAACAACTTGTTTTCAGCGGCGGTTATATAACTACGGGGCAGTTGTATCTCGGTAATAATATATTCGTCGCCTTTGGCAAATTGGAAGGCTTCGGAAGTAGCGGAAGGGAATACCGTACCGTTTTCGTCTGTAAAGCGGTTTAGTATGAAGGTTCGGGTAGCGTGGTCGTATTTGTGTACGTCAAATTCGTAGCCCGCCAATTGCCCGGACTGAAACTTTATTTTTGCATGGGTGTCGCCCAACAAATAAAGGGTGCTTCCGTCCGGGCCTTTGGCGTTAAGGTCGAACATAGCGTTATCCCCCTGGGTTGTGTCCGAAAATGTTATTTCGTCCGCTCCAACTGCTGTAACCTTTCCGACGCGTTCCGGCTTAATGTCGTAAACTTTTTCGTTTTCTTTTGTGCCGTATTGTGCCATAGCCTTATCGTCCTGTAAATAGGAAGTAAGGCGGTCGGTATTGGGAAGGCATAAGCGGGTATGTCCATAGTTGCGTCCGAGATTGTCCTGTCCGCCATAGACGAACAGGCGCGTAGTTATCCCGGCGTTATTAACGTTGGTGCGCTTTAGGGTGTAAAGCCCTTTACCGCGCCCGTATCGAAGTGTAAACGGGTGGGTAATTCCGGCTTTCTCCTTGATGTTAATCGTATTAAACCCGTTGCCGGGGGTTATCTCAAATTCTACGCCCCATTCGCTACAAACGTCTTGAAGAACTTGTAAGCAGTTCCGGCTTGCCGTGTTTATGTTCTTATAGGCTGTCGTTCCTTCTGCCGGGCAAACTCCTAAACGCCACTTATTCGGCTGTATGCGGTTGGCGTTCCATACCAATACGCGCAAATGTCCGTATAGGTCGCTATAATAGGTGTCGCCGTAGGCTTCAGGGGGTAGTTTATATTGGGCGTCTATTAAATCGTACTGCAAACCCTCAAACGTCATGTCGTATTCAAACCGACGGAGCCCGTTTTTTGCGGGTTCCGGCAGTTGGTTTGCCTTATAGGTTCGCCCGTAAACTTTAATACAGTCGCCTATTCCTACGGGAAGGGGTACGGATGACGAAACGGAAATAGTTACCACGTCGTCGGAAAGTAAGGCGGCTTTTTGGGTCGCCTTACTGATTCCGCTGACGTTCTTACGACTGAATAACGGCGTTTCGCTTCCGTCTGCGTGGTAAATTATAATCTGTTCCATACGATGATGCCGTTTGTGGAAAAGTCGGTTATTTCTTCAATTACACCGGCCACAACGACGTAATAAACGCCGTTTTCGGCGTAGGTATGTTTTAAAGCCTTCGCCCCGGTATAATCTCCGTAAACATCTTCGGTTACTGTTCCGTCACCCCAATAGACGCTAACAACTTTTTCGGTCTTTAGGGCGATGGAAAGCTCGCGGCTTGTTTCGTTGATTCGTTGGTGGCGAACTACGCGCTTCACTGGGTCGGGTTCTCTCAACTTTAGGCTAAAAGTGCCTATCATCTTATCGTCGTGCCAACGTTTCGACGGGGTTATACCGTCGGAAGCATAGACTTCGTAAAGAAGTGGCTTTGTCGGGTGGATGCTTATCATAAGGCGGGCGGTTCCGTCGGCTCGTAGAAGGTCGTAAAGTCTATTTACTCGCTCCACGAAGTCAATTTTACCCGTAGCCTTAAGCCAACAATTAAGCGTTATTTCGCGTTCCTCGTAACGCTTATTCGTTAGATCGACTACTTTACCGTGGTAGTCGGGCCAATCAATAGAAGAAGGCGTTTTTAGTTTTGGTTGGTCTAATACTCCCGTGGAACTTTCTACCCTTATACCTATGTCGCGGAAGTTTACACCACTAAGGTAGTATTCAAGTTGCGAAACGTTATTAAGGGTCTCCGATATTTCGTTGTTTGACAGGGCTGTGTTGTATATCTTTACTTCGTCTAAGTCCGCGTAGCCGTTTTCGGTTCCGTAAACATCTTGAAGAATTGCTAACCCTGTAAGTTGTCCGGGGAGCGTAATGCTCCCTATCAGCTGCGTATCAAGAAACAGGGCAACTATATTCCCTATTTTTCTTACTGCTATGTGGTACCACCCTTCCGGGGCTACGTCTAACCATATTTCGCGGCTTCCTTCCAATTGGGCGGTATTGCAGAAAAGCCCGATTCGCCTTCCTGTAACTCCGTCGGCGTATGAATTGGGCCTCACCCACGCTAAAATAGTGAAGGTTCCACTAAGCGGGATAAGGTCTGCCGGAACTTCGGCGTAGCCATCGCCGGGGAACCGTATGCAGTTCCCCTGTCTGCCGACGACGAAAGGACAGCCCGTTACTTCCGCGTCATTACGGTTTGCCGCGAAGTCATAGGCTACGTTAGAACCGTCCGCTTCGTCGAAGGGAAGGTTTAATATAAGATTTTGCTCTAATGCCATTTTACTTACGTTTGTCGGTTGTTTTTATCTTCGCTTGCTCTTTGGCCTGGGTCTTGCACTCTCCGCCGTGAAGGATTACGCTTACCCTTGCGTTGTCGCTTGCTGTTATCTGAACCTTTGCCGCCTCGGAAACGACGACGACAATAAAGGCGTTATCTTTTGCCGTGATAGTTATCTCGCTGTTGCCACGCGCCGAAATGGAGGCGACATCGAAGTTACTATATTCCGCTATCCCGGTCGCGTTGTCGAAGGCTATAACACTTCGCAGACTTTTCGCCGCTATCCTGTCGTCAGCGCAATACACTCCGAAACGGGCGCGTATGTCGGCGAACTCCGCCCGAAGTTCCGGCGACGGGTAGTTATTTTCTTCGCAGAAGTCCTGCCCCTTTACGAAAAGGGTTATTAGGCGTTCTTTGGTCGTAGCGTTCAGTATGAAGTCGTACCACTCTGAACAAATGCCTTTGGCTTTCGCTTCGGCGGCTAAAGCCTTTTTAAGTTTGTTTAATTCCATTGTCGTAGTAAGGGTTAATCGGTTATTCCTTGAGAGCGCAAATCGTCGCCTTCGTCAATGCCTAAGCGGGAAAGTATGCTTAGAAGTGTTCCGGCTATGTGTCCTAAACGGTTATCCATGCTTGTAAGGCGGCTTAGCTGCTGTCGGAAAATTTCAATAGAAACTACTTGGTTTTGTCGTACCGCGTTAGTCTGTCCGGCTAAGAGGTCTATACTCTCTTGGCTTGCGCCTTTTATTGCCCCGCTTAGGCTCGTCGGGTCGCTGTCGTCCAATTCCGCGAATAGGTCTTTATACATATCCATCGCGTTTTTGAAGTTGGCCCCGGCTGCGGCTACTGCGGCTTTGAAACGTGCCTGTTCTTCCGGGGTAAGCCCGTCGAAGCTACCGTTTCCTTCCTCGTCAAAGCCCATGTCTTTTTGAAGCTGCTTAATAGCGTTTTGAAGGGGCTTTTCTAAAAACTGTAATTTTAGGGCGTTGGCAACGGCGTTCCTTAATACTTGGTTAGCTATGTCGCCGAAGGCTTTAGCCGCGTCCTCGCCGCTCTCAAAGGCTTCCATAAGCGCGTCCTTAAGTTGGTTCGCCAACTCCCCGGCGGAAGTCTGCGTTATACTCTTGGTTATCTCACTTATGATGTCTTGTATTTGTCGGTTGGCGTCGGCTATGCGTTCTTGGTATTCTTCAACCTTGCCCCAATCGGTATGTTTTTTCGATTTCTCGTCGTTTATCATACCGTAAATTTCGTTCTGCTGTTGGCGAAGATTGGCAATTAACGCGCTTTGGTTTTGGTAAACGGTTTCGCCGAGAGCGTTGTCTACGGCGTGTTCCAACGCTGTATAGGCACGGCCCAACCGGGTAACGGCTTCTTCGTGTTTCTTGATTGAACGCTCCGCTTTTCGGTCGCGGCTGTTGAATAGGTCGAAAGCAGACGACAAAAAGCCGATAGAACCCTGTATAATGCTTAACGGGTTCGCGGTGGCTATGCCCGTCGCTATCTGTGAGGCTCCGTCCAACATACCGCCTATGTCGTTAAGTATGGTTTCCGTTTCCTCGTCCATACTTAAGCCCATCTTCTTTATTCCGCTTACGACGCTGCCGAAGCACGACGAAACAAAGGTTAGGCTACTGCCGAGGTCGGCAAAGTTTTCCTTTATTGCCGCGCCTACGCTCTTGGCGGTGCCCTGTTCTTTATTAAGGGCGGCGTTCAATATATCGAGTTGCTCCTGTCCTTCTATGGTAAGTTCGCCTTTAATCTTAAGTCCGTTAAGCGTGGCAATTTTCCTGCATCTAACATTTGAAAAGGGACCCAGGTAGAGCAATTGAAAAGGGACCCACC
>CAJUER010000014.1 GCA_910585705.1 uncultured Christensenella sp.
ATAGTGTCTATGGCTGGGGTAGCTGGATTTGAACCAACGAATGACGGAGTCAGAGCCAAAAAACATTTGTTTAAATGTTCAAAATAGGCAAAAACAAGGCTTTTTCGATAGCGAAAAGGCGTTTTTTATTTAAAATGTTGGGACTAAGTTGGGACTAAATAAGAAGATAATCGAATTTATTCATTTCTTCGATTTGGTGTTCTCTGTTTTGTTCCAAATGCGTATAAACAAGGGTGGTTGTCGAGCTGTCGGCGGTATGCCCGACCCATAGACTTACTAATTCGCGCTGGATTCCACATTCTTGACAGCGGGTTACGAAAGTATGTCGGAAGTCGTGTGCGTGGTGCAGTGGGAAAAAGTCTTTAACGTGCTTTGTGAGCATTGCCGGCGTAAGCTCCCTGATTTTATTAAAATCAATGTGCGGCATAATCTTTTGCAACATAGGCGGAATAGGAAAACTCCGCGTTTTAACTTTCTTACCCTTGCGCAACTTCGAAGTTGTAATAATTATCCACCCGTCGGCAATTTCGGCGGAACCGAGTTCGGAACGTCGCAAGCCGGTATAATTCATAAACGCATACGCTTGCGCATAAATCGAGCCGCCGTTTAAAAGGCAGTTAATTAAATGCTTTTCTTCCTGACGTGTAAGCGGTATGCCGTGTTCTTGCTCGTATCTCGGAACAGTTATGCGTTGCATTGGCGACTTAATAATTATTTCGTCGGTAACGGCGTAATCGAATACCGCGCCTAAAAGCTGATATAACTTTTTTGCCGTTCTGAACTTGCCGGCTTCGGTAAAACCGTTTATAAACGATTGAATTTCAAAGCCCTTAATGCTTGCAAGTTCACGATCGTCGAATTGCGGTTTAAAGTATGTTTCGAAGTTGTAAAGATAGTCTTTGTATGTGATAGGCTTAACGTAAGGTTTTTTCACCGTTTCCAGCCATTGAAACATATAGTCCGTTAGGGCAACTCTTTTATTAACCGTTTCGGGCTTCGGCTCTTCGATAAACAGTTTGTTTAACGCTTCAATAAATTTCTGTTTTGCTGTATCAAGCGATTTGCTCGATACGGCGATTTTTCTTTTTCGTATCTGACAGCGCAACTCGATTACGCCGTTCTGTTTCTTTCGGGCGTGAACGATAACGCCGCCCGTTTTAAAGTGCTTTTTTAGTTCTTTCGGCATTTTTGAAATCTCCTGATTTGTAAATTTCAAAATGCTTTGTATATAGTTGTTTTTTATATCTTCCAGCTTGTCCCTTTGGCTGGAAGTTTTTTTCAGTTCTTCGAGTAAGTCGCCCGTATCGTCGATAATTTTTATAAAACCGTCATCGAGCTTCATTATAACGCGATCCTCACTTCAACGACTTTGCCGAGAATAATAAGCTCGTCGGTTGGCAAAACGGGGATAGGGTCGAACGTCGGATTTTCCGGCATAAGAAAAACGGTATTTCCGACTTGCTTAAATCGTTTAACAGTTTGTTCCTTGTTTAGCATAGCAACGATAATATCGCCGTTTTCCGCCATTTCCTGTTTGTGTACGATAAGCACGCTTTTATCTTTAATGCCGGCGTTAATCATAGATTCGCCGTGAACGCGCAAAGCGAAATATTCTTGTTTAGGTCGGAAACTGATATAAACGTAACCCTCTGTATTTTCTTGCGATTCTATCGGAACGCCGGCAACCACCGAGCCGAGCAAGGGAATAGGGAAATAGTCGTTAATTTCAACTTCGTCCCTAATTCCGTTACTTATGCCGAGCGCACGTTCAATTGCTTCCACCGTGTCAAGTCTTGGAGATTTTATTTTGCCGCACATAATTTGTTCTATTGTGCTTAACGGAACGTTTGATAAATTGGCAATATCTCTGTTTGTTAGCTTTAAACTTTTTTTTCGTTGTAACCAAAATAATAAGGTATCGCTTTTAAATTTTTCTTTGCTCATTTAACTTCACCTTGACTTTTAATAGTTTGATTATAAAAAAACCGTTAAATAAAACAAAATAGTTGTACTCCAAATATTGACAACCATTAAATATCAATGTATACTGTTGGTGTTATACCGTTATATTTAATGGTTTTTCATTCTCAAAAGGCGGTTTGGGAAAATATTCACGGCAAGCCTATCGCGCGAAATTATGGCGTTTACGGGCTTCTACGGGGGTGGTCTTCTGCTTTTTGAGAAAAAACAGGCAAAAAAGGAGTAAAAAATGTCAAAGAAGAGAGCAAAAAGCAAAAGCAGCAAAAGCAGCAAAAACAACAGGAATCTGTTTATAGCAATCGGAGTGTTTGTGCTCGTGCTTGCGCTGGTGGTAAGCGCGGCAATCGGTTCAAGCGGATTTAAACAGCGCAATCCAAAACTTTGGTTTAATGAGTGGGGCAAGAGCGCAGAAGCAAACGACCCGGCAGACGAGTCAGGTGCAGACAGCGAGCAGGATTTTGTCGCGGTAGACAATAACGGCAACGAAATGCAGTTGGGGAAAGTCTACACAATGCCGGTAGGCTTTACGTTTGTGACAACAAAGACGGCAAGCGGCGGCAAGGCACGCGCTTCGGATATAGTCACAACTGAAAATAATTCCATAATCGTCCGCGCAAGGATAACGCCGGAGAACGCGGACGACCAGCGCGTAACTTGGGAAAGCAGTGACCCGAGCACGGTGTCTGTAACGGTATCAGGCCCCGACGAGCCGCATTTTGCGACCATAACGCGCGAAAGGAACTTATACGAGGAAATAATAATCACCTGCCGTTCGGTAGAAAATCCGGAGATAGCCGCGACGTGCAAAATCGGACAATTAATCGTCGGCGACATATTAGAGCTGTCGGGGAGCTTGACGACGGAAAGCCGCGAAATATCGTTTGGCGAAACGTATGAACGATACGTTGCATTCGGCAGTTCAACGCCGGGCATTGGTACGACAATCGGCGAAGCTTCGGAAATTTCCTGCTCGTTGGAATTAACGCAAGGATTTAGGCAAGAGCTTGAAAAACAGCTTTCGAATTTGGGCGTACTTTCGAACCCGTTTCCGTTCATAAGCCGTTCGCAAAGCCAAATAACGTTACGCACGCCGTATGAAGATTACAGCGCGGAAAACGGCGTTAATGCGGATATGTTTAACCGCGCGTTTAAGTTGGCGGTAAAAAACTATACGGATT
>CAJUER010000015.1 GCA_910585705.1 uncultured Christensenella sp.
AATGCGGATATGTTTAACCGCGCGTTTAAGTTGGCGGTAAAAAACTATACGGATTCGCAGGTGTTAGTATACTTCCGAGCGCAGTATACGTTTCAAGGCAAAGAGTACGGCTATTACACTTCCGAAAAACGCGAATATAAGTTTGACGTGTCAAACATATGGATACCCGTGACGGATATAGAAATAGGCGACGACGTGGTGTTTCAGTAAACGCACAAACGGTAAAAGGCAATGACAAACAAAATTAAAAGCGTAATCGTCGCGGTGGTCGGAATAATGATAATGCTTGCGATAACGTTTATCCTATTGTGGTACAGCAACGGTTTTGAAAGTTTCAGTAAATTATACATAACGGTGAACGGCAAGCCGAGAAAAAGCGAATTGACGTTGCCGAAAGAAAGCGTAACGCGCATAGAAGTCAACAGGGCGAGTTTTAGGCGCGGCGGCTTCGATTACGGCGTAACGATAACGCCGAACATAGCAAACGACTTCGAATACACGTTGAACGGCGAACCGCGCAAGTTTAGCGAGGTCGGCGAACTGACAGCGGCGTTCGATATAGAGCAGTGCAACGGATATTTTGAAATTGCCTGCGGCTCGGACGATTACGGCGTAAAAAAGGTGTTGCAAACACTTCACGGAAATCAAGACGTGGAACTTCCGAACGACTTCGAACCAAGCAAGTTTTATTATAACTTGACGGTAACGGGCAACGGCAAAGCCGTTACTATACCTTTAAGGTTTTACGTTTATATAACGGGTATCGAGATAGACCCGCCCGAAGGTATATTACAATGAAATTAAAAACCGTTAAACAAAGATACATACTTGCGGCGTTCATCGTCGCAGTAATGCTCATATTCTCCATAGTGTGCGGCGGCGCGGTAAAGGTGCGCGCCGCCGCTGTCACGTCCGCCGCCGTAAGCGCATACGAGCAACGCAACGTATGGGACGATTTGCAGGGCGCGACGGTAGACGGCAAGAGCATAGACTTAACGCTTTACAACTTTGACGAAAAGAAGAACGTGCAGGTTGTTTCGTTTGTGGAATTTTGTTACAGCTACCAGAGCGACAAGCAAAGCGATTACGGGCTGTATTTGTACGTTTACAACCCACACGGTTACGATTGGACAAAAGATAAAGACGACCGGCAAAACATAAAAATGCGCTACGGCGGCAACAGCTCGGCGCACTTCGAAGCATACTCTTTGCGGTATCTGAACAGGAGCGAGGAAAAAGGCTACGAGGGTTTGTTTTATAAATTTAAAATCGAGCTTGACGACAACGAACGCGCGGCGATACTTGCCGGAGTGAACAGCGCAGGGCGCATTTACGAAATAGGCGAGATAGAGCTTTGCAGCACCGGCAACGACTTAACCGCTTATTCTGTTTCGAATACATACACATACACGGGCTATGCGCAGGGCTACGGCTCGGAGAGCGCGGACGGCGACAGTCTGAACTGTAAGAGCGACGGGCTTATGACTTTAACATTGAATGTAGAATCGGCGGCGTTTCGTCCGGAGAACACGAACGGCAAACCGTTTACGCAGGATATGCTACACAGCGTGTATTTCTCGATACCGAACAAAATATTAACCGACTACGGCGGTTTGTCTGCGGTGAAAGCAAAATGGCTGAACGCAAAAACCGCGCCTATGTTTGTGACCGGCAATGAAACAGTATTCAACGATATATCCGAACAAATAGAAAGCTACGGCGGCGAGCTGAAAGAGCATACGGAATATTCGTTGCTTGTAAACGCTTCGGATAACAGCACGCACATTGCAGGCGTTCATCAATACAGATATTCCGCCGACAGCGCGTACAACGTTGACGGCGTGGCGTGGTTTTGCGACGAACCGTTAAAGCTAACGAAATATTACGGCGTTGACACGGCTAATAAAATAAACGATTTGTATTATGCGTTTCTTGCGGATAACGGCAATGCGGACGGCTACGAGCTCAAAGGCGGAAAGATTATAGAGTACTTGAAATATTACACGGAAAAGCTAAGTTCGGGCGGCGAGCTTGTCGCAGGCAAATACAGTTCTGAATTGTTCGAGAGCTACGACAGCGAATACACGGAAAAGAACATTAAAGCGGACGACAAGTATTCACTGACAAATACAAAACTTTCTCCGAGCTTTTGGGAATGGGTGCTCGGCAAGCCTGCAACGCAGGTCGAGTATTCGAAAACTTTTGACGATATAGAAGCAATACACCCCGTAACGCCGGACGACTTTCGGAACACCGAAGCGGCGACGTGCAAACGCCTTTACATAGACGAAAGCTATTACAACGACTTTAAAGCATACTACGACCGCGCCACGAAAGCCGACGAAACGGTATTTTTATTCCGATACTATCAAAGCGAATACATAAGCAAGGAAGTGACGGAATTTATAAGGCGATACGACGTAAACGGCTTTATGCAGGTACACGCGACCGGCGGCGACGTCGCGCTTGAAAAGCTCGATTCTAACGCATATATGGCGCAGGAAGTAATAAATCTTGATTTCGATATAATCGATATAACGTGTTCTGCCGGAAAGGTTGAAACGGTGATACCGTGCATAATGTCGCCTATCGACGTTGTACCGGACTTAACGCCGCCGCTTGAAACCACGCCCGACGAAGAACCGTTTGATTTTTGGGAATGGCTTGCGGAGCTTTTGCACGTCAATGTTAAGGCGGCAAAAACTATTTTCGGCGTTGTTGTCGGGTTAATAGTTTTGGCTATTGTTTTAACTGTTTTGAGTGCGCTTCTCCCTACGGTCAAAACGGTTTTGCAAAATATCGCTTCCGCGCTGTGTACGGTTTTAAAATATTTCTTCGTCGGGTTGGGGCTGATACTAAAATACTTGTTTCTTGGGTTATGGTGGATTATCTCCGCGCCGTTCAGACTGATAGCGAAAGCTGTCAAGAGCCGCAAGGACAAGCCCCGAAAAGCTAAGCCAAAACGCAAA
>CAJUER010000016.1 GCA_910585705.1 uncultured Christensenella sp.
GAAAGATGCTTTACTTCATGCGACCGGATATCCCGAAGTTCAACGTATCCGCTGCGCGCTAAATAATTAAGGCAGTCTGTAAGTTCACCTTCCGACATGGACGGCTCAAGCCCGTATCTCAAATCCTCCAGATCGGTATATTTTTCGCCGAGCATATGTACGGTTCTGAGAACCATTCCGTTATTAGCCGCGAATCTGTTTTGCTTTATTCTTTTTTTGATTTCCGAATTATCCATAGCTATCCTCCGTTCAGTGCCTTGTATCGAGCATACTTTCAAGACGTGTGATACTGCGGATAAAATCCTTATCCCGAACAGTATTCTCCTTTATATCGTCAATGCTCGCCTTGATATCTTTTATAGTATCTTTAAGCTCCCGCATTTCTTCCTTTGATACAAATTTGTCGCGCAGCTCCGACACCATATCCTTAAGCTCTTTAAAATCCGCTTCCGTCACAGCGTTTTCCTTGAGCCTGTTTACGTCGTTTTCCACTTTGTCCTGACGGTCGATCGTCCGCTTTAAAAAATATCCTATTATTCCGATCGCGCCGCTGACTACCGTGCAGATGACCCAAAACAATAACTGCTCTCCCATGATTTCACCTCCCCCAAAAAATTAATGGCGTATGATTTTGTAATTTAATCATACACCATTATAAGTTCTACCGTCCATTACCATTTGGAAGGTTTTTATAATAATTAAATTTTTGTATCGTCATCATCGTCAAAAAAGGATTCCTGTCCCGGAAACGGGGCTGCTTTTATTTGGGGAATTACAGGGGAAACAATTCTGCGTATGGAAGATACCGACAAATCGTATTTTAGTCCCAACTCGCGATAGTTGTAGCCGTTGAAATTTTCTCGAATTTCTATGTCTCTCACAGGTATGAGAAGTCTTTTAGGCATACGTACTCTTATATCTGAGCCTGCATAATTTTTCAAAAGCTTTTTATACGCCTCCAGCCCGATGCACTCCGCAAGCTGACGCTGATCCGCGTCCAGATCGTCGAGAGTTAATTTATCAAGCAGACTCATAACAGCACCTCCTACAGCAAGCTCGTTTGGATAAAATCGTCGCCGCCGGGAAGCTTCTCCCGCGGCGTGCGGGGCTGATACTCCCGCGCGGTAAAAATATCTATCCCGCAGAAAGCGTAATGCTTGCAGCGGTTTGCCGATTTCGCTTTTGCGGCGGAGTAAAATATCCCGTTTCCGCCGTCCCCGCATGGAGCGTCCGCAAAGCACACAAAGTCCGTTCCGTCGCCGTTGTAATCCTCCGCGTTCGCGCAGTAGCGGCAGTATTGGTTAGGCATTGGAATCACCTACAATATCAAGCCCGTCAACGGCATACCCGCCGCTTTTGCCCTCAAGCAGAACAACGAGCTGTCCGCAGCACTTCCACGGTTTGGAGCGCACCGTCCAGACCTTGCCTTTATTTTCCTTGCTGACATAATATTTATCATTCATTACAACCTTGTCGCCGATCTTCATTATTATTCCTCCCTTTCGCTTTCCGTTCCGCGGTACGGACGTAACCTTTGAGAGCTTCGATAAGCTTCCCGGCAGCTTCGGCGTTTACCCATTCCCATAAATAGTCGCCCTCGTAAGCCGTTATTTTAAGCTCTTTCCGGATTATTCCCGCCATTCTCGCACCGTCGGAAATCTCCGATGGCGTTTCGTCATACTTTTTCAGATCATACAGCAATGCAAAAGCTCTCCCTTTTTGACGGTTCGTTATCATTCCGGGGACTTCGGGTCTGTATGCTCTCGGATTCCGCTTTTCCGGAGGAACAGTCTCGCCTCCGAGACGCTTCCGGAGCTCGCGGAGCACGTCCTCGGTCTCCCTGTCGGTCAGCTCCTTAGTGGATTCCTTGCCCGTTACGCCCAAGATCAGAGCGCGGCGGTCGTCTTCGTTCATGCCGAGCTGTCCGCACATACCAAAAATCGCTTTGCGCTGGATGGTGGTCATGTTTGATCGCCTCCGATCGCTACGTAATCGTCATAGATATTCCCAACGACTTGACATTGTCTGCTACAATGGCTGTTAAAATCCGATATAACATTTGTGGTATAAAAAATAAGTACAAACTGCGCCGTACTTTCGCACCAACTAACTTTCGCGAGAAAATCTTCTCCGTAAATTTCAAGTATATCGCCTTCGAAAATTGTTTTAAAATTTATATCAGGCAAGCCTGTGCAGCGTCCAACGGTTTCAGGGATCACCTCATAAATATTGATCTCGCTCAGGTCATAAATAGCGCCGTTTAAATTAACATATGTTACAATAGATGCAATACCGGAAATCTCATCATAAAGCAAATATCCCTTTCCCCACTCGCCGTTAGCCTTACATTTACCGCGTGATAAAAACTTCTCGTTCATTTTATTATCCCTCCACTCGTTATTTTGATTTCTTACTGCGCAGTTCCTGCCGCTGTTCAAGAGGACAATAATTATCATGGAAATATTTCTTTAAATAATCCCTCTTTTTACTTCTGAAGCACAGGTACTCGGCTGACGGGACATGTTCATGCGGACACTTTTCTTCGTATATACACCGATCGGATTTAGGGCATTTCTGCATTTTCCCCGCTCCTTTCCACAGACAGAAGCTTTACCGGAACGCCCTTCGCTATATTCTTCACACCCGATAATCGTTTATCGGTAATAAAGACTGCTCCCGAAAACGGCTTGTACCGAATT
>CAJUER010000017.1 GCA_910585705.1 uncultured Christensenella sp.
TTTATCAGGCTGTTCAATATTTTCGGCAAATAAAAAATAGGGAGGTGAAAGCTTGAACAAGCAGCTCATTGCATGGATAAACGACAAGCTCGGATACAGCATATCCGACAAGTATTACAGCAAGATCGACATATGGCTTGATTGGTGGCGCGGGTACTTCAAACCGTTTCATCACGTGACCTTCAGCAACGGAAAGCGCAGGATCGAGCGCGATCTCTACACCCTTAAAATGGGTAAAAAGGTGTGCGAGGACTGGGCTTCTATCCTGCTCAACAGCAAGACCCACATAAAAATTTCCGACGAGCGCACCAATCTTTTTGTGCAGGGACGGCGCGAGACCGAGGGTGTACTCGGCGCAAATTCCTTTTGGACGAAATGCAATCGTCTGATAGAAAAGTCCTTCGCTGCGGGCACGGGAGCGGTCACTATCCACGCCTCGGGGGTACGGCTCTCCGGCGGCGGGAACGATCTGAACGTGGAGATTTCTCCGGACGCGGCTCTTAACTTTAACTATCTTTCCGCGGACTACATCATTCCGCTGACTGTGGATAACGGAAAAATTATCGAAGCCGCGTTCGCCTCCGAGTCCACGGAAAAGGGTAAAAAATATCTGCTTCTGGAAATACATACCCTTGACAAAAATCAAAATTATGTGATTGAAAACCGCCGTTTTCTTGCGGAGAACGGTCAGCTCACCGAGGAAAATCTGCCGTCCAATATGATACGCAGATTCTGCACCGGTTCGCCAGTGCCTTGGTTCGCGATTTTCATGCCTAACATCGAAAATGACGTTCCGGAC
The DNA here is from genome assembly GCA_910585705.1 of uncultured Christensenella sp. GTDB lineage: Bacteria > Bacillota > Clostridia > Christensenellales > Borkfalkiaceae > Coproplasma. Next base: position 800 of record CAJUER010000017.1, read on the forward strand.
AACAACGGTCTGGGTGTGTCGATCATTCACGGAGCGATCGACGCGCTTAAAGCCGTCGACCTTTGCTTTAACAATTTCTGCGCCGATTTTTATCTCGGGCAGAAAAAAGTTTTTATGGAAAAATCCCTTGTTGAGATAACCGAGGACGGGGTGGAGATCGCTCCAGACGACGTTCACCAACAGCTTTTTACTTTTATCAATTTCCCCACAGAAAGTCAAGGCGACGGCAAAAAATTTATTCAAGAATTCAACCCCGCTCTCCGGGTGGACGACAACACAAAGGGCGTGCAGTCCGCGCTGGATTATCTTTCGTTCAAGTGCGGACTGGGGAACAAGCACTACCAATTCAACGGCGGGACGGTGGTCACCGCGACCCAGTACACCGGCGACAAGCAGGATTTAATTCAAAATGCCGACAAGCACTACGCGGAGGTGGAGCGGTTTTTACTGTCCCTTGTGCGGAGCGTTATCCACATCGGGAAAAACCTCATGGGCGCGGATATCGCGGAAAACGCCGAGATAGACATTGATTTCGACCGCTCTGTGATAATCGACGATACCGCCGAGCGTTTGCAGGATTTGCAGGAGGTGCGGGACGGCGTTAAGGCTCCGTGGGAGTTTAGAGCCAAATATTACGGCGATACCGAGGAGGACGCTAAAAAAATCCTTGACGAGATCAAGGGCATTGAGTCCGTGGACTTAGGCTTTGAGGGAGGCGGCTGATAATGGCTCTGACTCCCTCACAGCTTGACAAGCTCCCCGACAGTATGATACAATTAATGTCGGAATTGCAGGACGAAATTATTTCCGACATTTGCAGACGTATTCGGAAAACCAATCTTTTGACCCCAACGGCAGAGTGGCAGCTTGTCAAGGCTAATCAGCTTACAATGTCCTCCCGGGAGGTCAAGAGGCAAATTGCCGCAAAGCTGAAAATTTCCGAGAAAGCTGTTAAGGAGCTTTACACGGACGCTGTTAAAACCGCTATCCGCGAGGACGAAAAAATCTACAAATTTGCCATTGCGGACGGCGTTCTCTCCGGCGATTACCGGGAGAAATTGACGAACTATACCCGTTCGGTAGCTTTTTCAAATGCCTTGAAAAAAGGGTTAAAAAATACCAATGGATTGATGAGAAATCTCACCAATTCCGCGGCGGCAGCGGCGAACAGACAGCTTTCCGACGCGCTGGACTTGGCATACCTCGAAGTCGCAAGCGGGGCGTTTACCCCGCAGGAGGCACAGTTTAAGGCTGTCAAAAAGCTTGGCGCGGACGGGATAAAGTGTGTTAATTACAAATCCGGCCGGACGGATCAGCTTGATGTTGCGGTACGCCGCGCTATCGTTACGGGGATAGGCAAGACCTGCGGCGATCTCCAGCTGGGGCTTGCGGCGGAAATGGACTGCACGCTCGTTGAGGTAACCTCCCATTTGGGGGCGCGTCCCTCTCACGCCGAATGGCAAGGGCAAATATACAGCCTTGTTAAGGGGCACCCGAAGTACCCGTATTTTTACGACGCTACGGGCTACGGTACCGGGGACGGCTTATGTGGCTGGAACTGCCGGCACTCGTTTTTCCCGTACTTTGAGGGAATTTCCAAACCCG
>CAJUER010000018.1 GCA_910585705.1 uncultured Christensenella sp.
CTTTTTTACCGGACGTATCCTTTTTACCGATGTGATACTACATCCATACTTTATGTATGGGCATGAAAACGAAGCGTACAACAACATGAAGAGCGTTTGAATGTGTAAACCTTTGATAATTCGGTGGATATGTGGATGTGGTAGGGTAGAGGACTGGAAAACGAAACGTACAAAAGGTTTAAGTTGGTTTAGTTTTGCTTTAAGAACGAGGGCAAAGTGTTTAAGCAGGTGTTTAATGCGGCTTTGCATCAGGTTTAATTTGCTTTAATCACATGGGCGGTCAGATGGCTTTGGGGGGCTTTCTGACCGCTTTCTTTTGTCTGGTGAGAACACCACTGCAAACGAGCAATAACGGCGTAAAATGGGGCTTTTGGCCTCGTAGGGCAGGATAGGGGAGCGGCGAGGCAGCGAGTGCAGGAAAATACCCTTTAACGTGCGTTTAATCACCTGTTAAATGGGCTTTCGGTAATGGTCGGATTGAGGTAGTAAATGGTCGGGTAGGGTAGGGGGTAAAACGGTACGTTTCGTTTGAAAAATGGGGGTTGGGTATAGTCTTGGGTATAGTCTTGGGTGTAGTTATCGGTAGGGGAATACTCCCCCAAAAGGGCAAAAACGGCTATATAAAAACGGCTTTTTCGTGAAAATCTACCCCTTTAATTTCTTTTTTGATATGGGAAAAAGAACGGCTATAATCTATTTAAGTTATTGATTATAACCGTTTAATGTATGATTTGCTCCCGAAAAATGAAGAAAACAGCTAATCATCCTCCTTTTTGCGCCATTTTAGGGGTGTCGGCAGTATGAGCGTAAACGGTGTGTTGGTGTACCGAATTAGCCGACACTGGCAATAGTATCGGTGTTCGCATTGGCGGCATCTTTTTCAAAACGCTGTTGCATTTGGGCGATGCGTTCACGCAGTTGCCCTATTTCTTCGGCTTGCTCGCGGATTACAATATCTTTTTCTTGGATGAAAGAAAGTAGGCGTTCTTCTAATCCAGATGCTTGTGTTTGGTGCGTTTCTGAAGATGTCGAAAGTATCATGTCCCCCTCCCCCATTATCACCCATTCAACATTTGTTTGGGGGTATGATAATTTCATACGACGCAATAAATCAATAGATAGTTTTTTTCGGCCGCTTTTTATATCGCTGATGCTGGCCTTGTTTGTTCCTAATTCTTTGGAAACCTGCACATAGTCAGATATAACCCCGTTTGCTTTCAGAGTATCAAGTAATTCTATAAATCTGATATTTTCATCCATAAAACGTTTTAGTATGAAAAAATACGCGTTAATATTTTGTAGTATGAAATTCTCATACTATCTTTGTGACGTGAAACTAATAACACGGCGGCCAAAGGTACGAAAAAAAGTCGAGGCCGAAGAATGTTAAACCCTAAAAGTGAAAGTATAATGAAGACTTACAGAACATCAAAACACGTGGCACGATTGGCAAGCTATCTCGTGGCTACCTGTAAACCGTTTGCTTTTGACGGGCAGACAATCGAATTTACGGCAAGCGAAAGGTTTATAATCCAGCTGCAACACGATGATGCCTTGTTTGCCACGGTAAACTTTGAAATACTTTAAGTTATGAAACGGTATTATTACGAATTACTTAACGCTCAATACGATGATTTGGGAGCCTGTATTCCTGACGGTTGGCATAAATCGACCGCCATTAATCAGGCGAAAGCATGGATGCGGGAAAACGGTGTGCAACATGCCAACTTATCGGTAAACAGTATGAGAACAAGCAACATTCTGGATATAATCGAAATAACACTTTGAACATGGAAAAGTACATAGCAGTAACGAAAGAAAACCGCGAGTTCCTGATTAAGACGTTCAGGACTACGAAAATGGCTGTATGGCGGGCACTGACTTTTGCCGAACGCGGCGGCGACAGCCCGCGTGCACGTAAGATCCGCCATCTGGCACAACAGCGCGGAGGTATTCTAATGATTGCCTCGCCTGCGATGGAAACAATGCACGACGCTGACAACTTCATGCGTCAGTATTTCCCCAACGGTGTAATGATGGAATGCGACAAGAACACGGGGCGTGTGGACATCATCAAAGATGGTAAGTCTGTAAAGAACTATCAACACGTAATGTTAGACCAGTTCCCAGCCATACAGGCGGAAGCGCAATCAATGTAAAACATGGAATATTACGGTAACACGCTTTGTATAAGCCATGCAGAATTAACGGCAGGCATCATGTCGAAATCTAACCTTAACTACTATGTAAGAGAGGGGAAGATTAAGCAGGTGCAACGTGCCTGCTATGGGACACCCGCGCTGTTTGCCGTTGAAAGCCTGCCACTGAAATATCGCACGG
>CAJUER010000019.1 GCA_910585705.1 uncultured Christensenella sp.
CCGTACACCTCTAAAAACGCGGCATAAACGTAGCCGTCGTCATGCTCGAAGGAGTAGACGGCGGCTTGTTTTTTTGCCTTGACGTTTTTGCTGTCGGACTTAACACCGCACGATTCTTTCCCGCACTGGTAAAACCACAGGATAAATTCCCACAGATCAGGATCGGGCGGGACAACGGGGAAAATGATACGCAAAAGCGCATTTTTCTTGTCCCGCATGGGAACGTCCCGATCCGTGAAAAGCAGCTCGAACCTTATCCAGTCGCGGAAATCCGTGCGTATATCATACTGCTTCCCGCCGTACTCATAAACGGCGGGAAGCTTTTCGTACAGCAGGTTCACCTTGAATATTTGGCGACGATCTCGCGCTGGTGACGGTTAAGCTCGTAGTTGAGAGCCGACCAGAAGCCGAGTATCTCGTCCGGGTCAAGCTCGCTTATCTTGTCGCCGGGGAAAAGCTTTTCCGCTTTTTCCTCGCCGATGAAAAGGCCGATACCCTTTTTCAGGGAGCGTACAGTGTCCGAGGTCTTGAGAGTGGTAAGCATCTCCGCGCGAACCGCGTCAAGCTTGTCGGAAAACTCCACGGTCTTGGCGGGGAGCTCGAACTCCTCGCCGTATGCTTTAAGCTTCGCCGCCCTGCGGCTGAATGAAAATTCTCCGGACTTTACAATTCCGTTCTGCATGGGTATGATATTCGATTTCATAAAATTTTACCTCCGTTAATTATTCATTTTCGGGATCAAGTGTGCCGCCCTGATTTTCGGACTGACCGCTCGGCTGCAATGTAGGCTTTGTGTCGCTCCACTTGCCGTTGACGGGATCGAACCAGCCGATATCCTCGTCGCCCTGACCGTTGAAATTGCCCTTGATTATCATATCGTCGTCATCGTCGCAGGACGATACCTCGACGGCATATTTGCCCTTTCTGGCAGGATAATAGCCGCTTACGGCGGTATCGAAAGCGTCCACCGTGACCATGGGAACGACCGCGGCGGTACCCGTTTTGCGTTTGGTATAGATGTCGTAAACCTTGCGGATCGCGGGATTCAGAAACATCAGCAGAGCCTCAAACGCGATAGAGGGCGAATAGCTTGTAATGTTCTTGCGCTTGGATTTCTCGTTGATGAATTTGCGCTCCTTGGACTGAGCGGCGGGACTTTCGGTCATTGCCGTCCAGCCCACGCCCATTTGACACCATACGGTATCGTCCTCGGCTTCGGGAGCAACGCCCTCCGCGTCGGTAACGTCCATAAAGTGAAGAATGTCGGTACGCTGCGCGGTCGCCTCGATGTTTGTGTTTTCGGGTACTTTAAAAATACTCATAATTAACTTCCTTTCTTGATATAGCTTAATTTGAATTGAATTTGGTACAGCCCGGTGTTTCCGGTTTTGTCCCTCTCAAAAAGAGAGCCGTTTTCTGCGGAAAGCTTTGTAGGTGTGCAGCCCCCGGGCATTTTGGGAAAATTTTTTGCGGCGGTCTGCTCCCTGCACCAGGCCTCCATGCGCTCCACCCACTCGGCGTTTTCGAGGGATTTTTTGTCCTCCGCGCGGAGACGCGCCTGTACAAAAAAGTTGTATTCGTACTTCCCGCCGCCCGAAATGAAGGAACGTATAAGATTGTTGCTGTCAACGATAATGCCGTAATTGTTGGCTGTAGGGTCAGTCCAGTCCACAAAACGTTTTTTCAGCGGAATTTCCGACAGCAGGGGACACGACGCCATGTACTCCCGAACACCCTCAATAATACTCAGCATAAATAATCACCTCCTTTTTTGCGCCTTGACAGCTCCCGCGATCTTTTTCGCGCCCGCGATTATCTCTGACAGATGAAATGTTTTCATGACCTCGAACCACCTGCGTCCCCTCCTGCCTCCCCTCGCGGTACCCTCAAC
>CAJUER010000020.1 GCA_910585705.1 uncultured Christensenella sp.
GCGGTCGGAAAGCAGCTTTTTCAGCATTATTTTTATCATGTCAGACCTCCTAAAAAGTAAGCGAATCAATGGTACTTTTTTCAGCGTATAAATAACAAAATCCGTTATTTGTGCGCTAAAAAAAATATCAGTAATTCTTGATGATAACCTCTTTAAACTGTCCCGTGGAGAGGTTATTACGCCGCGAGACTGCTTGGATATTGAAGTCCTTGTAAAGCTCCCGCACAAAATCATCGTCGTTGTAGGACACTAAAAAACGCCCTTTTAACGCCGTTAAAACACTGTTTAAACGGTAATGATCCGCCTCGGAAAATTTCTCGGAATAATACTCTTCTGTTTTGTAATAGGGCGGGTCGCAGTAAAAGAACGCGTCGGGACGGTCGTACTGCCTGATCAATTCTTCAAAGTCCTTGTGTTCAATAACCACCCGGCTGAGCCGCGCTTCGATCCTATCAAAGCAGTCCGTACTGATCTGTTTTGTGTCGGAAGCAAAGTCGCGCGAGTTTGCGCCGAACGAGATTCTAACAAGCACATAAAACATAGCAGCCCGCTGGATATCGGTAAAACCGGGACATTCAAGCCGCTTGCGTATATCGCCGAACATTTCGCGGGAATTTAAATAGTACCGAATTTCTTTTTGCAGTTCCCCGCGGTGATATTTAACGCACCGAAAGAGGTTCACAAGGTCGCCGTTAGCGTCGTTCCAGACCTCAAATTTCGCGTGTTTGTCCGAGGAAAAAAGCACGGAAGCTCCGCCGCCGAACACTTCGATGTAGCGTCCAAAGTTCTGCGGAAATTCCGCTGTGATTTTTGGGGCAAGTAACGACTTGCCGCCGATCCATGGGATAAATGATCTCATAAAATTCCTCCTTTAAAATTTAAAATTAAATGCGGCGAGAGATTTTCCCGCCGCATTTTCGGTATGGTTATCCGTCCACCTCGGGAAGTCCCGCCACCGAGGTCAGCAGGGAAAGTATTCCCGCCAGAACCGAAGCGGAAGCCACCGCGATCCAGTTCACCTCGCCGATCACCGCGGACGTTCCGATAGTTGCGACGGCGGTCTGGGCAACGGTTTTGACCGCGCGGATTCCCGCCGCTTTCAGCCATTTTTTGAAATTGTTTTTCATAAAAATTCCTCCTAAAATTATTCTACAACAATGCTAAGCACACAATCCATATTGTAAATGCCGACCCATGAATGATCTTTAACAACAATAAAACATTTTCCGTCATAAAAATAATCGTCCCATTCGCCTTTTTCCCAAACGGCTTCCGTCGAATTTTTTGTTGAAATAATGATTTTTTCCATGATAAATTCCTCCTAAATTTTCTTAACGTATTTACCGCCCAGCGATATCCACCCCGCGCCAGATTTAAGCTTTCCCCAAGTAATTTGAGTTTTAGGCTCAAACGATGTGGCAACAATTGTATACACACCTTTCCCACGGATAACGCCGTTGATCTTTGCGGTAAGCGACGGCTGCGCCCTGATATTCAGCGCGGGATCAAGCACGCGAACCATGAACGTACCGCCCAAAATAACGGAGCTTCCGCCAAGCTGCCTGATGTACTTGTCCACCTGTTTCTTGAACCCGATCCAGTCGGGAATCAAATAGAGCGGACAGTTTTTATAGGAATGTGGAGCGGTACACCACTTGTCGATATTTGCGGTATCGGAGGGCTTTGTGCGCCCGTCCTTTACGTGGAGCCAGTAGGTGTGGGTGTACAGATTGTCCGCGGTCAGACCGTTCTTGTGCAGCAGATAAGCCGCAAGCCGAGCCGCATTGTCCCGCGCCTTGATATTTTCCGTCCCGTTTGTCCCGGACATAATACACTCGATCGCTATAGTCTGCATAT
>CAJUER010000021.1 GCA_910585705.1 uncultured Christensenella sp.
TGGCTACAAACCGGACACTTTCATAGCTGTTTACCCAGCCTTGCAGGGAACAGACGCCCCACGTTTCCACATCTTCAAAAACACTGCGGTCTATTTGGCTGATTGGCTCGCCGAAAACTACGGTCATAATCTGAAAGTCCGGCTTATCTACCAGCAGTTGCAAATGGTGCAACGTGCCGAACTCGTCAATTTTGCGCCCCCACGCCCATACATCACTATACAAATCATCGCCCCACTGGTGCGGGTGGTCGAAACGGACTTTGACCGCTGTGGAATGCTGGTCGTCTTGGATGTCCTCGATAACGCCCGTTACCATTAAGCCCGTAAAAATACACTCGCAACGTCTGCCGATAAGCTCCTTGTTTACTTCTGTCGTTTTCATGTCCCTAAAATTTACTTGTTTATTACTCCGTTCTTCTTCGCTACCCATTCGTCACGCCTGCGGCGGCACTCGTCCAGCGTTTTAGCTACCGTGCTGAAAAGTTCGCCGTCCGTGTGGCGGTAGTCATATTGATAATAAATTTGTCCCCTGAAAGCCCCTAAACAGCATTTCACGTATTTTTCTTCTCCCGGTATTTGGGTGATGCTTACCCCGTTTTTGTTAAGTGACTGCATGATGTCTTATTTTTTATGGTTATAAACTTGGTTGTTTTTAGCGGGCAGGGCTTTGACACCCCGCCCGGATTGGTTGTTATGCCGCACGGAACACAAAGCCGTCATCAAACCAGTAATCGCACATGAACAGGTCACGGGCGAACTTTTCATAATCGAAATAGGTCTTTGCGAACTCCGGCAGGTCGTAACAGTCCTCTATGATTTCATAGGCGAAATCTTCTTCATCGTTATATTGACCTTGATACTCGTCTTGAAAGTCCCGTACAAGGTCGTCCGCATCTTCCTCGCCCAAATCATGGCTTTTATAGTTGCACCACACGAAAAAGGCTTCCTGCTCGGTGTCGCTCAAATCCTCCACCGCATCACGCAAAGCGAAAAAGTTTTCAGAAATCCAGCTTTCAGAAATCAGGGCTTCCGGGATATTCTCGTAATCCTGAAACATATATTCCGCATCTTCCTCGTCCTTGTGCAGTTCCCGGCAGGCTTCGTAAAATTCTTCCTTGTCCGAATAATCCGAAAGGTCGAGCCATGCGCCGGACAATGAACCGTTGTTGTACTTGGCGTAAGTGCCTACATAAACGCTTGCTGCTGATAATGTCGTTGCTTCCATATTGCTGTAATTTTTAAGTTTTTGATTTTATGCGGATTCGAGAGGTGAGGGAGTTGAAGTTTCACTGAACTTTTTTCCTGTTTCCCGTAAATCCGACTTTTTTTTTATGCGTCTTCCGGTCGGGTCGGTCGTTTTCGTTTCACATAGGCTCAAAAGGGTAGTGTTTAGAGTTTGCAAGGTTTTGGGCAAAAAATACCTCGCAAGGCAGGGAAGATTTTTTCGCCAAACCGGAACGGCTCGACCTTGCAAAATCGTGAAGAACACGTAACTACCTTTGCCTATTGAAATGATTAAAACGACTGTCCCGGCTGGGGGACTGCGTAAGAGGAAGATTTACATTTAGGGAAACAGGGGAAAAGTGCCTGTTCTCTTTCGTCTTTTAGGGAACACTCCATACGGGCGGGAAAGGCAAGGGTATGGCAAGTTTACCTTGCGGTACGCTTGTGCGGGTTTCCAACGGCTCTTTTCACGAAATACAGTCAGCCATGCCACGCACGGCTGGCGTTTCGGGGAATGTGCCAGTTGGAAAAGG
>CAJUER010000022.1 GCA_910585705.1 uncultured Christensenella sp.
GACGAGGACGGCAAGGCTGTGTGGGAATTCGAAGGGAAAGTCCAGTCGGATATCCCTCTTGATACCAAAGCGCAGGATTTTGCGGGGGCTATCAACGAGCTAAAAAAATTATCGGAGCAGGGAGGGGGTGAGGGGATCTGGCAGCCGCCCGATTGGTGGCTCGAAGTCCCGGAGCCGGGAGAGTGGGAGGCTAATTTTCTGATAGAGATACGGAATGTTTTTACTTTTACCTTTATTTTTCGAGACCCTGTAAACGGCTGGAACGGACACGGAATCCTTACCATTGACTGGGGTGACGGTACCGTTGAAACTTTTAGAGGATACACAATTAACGAACAGGGCAATTTTATAGGCACAAGCAGAGCGACTACTAATACGCATACATATTCCGAACCGGGGCAATACGTTATAAAAACCGTTACCGACGATCTGAGCTGCGGATTAGCGGTTGCTGCCGATACGGTCAACACCTACGGCCGAAACTGTGTAAATCTTTTAATAGCCAAAACCGGAAAAAATATTCGCTTTAATAAAGGGTGGGATAATTTTAACAACTACGGAGCGTTTATGGGGTGCTACCGTCTGCGCTGGCTAAAGGTTAACGGTAATTCAGAACTTGCGCCGGCTTTTCTGAGCGGCTGCGGCAATTTAAGAAGGCTTGAATTTGCCGAACCTGTAACCGAAATTCCAAGGGAGTGTTTTTCGGGAGTTGTTTTTCCCTCAAATTTTGATTTTTCCAAAATTGTAAAAATAGGCGATCGGGCGTTTATGAATTCAAGAATCCCCGTAAAGCTTACTCTGCCGGAATGTACAGAATTAGCGGCAAATGCGTTTAATTACTGTCCTCTGGAGGAAATTAACTTGCCCAAATGTGAAAAAATTCCCGATTATGCATTCCGAGATTTTAACTTTCCGCTTCGTGCCGTTTGCGCACCGAATTGTACAAGTGTGGGCACATATGCATTTTCCGGAAAAAGTAAGCTTGAAACCGCCGAATTTTCCGATAACTGCACTTTTGGTGCAAACTGCTTTCAGCTTTGCAATTCACTTTACCCCCGCCCCGACGGGTCAACAAATTAAAAGGAGGACTAACCATGCCAAAAGTAAAAACGATAGAACTTACGGGAACGGAAACAGCGGTGACCTTTCCGCGGAATTACCCCTACTACATGATACTCAATATGGGAGACAGCGAGGTCTGCGCTTCTGGAAATCCGGAAATAGTCCCTTACGCGGACGGAGTCTACGCCGTTCCCGCGGGGACGGAGATACGCGTTTCTCCCGAGACCTCCGGGGATACCGTATGGCTCCTCGGCAGCGGCAGGGTTCAGATCCGCGCCGAAGAGATCGCCGCCCAGACTTCTTTTAGGTCCCGCGAGAAAGGAGGTGACAATGGTTTCAGCGGAGACTACAACGATTTGACAAATAAGCCGGATATTCCTGTACCGTCGAAAGTCATAGACTCAAATTCCACTAATGAGACGGTAAGCACCTCAAAAGCTGTTTTTGATTACGTTGCTTCAACTGTTGATTTAAGCAATTACGCTACCGTCGATGATTTGAGTACAAAACAAAATCA
>CAJUER010000023.1 GCA_910585705.1 uncultured Christensenella sp.
ATACGAAATTGACAAATTCGCGGTGCAAACGTCCGCGAAAAATTATCCCGAGATTGTCCGCCACGGAGACGTTTTTGGCGGAAATTTTTCCGATTTTAAAGGCGTTGATCTGCTGCTCGGCGGCAGTCCATGCACATATTGGAGCATTGCCAGAAAGAACCGCGAGACAGACTGCGGCGGCGAGGGCTTCAGACTTTTTATGCAGTACGTCCGCGCTCTTGAGGAGACTGGCGCAAAATATTTTTTGTACGAAAACAATCACAGCATTCACCAAAATATCAAGGCCGAAATTTCCAAAAAGCTGGGCGTTCAGCCGATAATGATAAACTCCGCCCTCGTTTCCGCACAGCAGCGCAAACGCTGTTACTGGACCAATATTCCGAACGTTACCCAGCCCGCGGACAGGGGTATCATGCTGAAAGATATTATCGAAAACGCTGTTCCCTGGCAGGGAAAATCTTATTGTCTTACGGCAAATTATGCGGGTGCGGAATTAAAAAATACTCTTGAACGTCACCAGCGTACTATGGTCGCGGAGCCTGTCCGTATCGGCGATATTGGGAGCAATTCACAGGGACACAGGGTTTATTCATCGGACAGAAAATCGGTTACGTTTTCCGCTAACGGAGGCGGTACGGGGCTTTACGCCATACCCGCTATGCGCGTGGTTGAGGGTACGAAACAGGGTTATGCTGACATTATGCCGGGCGAGTGCGTCGACCTTGCTTACGCGAACAGCAAGCTGAGGCGTGGCAGGGCTATGCGTGAAAAATCAAATTGCCTGACTACATCATGCGAATTTTATCAGTACTGCGGAACCGCCGACAAGCCGATCTTTAAGGTTGAAAACGGTTCGGTTGAAATAGGCGAAAAGCCTTATCCCATAAAAATAAAAGATGGCTGCTATATTATTCGCAAGCTGTCTCCCGTGGAATGCGAACGCTTGCAAACTTTACCTGACAATTACACCGAGGGAGTATCCAACACACAGCGGTACAGACAGCTCGGAAACGGCTGGACGGTAGACGTTATCGCTCATATTTTAGGAGGTCTGACATGATAAAAATAATGCTGAAAAAGCTGCTTTCCGACCGAGGTATGACACAGGCGGAGCTTGCCTCACGGACGGGTATCCGTCCCTCGACAATCTGTGCTATGTGCGGTAATTCCTGCACCTTTTTGAAGCTTGAGCATATTGATAGGATTTGCTCCGCGCTGGGGTGC